>NZ_JBDKWY010000003.1:0-372562 GCF_039822645.1 Rossellomorea sp. RS05 | reverse complement strand
TCACTTTATGTGAGTAAGATCCCTGAAAGATGATCAGGTAGATAGGTCAGAGGTGGAAGTGTGGCGACACATGGAGCTGACTGATACTAATCGATCGAGGACTTAACCAAAAGTAAGACGAAGGAGGCGCTTCGCGTCTCCCGGACTGGACGATACGCCGGTAATGATTGACTATCAACCCTTTATCTAGTTTTGAAAGAACAATTCTTTCAATGGAATACCTGTCTGGTGACATTGGCGAAGAGGTCACACCCGTTCCCATGCCGAACACGGAAGTTAAGCTCTTCAGCGCCGATGGTAGTTGGGGGATCTCCCCCTGTGAGAGTAGGACGTCGCCAGGCGGTACATACGGAGGATTAGCTCAGCTGGGAGAGCATCTGCCTTACAAGCAGAGGGTCGGCGGTTCGATCCCGTCATCCTCCACCATAGTTTTTTCACGAAGCGTTAGCGAAGTGAAAATAACTTACCGTAAAGAAGCTTTAACCTTTGCAATGTAGCTAAGGCAAAGCAAAAAGAATACACCATACACCTTGCCGGTGTAGCTCAACTGGTAGAGCAACTGACTTGTAATCAGTAGGTTGGGGGTTCAAGTCCTCTTGCCGGCACCACTTTTTTTATGTTTAATTGTATTTTTTATAGGGCATAACCCTATTAGGTAATCAGCACGAGCCATTAGCTCAGTTGGTAGAGCATCTGACTTTTAATCAGAGGGTCGAAGGTTCGAATCCTTCATGGCTCACCATTTATATCATGCGGGTGTGGCGGAATTGGCAGACGCACCAGACTTAGGATCTGGCGCCGCAAGGCGTGGGGGTTCAAGTCCCTTCACCCGCACCATATGCGGAAGTAGTTCAGTGGTAGAACACCACCTTGCCAAGGTGGGGGTCGCGGGTTCGAATCCCGTCTTCCGCTCCATAATTGCCCTAGCCGGGGTGGCGGAACTGGCAGACGCACAGGACTTAAAATCCTGCGGTAGGTGACTACCGTACCGGTTCGATTCCGGTCCTCGGCACCAGTGAATTTCATATATGCGCCCGTAGCTCAATTGGATAGAGCGTTTGACTACGGATCAAAAGGTTAGGGGTTCGACTCCTCTCGGGCGCGCCATGATCGGGAAGTAGCTCAGCTTGGTAGAGCACTTGGTTTGGGACCAAGGGGTCGCAGGTTCGAATCCTGTCTTCCCGACCACTTTCTTTGGGGCCTTAGCTCAGCTGGGAGAGCGCCTGCTTTGCACGCAGGAGGTCAGCGGTTCGATCCCGCTAGGCTCCACCATTTATAATGTTAGAGAACCAGGAAATACTCGTTTTACGAGGCGGTGTAGCTCAGCTGGCTAGAGCGTACGGTTCATACCCGTGAGGTCGGGGGTTCGATCCCCTCCGCCGCTACCACTAGGGACCTTTAGCTCAGTTGGTTAGAGCAGACGGCTCATAACCGTCCGGTCGTAGGTTCGAGTCCTACAAGGTCCACCATAGTTCTCACCATACGGAGGAATACCCAAGTCCGGCTGAAGGGATCGGTCTTGAAAACCGACAGGGGTGTCAAAGCCCGCGGGGGTTCGAATCCCCCTTCCTCCTCCATATTTTTCATCTTTTATCGTCGCGGGGTGGAGCAGTTCGGTAGCTCGTCGGGCTCATAACCCGAAGGTCGCAGGTTCAAATCCTGTCCCCGCAATACCATGTTGATCCGTTAGGATCGGGATGTAGTGACTGCAATACATATGTAATGATCTTTCTTTTCGCTAACGCGAATACTATTGATAGCTATTTTGCTATCGCAGCATATTGATCTTTATTTTCGCTAACGCGAAAAAAAGTTGGTCCGGTAGTTCAGTTGGTTAGAATGCCTGCCTGTCACGCAGGAGGTCGCGGGTTCGAGTCCCGTCCGGACCGCCATTTATATTTTATTAAGATGCGGCTCAGTAGCTCAGTTGGTAGAGCAATGGACTGAAAATCCATGTGTCGGCAGTTCGATTCTGTCCTGAGCCACCATATGTTCATGGCGATTGTGGCGAAGTGGTTAACGCACCGGATTGTGGTTCCGGCATTCGTGGGTTCGATTCCCATCAGTCGCCCCATTTTTTTTGCGGGTGTAGTTTAATGGTAAAACCTCAGCCTTCCAAGCTGATGTCGTGGGTTCGATTCCCATCACCCGCTCCATTTTTATTTGTGGGCCTATAGCTCAGCTGGTTAGAGCGCACGCCTGATAAGCGTGAGGTCGGTGGTTCGAGTCCACTTAGGCCCACCATTTTCATTATTCCGCAGTAGCTCAGTGGTAGAGCTATCGGCTGTTAACCGATCGGTCGCAAGTTCGAGTCTTGCCTGCGGAGCCAATATGGGGAAGTACTCAAGTGGCTGAAGAGGCGCCCCTGCTAAGGGTGTAGGTCGGGCAACCGGCGCGAGGGTTCAAATCCCTCCTTCTCCGCCATAAAAAGCGGCCCATTGGTCAAGCGGTTAAGACACCGCCCTTTCACGGCGGTAACACGGGTTCGAATCCCGTATGGGTCATAATACGAAAAAGATGTGTCGAGGAAATCTTCGACACATCTTTTTTTTGCATGGATTGGCATTGATTTTTATATCTACCTGGTTTCAACTTGTAATGCGTTTGAAATTTTTAAAATATTTCGACAAATAACGACAAACAAAAGGATAGAAATGGGATGAAAACCTTGTCATTCGAGGGTTTCATCCTTTTTTTGGTGTTTTTCGTGGTGAGCTAACAAATATTGTCGCAAATGGGAGATGATGAAATGAAGGAATTCTTATATGATGAAAGAAATAAGTAAGGAGATTGATGATGGTAGGTGAGGATATGGACACGTTGTCCCTAACAGATTATGACGTTTTTTTGTTTCATGAAGGGAATATGCAGCATGCCTATCGTTTTATGGGGTGCCATGTGAAAGCAGGCATTTCAACTGATTTTTGCGTTTGGGCTCCCGAGGCAAGATCGATTTCAGTGGTTGGTTCTTTCAACAACTGGAACGGAAGGGGATTTGAGCTTAAGAGGATCAATCAGGAAGGTGTATGGATGATCCGGGTTGATGAAGACTTGACCGGCTCAACGTATAAATATGAGATTGTGACTGCTTCAGGAGAACGTAGGATGAAAGCTGATCCATATGGGTTCTCCTCTGAAGTCAGACCGCGAACTGCAAGTGTGGTGTACGACCTTGAAGGGTTTAAGTGGAGCGATCGCGATTGGATGAAGGTGAAAGAGAAACATAATCGATTTGATCAACCAATGTTCATATATGAAGTCCATTTGGGAACATGGAAAAAGAAGAGGGATGGCAGTTTTCTTACCTATTCAGAGCTCGCGGATGAACTGATTCCGCACGTGAAGGAACACGGCTTCACCCATATTGAAATCCTGCCGGTGACCGAGCATCCATTCGATCGTTCGTGGGGCTATCAGGGGACAGGCTATTATGCTCCCACAAGCAGATATGGTTCACCCCATGAGTTCATGGCGTTTGTGAATGAATGCCATGCTCATCAAATAGGCGTCATCATGGATTGGGTACCCGGTCATTTTTGCAAGGATGCCCATGGACTGTATCAATTCGATGGATCCTTTGCCTATGAATATGCCCGGGATAGTGACCGTGAGAATCATACATGGGGGACGGTCAACTTCGACCTCGCAAAAGGAGAAGTAAGGAGCTTTCTCCTATCCAATGCCCGTTTCTGGATGGAGAAGTACCACATCGACGGGTTCAGGGTCGACGCCGTGGCGAACATCATTTATTGGGCGAATCAGGGGGAGTCGGCTGCGAATGAGGGGGCACTGGAATTCCTTAAACGGTTGAACACATCCGTGTTTCAGTTTGACCCTTCCTTTCTGATGATGGCGGAGGATTCCACCGATTGGCCCCAGGTCACCTCTCCGGTTCACTACGGGGGGCTTGGCTTCAGCTATAAGTGGAACATGGGCTGGATGAATGATGTGCTCACCTACATGGAAGCGACACCGGAAGAAAGAAGAGGGCTTCATTCCCTCATCACGTTCTCCATCCTCTATGCGTTTTCGGAAAACTATATCCTGCCTTTCTCACATGATGAGGTGGTCCATGGGAAGAGGTCATTGCTGGATAAGATGCCGGGGGATCATTGGCAAAAGTTTGCCCAGTATCGGTTGCTCCTTGCGTTCATGACAGGTCATCCGGGTAAAAAGCTTCTGTTCATGGGAAGTGAACTGGCTCCGTTTGCCGAATGGAAGGACCTGGAACAGTTGGACTGGCATTTGATGAGTTACGATTTTCATCACAAATTCAACTCATATTTCAAAGAAGTGCTGCATCTATATAGAGGTGCAACACCGCTTCACCAGTGGGACCATCGGAGTGACGGTTTTGAATGGATCGATGTCAATAATGCCGATCAGCAGATCTTCTCCTTCATCAGGCATTCAGAGGGAGAGCATCTGGTCATCATCTGTAATTTCAGCAAGGATGCCTACCACCACTATAAGGTGGGCGTACCCCTTGTGAAAGCATATCAAGAGATCTTGAACAGCGATGAAGAACGCTTTGGAGGCTCACATCAAATCAATCCCCACCCCCTTCTTGTCACGAAAGGGGCCTATCACGGGAAAGAGGGATCAATTGAAATGACGATACCGCCTTATGGAGCTGTTTATTTAAAACCAATCATATGAGGGGAGATGCTAGCATGGGTAACGGCAAATGTGTGGCAATGTTGTTGGCAGGAGGCAAAGGGAGCAGGTTGAATTCATTGACGAAGAGCCTGGCGAAACCGGCGGTGCCCTTTGGAGGCAAATACCGTATCATCGACTTCACATTGAGTAATTGTACGAATTCCGGCATTGATACAGTGGGGGTTTTGACTCAATATCAACCGTTGGTATTGAATTCGTATATCGGGATCGGCAGTGCGTGGGATCTCGACCGACGGAACGGGGGGGTCACGGTGCTTCCTCCTTATGCAGAATCCTCCGAGATGCGGTGGTATACAGGGACGGCCAGTGCGATCTTCCAGAACGTGAACTACATCGAGCAGTATGATCCGGAATATGTGCTGATTCTTTCAGGAGATCACATTTACAAAATGGATTACAGCAAGATGCTCGATTATCATATCGAAAAGAAAGCGGACGTCACGATTTCGGTGATTGAGGTCGGATGGGATGAGGCGAGCAGGTTCGGTTTGATGAATACCGATGAAGCCATGAGGGTGACCGAGTTCGAGGAAAAACCGCCGTTCCCTAAGAGTAATCTGGCTTCCATGGGCATCTATATCTTCAACTGGTCACTTCTGAAAGAATACCTGGAGATGGATGACCGCAATCCACGCTCCACACATGATTTCGGAAAGGACGTCATTCCCCTTCTCCTTGATGAAAAGAAAAAGCTGATGGCTTATCCGTTCGAAGGCTACTGGAAGGATGTCGGCACGGTCCGGAGCCTATGGGAGGCCAATATGGATCTCATCGATGAAAAAAATGAACTGAATCTTTTCGACCTGGACTGGAGGGTCTATTCGGTCAATCCCAATGAACCGCCTCAATATATCTCGGAAGATGCCCATGTGGAAGGATCGTTGATCAATGAAGGATGCACGATCGAAGGGACCGTTGAAAAATCCGTGTTGTTTCAGGGAGCTTCTGTGAAGCGTGGAGCCCATGTCACCCGTTCCGTCGTCATGCCGGGGGCAGAAATCGGCGAGAATGCGTATATCGAGCAGGCGATCGTGCCTCCTGATGTGGTGGTGCCGAGTGGCATCGTCATCATGCCTGAGGAAGAGTCGGATGAAATCATACTGGTAACGGAATCGGTTCTATCGGCATTACTCGAACAGGAAGAAGTTTGATCATCTACTTAGAGGAGGAGTTCATATGAAAAACACCCTGTTAGGCGTCATTGATGCGACCAGTTATTACGATTCACTCGAAGACTTGCTATTGCACCGTTCGCTTGCGGCCCTTCCGATCGCCGGCCGCTATCGCCTGGTCGATTTCGTCCTTTCAAATATGGTGAATTCAGATATCGGATCCGTCGCCATCTTCCCTAAATACCAGTACCGTTCCCTCATGGATCATCTCGGATCGGGGAAAAACTGGGACCTGAACAGAAAGAGGGACGGTTTGTTCTTCTTTCCGGTTCCGGGACTTGAAAGGAACGATGAAACGATCGGATCGTTCAATCATTTTGCCCATCACATCGATTATTTCACCCGCAGCACACAGGAATATGCCCTCATCACCAACTGCTATACGGTGTGCAATATATCCTATCGTCCGGTCCTTGACCGCCACGTCCAGATCGGATGTGATATCACGGAAATCCGGCATGGGGGATCGTCCCTTCATATGTATCTGATCAAAAAAGCCCTTCTTGTCGATCTGATCAAAACCCGCCATCAGACAGGGTATACGTGCATGAATGACGTGGTGGAAGATATGGAGAGCGGTCTGAAGGTATGCGGATATGAACATCAAGGCTTTGTGGAGAGGATCGACTCCATCGACAAGTATTTTGAAACAAGCATGAATCTCCTTGAGCTTGATCAGTGGAGGGAGCTGTTCAAGAAAGACCTGCCCATCTACACAAAGGTAAAGGATGAGCCGCCGACACGCTATACGAGCGAAGCGGGCGTCAAGCACAGCATCATCGCCAATGGCTGTTTCATAAAAGGTCATGTGGATCATTCCATGATCTTCAGGGCGGTGAAGGTGGGAGAAGGAACCACGATCAAGAACTCCATCATCATGCAGAAAAGCCAAATCGGCCGTGATTGTGTATTGGAAAATGTCATCCTTGATAAAGATGTAAAGATCGAAGATGGAGTTAGACTCATCGGGGACCCGGAACAACCCATCGTCGTCCGTAAAGGCATGGTCCAGGGAGCGCTGATGAACTCGTGAAGGTATTATTTGCAGTTTCTGAGTGTGTACCATTCATCAAATCGGGTGGGCTCGCGGATGTTGCCGGTGCCCTTCCGAAAGAACTTCGTAAACTTGGAACCGATGTGAGGGTGATCCTCCCTAAGTATGGGGGGATCTCCGCTCATTTTAAGGACCAGATGAGGAAGATCAAGGAGTTCACCGTAGCCGTGGGATGGAGGCAGCAGTACTGCGGGATAGAGGAATACAGGGAAAATGGGGTCACCTACTACTTCGTCGACAACGAATACTACTTTGCCCGGGACCGATTATATGGATTCGTTGACGAAGGGGAGCGGTACGCCTACTTTACCCGGGCCGTACTGGAAGCCATCGGTGAACTGGAGTTCTATCCGGACGTCATCCATTGCCATGACTGGCATACCGCGATGATTCCATTCTTGCTGAGGACCGAGTATCAGGACCGCGGAGGATATGCCTTCATCCGCACGGTTTTCACCATCCATAATCTGCAGTTCCAAGGGATCTACCCTTTCAGTGTGATGACAGATCTGCTGGGCATTCCCCAGCGTTACGCCCATCCTGATTACCTGGAATTCCATGGGTGCATGAATTTCATGAAGGGAGCCCTCATTTCTGCCGATATCATCACGACAGTCAGTCCTACATATAAAGACGAAATCCTACAGCCTTACTACGGGGAACGTCTCGATGGAGTCCTGAAACTCAGGGAGCGGGAGCTGGTCGGGATCGTCAATGGGATCGACGACGGGGAATACGATCCCGGTCAGGGGGATCATCCATTCTTCAGTGGCAATCTTCACGGCAAAAAAACCAATAAAGAGCAGCTGCAGGAGCGGTTGGACCTTGAAAAACGGGATGTCCCTGTCATCTCCATCATTTCACGTTTGACTGCCCAGAAGGGACTCGATCTCATCAGGGCCGTGCTTCACGAAATGCTCAAGGAGGATGTCCAGTTCATCGTCCTTGGTTCGGGTGACTGGGAGTATGAGCAGTTCTTCAGGGAAGCAGCTGCTGCGAACCCGGATAAGGTCAGGGTTCAGATCGGATTCGATGAAGCATTGGCCAAACAGATTTACCGTGGGTCCGATGTATTCCTCATGCCTTCAAGGTTCGAGCCGTGCGGCCTTGGGCAAATGATCGCCATGAGATATGGTGCGCTTCCCCTCGTCAGGGAGACGGGGGGATTGAATGATACGGTGCATTCGTATGATGAAGAATCGGGAAGCGGAAACGGCTTTTCGTTTGCGAATTTCAACGCCCACGATATGTTGTATACGTATCGCCGCGCCATCCGTCTCTACGGACAGGAAGACGTGTGGGCAAGGATTGTGAAGAATGCGATGGAAACCGATAACAGCTGGGCTCAATCAGCATTCAAATACAATCAATTGTATTCAGATCTCACCTCGAGGAGTGAAAGTCATGTTTTCTAGCCAGGAGGAATTTAAGGAAGCTTATCTGAAGAAGTTGGAGATGACATCAGGTAAGGCGTTCCCCGACACCACTCTTCAAGATCGTTATGACACGCTCGGACAGCTGATCCGTGAGTACATCAGTATGAACTGGATCCAGACAAACGAGCAGTACCGCTATCAGAAGCAAAAACAGGTGTATTATCTGTCCATTGAATTTCTGCTCGGTCGCCTGTTGAGGCAGAATCTGATGAATCTCGGGATCTATGAGCTTGTGGAAGAGGGGCTTGGAGATTTGGGGATCGATTTGAAGGACATGGAGGATGTAGAGCAGGATGCCGCCCTCGGGAACGGGGGACTTGGACGACTGGCCGCATGTTTCCTTGATTCCATGGCCTCCATGGACCTTCCGGGTCACGGGTACGGCATCCGCTACAAGCATGGACTGTTTGAACAAAAAATTGTGAACGGTTATCAGATGGAGCTCCCCGAACAGTGGCTTCGTCATGGATATGTGTGGGAAGTAAGGAAGCCGGATCTTATGATGCAGATTCCGTTCTGGGGCCGGATTGAATCATCCGAGAAGGACGGGGTACCCTCATTCAGGCATGTAGATGCTGAAATCGTTGCTGCCGTGCCGTATGATCTACCCGTCGTTGGCTACGGAACGACAACGGTTAACACGCTGCGCTTATGGAATGCAGAGCCTTATGCCTATAAAGCCGGAAGGGACATGATGAAGTATAAGCGTGATACGGAGGCCATCACTGAATTCCTTTATCCTGATGATACACAGGATGAGGGAAAGGTCCTCAGGTTGAAGCAGCAGTATTTTCTTGTGTCTGCAAGCATCCGTACGATACTCGAGTCCTATCTCTCCAGGCACGGGAACTTGGCAAATCTGCACGAGCATGTGGCCATCCACATCAATGATACACACCCGGTACTCGCCATTCCTGAAATGATGAGGGTATTGATCGATGAGTACGGCATGGACTGGGATTCAGCTTGGGGCGTGACGACGAAGACGTTCGCCTATACGAACCATACGACCCTTTCTGAAGCACTGGAACGCTGGCCAGTGAGGATTTTTCAGCCTCTATTGCCGAGGATCTACATGATTGTCGATGAAATCAATGAGCGGTTTTGCCGTGATCTGTGGGACGCCTATCCGGGAGAGTGGGGCCGGATTGAAGGGATGGCCATCATCGCCCATGGGGAAGTGAAAATGGCCCACCTCGCCATAGCAGGAAGCCATAGTGTGAACGGGGTCGCAAAGATCCACACCGATATCTTGAAAGAACGGGAGATGAGTCTGTTCTATCAGTATTTTCCCGGGAAGTTCAACAGTAAGACAAACGGGATCACCCATCGCCGCTGGCTGCTAAATAGCAACCCTCCCTTGGCGTCGCTCATTCAATCGGCGATAGGAGACACCTGGATCAAGGATCCTTCCAGGCTTACCGAGCTTGAGTCCTATACTGCAGACTCTACATTCCTGGAGGACCTTCATAAGGCGAAGCAGTTGAATAAAAAGCGACTCGCTGATCGCATCCTTCAGACCAATGGGATCATGGTGGACCCGGATTCGATTTTTGATATTCAAATAAAAAGACTTCATGCGTATAAGAGGCAGCTTCTAAATATCCTCCACATCCTTCATCTTTTCAATAGATGTCAGGAAAACCCCGATGCGGATATTCCGTCGCGAACGTTCATATTCGGCGCCAAGGCTTCACCGGGGTATTATTATGCCAAGAAGATCATCAAGTTGATCCATTCGGTCGCTGATCTCGTTAATGATCACCCATCCGTCAAGGGAAGGATCAAAGTGGTATTCCTTGAGAATTACCGTGTATCCCTTGCAGAAGAAATCATCCCGGCAGCGGATGTCTCCCAGCAGATCTCCACGGCGAGCAAAGAGGCGTCAGGCACAGGGAATATGAAATTCATGATGAACGGGGCCTTGACCCTCGGCACATTGGATGGAGCCAATATCGAAATACAGGAACAGGTGGGGGATGAAAATATTTTCATCTTCGGTCTCAGGGCAGAAGAGGTAATGAAGCAGCAACAGGATGGCAGTTATTATTCCATGGAGTATTATCACCACGATGAGCGCATCAAGAAAATGCTCGACCAGCTGGTCGACGGCAGTCTTCCTGATGCGGGGGATCATTTTGAAACCATCTATGATTCGCTTCTCGCGGAGAATGATGAATTCTTTGTCCTGCGGGACTTCGATTCCTATGCCAAAGCTCATGAAAAGGTAGCTTCTGCTTACCGTGACCAGCAGTCGTGGCTTCGGATGAGCCTGATCAATATCGCCCGATCTGGATACTTTTCGAGTGACCGGACCATTGCTGAATATGCACGTGAGATCTGGAGGATCGGTGGGGTAGGCGTACGATAATCCTGCTGAATAACAATCGCCCGGATGCCAATGGCATTCCGGGCGTTTTGTTGTGAGCCTTAAGATTTCTTTTTATCTGATACGTAGCTGTCGCGTTCTTTATACGGGATGTCCCCGATGGTCGACTCCATGTCGTTCTCATCGAGCATATCCTCGTACTCTTCATGTGCCTTGGATGGATAGGCCCGCGTGTTCTTCCCATCCATATCCGTCCCGACGAAGGATTCCATATCTTCCGTGAACCCTTCCGTCTCGTCATCGTCTTCATAAAGATCGGAATAATCATCATGATCGCCTTGAAAGTCCGATGGTGTTTCCGATGTACCGAATCGGCCGACCTCCTGGAAGCTATCTTCTGTATCCCGCACCAGCTGTCCGGTTTCGTGGCGGAATTCCCCATTTACAGGTGGCTGAAGGATATCCTCTTCTGCAGGCCGGTCATCGACGATCGACTGGGCACTTGCATGGTCCTTGCAGTAAAGGGTCGTCGGTATGGCCTCAAGGCGTTCGAAAGGGATTTCTTTGCCGCACTCTTTGCAGGTGCCGTAGGATCCTTCATCCATTGCTTTCAAGGCATCGTCGATTTTGTTCAGTTCTGATTTTGAATGCTCGTCCAGTGCGAAATCTTTTTCACGCTCGTATAATTCCGAACCCATATCTGCAGGGTGGTTATCATAGAGGGAAAGCTCCCCCCCATTTTCGTTATCTCCAGTGTTGGCGGGATTTTCTTCCCTGTCATCCAACTGTCCCTGGATATGATTCTTCTGGTCCATCAATTCTTCTTTCAGCTTTTGCTTTTCCTGGGTTGAAAGCATATATGTCACGTCCTTCATAGAGTTCGATTTGTTCTTCATCGTACTCATACTTTAACCGAAACAGGGTCTGTTAAAACATGAATCCTTGTGAAGTGTGCGGGGAATGGGCCTTTTCTCCACCCAACATCAGGTTTTATAACGCTTTTGGTTTCTCAAAAGGGGAAAAAGGGTTTATTATATAATAGGGATAAATAATGATTCATATCCATGACTTCGTTGACACACCCTATACTCAGGTGTATCTTGTAATGGATTTGAAAACTGTAAGTGATTGTCTGGAGGAATTCAATTGGTTACAATCCAGAAGACCAATATAGATCAAGCATACGATGCAGCCTTACTGAAGGCTCAACAAATCAATCATCCCGTGCTGCTGAGCATGGTGGAAGAAACAGGGGCCTTGGATCCACTTTCTTTCTATCATGCCGGTGGCAGGGTTTTTAAAGGAGAACGCTTTTTATGGAAGGATCGCGATCAAACGATCTCCCTCATAGGGGCAGGCTCTTCATATGATCTTTCTTCATCATTGAAAGAGGGGGAGCGCTTTTTTGCCATCGAGAAAGAGTGGAAGCGCTTCATATCTGATGCGGTGGTGGTATCGAGGGAAGAGTGGCCTGGAACGGGTCCCCTTGCATTCGGAGGTTTCCGTTTCGATTCTGCCAATCCTGCTTCTGAAGAATGGACGGGATTCAATGAAGGGTCCCTCCGCATCCCGAGATATATGCTTACGAAGGCAGGAGAAGCCAATTATCTGACGGTTAATGTCGTTTGCCTACCGGATGGAAGCGGCCCTTCCCTGCAGCATTGCCTTAAAGAAAAAGATCGGTTGTTGATGATGGCGTCGGAGCCGGCGAGCCATGAGGACCCTGGTGAGATGTCAGCAGAGGATATCCGCCCGCTTGAATGGAAGCAGTCCGTCCGCAATGTGGTCGACCGCTTGAAAACGGGGGAAATGGAGAAAGTCGTCCTTGCACGGAAAACCAAGGTATCCTTCAGCGATGAAGTTACGTCCGACTTCGTCCTTGATAACCTTTGGAAACAGCAGCCTGACAGTTTCATCTTCAGTTTTGAGCAGGAAGGAAGCTGTTTTATCGGAGCGACTCCCGAGCGTCTTGTGAAAAAGGACGGGGAAGAGATCCTTTCCACCTGTCTGGCAGGTTCGATTGCAAGGGGGAGCGACCTTGAAGAAGACGAGCGTCTTGGAAGGGAACTCCTGGAGGACGATAAAAACCGGTATGAGCACCAGCTCGTGGTCGATACGATCCGTCAGGCACTGTCCTCCGACTGTGAACGGCTATCCATACCAGAAGAGCCTCAGCTCATGAAGCTGAAGGATATCCAACATCTGTACACCCCGGTCAAGGGAACGGCACCATCCGGCCTGTCGATCCTGACGCTAGTGGAAAAGCTGCATCCGACTCCGGCCCTTGGAGGTGTCCCGCGTAAGGAAGCCATGCAGGTGATCCGGGAAGAAGAGCAGATGGACAGAGGCCTCTATGCAGGGCCGGTCGGATGGATGGATGCATATGGAAACGGAGAGTATGCCGTCGCTCTTCGCTCAGGACTCTTGAAGGGGGATCACGCCTTCATTTATGCAGGCTGCGGGATCGTTGCCCATTCGGACCCCGACAGTGAGTTCAAGGAGACGCAAATGAAATTCCGTCCGATGCAGCGGGCATTAGGGGGAAATCTGATATGAACGAACATCAGCAGCGCTTGACCGATTATCTTGTAGCATTCATAGATGAATTATCCAGGAACGGAGTAGACGAAGCCGTCATCAGCCCCGGCTCCCGGTCTACTCCTTTGGCGTTATTGCTCACCCATCATCCGCGCATCAAGACGTATGTGAACGTGGACGAGCGATCTGCCGCATTCTTTGCCCTCGGCATCGCCAAGGCAAAACGGAAGCCGGTCATCCTTGTCTGTACGTCCGGGACCGCAGCAGCGAACTATTATCCTGCCGTCATTGAAGCACGGTATGCCAAAGTACCGCTCCTTGTCTTGACGGCCGACCGCCCCCATGAGCTGAGGGAGGTCGGTGCGCCACAGGCCATCGACCAACTTGACCTCTACGGAAGGCATG
Organism: Rossellomorea sp. RS05; assembly: GCF_039822645.1. Classification (NCBI taxonomy): domain Bacteria; kingdom Bacillati; phylum Bacillota; class Bacilli; order Caryophanales; family Bacillaceae; genus Rossellomorea; species Rossellomorea sp. RS05. The sequence goes on along the minus strand of NZ_JBDKWY010000003.1, from coordinate 358,948 downwards.
TCAAATGGGCAGTCGATATGGCCCTTCCTGAGTCGGGTCAGGAAGTCTTGCGGTATGCCCGCTCAGCGGCAGTGCGGGGCCTCGGTATGTCGATCGGGGAACCTCACGGACCGGTGCACTTCAACTTCCCGCTCAGGGAACCACTCATTCCCGACCTGCGGGAGGATCTCTTTGAAGAAGGTACGGCAAAACGCGTCTATCAGGGTGAACGCACGCTCGCTCCTGATCAAGGGGAAGAACTGGAGAAGGTCTTGAACGAACGAAACCGGGGCATCATCATTTGTGGTCCGGGTATGAGTCCGGACGGCATTCAAGCTGTCGCAGACTTCGGAAGGGCAAAGGGATTTCCGATCCTCGCCGATCCGCTGTCGAACATGAGGAGCGGAAAGCATGGGACAGATGGTATCATCGATACTTATGACACGTTCCTGAAAGCCGGTACCGTCGGGGAAGACATGAAACCGGACCTGATCATCCGTTTCGGTGCCATGGCCGTGTCTAAACCCCTCATGCTGTTCTTGAAAGGGCTGGAGGATGTCCCTCAACTCGTCATTACCCGTGGAGAAGAGTGGCAGGATCCTACGGGAAGAGGAACCCACTATGTTTATGCCCATGAACGTCATTTCTGTGATCGTTTTGCAAGAGAAGCTAAACAACGGGATTGGATTGAGAAGTGGATCAGACTGAATGAAAAGACGAAGGACCTCATGCAAGAGGTGACTGGAGAGTGGGATGAAGGCAAGGCTGTGAAGTGCCTCCTTGAAACCATTCCGGAGCAATCATCCGTTTTTGTGAGCAACAGCATGCCGATCCGGGATGTGGATACCTTCTTCTTTTCGAATGATCGCTCCATCGCTATCCACGCCAACAGGGGTGCCAATGGCATCGACGGTGTCGTTTCGACGGCACTTGGCATGAGCACGCAGTCACCTTCCACCTATCTGCTCATCGGAGATCTTGCATTCTTCCATGATATGAACGGATTGCTCGTTGGAAGGAAATATGGCTTGGATCTGACTGTCATCGTCATGAACAATAACGGTGGTGGTATTTTCTCCTACTTGCCTCAGGCAAAGGAAGGTGCGTATTTCGAAGAGCTGTTCGGGACTCCCATGGATCTTGAGTTCTCCCATGCCGCAGCCATGTACGGAGCGGATTACTCCCTAGTGAAGACAGAATCCGACTTCCTTCAGGCGCTTCGGCAGGCAGAGGGGACTAAAGGTCTGAAGATCATTGAAGTATTGGCGGACCGCCAGAAAAATGTAGATAATCATCGTAAAATGTGGGAATTTGTTTCCCGGGAAATACACGGTGGAGATCGTTCATGAAGGTGAATGAGATCGACTACTTTGTGAATATTAAAGGGGAAGGCCCTCCAGTAGTCTTCCTTCATGGATTTACAGGGGATAGTGAAACTTGGAACAGAGTCACCGATCGATTGGTCCAGCGCTTTACTTGTGTCACAATCGATCTTATCGGCCATGGAAGGACCGACGCTCCTCGAGATTTGGAAAAGTACCGGATGGACCAAGCCGTGAAGGATGTCGATTCCATACTCGCCCAGTGTGGAATCACTGAGGCAACCTTTGTCGGGTATTCCATGGGGGGGAGGGTGGCCCTTCATCTCGCCGTAACACGCCCGCACCTCGTTTCCCATCTCATCCTTGAGAGTGCGTCACCCGGTCTGTTGACGGAAGAAGAGCGGAGCGCAAGGCGGGAGAAGGATGCTTCCTTGGCGGAGCGGATCCTTCTACACGGAATGGAAGAGTTCGTAAACTTTTGGGAGGACATTCCGTTGTTCGAAACGCAAAAGCGCCTGCCAGCCACCGTCCAGGCAGAAATCCGTCAGGGCCGACTCGGACAACGTCCCATCGGTCTTGCCAACAGTCTGAAAGGGATGGGGACGGGATCACAGCCGAGCTGGTGGGACCACTTGTCCGCCATGAAAATCCCCGTCGATCTTTTGGTGGGGGAGCTCGATGAGAAGTTCGTCGGCATCGCCAAACGAATGAAAGAGCGCAATCCCTCGTTCACGATCACATCTTTTTCAGGGTGCGGGCATGCAATTCATGTGGAAGAACCGCAAAAGTTTGGTACAATGATAGAGGATTTACTACATAAAGGAGGAATTACAAATGGCTTTTGATTGGGTTTCAGAACGAAACTACGAAGATATTTTGTACGAAACGTATAATGGGATCGCAAAGATCACCATCAATCGTCCGGAAGTGCGCAATGCCTTCCGTCCGAAAACAGTAACGGAATTGATCGATGCATTTGCTTATGCACGTGACGATTCCAAAGTTGGCGTGATCGTCCTTACAGGTGCAGGTGAAAAAGCATTCTGTTCAGGCGGAGATCAACGCGTACGCGGACATGGTGGATATGTAGGCGAGGATGAAATCCCTCGTTTGAACGTCCTTGACCTTCAGCGTTTGATCCGAGTGATCCCGAAACCAGTCATCGCGATGGTTGCCGGTTATGCCATCGGAGGCGGACACGTCCTTCACGTGGTATGTGATATCACGATTGCAGCGGACAATGCGATCTTCGGTCAAACAGGTCCGAAAGTGGGAAGCTTCGATGCAGGCTACGGTGCCGGGTATCTTGCCCGCATCATCGGACATAAGAAAGCGAAGGAAATTTGGTTCCTATGCCGTCAATACAATGCTCAGGAAGCATTGGATATGGGCCTTGTGAACACAGTGGTACCTTATGAGAAACTCGAAGAGGAAACCGTGCAATGGGCTTCTGAAATGCTCGAAAAGAGCCCGACGGCCCTTCGTTTCCTGAAGGCGTCATTCAATGCCGACACGGACGGGCTTGCAGGTCTTCAACAGCTGGCTGGAGATGCAACCCTCCTTTATTACACAACGGATGAAGCGAAAGAAGGACGCGATGCGTTCAAAGAAAAACGCAATCCGGACTTCGGTCAATTCCCTCGTTTCCCTTAATGGGACTTGCCTGGCGGATCTTTGGATCTGTCAGGTTTTTTTCTTACTGAACAATCAACAGAATGGAGAATGTACCATGACCACAGAAATGCTGCCTAATTGGTTGAAGCAGCGGGCCTTTTTGACTCCGGATCGCACGGCCGTAAGTTCTGGTGAACGCAGCCTCACTTTTCGTGAGCTCGATCATCAGGCAGAGGAGGCGGCGCAGCGCCTGAATCGGTTGTTGGACGGCACGAAGCCTGCCTTCATCGGCCTCATGATCAAAAACCGCATTGAATCCATCATTGCGGTCCACGCCGTGCAGCAGCTCGGTATGGCTGCCGTGATGCTGAATCATCGGCTCGGCGCTGGAGAATTGACCTTCCAAGTACGGGATATGGCCCTCACACACGTCATCCACGACGAGGACTTTGCAGAGAAGGCGGGCACCCTCGAGGTGGAGGGCATCGGTCTTTCCTTCCTGTTTACGGGAGACAAGCGCCCCTATGCTCCGAGGGACCATACAAATCTTGATGACACCTGCACGGTGATGTATACATCGGGGACAACCGGTTCGCCAAAAGGGGTCCTGCAGACGTATGGGAACCACTGGTGGAGTGCCATCGGATCCTCCTTGAATCTTGGCACCAGTGAGAAGGATGTATGGCTCTGTGCCGTCCCGCTCTTCCATATCAGCGGTTTCTCGATCCTCATGAGGAGCATCATCTATGGCATGGAGGTCAGACTCCACGAGTCATTCGACGAGGATGCCATCGACCTGGAACTGAAATCCGGGCGGGTGACCATCATATCGGTTGTCACGAACATGCTCCAGCGCCTCATGGGAAGGATCGGGGACGGGTATCACGAAAATCTCCGCTGCGTGCTTTTGGGAGGGGGCCCGGCTCCCCTTCCCCTTCTGCAGGCATGCAAGGACAAAGGAGTTCCCGTGTTCCAATCATACGGGATGACCGAAACCTCATCACAGATCGTCACCCTTTCACCGGAGTACAGCCTTTCGAAGCTTGGTTCTGCAGGAAAACCCCTTTTTCCATCCCAACTGAAGATCAAGGGAGCGGCAGCACCTCTGGAAGATGGAGAAATCATGGTTAAGGGACCGAATGTGACAATGGGCTATCATGAGCGCCCTGAAGCAAATGAAAAAAGTTTCGAAGATGGATGGCTCTTCACGGGTGATATCGGATATGTGGATGAAGAGGGGTTCCTTTATGTTCTCGACAGAAGATCGGACCTGATCATTTCCGGAGGGGAGAATGTGTATCCGGCTGAAGTCGAGAGTGCGCTGCTGGCGATCCCTGGCGTCACGGAAGCAGGCGTCATCGGCATGGATGATCCAGTCTGGGGGCAGGCTCCATGTGCCTTTCTTGTGACAGAACGTCCCATGACTGAAAAGGAGGTCATGAAGGGATGCAAAGCTGCCCTCGCTTCCTATAAATGTCCGAAACGGATCGTATTTGTCGGGGAGCTGCCGCGCAATGCTTCCAACAAGCTCCTCAGAAGGGTACTTAAAGAAAATATGCTGAAGGGGAAATACGATGAAGCTTAAAGCCATTAGATTATCCGTGGTCAGCATGCCGTTAAAAAAGCCGTTTAAGACCCATCTGCAGACGGTATCAGAAAGAGAAGGGATCATCATCGAAGCAGTGGATTCAGAAGGGATTACAGGGCTTGGTGAATGCGTGGCCTTCTCGACCCCGTGGTATACGGAGGAGACGGTCAAAGGGGCCCATCATATCCTGAAGGATGTCCTCATCCCCCTCTTGCTGAAAGCGGACCTTCGCCATCCTGAACAATGCGGGCGATTATTCAGCGGGGTCCGGGGGAATGCCATGGCGAAAGCATCCCTTGAAATGGCCGTCTGGGACCTCTATGCCCGTCAGTCCGGGCAGCCCCTCTGGGCCGTGATCGGAGGCACGAGGCAGGAAATGCTCGCTGGAGCCGTTGTGCCTGCAGGGAACACGGGGGAGATGGTCAAGCGGACATCTGAGCTGATGGAGGAAGGATACGGGCGGATCAAGATCAAGATCTCCCCGGGTGAAGACGAGGGGATCGTCAGGGAGCTGCGCAGGGCGTTCCCTGATCTGCCTCTCATGGCAGATGCCAATTCCGCCTACACCCTCCATGACCTGCCGGTTCTGCAGAAGCTGGATCAATACGGTCTCCTGATGATCGAACAGCCTCTTGGCGTCGACGACATCGTCGAGCATTCGATTCTTCAGAAAGAGCTTTCCACGCCGGTCTGCCTTGATGAAAGCATCGTCTCCCCCCACGATATGAAAAGCGCGATTGCTTTGCAGGCATGCGGCGTCGTGAACATCAAGCTTGGACGGGTAGGGGGATATTCCCAGGCACTTGATATTTATCATCAATGCCGTGATAGCGGGCTTTCCGTCTGGTGCGGCGGGATGATCGAGTTCGGCGTCTCCCGTGCCCATAATATTGTTTTATCCACCCTTGAAGGGTTCAACCTGCCAGGCGATCTCTCCTCTTCAGCTACCTACTGGGAACAGGATCTGATTACAGAGCCGATTACGGTGCACCACGGAAGGATCCCGCGGAAAAACGGAGCGGGCATCGGGGTGGAGCTGGATCAGAGGCGGATGGAGGAAATCACGTTCCACAAAGAAATCATCACGGAATAAAAGGAAGAGGGTAGGGAAAATGAGTATACGCAATTCAGCCAAGGCCCTGATCATGAAGGAAGGGGCGGTCCTGCTCACAAAAAATCAGGATGAATAAGGATTCTTCTATCTTTTCCCCGGTGGAGGACAGGAAAAAGGCGAAACACTGGAAGAAGCCGTTGTCCGCGAATGCCAAGAAGAGATCGGAAGCACGGTAAGGGTCGGTCCTTTGAAGCATGTGAGGGAATATATCGGAAAAAACCATGAGTATTCCTTCGATGCAGGATTTCAACAGGTGGAATTCTACTTCGAATGTCATCTCCTCGGTGAAGAGGGATACGAGCCGACGAATCCCGACAGCCATCAAGTAGGGATCGAATGGGTGAGGCTCGATGAGTGGGACGGTTTGCGAATTTACCCAAAAGCACTCGGGGAATACATAAAAGGACATCGCTCCGGGGTGTATGTGGGCGATATCAATTGATGGGGAGCAGATCAGCGATGATCTGCTTTATTCATGCAAAGGGAAAATCCTGATTTTTACACCCGGAAGTGGTTCATTATGATAAAATATACACCTGTCGTAATTTTCGGAAACTTAGGCTTCCGTGATCTCATGAGCATCTCTAGAGTAGAGTTGAAAAGGAGGGGTAGACATGAAGGAATCATCATCGATTGCCCTCGTCACCGGAGTGAGCCGCGATAAAGGAATAGGAGCAGCCATCTGCCGGATCCTTGCAAGGGACGGGATGGACATTTTCTTTACGCATTGGGGGGCATATGACGAGGAAGATGGATGCGGAAAAGAAGAAGATTTTCCTTCTGCCTTTGCAAGGGAGTTGGAAGCCCTTGGCGTGCGCGCCGCTCATTTGGAAGCAGATCTGAGCAAACAGGACGCACCGGCATTCATTTTGGAAGCCGCCACACAGAGCCTTGGCTTCCCCAAGGTGCTGATCCATAATGCCACTTATGAGTCGCCGACTGATTTCAGGACGATGAGGATGGATACGCTAGACATGCATTATCAGGTGAACAACCGTGGGCCGATCATGCTGTCGATGGAGTTTGCCAGGCGTTTCGAAGAAGTCTATGAGGGAGCAGAGGACGGGCGCATCGTATTCATGGTGTCGAAGGGCCCGGACCCGCATAATCTTGCCTACACGGCTACCAAAGGGATGCTGACGGCCATAACGGAGCCCCTGGCTACAGCACTTGCCCCGGTGGGCATCACGGTGAACAGCGTTGATCCCGGTCCGACCGATTCAGGATGGATCACGGATGAGATCAGGGAGAAGCTCCTGCCTCTCTTTCCGTACGGCCGCATCGGGACACCGGAAGATGCAGCACGCCTGATCCGCTTCCTGGCTTCTGAGGATTCCAGATGGGTGACGGGACAGGTGCTCCGTTCTGAAGGCGGATTTTTAGGAAAATAGAAAGGGGGCGTTAAGATATGGCTGAAAGAAGATATATCATTGAAGAGGTTGAACCGTTCGAACCCGAGATCGGCAGGCTGGTTTCTATGATGGAATACACAAGGTACACCACGCTTCGGGAAGTGGAAAGGTTGACAGTGAAGCAGCTCGATACAAAGGTCGAAGGCTGCGACAATACAATCGGTATGCTTCTTCTGCATATGGCCAGTGTGGAAGAAGCCTTTCAAATCATGACGTTCAGTGACAGGGACTTGAACGATGAAGAATGGAACCGGCTGGAAGCAGGGATTGACCTTATGCCAATCGAAGGGAATGAGCCGGATTTTTATGTGGACCGTCTGGATGAAGTGCGCAAGCGGACGAAGGCGTTATTCGCAGGGGTTGGGGATGAGTGGCTCGACAGGCAATCCCCATTTGGGTGGGATCATCCTGCCAATCACTATTTCAAGTGGTTCCACATGTTCGAAGATGAGCTCAATCATCGGGGACAGAACCGTTTGATCGTCAAACAGCTCAAGAAAATGGAGGCTAACTGATGTACGCGGTCGTCGCCGTCTTCAATCCCGAACTGGAGAGGGCAATCATCGAGGTGTGGGATGAGCTGAAGGAAAAGGGGATCAGCGCCTATGCGTCACAAGTAAGAGACCGGCGCCCCCATATCACTCTGGGAGACTTTCCACAGCTGGATCCGGTAAGGTTCTCTGAAGATTTCGTTCATCATTACCGAGATCATCCACCGATTGAGATTAGGCTTTCGAGCATCGGATCGTTCATCCGTACCGGGATCCTTTATTATTCTCCTGTACTTTCAGAAGAATTGGCTGCGCTTCATCGAGACTTTCACAGACAATTCATGCCCCCTGATGGAAATGAATCTTCCCTTTATCGTCCAGGGACCTGGATCCCCCACTGTACGATTGCCAATCGCCTTTCGACCTACGAGCAGCTGAAGGCATTTCAGCTCGTAAAGGATCGGGAAATCCCTCAAGGGACGATTGCGGGATTTCCCTCCTTGATCTGAGGGTACCGGGGGAAGCACCGGAGATTGCCACCGTATCCTTTGTTTGAAATTGAGCATACAAACGTGTTTTACCTAGAGTAAAACCCGAATTCATTTGTCTAGGATCAGGCAAGTGAATTCGGGTTTTTAAATGGTTTCATGGCCATTACGATTTCATTGTTCCCAGCGGTGTGCAAGGCGAAGACTCCGGCGGGAAGAGTGACTCCCCACAGACTTGCCGAGGAGGCTCACGGGCTACCCGCGGAAAGCGAAGTCTTGCACGGAAATCATGAGCGGTATGAAAAACCTACACATATCATGTTCGACATGAATAGGTACCTTTTTTGATTCAGTCTTCTTTTTGCCGCAAGTAGCGCTTATCATTCATGAACAAGCTCCAGAAGTAGACGAAACCTGGGAACAAGATGACAAATCCTGCGATGTAGGTGAAGAAGACGGCCCTGAAGGAGTCGGGATCTGTGAAGCCTGATTGGACGGTCACTTCCGGATAAATGATATACGGAAGATGGGCCTTGCCGTAGACGTAGCTCGCGATGACATATTGACAGATGACTGCAATGACGGCTACGCGGGGCATCCCCTTCATTCCTTCCTTATTGGTGGGAAGGAATAAGGCGGCTCCAGCGATCACAAACCCGAGAAGGGAAATGAAGAGCAGGTTACGATCCTCAAGCATCCGGTCATAGAGCCATGCCGCTTCGGATTTCATGGTCCACATGATCAAAAAGGCCATGAGGACGGAGATCGGGCCGATGATCATGGCATCCCTGCGGTAGACCTTGAAGGCTTCATACTCCTTCGACGTTTTGGAGTAGTCGGCTAGAAGCAGGGATGAAAGGAACAAGGTGCTAGCCACGGCAAAGCCGAAAAAGGCAAATTCATGCGGGCTGGTGAAAAGCTTCCCTAAATCCAGCTCCTGGCCGTTGTCGAAGTCGATGTACGAGCCGTGGGAAATCGGCAGAACGCTGATGATCAGACCCGGGATCAGGATCCCGGTGATCCCGGTGATGTAGGTCAGCGGTTTGTAATAGTCGTCCGCCACATGGGAGAACACAAGGAAGGCGCTTCGTATGGCCAAGAGTAGAAGGATCAGGCTCCCGGGGACTAGAAGGACCGTCCCGAGGGAGTAGGCGGCGCCTGGGAACATACTGTAGACAGCCACGACCAGGGCGACGATGAACGTATTGGTCACTTCCCAGGTCGGAGACAGATAGCGGTTGGCGATATTCGTCGCCTTTGTTTTTTCATTATTGATATAGAGCATCGACCAGAATCCGGCACCAAAGTCCATCGTGGCCATGACGGCGTAGATGAAAACGAATCCCCAGAGTATGATGATGGCTATGAGTGATTGGGTCATGAGTGCACCTCCGATCAAGTGGATAATGGAATGTCTTTCTGTTTGCTCTCGGCTTTTTGGATATCCTTTTCAGGCGGATTCCGTTTGAAGTAGTAAAGGAGCACAAGCACCACGGATACGGCGAGGATCGCATAAATCGTGATGAATAGTCCGAACAGCACGGCGAGATTCCCCGTTGTCGTGACGGAGTCCTCTGTACTCAGGATCCGGTAGATGGTCCAGGGCTGGCGGCCGGTACAAGCGAAGATCCAACCGAATTCGATGGCAAGGATCGACAACGGGCCTCCCGCCACGAATACCCACATCATCCATTTCGGGAAGCGGTCCTTCTTCAGCCATTTCTTCCATGCAAATGCTCCAAGGGCGATGACGATGAGAAGGGAACCGATTCCGACCATTGCGTTGAAAAGGGTGTGGACGAATAAAGGTGGCCAGTATTCTTCTGGAAAATCATTCAGTCCGATGACTTCGGTATCAAAGCTATTACCGGCAAGAAAGCTCAGTGCCCACGGGACCTCGATTCCCCATTTCACTTCCTGGTTTTCACGATCGGTGAAGCCACCGATGGAAAGGGGGGCGTGATCCTGGGTTTCGAATAGTCCTTCGGCTGCAGCGAGTTTTTCAGGCTGGTATTCATGCAGCTTTTGAGCTGACTCATGACCGTTCAGAGCGGTGAGCAATGCAAAGGCTCCTCCGACGGCCAGACAAATCATCAGGGCTTTTTGGTGAAACTTATACACCCTGGATCCAAACGGGTTACGAAGCATTTTGAATGCCGATACAGAAGCAATCGTGAATGAACCGACGACATAGGCTGATAGAGCGACATGACCTGCTGTGACGAAGAAACTCGGGTTGAAGAATGCTTTCCAAGGTTCAACGTTCCGGATCTCTCCATTGATCATCTCGAAACCTGCAGGCGTCCCTTCGAACGCATGGACATTGGTGATCAGGACGGCTGAGGCAAGACCACCGATACAAACAAGGACGAGACTGACGATCCTCATCCACGGTGCGATCCGGTTCGCCGCGTAAACATAGATACTCATGAACAGGGCTTCAATGAAGAACGCATAGATTTCGATTTGGAACGGGAGGGCCATGACCCGCCCGATGACTTCCATAAAGCCAGGCCATAATAAGGAAAGCTGGACCCCGGCAATGGTCCCAGTGGGAATCCCGACGCCAAGAAGAACGGCGAATGCCTTCGTCCATCTTTTGGCCATGATCTGATAATCAAGATCATTGGTCCGTTGGTACACGATTTCGGAGATCAGGATCATCAGAGGGATCCCGACGCCAAGTGTTGCGAAGATAATATGAAAGGCCATGGTCGTACCGAACATGGACCTTGCAATCACTAATTCATCCATATGTATGTCTCCCTTGCATGTTTTCCTTATTGTCCACGAAATGGAAAGGGAATATGCATGGAAAAATTGGAGGATGGCATAACAAAAAAGCGGCACGAGGCCGCTTATGTCAGTACAATGCTTTTTTGAGCGTATCGATATTCCGGTTCATCAAGGAGAAATAGTCTTCGTTGTTCTTCTCATCTTCAGGGGTCAGAACGGCGAGATTATGAAGCGTCAGGGCTTCTGCACCCAGCTCCTTCTGGACGACTTCTGTCAGGCGGGACGATACATTCTGTTCGAACATGATGTATTGGATGTTTTCTTTCTTTCCTTGATCGATGATGGCTTTCAGCTCTTTTTGGGAAGGTTCATCAGAAGTGTTCAAGCCGGCGATCGATTTTTGGTTCAGCCCATAGCGCTCGGCCCAGTAGTTATAGGCCGCATGTGAAACGAAGAAGGTCTTCTTCGGAGCGGCATCCGCCATTTCGTGGAAGTCTTCATCGAGCTTTTTCAAATCTGTATCAAGATCTTTGAGATTCGCCTGGAACTCATCTTTATGCTCAGGCATTTCGGCAGAGAGGGTATCCGCAATGTTTTGAGCGATCTGCTGGGCGTATACGGGATCGAGCCAGATATGTGGGTCCGTATCTCCGTGGTGATGACCATCATCACCGTGGTCGTGCCCTTCCTCTTCATGGTCTTCTCCCTCTTCATGGGCATCGTGATCGTGCCCCTCATGGGATTCGAGGTCGATTCCTTCGCTTGTTGCCACGACTTTTACGTCTTCGTTTTCAAGGATGGATTTAGATTTATCTACGAAGCCTTCCAGTCCCAGTCCGATATAAAAGAATACATCCCCATCGGCCATGTCGATCATATCCTTTTGAGATGGTTCGTAGGAATGTTCATCAGATCCAGGTGGATAAACACTCTCTACTTTTACGTGATCCCCGCCGATCCGTTTGGTGAAGTCCTCAAGGGGATACACCGTGGTATGTACCTCCAGAACATCTTTTTTCTTCCCATCTCCATCCGAAGATGAAGCACCGCAAGCTGATAAAATGAGCACAAGGGCAATGAGCCAACTTTTACGAATATACTTCAAAAGAGAACCTCCTGTATAAAGTGTAATGATTACGATTTAGCACATTGGTTATTTTACTATCGTTCTTCCAGAAGCGCAAGTATTATTTTCTACTCAGTATGCCCGCACTTGCTGCCTACTGATTCGCGTCAAGAAAAAAGACCATGCCTAGTGGACATGATCCTTCTTAGGGGGGCCATTCTTCGGGTACTTCATCGATGCCGCCCGGGTGGAAGGGGTGGCATTTCACGATGCGCCTGACGGTGAGGTATCCGCCCTTCAAGGCACCGAACCGACTCACAGCCGTGATGCCGTAGTGGGAGCAGGTCGGGTAAAAGCGACAGGTGGGAGGCTTAAGTGGTGAGATGACTTTTTGATAGATCTTGAATAAGATGAGAAGTAATCGTTTCATCATGCGTGGTCCTTCCGAGTTCAGTTTCCTTTACTATAGCAGAAAGATCTTCTCTGCCAAAAAAGTTTGTTTAGGACGGATTGATCCGGGAAAACAAGAAGTGATCGATGGTTAATTCAGATTAAGTTGATGAAATAACTTTGAATTTACGGTATACTGATTGAGAATCCAAAATAGGAGTGATGAATCAATGCCTTCAGTAGAAAGCTTTGAATTGGACCATAATGCAGTAAAAGCACCATATGTCCGCCACTGCGGCGTTCACAAAGTGGGGAGCGACGGACTTGTGAATAAGTTTGACATCCGCTTCTGTCAGCCGAATAAACAGGCCATGAAGCCGGATACGATCCATACTCTTGAGCATCTTCTCGCCTTCACGATCCGTGAATATGCTGAGCCATATAAACACTTCGATATCATCGACATTTCCCCGATGGGATGCCAAACCGGCTATTACCTCGTGGTGAGCGGAGAGCCGACTGTGGAAGAGATCATTGATCTTCTTCATGCTACGATGGAAGACGCCATCACGATTGAGGAAATTCCTGCAGCTAATGAAAAACAATGCGGCCAGGCGAAGCTTCATGATCTCGATGGAGCGAAAAAACTGATGAAATTCTGGTTGGGTCAAAGCAAAGAAGATCTTAAACAGGTATTTGCGTAAAACACGAAACCCCGGCGTATGCCGGGGTTTTTATATGGGGAGGAGCGTCATGTTTTCGGCTCTTCCTTCTTTTGATTGTCTTCCTTTTCCATATGCTCAAGATGCGGATTGTTTTCAATGGGATCCACGGTATGTTTGACGGATGTATAGGCCTTTGATGTCGTGAGGGCACTGATGAAGATCACGAGGATGCAGATGGCGATGGAAATGATCAGCACTAAAGTCACTGACATAATGACACCCCTCCTTTTTTCGCTAGTTTATCATAGAAAGCGCTTCGATATAGATGGATAATCAACAACTTTATGACTATTTTTCCATTTTGCCTTTTTTAGGGAAAATCCATTTGGTATGCTTAACGTATGCAAAGGAGGTTGTTTTCATGAACCTATCGTCCATCATGTCGCGTCAAGTAGCAGAGCTGCAGCATACGGTGAGTCTCAGCCTTATGAAGACTCAGATGGCCACCCAGGCAGCACAGGCGGTCGTCATGCTTCAGGACATGAAAGAAGCATCACACCCTCATAAAGGCACCGTGATCGATCAGAAAGGGTAGGGAGCGTCTGGGTATCCAGGCGTTTTTTTGTTGTAGGCTGGGGGAAAGAGTACATACTAACGGGTAAATCCACTGGAGATCGGAGGAACCCAGATTGTCAATCGACCTTTTATTCCTGCTCATCCTGATGATCCTGAATGCCTTTTTTGCCGCTTCTGAAATCGCCCTAATATCCATGAATGATACGAAGATCAAACTGCTTGCTGAGCAGGGGGATAAAAAAGCGGGGCTGCTGGTGAACCTGCTTGCCGAGCCGAGCCGCTTCCTCGCCACCATCCAGGTGGGCATCACCCTTGCAGGTTTCCTGGCGAGCGCATTCGCTGCAGGAAGCTTTGCGGGAAGGATGGTAGATCTGCTTCATGACTGGGGAGTCCCCCTTTCCCAGAGGATCCTTGAAACCGTGTCTGTCGTGATCATCACGATCATCCTGTCCTACTTCACCCTTGTGATCGGAGAACTTGTGCCGAAGCGGATCGCCATGCAGCGCCCGGAACCGATCTCCATGTTCGTGGCGAGGCCGCTGTCGATCCTATCTGCCTTGACGTATCCATTTGTGAAGCTCTTGACGCTGTCGACGAACGGCATCCTGCGATTATTCGGGATCGACCCTGATGCACATGATGAAGAGGTCACCGAGGAAGAAATCCGCATGATGGTGGATGTGGGCAAGGAGCGGGGGACCATCCAGGATGCTGAGAAGACCATGATCAACAATATATTTGAGTTTGATAATACAACGGTTTCCATGATCATGGTCCACCGCACCAACGTGACGGCCCTGTCGGCCGATGCCGGCTTCGAGGATGTGGTCCATTTCGTCAATCAGGAGAAGTTCACGCGCTTTCCCGTTTATGAAGAAGATATCGATCATATCACGGGCGTACTTCATGTGAAGGATATCCTTCAGTATATGGAGACGGGGGTAAAGGAAGACTTCGATCTGAAGCGGGTGAGCCGTTCTCCTTATTTTGTACCGGAATCGAGGATGACCGACGAATTGTTCCGGGACCTGCAGTTGAACAAAGTCCATTTGGCCGTCGTGCTGGATGAATTCGGCGGCACGGCTGGAATCGTGACGTTGGAAGATCTCTTAGAGGAAATCGTCGGAGATATTTATGATGAGTATGATGATGAAGAAGAGGGGTATGAGCAGCTTGATGAGCGGGTCTATGAATTCGAGGGGACGACGAATCTTCATGACGCTGAACGGATCCTCGAGACCGATCTTCCGAGCGGGGAGTTTGATACAGTGAGCGGCTTCATCATCAGCGAGCTTGGCGAGATCCCCGAAACGGGGGCGGCAGTGGAGTTTGAGCGGATCACCTTCAAAGTACTCGAAGTGGACGAAAAGAGAATCAATCGGGTGTTGATCACCTTGCCCGAAGATGAATGAAAAGGGAAAGAAGCTGACCTCCGGGGGTCAGCTTCTTTCCCTTTCACCTTAATGATAGCTCTTGTTCCCCGCAGGCTCGCGTCCTGTCCCTTTGGACCATCTTTCTTTCAAGGTTTCAAATATGTATAAACGGAAGAAGTATTCCAGTTCCCCGGTTTCCAGCTCATTCAGCATCTCAAGAAGTTCTTCCCGTGAGGTGTCTTCAAGGATGGTAAGGGCAATAAGATCCAAATCTTCATCGGTACCTTTAATCCTGCCGCGGTACATTTCATAAATCTCTTCGATCAGCTTCATGCGCTTCACCTCCCTTGTGTTCATTCTATCACGAACCCTTCTCAATTACTCCACATATTATGTGGGGACAACTCTATTTTTGTCATTACCCACCCCCGATATAAACTAATCATTTTGCTCCATTCCCATGATCAATGGATATGAGCCGGAGTGCCGGTTCTAGATGCATATGGAAGCAAGGTTTACGGAAAGGAGATGCTTACGTTTGGAAAGAGTATTATTGGTGGCAGGCTCGGGAATGGGGGCATTCATCATCCAGTTATTCGGTGAATGGAACCCCTTGTTGACTTTTCTGGTTGCCGTTGTCATCCTCGATTATTTCACCGGCGTCATCGCAGGTGCCATAGAAGGGAAACTATCGAGCAGATTCGGTCTCAAGGGAATTGCCCGGAAAGTCCTGATTTTTGCCTTGGTGACCGTCGCGCACTTATTAGATACTATATTGTCAGATCAGTACTTTATTCGTAATGCGACCATCATTTTCTATATATGCAACGAAATGATTTCCATCATTGAAAATGTCGGACGTGCAGGGGTACCTGTCCCGGAATTTTTGAAGAAAGCAGTGGAAGTCCTGAAAAAGAGAGGGAAATGAATAGAAAATGTGAAATTGAGGAAAATGAGGATAGGAAGATGAAAAGGGGTGGACCGCTTGCAGGAAGAACGGAATGATTATTACATTGAAGTCGCGACTGGTGAGATCTCAAGGAGCTCGACAGATTCCCCGTGGAACTTCAAGATCTCTGCTACAGATGAAGAAATCATCGGGCTGCGTGAGATCTTCGACTCCAACCATTCGGTGAGCTGGCAGAACTTTTACCGCGCTCACGTACCCTATGTCCAATATCACTTCGACCGGGAAAATGATGCGTACGATGGAAATCTTCATCGCGTATATGAGACCCTCCATCGATTGGGGGATGAAGAAGCCCGCACCTTCATCGAAAGCATGGGAATTCTCAAATCCTCCGACTGACCTTAACATGAAACCGGTCCACCAGAGCTTTTATGGTGGACCGGTCCTTTTTATTTGTGGTTATAATGGTAGAAAGAATGAGGTGAAGCATAATGGAACAATTCAAGGATGCAAACGGACTGGACGTCCACTTTTCATACAGGCGAGATGCCTTTTCCCTGGAATCCGGGCATGTCCTCGTCATTTGCAGGCACGGTGAAGACTGGGTGTTCACCCGCCATAAAAAGAGAGGCCTCGAATTCCCCGGGGGAAAGAGGGAAGAGGGAGAATCCCTGGAGGAAGCGGCCATACGGGAGACGTATGAAGAAACGGGGGCCGTCATCACGGAACCGGCCTTCATAGGAGAATACAAGGTGCATGGCGACGCCCCGTTCGTGAAGACGATCTTTTTCGGGGAAGTGACGGAGATCATCGACAAGGAGGACTATCTTGAAACGGATGGGATCTTCCTGTGGAACGGAGACTGGACCGGGATACAGGATGACCCATCGTTCAGTTTCATCATGAAGGACCGTGTCATTGAATTGGCACTGAAGAAGGTCACGAACGGATAAGCTTTTTCTCAATAAGTTCAACGACTTTGTACATAAGGGTGGCGCAGATGGCGATCACGAGAAGGGACATGAGGACAAGGGTGAAGTTGAACACCTGGAATCCATAAATGATCATATAGCCAAGTCCCTTGGCCGATACGAGAAATTCCCCCACGATAACCCCCACCCATGACAGTCCGACGTTCACCTTCAAAGTCGAGATGATGGTAGGGAACGAGGAAGGAAGGATCACTTCCTTAAACGTGCGACTGCGCTTTGCCCCGAATGTGTGCATCACCTTCAGGTAATTGGGGTCGACTTCCCTGAAGGAAGTGTACACAACGATCGTAGTGATGATGACGGAAATGATCGTCCCCATGGCGATGATCGATGAAAAGCCCGGTCCGAGCCCGACGATGAGGATCGGACCCAGTGCCACCTTCGGCATGGCGTTCAGGATCACAAGATAAGGATCCAGAACCTTCGAGAGGAATGGAGACCACCATAAAAGGGCGGCGAGGAGTGTCCCGAGCAGCGTCCCGAGTATGAAGCCGATTACCGTCTCCCCGAGGGTAACGGATAAGTTGGTGATGAGACTTCCATCTGAAAGTTTCTCCATGAACAGATTCCATATTTTCGTCGGGGAGCTGAAGATGAGGGGGTCGATCCAGGACTGCCTGCTCGCCGCTTCCCATGCCCCGAAAAATACAATGAAGATCAAGCCTTGGTAAAGCCATACCAGGCGTTTTTCTTTTTTCAGGCTCTGAATATACTCCTTGTGTTTTTGATGCGTGTCACGCGTCAAGGCTTTCAAGCTCCTTCCATATCATTTGGAAAAATGCAGGGTAATCATCGTGATTCCTGACATCAAACGGTGTTTGCCCGCGCAACTCGGCCGGAACCTCGAAGGTCGCATGGATTCGTCCAGGTTTGGCTGCGAACAGATAGATGCGGTCGCTCATGGCAATCGCTTCGCCGATGTCATGGGTAACGAGGATCGCTGTCTTCCCGAATGACTTCAATGTAGTGAAGACAAGATCTTCAAGCTTCAGTTTCGTCTGGTAATCGAGGGCGGAGAAAGGCTCATCAAGGAGAAGGAGCCTTGGTTCGGTGATGAGCGTCCTGATCAAGGCGGCCCGCTGCCGCATGCCTCCAGACAGTTCCCTTGGATAGAGGTTTTGTACCCCTTCAAGGCCCATTTCCTTCAACAGGGCAGAGGCCTCTTTCCTTTTCTCGGGGGTAACGGTGCCCTTGATGGACAGACCGATCAAAATATTCTCCTCAATCGTCTTCCACGGGAAGAGATAATCCTGCTGGAGCATGTATCCGGTCAGGTCCCTTCTCTCGGAAATGGAGCGCCCTTCAAGATTCACGGATCCTTCTGTGGGATCCATGAGGCCCGCGATGATGGAAAGGAGGGTGGTCTTGCCGCACCCGCTCGGTCCGATGAACGAAATGAATTCACCTTCATCCACATGAAGGGAAACATCCTCGATGGCGGAATTGGCTGATTTTAAGGAAAAGTACGTATGGCTGATGGAATCCAACGATAAAAAACTCAACAGTGAACCCTCCTGTCTGATACGTAAGAAGGGCTGACACATCCGTCAGCCCGATCTTAGCTATTCTTTGGCTGCTTTTTCGGCAATCGACGTATTCACGAGCGTATCGTGATCGATCCTTTCAGGCAGTTCTCCCGCTTCATCCATGATGTTCTGGAGATTTTCCCACTCTTCCTGATCGAGTATCGGATCGGTAGCATAGGAGCCTTGTGATTTGTAGCGGTCCACGACGGTTTCCATGATGCCGGGATCTGTATCCTCAAAGTACGGTGCAATCACATCGGCGATCTCTTTCGCACTGGCTTGATCCACCCATTGCTGTGCCTTGTAAAGGGCACGGGTGAACTTATCGACGGTTTCATCGTTCTTGTTCATATAGCTTTCTTTTGCCATGAAGGTCGTGTAAGGCACATGTCCGGACTCAGTTCCGAATGAGGCGACGATATGGCCTTTTCCTTCTTTCTCGAAGATGGAAGCGGTCGGTTCGAATAGCTGTACATAGTCACCTGTACCGGATGCGAAGGCATTCGCCACATTCGCGAAATCGATGTTCTGGATCAAGTCGAGATCCTTGTGCGGATCGATGCCGTGCTCCTTCAGCACATATTCGCCGACCATCTGTGGCATGCCGCCTTTACGCTGGCCGAGGAAGGTCGTTCCCTTCAACTGATCCCACTCGAAGTTCTCCACCTTTTCCCTGGAGACAAGGAAGGTACCGTCGGTCTGGGTGAGCTGGGCGAAGTTGATCACCGGGTCATCCGAGCCCTGGGCGTGGACATAAATGGACGTTTCCGATCCGACAAGGGCGATGTCGGCTCCGTTCGACAGGAGGGCCGTCATCGTCTTGTCCCCGCCCCAGGTGGTTTTCAGCTCGACATCCAATCCTTCGTCTTCGAAGAATCCTTTCTCGATTGCTACATATTCCGGTGCATAGAAGATCGATCGGGTGACTTCTGCCACACGTACTTTCTCAAGGGGTTCTGCCTGTTTTCCGCAGCCTGAGGTCAATAAAGCAATTCCGGCGACTGCCATGCCGGTCCGTATCCACTTTTTCACAGCCGTTTCCTCCTTTACTGCATGACCGACAATTTACCTGTCACGCACGGTTTTCATTTGCTAAACCATTGTATGTTTGGGGTAAAATATGTGTGAATACCCATGGGAAAGGAAGAGATGATGAAAAACGGGACGATTATACAAAAATATGAATTCCCTTCCCCGAATCCTTCGATCAGGATGTACGAGCTGACGTATATGTCTGGCGGATTGAAGGTGAAGGGGATGCTTGCGGAGCCAGCGAATGGCAGCGGGTACCCCGGCTTCCTGTACTTAAGGGGAGGAATCAAGGGAGTGGGGAAAGTGAGGCCAGCGAGGATCGGCCAGTTTGCTTCCCACGGCTTCATCGTCTTTGCCCCTTATTACCGGGGGAACCTCGGTGGAGAGGGAAGCGAGGACTTTGCCGGTGATGATCGCGAGGATGCCGTATCTGGAGTGGAACTTCTGCGGGATCATCCTCGGGTGACAGGAGGGGTCCATGTGTTCGGATTCTCCCGCGGCGGGGTAATGGCCCTTCTGACGGCCATCGAACAGTCTGATGTTGCTTCCGTCGTCTCCTGGGGAGGAGTAACGGACATGTTCCTTACATACGAAGAGCGGGTCGATCTGCGCCGCATGATGAAACGCGTCATCGGCGGGACCCCGAAGAAAGTACCCGAGCGTTATGAGTGGAGGACACCGCTCTTCCAGCTTGATCGCCTGAAAGCACCGGTCCTGATCATTCACGGTGAACAGGATCAGAACGTCTCCATCGAACATGCGCACCGCCTTGAAGCGGGGCTGAGGGAAATGGGGAAAACCGTTGAGACACAGTATTATCAAGCCTACACGCATTATTTCCCGCCACGTAAGAATCAGGAAATCGTTGCAGGAATGTGTGAGTGGATGAAAAAACAAGAGGGGGAATGACCGATGGGCATGCCGATGGAACTGAACACCATGATCGTAACGAAGAATAACGAAATTAGAGAAGAAGAGAATCTCTTCACGCTTGTGAAAGAGGGGTACCGCCTCTACCCGATGGAGATTCCCATTGAAGTAAGGGTGACTAAACACAGCGAGCCGAACGCCATCGGCCGAATCGAAGAACTCCGTTGGAAAGACGGGGAAACATCGATTACGTACCGGCTGCTTTCTTTGAACTCAACAAACTGAAGTAGCCGGCAGGTTCATCAATGACAGACAGGAATCCTTTCTGTATGATGGGAAAAAGATGCTTTTTTTCCAAGGAGGAGATGAATGTGGCACAATCGGTCAACCTGCAAGCGAAGCTGGCCCCTTACCGAACAGCACTTGATGGAACGGAGATTCCGTCTGTCCATCTGCATATAAAAGAAGGGAAAACCGGCCCTTATGATAGTAAGATTGCCGGGGATCCATATTTCCCGAAGGCGGATGAGTATCCTGTGGACGGGGAGGGGCACCCGATGAAACTGTTGGCCCAGATCAATTTCGGTCAGCTCCCGAAGCTCGAAGATTATCCCGAATCAGGACTCCTGCAGATATTCATTTCGGTACATGATGATCTGTACGGAATGAACATCGATCAGAAGCAGGACCAAAAGGATTTCCGCATCAGATTTATAGAAGAGCCGTTCCTGCCGAAAGAAGAGCTGATATCCGATTTTTCTTTCGTGAAAATCCCCGATGACGTGTATTTCCCTGCCACGAAGGAAGGTGCCGTCCTGGCGGAATTGACCAGTGAAACAATCAGCGCCGGCGACTACCGCTTCGAGAAGGTGTTCGGGAAGGAAAGCTGGGATCTGTTTGAATCCATGACCGATGATGGTGAAGAGGCAGACGCCCTCATGGATGAATTCTATGAAACCCAGAGCGGTTTCGGACATAAGATCGGAGGATATCCGGGCTTCACACAGGAGGATCCGCGTCAGTATGAAGATCAAGACCATGCACTCCTGCTGCTTCAGATCGACTCGGATGATGAAGTGGACATGATGTGGGGCGACTGCGGCATTGCCAACTTCTTCATAAAAAAAGAAGATCTTAAGAAGAAACAATTCGGCAATGTGGTCTATAACTGGGATTGTTCATAATACGAGCCGGCACAGGAAAACCCGAATTCATTTGCCTACGATCAGGCGATTGAATTCGGGTTTTTAACTTTTTTGGAACAAAAGAATTTTATTGGTTCCAGTGGTTGATTGGAGTGCAAGATGTAGACTCCTGCGGGAGAGTAGCTAATGTGAGACCCCGCAGGCCTGCCGATGAGGCTCACGGGCTACCCGCGGAAAGCGAAGTCTTGCACGGAAATCATAAGCGGTATAAGAAACACTAATCGAGTTCTTCATTTTTCAATCTCTTCGTAGAGGAGGTATCGTTCATCAGAAGTCTTGGCAATGAGGTAGTTGCTGTGGTCCTTCACATAATAAAGATCCGTTCCCTTCTTCAGGTGATTCGCCGTATAGTCTTTTTCAGGGTGGAACTCATCCCCGATCTTCTCCTTGATCACCCCTGCTTTCCCGTCTAGGGTGAGCGTCTTCTTCACAGGCAGCAGCACATATCCTTTCCCGTTCAACACCAGCATATCCCCGTATCCACACAACTCGTAGCTCTTTTCTTCACTTCCGCAGCCTGCCAGCAGCAGGAAAACGAAGCTCATTGGGATCAACCATTTCATGCCATCATCCCTTCTTGTTTGTTTGTCCTTTTCATTCCTATTCAGAACCGGACGGGTTCATGAGAGGGATCTGAAAAAATAGAAACACCCCAAGGGGGCTCACATGGTATAATGGTCCTTAAGTGAATAGACCTTCGCAGAAATCAGGTGCGCTCGCGCATAAAGGGAATCCGGTGAAAAACCGGAGCTGTTTCCGCAACTGTAAGTGCTGACGAACCAAGGGAAAACCCACTGTTCAACAATGAACGGGAAGTGCCTTGAAGTAGGAGGATGCACAAGCCAGGATACCTGCCTGATTTCCATCGTATTATGCTCTTCGGAAGTTAAGGGGATGGTGCGGCTTGATGCATCTTTTTTGATGATGATTGCCGGCCGTTTGGCTGGTTTTTTTATGCCCGTTTCCGCTACGATCGGTGATTCACTAAAAGAGAAGAAAGGGAGGATGAACGTGGGAAAAAAGGATTTCAGGTACATCTGTTATCCGTATATGAGGGAATCCCAGTCGACGGTCGACTTTGAAATCAGGACGGATTCCCTGGCAACGAGGATCGGTCAGGCCTCTTCATTGACAGAGGGGAGAGTCCGTGAAGATCTGCTTTATCTTTGTGAGATGGCGTATCACCTGAATGGTTCGGTGCGGGGGGAGATGGCTATCTCCCTCCAGGATCTGCAGCGATTGAGCGACCTGTATGACACGTACGTGAACGAAGTGGAAGAGGAAATCAGAACGTTCCTGCTTCCCCAGGGATGCTACGCGGCGACGGTCCTTCATACGTGCAGGAGCGAAGCGAAGAAATCGGTCAGGGCCCTACATAAGGTAAGCCTCGAACAGAAAGTGGACAATCTGCTGTTCAAATATGCGCACCTGATGGCAAATGTCCTGTTCGTCATGGCCGTGTATGTGAATAAAGGTGAAGGGGTAAAAGAAATCCCTTTTATCAGCAAGTCCTATGGACGATCAAAATCAGGCAAGGGAGAATAGTGAAATGAAAAAACAAGCATGGATCGGATTGTTCATCAGCATCGGTCTCATTCTATCAGGATGTGGAGCCGGGGAAGAAACAGCATCAACAAAAAAAGAAGAAAAGTCTACTGCCTATAGCGTCAAGGATGACCGGGGAGAAGAAGTCACATTCAAAAAGGTACCGGAGACCGTCGTTTCCCTGCAGCCGAGCAATACAGAGATCCTGTATGCCGTCGGAGCAGGGGATAAGGTGGTCGGGGTGACAGAATTCGATCATTATCCGAAGGAAGTGGAGGATCTCGAGGTCATCTCCGATTCTATGACAGTGAATACGGAAAAAGTGATTTCCCTGGATCCGGACGTGGTGATTGCCTATACAACAGGTGATGAAGCAGGAGTCAAGCAGCTTGAGGATGCGGGCATTCCCGTCTTCGTCATCCAGTCTGCTCAAACCTTTGACGACGTTTACGGCGATATCGAACAGGTGGCAAAGGTGATGGGGGCTCAAAAAAAGGGGAACGAAGTGATTGAAGGAATGAAGAAGCAAATCTCCGATGTCGGCGAAAAGGTCAAGTCCCTTGACGAAAAAGAAAAGGTCTATTTTGAAATCAGTCCAGCTCCTGAGATCTATACGGCCGGTAGCGCGACCTTCCAACAGGAGATTCTCCAGGCTGCTGGTGTGGATAATGTATTTGCCGATCAGGAGGGCTGGCCGAAGCTCGGGGAAGAAGAAATCATCAAACGGAACCCGGCAACCATCCTGACTACAGTGAACTATGTGGAAAATCCAGTAGATGAAATCAAATCCAGGACCGGCTGGGACACCATCGATGCGGTGAAGGGTGACCGGGTCATCTATCTTGATTCCGATGTCATGTCCCGACCGGGCCCGAGGATCGGTGAGGCAGTCGAAATCACAGCCAAGGCTGTTTATCCGGACCTTTTCTAGAATTGATAATCGTGTAAAAGAAAGCCTTTTCAAACTTGCTTTTGATATGTAAACTAATAATATAATTAAGTTTACATATTTTAAGGGGTGCATGTAAATGGATCGAGACAGGTTGAGAATGATTATTCAGTGCGGGGTGTTTGCGGCGATCACTGGAATCTTTGCGCAGATGGAGATTCCCCTGCCCCTCGTGCCCATCAGTGGGCAGACGTTGGCAGTGGGATTGACGGCGACGATTCTTGGGAGCCGCTACGGGGCGTTTGCCCTCATCGGATACACAGCCATCGGGGCAGCCGGACTCCCTGTGTTTGCAGGGATGAGCGGAGGTGCCCATGTCCTGGTCGGGCCGACGGGAGGGTACATCTTCGGTTTCATCGCGGCGGCTTATGTGACAGGATTGATTCTGGAGAAAACTTCTTTCAACCTGCCCATGGCCATGGTAGCCAATCTGGTCGGGATGGTCGTGACCCTGATTCTCGGGACGATCCAGTTGAAGTTCGTGGCAGACCTTGGGTGGAGCCAGGCGATGGCAGCAGGGGTCTATCCGTTCCTGGTAGGAGGAGTGATCAAGGCGGCCCTTGCCAGTTGGCTTGGGATCGTCGTACGCAATCGCTTGGTGCAGGCCAGGTTGATCAAGCCGGCAGTCGCCTGAAGACTTTCGAACAATAAAGGAAAGAGATTGGCACAAATCTAAAAAAGGCCCCTTTAATGCCGAACACGATCAGTATAGGATCTTAATACCGCTCATGATCTCCGTGCAAGACTTCGCTTTCCGCGGGTAGCCCGTGAGCCTCCTCGGCACGCCTGCGGGGTCTCACATCAGCTACTCTTCCCGCAGGAGTCTTCGTCTTGCACTCCGATCAACCGCTGGAAACGATGTAATTTGAATATTCATTAAACGAATGTAAAACCCGAATCATTTGCTTTATCGTAGGCAAGTGATTCGGGTTTTACTATGACTAAAACATGTTCGTCTCAGCCTCTTTTTAATAGCTGAACATCGACCAGTAGCCGATGTCATGAAATCCGATTCGTTTATAGATCTTGCCTGCATCCGGGTTATCATAGAAGAGGCAGAGCTCCTTTCCTTCCCTGAGAAGATCCCCCACAAGCTTGGACATGCACTTACTCGCGTAGCCTCTCTTCTTGTAATCGGCATGGGTGCAGACCCCGACAATCATGGCCGATTTCGAGTTCTCTGCGGTAGTGGAAGCGGAGGCAGCCAAACGACCGTCCCCTTCAATGTAATAGCTCCTGGCAGCACCGGCTTTCATGCTGTGCTCCTTGCTTTCCACTGAGATATTGGAGTGCTCGAATTCTGGAACGGTGAGAAGGAGTTCGACAAGGGCGGGGATGTCTTCGATTCCCGCTTCTTTCACCATGGACAGGTCACTTTGATCGAGTGATTCCCCTTGGGTGCACTTGGCATAGTGAAGATGCCTTTTCTGCTTCGTCTCCCGGGAAATGAAAGGGTCAAGCTTCAAAACGATCTCTTTCAGTCCTGAAATATAGAGGAACTCCTCATCTTTATTAATGATGGAGGCAAATCCTTCTGCATCATACTCGCCAGGTGCATATGGTATGTAGTTTTCCCGGTATCTCAGGAGTACACCGCGCAATACTCCTTCATCGGTGAAATCCCCCCAAACCTTCTGGAAATCCTGGTCGTACCCGAAGGCTTCGATATCCCCGATGATAAATAGATTTTCTGCAGGCGCCTGGGTGATAAGGTCCTGACAGATAGAGTCGTCTTCGGTGGTCAGCTGTCTGATCATGTTTGGTCTCTCCCTGTAAATTTTTTCTTGTAATCATATCAAGAGAAGGGAGGAGAGTAAAGGGAAAATTCAAAAAAATAATAAGATACCACTTCTTTATACCGCTCATGATCTCCGTGCAAGACTACGCTTTCCGCGGGTAGCACGTGAGCCTCCTCGGCACGCCTGTGGCGTCTCAACATCAGCGACTCTTCCTGTGGGAAGTCTTTACCGCTGGAAACAATAAAATACCCGAATGCATTCGCCTTACCATGGCAAATGCATTCGGGTTTTACTATGACTAAAACATGGAGTTCCAGCCTTATTACTTATCCCCTACCTGCCTGGAAGGAAGGATATTTGGTCATTCCGCCATCACAGAAGAGGGTGATGCCGGTCACGTAGCTTGCTTCCGAGGAAGCGAGGAAGGCCGCAACAGATGCGACTTCTTCAGGTTTACCGATATACCCCATTGGTATCATGCTTTCCACATCGGCACGCTGAGCTGGATCGGAAAATTTCTCTGCGTTGATCGGTGTGTTCATGGCACCGGGGCCGATGTTATTGACCCTTATCCCTTTCGGAGCATACTCGAGGGCGAGTGTTTCGGTCATGAGCTTGATGCCGCCTTTACTCGCCGCATAATGGACGAATAGGGGCCATGGAATGACTTCGTGGACGCTCGACATGTTAATGATGTTTCCTTTGATCCCATTTTCAACGAAGTACTTGAGGGCCTCCCGGCAGCCGAGGAAGGCTCCGGTCAGGTTCGTGTTGACGACTTTATTCCAGTTGTCGAGGGTCATTTCGTGTGATGGGACGGGATTTTCGACTCCTGCGTTGTTAATCATGATGTCCAGTGTCCCGAATTTTTTGATGGCGGCCTGTATGAGGTTGATGACATCGGCTTCGACCGTGACATCCCCTTGAACGATTTCTGCTTGTCCGCCAGCCTGTTCGACTTCTTTTTTCGCATCCAGTGCTTCTTTTTCATCCTTGAAGTAGTTGATGACGACCTTGGCTTTCTCCTGGCCGAATCTTACAGCCATGGAGCGTCCGAGTCCGGTGGATCCCCCCGTGATGACGACTACTTTATCCTTTAAATCGTTGTACATGTTGTTTCCTCCTCAAATGACATTATTGTTTGGCAATCCCCAACAGGACGCCTCCGATGATGATCAAAATGATCCCGAATGAGATCAGGACAAGCTGTTTTTTCGTTTTCCTCTCACCGAGGATGAAGATTCCCCCCAATGTGGAGATGACGATTCCCATTTGGGAAAGGGAGAAACTCGTCGCTACTCCGACCCGTGGCTGGGAGATGAAGAGGAACATATTTCCCAATGCCCAGATGAGACCGGGGATGATATTTCGGATGGCGTATTTATTGAATGGCTTATGTCTGAACGTCAGGATCACGGCACTGATGAACATCCCGATCGCCTGAGGGAACAGGGCCACCCAGCCATCGACGTGGAAGAGTCTTGCCACAACGACATAGATCAGATAACCGATCGTCGATACGATGAGGGTGAGGATGGCTTTCTTGAAGTTGCCCGATTCTTCTTCATTCCCTTTTTTCTCTTCATATGAGGTGAAGACGATCCCGACGACGATACAGATCAGGGCGATCACACCGAGGATGACGGTGGTTGTGGTGGACCATTCATGAAAGACGATGACGCCGAACAGTGCGGTGGAAACGAGCTGCATGCCGGTGGAAATCGGCATCGTCTTACTTACGCCGATATATTGGAACGTTTTTAATTGGTTCACCTGTCCGACCGTCCAGAATAAACCTGACACGATTCCGACGATGATGATGGTCGAATTCAGTTCTGGCTGGATGAAGAGATAGATGCCAAAGGAGAGGATAAGCGCCCCAATCGTGGTCCCAAGCACCTGGCTGTAGGGCCCGCCTCCCAGTTTTACATTGAATAACACGATGCTACCCCAGAATATTGCAGGGAGTATGGCTAAAAAGATATCCATAAGAAGCCTCTCTTTCATGGTTGCAGTAGTCTGATTTCTTCTGTGGATAGGTTTTGCCAGAGGAATTGATTGTATGTATTCAATTTTCATGTGACGGCGAAAAAGAATGAGGGGGGAGGTTTTAAAAATCCAGCCTTGGGGAATCGTAAGAGTAAACAAGGAGGTGCAGCACATCATGATTTGGACGATTATCGGTATTTTATTGATTTTATGGCTTCTTGGTCTTATTTTCAAAATTGGGGGCGCGGTGATTCACGTATTGCTCGTGAT
The DNA here is from genome assembly GCF_039822645.1 of Rossellomorea sp. RS05. Taxonomy (NCBI): domain Bacteria; kingdom Bacillati; phylum Bacillota; class Bacilli; order Caryophanales; family Bacillaceae; genus Rossellomorea; species Rossellomorea sp. RS05. The sequence continues at coordinate 331,107 of NZ_JBDKWY010000003.1, read as the reverse complement.
TGCCATCGTCGTGTTCATCTTCAACCGCATTACAGGGCGTAAGAAAGGACTGTAGAGGGGATTCGGTGTGTCGGAGTCCCTACATAAATAAAAGAGCCGGCATTCCTTGTTAAGGAGTGCCGGCTCTTTTATTTATGTCCAGGTCAGACGAGGGGTCCGCCCTTTGCTTCGATCTCGCCTGTCATCATGATGAACTTTTTGAAGTTCTCATTGAATTTGTAGGCCAGTTCTTTCGCTTTTGACTCGTACGCATCTTCATTCATCCAGGTTTTTTTCGGCTGGAGCACGTCATCCGGCACGCCAGGGACATGATGGGGGATATGCAGCCCGAAGATTTCATCGGTCTTCGTCTCCACGTGGGTGAGCTCCCCTTCAAGTGCCGCTTGGACCATGGAGCGCGTGTAAGACAGCTTCATCCGGCTGCCGACGCCATATTCCCCGCCGGTCCATCCGGTGTTCACGAGGTATACCTGGGCGTTATGTTCATCGATTTTCTTGCCGAGCATCTCTGCGTAGCGGATGGCAGGAAGCGGGAGGAACGGTGACCCGAAGCAGGTAGAGAAGGTTGCTTCAGGGGACGTGATGCCGCGTTCTGTGCCGGCAAGCTTGGACGTGTAACCGCTCAAGAAGTGGTACATGGCCTGCTCTTTCGTGAGCTTGCTGATCGGAGGAAGCACACCGAATGCATCTGCTGTAAGGAACACGATGGTGTTCGGGTGCCCGGCAACACTAGGATCAACGATGTTCTCCATCGCCTGAAGCGGATAGGCGGCACGCGTGTTTTCCGTCATGGAAGCGTCCTCATAATCAGACGCACGGGTATCTTCATCGACTGCAACATTCTCCAGTACGGAACCGAAGCGGATCGCATCGAAGATCTGAGGCTCTTTTTCGCGGGTCAGGCCGATGCATTTTGCATAGCAGCCGCCCTCGATATTGAATACGCCGTTCGGTGACCAGCCATGCTCGTCATCACCGATGAGCCTGCGGTTGGGATCGGCAGAAAGGGTCGTTTTGCCTGTACCTGACAGTCCGAAGAAGAGGGCGACATCGCCTTCGAGGCCGACATTGGCAGAGCAGTGCATGGAAAGGATATCCGACTCAGGGAGAACGTAGTTCATGACGGAGAAGATCGACTTCTTCATTTCACCCGCATACTCCGTGCCGCCGATAAGGACGATTCGTTTCTCGAACGAAACGATGATGAATGTTTCAGAATGGGTCCCATCTACAGCAGGATCTGCCTTGAAATGAGGGGCAGAGACAATCGTGAATTCCGGTTCGTGACCGCTCAGCTCCCCGTCTTCGGGACGGATGAAGAGCTGATGAGCGAACAGATTATGCCACGCAAGCTCATTGATCACCTGGATTGGAAGGCGGTGCTTACGGTCGGCTCCCGCATACCCGTTGAACACGAACAGTTCTTCTTTTTGTTGAAGGTAATCAAGGACCTTTCCATACAATCGGTCGAAGGATTCTTCCGAGATCGGCTGATTGACCTTGCCCCATTCGATTTTATCTTTTGAGGAGGCTTCTTCAACAATGAATTTATCCTGAGGTGAGCGTCCTGTATATTTTCCTGTTTTGGCCCTGACGGCTCCGGATGAGGTCAGGATCCCTTCGTTTCGCTGAAGGATCTTTTCCACCAGCTGTGGGACGGATAATTGATGGTGTATGTTCTCGCCGTTCAGTAATTGCGTCAACCCATTTGATTTGCTCACAGTATTCATTCGAACCCTTCCTTTATGTGAATTTTAAGTAAGTTTGCTTCTCGATGATTAGTATAACACATTGAAGATATTAGTCTATACTATATAATCTTTTTTTTTGAAAAAGAATTAAAATATCCTAGTTTCATGCTCGTATAATCCTATTTATATGCGAAATATCGGATTAACGTTAACTATTTGGGTGATTGTGATGTCTTAATGGAAAAGGGGGAGGGGATGGTTAAACCTAGCAGGGAGAAAGTGTTGACACTCCGCCGTTGAACCGTTATTATTGTACCTTGAACGGATACTCTTATCCTGAGCTGGTGGAGGGAGCAGACCCTATGAAACCCAGCAACCTGCTATGAAATAGAGGGAAACAGAACGATTTTCCCAAAAGCGAAGGTGCTAAACTGAGGCAAGGTGCAAACCTTGAACGATAAGAGAGAAAAGGCGCGGCTAAAAGTTCAACCCTTTCCTCTGCATGCTTTCCAGAGGGAGGGTTTTTTATTTGACCTGCTACATGGCAATCCCCGGGTCCGATCCCGGCAGCGGGGCCGCTGTGTTTACTTCATACTACTTAGGGAAATGAGTACCGTATCTGCTTCGCTAAATTCGCCGGAAGCCACCGGCAAATGTGTTTAAGGAGGAACCTTGATGTCAACTAAACGTCGTCTGTTTACATCTGAGTCCGTAACGGAAGGACATCCAGATAAAATTTGTGACCAAATCTCTGATTCAATTCTTGATGCTATTCTTACGAATGATCCCAATGCGCGTGTAGCTTGTGAAACATCCGTTACTACTGGTCTCGTTCTTGTTGCCGGTGAAATCACAACCAATACGTATGTCGATATCCCGAAAATCGTCCGCGAAACCATCCGTGAAATTGGATATACGCGTGCAAAATACGGTTTTGATGCTGAAACATGTGCCGTCCTCACATCAATCGATGAGCAATCGGCTGATATCGCTCAAGGGGTGGATCAGGCCCTTGAAGCCCGTGAAGGACAAATGAGCGAAGAAGAGATCGACGCCATCGGTGCCGGTGACCAAGGTCTCATGTTCGGATTCGCCTGCAATGAAACGAAGGAGCTTATGCCTCTTCCGATCTCCCTTTCTCATAAGATCTCCCGTCGCCTGACTGAAGTACGTAAAGAAGAAATCCTTCCTTACCTTCGTCCGGATGGTAAAACGCAAGTGACGGTTGAGTACGATGAGAACGACAAGCCTGTCCGCATCGACACGATTGTTATCTCTACGCAGCATCACCCTGAAGTGACGCTTGAGCAAATCCAGCGCAATCTGAAGGAATATGTGATTGATCCGGTCGTTCCAAAAGAATTGATCGACGAAAACACAAAATACTTCATCAACCCGACTGGTCGCTTCGTTATCGGTGGACCTCAAGGAGATGCCGGTCTGACAGGCCGTAAGATCATCGTTGATACGTATGGTGGATACGCCCGTCACGGCGGTGGTGCATTCTCTGGTAAGGATGCTACCAAGGTTGACCGCTCTGCGGCCTATGCTGCACGTTACGTTGCCAAAAACATCGTGGCTGCAGGACTTGCCGAGAAGTGTGAAGTTCAACTTGCTTACGCCATCGGTGTTGCACAACCCGTATCGATCTCTGTCGACACATTCGGAACCGGACAAGTATCCGAAGATGTATTGGTGGACGTTGTCCGCAATAATTTCGATCTTCGCCCGGCAGGCATCATCAAGATGCTTGATCTTCGTCGCCCGATCTACAAACAGACGGCTGCTTACGGTCACTTCGGACGTAATGACCTTGATCTTCCTTGGGAGCGTACAGACAAAGCAGACGCTCTTAAAGCAGAAGCGCTTGCTTGATTATCCTTATGAACTAAATAAGGCTGTAACATTCGTGTTTCAGTCATAGAAAAACCCGGACCGATTTGCCTGTGATATGGCAAATCAGTCCGGGTTTTTAATTTGGTCCAAGACCATGACGACTTTATTATTTCCAGCGGGTGATTGCTGGAAGAATGGCACCCCGCAGGCTTGCCGGGAAGGCTTTCGGATTATGCGAAGAAAGCGACGTCTTCCACGGAAGTCATGAGCGATATGAAGAACCTATACGGATCGTGTTCGTCATGTTATGGTCCCTTTTTCGTTTTCTCACTAACCTCTTTTTATTCCGGGTCCTTACAAACAATCCGAGTAATCTCCATCAAGTTGGGGTATCCCAAGTATAAGTGACTAGAGGGGCTTGGCGGCTTTATAATGCTGTGCTTTTTCCGCATACTCCCTTGAGATCCGCTCCATGTCCATGATATCGTCTTCATTCAACTCCCTGACCACCTTGGCGGGTCTGCCGAATGCAAGGGTGTTGGGAGGGATGACTTTCCCTTGAGGGACCAGGCTCCCGGCACCGATGAAGGCGCCTTCACCGATCTCGGCATTATCAAGGATGATCGACCCCATGCCGATCAACGCCTTTTTTCGGATTTTGCAGCTGTGCAGGATGACCGCGTGACCTACGGTGACTTCATCCTCGATGATCAGGGGGGTGTTCGGACTTTGGTGAAGCACGGAGTTATCCTGGATATTGACCTTTTTCCCGATCTTGGTCGGGGCGACATCCCCGCGGATGACGGAATTGAACCAGACGCTCGATTCTTCCCCGATCTCGACATCCCCGGAGATTGTCACATAATCTGCAATATATGCAGACTCTGCAATGAGCGGTTTTTTATTATAATATGGATAGAGCACTTTATACTAACCCCTTTCAGAAATATTTACTATAATAAATGGTAGCAGAATTTTTCGGAATTACCATCTTTAAAGGAGGATTCGCCATGTGGAAATGGGAAACGGATCAAGAAGCAAAGGCAGTCATCGTCATCATTCACGGAGCAATGGAGCATCACGGCCGTTATGGTTGGCTCATTGAAATGTGGCGCTCGGCAGGATATCATGTCGTCATGGGGGACCTGCCCGGCCAGGGTATGACCTCGAGGAGCATGAGGGGCCATATCGAATCATTCGAAGAGTACCTCATCGAAGTGAAGGATTGGATACAGGCAGCCTATCAGTTCGAGCTCCCTGTATTCGTGATCGGTCACAGCATGGGTGGACTTGTCGCCGTGCGTCTGCTCCAGGAATCGCATGTGAATCTTGCAGGGGTCATCCTCTCCTCGCCCTGCCTCGGATTGATGAATTATCCGAACAAGTCGGTGGACCTGCTTTCATATGGCCTCAATAAAGTTGCCCCATCGGTTAAATTCCCATCGGGATTATCTATCAATATGGCGACCAGGAACGCTGAAGTCCGGGAGATCGACAGCAACGATTCCCTCTATATCACGAAAGTCTCTGTCCGGTGGTACCGGGAATTGATCAATGCGATGAAGCATGCTCACCAGGAGCTTGATAAAATGCCTGACTATCCGTTGCTTGTCATGCAGGCGGGGGATGACCAGATTGTAGATAAACGGGCAGTGAAAAAATGGTTTACAGAACTTTCCTTGTCCGAAATGCATTATAAAGAATGGGCAAAATGTTATCATGAACTTTACAATGAGCCGGAGAGGGAGGAAATCTTCGAGTACTCCAAATCTTTCATTGAAAGCCGGCTGAAAACATTGGGTTATATTGTGTAATGAAGTAAGGAAGAGGTGATAAGCGTGTCCATACCAAGCGATCCATTTTCATTAATGACAAAAGTATATCGAAATGTTTTTCCACACGTTCATCACGAACTTGATCAGTGGAAAATGAAGGCCGAAGCGATCCCGAATGAAGAATTGAGGCGACAGGCCCTCTCAAGCATTGAACATAAGACGTTTCACTGTGAGGGCGGTGGCATCATGTCCCTCCTTTCCCTTGATAAGAAAGTAGAGACGATCCGTTTCATCGTGGCCTATCAAACGATCAGCGATTACCTCGACAATCTGTGTGATCGGAGCGTCTCCCTTGATCCGGATGATTTTGCCCTCCTTCACCAGTCCATGAGGGATTCCCTTGATGTCGGTGCCGAACCCGTGAACTATTATGCCCTCAGGGAAGACCAGGATGACGGCGGATACCTCGAAGCACTGGTCAGGACGTGCCAGGGTGTCCTGAAAGATCTCCGGAATTATGAAGCGATCAAAGCCGAGCTCGCCCAGCTTTGTGATTACTACTGCGATCTGCAGATACATAAGCATGTGAAACAGGAAGAGCGTGTCGGACGACTGCAGGGCTGGTTCGAGTCCCACAGGGAGAACCTTCCTGACATGGACTGGTATGAATTCTCTGCTTGCTCCGGATCGACCCTGGGAATTTTCTGCCTCGTCTCATATGCAAATCGGGAAGATTTCCATCCGTCCTATACGGATAAAATCAAGAGCGGCTACTTCCCTTATATACAGGGACTACATATCCTCCTCGATTATTTCATCGATCAGGAAGAAGACAGGGAAGGGGGAGACCTCAACTTCTGCTTTTATTATGAAAATGAAGAGCACATGAAGGAGCGGCTCCTACACTTCCTCCGTAAAGCGGATGAGCATACGGAAGGACTCCCACACGCCCATTTCCACCGATTGATCAATAAAGGGCTGATCGGCGTCTATCTGTCAGATGATAAAGCCAGGAAGCAGCGGAACGTTCATCATTTTTCAAAAGAATTCATCAATGAATCAGGCTGGATTACAAAATTCTTCTATTTCAACGGTAAAATGTATCGAAAATGGAGAAGCCGGAAAAAGACATCTTAAATCCCAAAACCTCGACATTGCTCGAGGTTTTCTTTTTTGTTTTATGAAAAAAATGGAATAATTAAGGTTCTAAGGTTTCAGGTAAGAAAGCGGATACTGGGACAATATGACTGTTTTAATTCTGAAAATATTTACTTTTCAGAAAAAAGGAGTATATTTGGTAGAGAAAGTATTTACTAGAAACTTTAGGGGGAATGGAAATTGAAGTCTAGAAAGATCATGTCTGTTGCCATGGCCGCAGCGCTCAGTGCCGGTTTATTTGCCGTCCCAGCTTCCGCTCATGATGCCACGCCGGTGAACGTCCTGAAGGACCCGGTGGAGAAGAAGGTACATAATCATGGGGAAGGACCGTTTGACCTAGCTATCGCAAATGAAGAGAAATTGATTGAGATGCTCAAGGAAAAAGGGGATATTTCAAAGAATGCTTCAGCTTCTGAAGCTGAAAAAGGATTGCAGAAGTTCCTGAAGGAAAAATCCGATGGCTTGAAGGAGCTTGAAGATGATGGAGAGCTGAAGGAAGAGAAAGAGAAGCTCGAGAAAAAGATCACCCAGAACAAAAAGAAAGGGAAGGGTCATAATAACAAAAAGAAACATCGAAACCTCGATCCTGTCCAGGAAGAAGACTATGACGGAGATGTAAGGGAAGATAAGGTGCTTGTTGTTTTGATGGAGTTCCCTGATTTCCCTCACAACTCGATTCAGGAAGATGAAACGGATATGTACTATGACGATTATGTGCAGAAGCACTATGAAGACATGGTATTCGGCGATAAAGGATACAAAGGGCCGAATGGAGAAAATCTGGTTTCCATGAAGCAATTCTATGAGCAACAAACGAATGGTGCCTACACGGTCGATGGAAAAGTGACGAAGTGGTACATGGCGAAGCATCCGGCTGCTTACTACGGGGGCAACGGAGCGAATGGCAGTGACGCAAGGCCGAGGGAACTCGTCAAGGAAGCACTTGAAGCTGTTGCGGCAGATCCAGATGTGGATCTTAGTGAGTTTGATCAAGAAGACCGTTATGATCTGAATGGAAATGGAAATACCCGTGAGCCGGATGGCCTTGTCGATCACCTTATGGTCGTACACTCTGCTGTCGGTGAAGAAGCAGGCGGTGGAAGTCTTGGAGAAGACGCCATCTGGTCCCACCGTTGGAACCTCGGCTCTGTCTTCCCAATCAAAGGAACGGAAACGGACGTTCCATACTGGAATGGCAACATGGCTGCGTATGACTACACGATTCAGCCGGCAGACGGAGCAGCAGGGGTGTTCGCCCATGAGTATGGGCATGACCTCGGACTTCCGGATGAATATGATACCCAGTATACAGGAACAGGTGAAGCAGTAGCTTACTGGTCGATCATGGCAAGCGGAAGCTGGGCAGGGAAGGTACCTGGTACAGAGCCGACCGGATTCAGTGCATGGTCCAAGGAATTCCTCCAGGCTGCTCATGGCGGCAACTGGCTGAAGTACGATGAGATTAGTCTCGATGAGCTGAACAAAAAAGGTGCAGAATTCTATCTTGACCAGGCCAATACGAAGGGCACGAATGCAGATGCATTGAAGATCACGTTGCCGGATAAAGAAACACCGGTCAACAAGCCGTTCAGCGGAAAATACAGCTACTTCAGCGGCAGTGGAAATGATCTTGATAACTCCGCAGTCGTCGATGTTAATCTTTCATCCGCATCCAGCGCAGAATTCTCCTTCAAAGCATGGTATGACATCGAGTCGGATTGGGATTATGGATCCGTTCAAGTGAGCGAGGACGGGAAGCAATGGACAACCATCCCTGGTAATATCACGACGGATGTCGACCCGAACAACCAAAACCCTGGCAACGGGATCACCGGAAAATCCGATGGCTGGATCGATGCCAAGTTTGACCTGAGTGCCTATAAAGGGAAAAACGTAAAAGTGAAGATTAACTACTGGACGGATGTAGCAGCCGTGTACCCTGGTTTATATGTAGATGATATCAAGGTGACGGCAGATGGGAAACAAGTATTCTTCGATGATGCAGAGGGCACACCGAAAGTGAAGCTTGAAGGATTCGCGAAGGATACGGGTGTCAAAAAATCAGAGCATTACTACCTTCTTGAGTGGAGAAACCATCAGGGAGTCGATGAAGGACTAGCTCACATCAAGCGTGGGAACAGCCTCATGTCATATGATCCGGGTCTTGTGATCTGGTACGCAGATGAATCCTATGACGACAACTGGACTGGTATCCACCCTGGTGATGGCTATCTTGGAGTGGTCGATGCGGATCAAAAACCGCTTAAATGGAGCGATGGTTCCGTTGCTTCCACCCGCTACCAAATCCATGATGCAGCATTCAGCATGGATAATGCCAAGAAAATGTTCATCGATTACCGCGACCTTCTCGGGTTGACGCTTGAGGATAAGGATACGAAGAAAAATCCTGAGTTCTATGACAGGAAAGACTACTCGAACAAAGCGATGCCGGATGCAGGACGAAATGTTCCTGAATATGGCCTGAAAGTAAAAGTGACGGGTCAAAGTAAAGACAAGTCCGTAGGGCGCATCGAAGTATCAAAACATTAATCTTGAAGGGTGACCGCCGACCGGCGGTCACCCTTTAAGCATGTTAGTGGACATTTTTCATTATGAAATTGATAATAATACTCACATCACACAAAGGAGATGTAAGTATTGGCCATTAAATTAAGCATTCTCGATCAATCACCGATCGCAGAAGGAATGAGCCCCCAAGAGGCTCTTCAAAATACAGTAAAACTCGCACAGCATGCCGATCGATTGGGCTATGAGCGTTTCTGGGTATCTGAACACCATGATTCCACCAGTCTCGCCGGTTCTTCACCGGAAGTATTGATCGCCCATCTTGCCCAGAATACAAAGAGGATCAAAGTAGGCTCAGGCGGAGTCATGCTTCCCCACTACAGCTCGTACAAAGTGGCAGAAAACTTCCGATTGCTCGAGGGGCTGAACCCTGAACGGATCGATCTCGGTCTCGGAAGGGCCCCTGGCGGTATGCCCATGGCCACGATGGCCCTTCACGACGGGAAACCGAGGGACGTCGACCGCTATCCTGAGCAAATCGACGATCTTCTCGGATATATGACGGATAACCTGCCGGCATCCCACCCATACCAGGGACTGACGGCTGCTCCTCAGATCGCTACGATGCCTGAAGTGTGGCTGCTCGGATCGAGTCCATCGAGCGCCATGTTGGCCGCTCAAAAAGGACTACCGTACACGTTCGCCCAGTTCATCAATGGCGAAGGAGGTCCGCAATACACCGCTGCTTACCGCAACAACTTCGTGCCAAGCCCTTATCTTGATCAGCCAAAGAATATTGTCGCTGTCTTTGCGATCTGTGGCGAAACGGATGAAGAAGCTGAAAGGATCGCCTCGAGCATCGATCTTTCTATCCTCATGATCGAACAGGGGATGCGCTCGAACGGAACCCCGAGTCCCGAGAAAGCGGCCCAGTACCACTACAGTCCGTTCGAACTTCTCCGGATCAAGGAGAATCGGAAGCGGATGGTTGTCGGAAGCCCCGAAACCGTGAAAAATAAAATCCTCGCCTTGAGCGAACAGTATCAAACAGACGAAGTCATGCTCGTGAGCATCACGTATGATTTCAACGATAAGCTGAAATCATTCAAATTGATTGCCAATGCATTGATGGACGCATAACAAAAAGGGACGGCCAGCGGGCCGTCCCTTTTTGCTTATCTTTTTTCCAGGGCCACGATGAATGGCGGATGGTTGAGCTGATTCATGAACTGATAGCGGAGGACGTGGACATAATTCTGGTCGAGCTTCTCCACATAGCGGAGGATATAATCCCTCTCCACCGCGCCTTCCGGGTGTCCGTGATAGATCACAAGGACGAGGATGCCTTCCGGCGCCATCATTTCAAGGATCTGATTGAGGGCGAGGATCGTCGTCTTAGGACGGGTCACGATCTCCTTATCTCCCCCCGGCAGGTAACCGAGATTGAAGATGGCCCCTGTCACTTTCCCGTAATGGACGGGAGGAATCACATTCATTACGGTCTCATGGCCCTGATGGAACAGGGTGACCCGAGGCGCCAATTCGTGGGTATCAAGCTGCTCTTTCGTATTCTCGATGGCTTCTTCCTGGATGTCAAAGCCGTAGACCCTGCCATTTTCTCCTACGAGCCTGGCGAGGAACAGCGTATCGTGCCCATTCCCTAGCGTGGCGTCGATCACGACATCCCCGGGGCTTACGGCACGCTCAAGAAGCTGCCTTGCAAATGGTAGAATTCTGTCTAATTTCATGTTGTCACATCCACTTTGTAATATTTTCCCTGCCAGCTCTCGCGGCGCTTCATTTCATCATCGATGGCGTTCAGGACGCTCCATTTATTCACGCTCCACATCGGGCCCACCATAAGATCGATGGGACCATCTCCGGTGATCCTGTGCACCACCATTTCGGGAGGGATGATCTCGAGCTGATCACAAACCAATTGTATGTATCGATCAAAATCAAGGAACTCAAGAAGTCCTTTTTCGTATTGTTTCACCATCGGTGTGCCTTTCAGAAGATGCAGAAGATGGATTTTGATCCCCTGTACATCGAGTTTTGCCACTTCGGCAGCGGTCTCAAGCATCATCTCGTCTGTTTCCAGTGGAAGGCCGTTGATGATATGGGAACAAACCCGGATCCCGTGCTTCCTTAACTTCCTGACACCTTCTTTGTAGCATTCATAATCATGGGCACGATTGATCAGGGCTGCCGTCTTTTCATGGACCGTCTGAAGCCCGAGCTCCACCCATAGATACGTTCTTTCGTTCAATTCAGCCAGATACTCCACCACGTCATCTGGAAGACAATCCGGGCGTGTGGCGATGGACAGGCCGATGACCCCGTCCTGCTTCAGCACGGATTCATAGCGTTCCCGTAGTACCTCGACGGGGGCGTGGGTATTGGTGAAAGCTTGGAAATAGGCAAGGTATTTGCCGTCCTTCCATTTTTTATGCATTTTATCCTTGATATCATGAAATTGTTTTTCTAATGATTCGGCCCTGTTGCCTGCAAAGTCACCAGACCCTGCTGCGCTGCAAAAGGTGCATCCACCAAATGCGGCGGTACCGTCACGGTTCGGACAGTCGAATCCTCCATCCAGTGCTACTTTGAACACTTTATGGCCGAAGTGTCCGCGCAGATGATAATTCCAGGTGTGGTAGCGTTTTTGGTCTGCTGCATATGGAAATGGGTTTGTCTCGATGGCAAACACCTCCTGATTCGTTGATTTCGGTGGTTCATCATAGAGATTTTAACATGAAAGAGGGGGAGAATGAATCCTCAGGGAACCAAAAGGCGAAGTTTACCACTTTTGAAATGGGTGAGCAGGCTCACACTAAGGGATGGGAAGTACTTCCCGAAAGCACTAAATAGGCAGGGGGATGTTCAGATGGCAACGAGGCAATCAATCGACGAGTGTATCCAGAAGTGTGAAGACGCCATCCGCGAAGGTCAGAAGCAGTACCAGGCCGGTCTCGGACAGGAACATTACAGTGACAGTGATTATACGCAGGCCATGCTAAAGATTGAGGAATCGGTCAATGACCTTGCACAGCTGTCACAAAGCGCCAATGCCCAGCAGCGTGAACAGCTTCACAGGATGCGGCTTCAGGTGCAGCATCTTCAGAATGAAATGATCCTCCTTGAGCATGATCCTTCAATGGTAGGGGGGACCCTTCATTGAAGAAACGATCCGATCAACACAACCCGGAACAGAGTGGCCGGAATAAACCGATCGATACCGAGTTCGGGAAAGAGTACAATCCTGTTGAAACCGTGAAAAAGCAGAATGAGCACAGGAGTCAACCCGTTCGGAGCAACCATCATAATGACAAATAGCAACACGGGCCAGCCCTGGATCCCAGGGCTGGCATTTTTTGTTCAAGCTCTTGAATCACCGCATCGAAGCAGCATTACATAACAGGTTTGAAGCCGGTAAATAGTTCTTGCCCCTTTCAACGAAAAGGAGTAAAATCCTCTAGGGAATTGAAATTGTGTTAGAAAGGAAGAGGAAAAAATGCCAAGATCTTTATGGCTCCTCATCATCGGAATGATGGTGAACGTTACCGGTTCTTCCTTCTTATGGCCTTTGAATACCATCTACCTACATGATCACCTTGGGAAGACATTATCCATGGCAGGCATCGTCCTCATGCTCAACGCAGGGGCAAGCGTTGCCGGGAATCTGATCGGTGGGTTTCTTTTTGATAAAATGGGCGGGTACAGGTCCATCCTTTTGGGGATCCTCATCACCCTTACAGCACTTGGAGGAATGAATCTCTGGCACGGATGGCCTCAATATGTCGTGTTCCTGACCATCGTAGGCTTCGGATCGGGGATCGTGTTCCCGTCCATGTATGCCATGGCAGGGTCCGTATGGCCGGCCGGGGGAAGGAAAGCATTCAATGCCGTTTACGTGGCCCAGAACATCGGGGTCGCCGTCGGGGCGTCACTTGGCGGCCTAGTTGCATCGTTCTCATTCAATTATATCTTCCTCGCGAACTTCTTGATGTATATTGTATTCTTCCTGATCGCCCTGTTCGGCTATAAGAAGATCTCCGCCCAGGTTTCGGGACATACGTCGGTCATTCAGGAATCCAGGCCGATACGCGACCGTTCGAAACTGACGGCGCTCCTGCTTATTTGCGGAGCGTATCTCTTATGTTGGGTCGGATATGTGCAGTGGCAGTCCACGATTGCGAGCTATACCCAGGAAATCAACATTTCCCTCAAGCAGTACAGCTTCCTGTGGACGATTAACGGGGCGCTGATCGTCCTTGCTCAACCCTTGTTGTCCCGGGTCATCAAACGGTTCGAGAATAATTTGAAGATCCAGATCATGATCGGGACGGTCATCTTCATGCTGTCATTCGCCGTTGCGGCTTTTGCCGATCAATTCATGTGGTTCGTGGCGGCCATGATCATCCTGACCGTCGGGGAGATGCTCATCTGGCCGGCCGTTCCGACCATTGCCAATTCCCTTGCGCCTAAAGGGCGGGAAGGGTTTTATCAGGGCATCGTCAACAGCACGGCAACAGGCGGCCGGATGATCGGTCCCCTTATCGGCGGATTGATGGTCGATATGTTCAGTATGCAGATCCTCTTTGTCATCCTGATCGCCTTTTATATCGCGGCCATGATCTTATCCAGCATCTATGATCGTCCATTGAAGAGAAAAGAACCGGTAACCATTTCAGCTCATTAAAAAAAGCGTACGATGCATGCATCGTACGCTTTTGGTTTCAAAACAAATTAAAAGGGCTCCCGTATCCTACGGAAGCCCACTTGCAAAAAAATTGAGGCGGATAATCCAGACGCCACATCGTCTGTTGTCACAAGGACGCGATTACCGACTTACACAATTCAACTCATCGCTATATAAGAATAACATGGTCGCTAAAAAAAGGCAACAACCTTTTTCATAAGGATGGATCGCTTGCAATCCGCCAGTGACGGATCAGGGGGCCGGTATCACCAAACACGGGATCGCCGGATGGAAGGGGGACCGAGATGATGTCCAGGCGCGAGCTCGTCCTGTCATCAGCCCTTCCTTTTTTTGTGTTGTAGTCCCTTCCGTCAGGATAGGCGCCTGCAACCTTGAAATCATCACTTGCCGAGATCCGTTTATGTCCGGTGCCTGCAGGCAGGATGAGGACGTCACCTTTTCGGAAACGTACTGTTTCCCCGAACTCTCCCCCGACTATGACCTCGGCTTCCCCGTCGATGACCCCCAACACTTCATGGGTATTGCTATGGAAATGGTGGTAATCAAATATTCCGTTCCTCCAACTGTTGCACCATCCATTCCGTTCGAACACCGTTTCGGGGCTGTCCGTTTCTCCGGATAAGGCATCTCTGTATAATAACACCGGAAGATTCGGGTTATTGGGGATGATTCCATCATCCTCAAAATACAAGATCTTTAGTTCGGCGATTTCCATCCTTCATTCCTCCATTCGTTGTTAAGGAGATTCCCTCCGTATCAAGGCTTTAAACCGTTTTCCAAAAAGTGGTGTGGATTATTTCCCCATTGACCGGCAGATGGTATGCTAGGATATAGTTATCTGAAAATTTCGGGTTTGGAGGAAGGTTGATGAGTTCATTGTTGAAGTCGGTATCGGTTGAGATGATCGAAATCATTCTCGAGAACGCGTTTGAGTGGCTTGTTGTCGTGGATGAGGGGGGGACGATCATCTATATGAACGACAGCTACTGCCGTTTCCTCGAGGTGGAAAGGGAAAGGGCCGTAGGAAGTCATGTCACGGAAATCATTGAAAATACACGCATGCATATCGTAGCGGCCAGCGGCAAAGAAGAGGTGGCCGACCTTCAATATATCAGGGGGAACTATATGATCGCCAACCGGATTCCCATCGTAGTGGATGGTCAGGTGATCGGGGCTTTCGGATCGGTCATATTCAGGGATACGAGTGAATGGATGCAGATGAGTTCCCATGTGAAGAACATGATGTCAAAGATCCAAAGCTATATCCACGATATCAACAGCGGTGTGCGCTATACCCTGAACGACATCATCGGTGATTCCGAAGTGATGCTCGAGCTGAAAGAAAAAGTCCAAATGATTGCCCCAAGCGATATTTCCATTTTGATCAGGGGAGAGAGCGGGACGGGTAAAGAGCTCTTTGCCCACAGTATCCATCAGCTCAGTGAACGGAGCTCACAGCCTTTCATCAAAGTCAACTGTGCAGCCATACCGGAGCATCTTCTGGAATCAGAACTGTTCGGATATGAAGAAGGGGCATTCACAGGAGCGAAAAAGGGAGGGAAGAAGGGGAAATTCCAGCTTGCCCACAAGGGGACCCTCTTCCTCGATGAAATTGGGGACATGCCTTTGAATATGCAGGTGAAATTGCTCCGTGCCCTCCAGGAAGGGGAGGTGGAGGCAGTCGGTTCCACAAAGGTCCAGCATGTGGACGTCCGGATCATAGCCGCCACGAACCGCCCCCTTGAAACGCTTATGGAAGAAAAGTGCTTCCGCAGCGACTTGTATTACCGGATCAATGTAATCCCTTTTCATATCCCCTCTCTTAAAGAGCGGAAGGGGGATCTTTCAAGACTTGCCTCCTTCTTTCTTGAAAAATCGATCAAATCCTCTGGGAAGCGGATCAGTGGATTCGAAGGGGATGTACTGGAAATTTTCAAATCCCACAGCTGGCCGGGGAACCTGCGGGAACTGGAAAATGTGATCCATGCCGCTACCTATCTCACCTCTGGCACCGAAATCAAAGTCAATGCCCTTCCTTCATATTTGAAGGTGGGGAATGTGTACAAACCAGGGTCGAAATCATTAAAAGAAATGATGGAAGAAACAGAACGTGCCATATTGGAAGAAACGATCCGAACCCATCCTGACAAACGGAAAGCTGCCCGTGTATTGGGATTGGGGAAATCAAGCCTGTATGAAAAATTGAACAAATATCACCTCCAATGAAGCGTGTGTCCGGAATGCCGGAATGTTGTCCGGATTTCTGGAAATAGGATGAAAGTGGCAGATTTGTGAATACTGAAAAAGCAGTAGGGAGAATCTGTCCGGAATCCCGGACAGATTTTTTTTTAGATGAAGAGGGAAAGACCGATAGACAAAAAGAATCCGTATGTTAGATTTTTTAAAAATAAGTCTAAAACGTGACAGAACGGGAAAATGAACCGCGAAAAAGAGAAGACTCCAATTAATTTTCCGAAAAGTTAAAAACTTGGCACGAACCTTGCAAGTACATTATGTGAAAGGGGAACAAAACCCGATTGGTGGGTGCTAAAAGGTGTAAACGATTACAAAAAAAGGGGGAGCAAGAATGTTAAGTATGATCGGACTTATTGGAGGACTCTTACTATTAATCTATTTAACGATGAAAGGCATGAATATCCTGGTTGTCGGTCCGGTAGCAGCACTGTTTGTGGCAATCCTCAGCGGCATGCCTCTTTTCCCGCAGCTGGCTGCAGAAGGGGAAGCGGATCTCGTAACGAACTATATGGGTGGGTTCACGGGATTTGTAGCGGCTTGGTATCTCATGTTCCTGCTCGGTTCCGTATTTGGTAAGGTGATGGAGGACAGTGGTGCAGCAGACAGCGTATCCCGCTTTGTTGTCGAGAAAATGGGAATGAAATATGCAGTGCTTGCCGTCGTGGCATCCTGTGCCATCTTGACGTATGGCGGAGTCAGCCTGTTCGTCGTCGCCTTTTCTGTCTATCCTATGGCCCTGAGCCTATTCAAGCAGGCGGATCTTCCGAGACGCTTCATCCCGGCTGCCCTGGCCCTGGGGTCCGTCACCTTCACGATGACGTCTGCTGGATCTCCGGAGATCCAGAACTGGATCCCGATTGAATATCTTGGAACCACACCTTATGCCGGCTGGGAAGTCAGCATCATCGTCGCGGTCTTCATGGCCTCGTTCGGCTACTGGTGGTTGAAACGCATGATCAAGAAAGCGCTGGCCAAAGGGGAGCGATTTGAAGCGAGAAAAGAAGATCCGATCATCGATGAAGGGCGTCCGCTTCCGAATCCGATCATGGGTCTGATCCCGCTCCTCGTCGTGCTTGGATTGTCCTTTGCCTTCCATGATTCATTGAAGCAATCGGCGCTCATCATTGCCCTGCTTGGCGGAGTCATCACCACGTATCTGTTGAACAGGAAGTATTTCAAAGGCTTCTGGGGTGCGGTATCTGAAGGAACCGTCGGTGCGCTGATCGCCATCGGAAACACGGCAGCCGTCGTAGGTTTCGGCGGCGTCGCGAAAGCGGTTCCTGCATTTGAAACAGCGGTGACGGCCATGACGAGCATTCCAGGATCTCCGTTGATCGGGGGAGCCATCGCCGTCAGTGTCATTGCCGGTATGACGGGATCATCGTCGGGTGGTCAGGCAATCGCGCTGCCACTGCTCGCGCCTCACTACATGGATATGGGTGTGAATCCGGAAGCACTGCACAGGGTCGTATCGATTTCGTCCGGGGCATTGGATTCCCTGCCGCATAATGGCTATGTCGTCACAACGATCCGCTCGATCTGTAATGAAACCCATGAAGCGGCCTATGGGGCTGTAGGTGCGTTAACGGTCATCGTGCCAGCGATAGGGGTGGTCATTGCCATCATCCTATTCTCACTTGGATTAGGTATTTAAGAAAGGAGTTCCATCATGATAGAAAATAAAATCGTATTCATCACAGGAGCTGCGCAAGGCATCGGGTATGAGATCGGCAGGGAGTTCGCGGTCAAGGGAGCGAAGGTCGTCCTGACCGATCTTGATGAAAAGAAAGTGGAAGAAGCTGCAAGCTCCCTCCGTAAAGAGGGCTTCGAGGCCAAAGGCATCAAATGCGACGTGACGTCCGAAGAGGATATCCGCGGAGCAGTAGACAGGACGGTGGAGGCATACGGTCGGGTCGATGTGCTGATCAATAATGCAGGGCTTCAGCACGTCGCCCATATCGACGAATTCCCCACCGAAAAGTTTGAACTGCTCATCAAAGTGATGCTCACTGCACCCTTCATGGCCATCAAGGCGGTATTGCCCCATATGAGGGATCAGCGGTGGGGACGGATCATCAATATGGCTTCCATCAATGGCCTCATCGGCTTTTCCGGCAAGGCTGCGTATAATTCGGCGAAGCACGGCGTCATCGGGTTGACGAAGGTTGCCGCACTTGAAACGGCAGACCAGGGGATCACGGTCAACTCCGTATGCCCGGGGTATGTCGATACCCCCCTCGTCCGGAATCAGCTCGCAGACCTTGCCTCCACTAGGGGAGTGGAGCTCGATAAGGTCGTAGAAGAAGTGATTTACCCCCTTGTTCCTCAGAAGCGGCTTCTCGATGTGAAGGAAATTGCGGATTACACCCTATTCCTCTGCAGTGATGCGGCGAAGGGCGTGACCGGTCAATCGGTCGTACTCGATGGGGGCTACACCGTCCAATAGAAGATTGAAAGCGGCGTTCGCCTGTTACACCGGGTGAACGCCGCTTTTCCTGTCATTTGGACCCCAAGAATAAAAAGGGCTTGCGTGAAGGTATACAATTGACTAAAATAGACCATATATATGATAGTACTATATGAGACGTTGATCAGGAGTAGTAATGATGAGTCCCGGAGCAGAGAGTTGACGGCTGGTGAAAGTCAATCGGAAGACCTCATGAACTCGCCTGTTGAGTCGCAGATCTGAATGGAGTAGGATCTGCCGTTTGCCGCGTTATGGTTGAATGAAGCTGAGTGCGCGTACACTAATGTGGGTGGTACCGCGGGAGTATAAACCAAACTCTCGTCCCAAATATCTTATTTGGGGCGGGAGTTTTTTGTATTTCAAGGCAATGGCCCCGATCTCCAGCTATCGAAGAAAGTAAAACCACTAAGGAGGTCTCACGATGAGTTTTAATCATAAGCAAGTCGAGACGAAATGGCAGAAACACTGGGAAGAAAACAAGACATTCAAAACGACGGAAGACCCTGGGAAGAAAAAGTTCTATGCCCTTGATATGTTCCCTTATCCTTCAGGAGCCGGGCTTCATGTAGGGCATCCGGAGGGCTTCACGGCGACGGACATCCTCTCAAGGATGAAGCGCATGCAAGGCTACAATGTCCTCCATCCGATGGGCTGGGACGCATTCGGCCTACCGGCAGAACAATATGCACTGGATACGGGGAATGATCCTGCCATCTTCACGGAACAGAACATCAACAACTTCCGCAGACAAATCAAATCCCTCGGGTTCTCTTATGACTGGGACCGCGAAGTAAATACAACGGATCCGGATTACTATAAATGGACGCAATGGATCTTCCTTAAGCTGTATGAAAAAGGTTTGGCATACGTGGACGAAGTAGCTGTCAACTGGTGCCCTGCCCTCGGTACGGTCCTTGCCAATGAAGAGGTCATCGACGGGAAGAGCGAACGTGGCGGCCACCCGGTCGAGCGCCGTCCGATGAGACAGTGGATCCTTAAAATCACAGCCTATGCCGATCGTCTTCTCGAAGACCTGAATGATGTGGACTGGCCGGAGAGCATCAAGGATATGCAGCGCAACTGGATCGGACGTTCCGAAGGCGCGGAGGTTGTCTTCAACATCGATGGCCACGATGAATCATTCGACGTATTCACCACCCGTCCCGATACGATCTTCGGCGCAACCTACGCGGTCCTTGCACCGGAACATCCCCTTGTAGAAAAGATCACAACAGGGGAGCAAAAAGAGAAGGTAGAAGCGTATCTCGACAAAGTGAAAGCAAAGAGCGATCTTGAGCGTACGGATCTTGCCAAAGAAAAAACTGGTGTATTCACCGGTGCCTACGCCATCAATCCGGCGAACGGCAAACAAATGCCGATCTGGATTGCCGACTATGTTCTCATGAGCTACGGTTCAGGAGCCATCATGGCAGTACCTGCACATGATGAACGGGATTATGAGTTCGCAAAAGAATTCGGTCTACCGATCATCGAAGTGGTTTCAGGCGGAGATATCGACAAGGAAGCCTACACAGGAGATGGGGATCACGTCAACTCCGACTTCCTCGATGGATTGGGGAAAGAAGAGGCCATCACAAAGGCGATTGCGTGGCTTGAAGAGAAGAGTATCGGTACGAAAAAAGTGACCTATCGCCTCCGTGATTGGCTGTTCAGCCGTCAACGTTATTGGGGTGAACCGATTCCGATCATCCACTGGGAAGATGGTACTGCCACGGGAGTACCTGAAAGCGAGTTGCCGTTGATCCTTCCGAAGACGACGGAAATCAAGCCTTCAGGCACGGGTGAATCCCCACTTGCCAACATCAGCGACTGGGTGAACGTCACCGATCCCGAAACAGGCAAGAAGGGCCGTCGTGAAACGAACACGATGCCACAATGGGCGGGAAGCTGCTGGTACTTCCTCCGCTACATCGATCCGCACAACAAAGAGGCCCTTGCAGATGCCGAGAAGATGAAGGAATGGCTTCCGGTTGATACGTATATCGGAGGCGCCGAGCATGCCGTCCTTCACCTTCTATACGCACGATTCTGGCATAAATTCCTTTACGATATCGGTGTGGTACCGACGAAGGAGCCGTTCCAGAAGCTGTTCAACCAGGGAATGATCCTTGGTGAAAACAATGAGAAAATGAGTAAATCCAAAGGCAACGTCGTCAACCCGGATCAAATCGTCGAGTCACACGGGGCAGATACACTCCGTTTGTACGAAATGTTCATGGGGCCGCTTGAAGCGTCTGTAGCATGGAGCACAAACGGTCTTGACGGAGCGAGACGATTCCTTGACCGTGTATGGCGCCTCCTTGTGGAAGAAGACGGGCAGCTCAGCGGAAAGGTAACGGACCGTCCGAATGAAAAACTCGATAAAACCTATCATCAAACCGTCAAAAAGGTGACCGAGGATTATGAAGGACTCCGCTTCAACACGGGTATCTCCCAGCTTATGGTCTTCATCAACGATGCATACAAAGCCGATGAACTTCCTAAGGAATATGTCGAAGGCTTCATTAAACTCTTGTCTCCGATCGCCCCTCATATGGCAGAAGAGCTTTGGAGCAAGCTCGGACATGAAGGGACCATTTCATATGAAGCGTGGCCGACATTCGATGAGTCGAAACTCATCGACAACGAAGTGGAAATCGTCCTTCAAGTGAACGGAAAGGTCCGTGCAAAAGTGATGATCCCGACAGACATGAACAAGGAAGACCTTGAACAGCTGGCGAAGGACCATGAAGAAATCAAAGCCCAGATCGAAGGGAAAACGGTTCGTAAAGTCATCGCCGTACCAGGCAAGCTCGTCAACATCGTGGCGAACTAGTTTGTTTCCGACAGCACCTTTGCTATAATCATGGTACGAACCGTGAAAGGAAGATGATGATGCAGGAAATCAAAACCATTACAACAGATGAACTTCAAAAGAAACTCGAAAACGGAGAAACGCTTGAACTCGTCGACGTACGAGAAGATGAAGAAGTGGCCGAGGGCATGATCCCGGGCGCGCGGCACATCAAGATGGGCGATATCCCCGATTCACTCGATAAGTTCGATACAGACAAGGAATATTTCCTGATCTGCCGTTCCGGTAACCGAAGCGGAAATGTAGCTCACTACCTTCAAGACCAGGGTTACAAGGTCGTCAACATGGAAGGCGGCATGCTGGACTGGTCAGGGAGTACAGAACCAAAAAAATAAGCTGATGAGAGGACGTCAATACGGGCGTCCTCTTTTTTAGGTTTATTTGTTTGAATAATAAGAAAAATGTCCATACTGTTAGCAAAAACGGGAGTGGTGAACGTGATACAGGTGAAAGTGTTCGATTATGAGCATGAAAAGGATCTGGAGCAGGATATGAACGGTTTTTTGAAGGAGCTGGATGAGAAAAAGATCGTGGATATCAAGTACCATGTAGCCGCCCTGCCGGAAGATGACGAAGAACAGATCTACTGCTTTTCTGCCATGGTGATCTACAAAAAATAAAAATAGAAGCTGGGACAAACGTGCTTCAATCATAATAAAACCCGAATGTATTTGCTTGCGGAAAGGCAAATACATTCGGGTTATTGTATTCATTCATGCTCATCTTTATTTCATTGTTTCTAGCGGTTGATTGGAGTGCGAGACGAAGACTCCTGCGGAAAGCGAAGTCTTGCACGGAAATCATGACCGGCATACAGAACCTAGACTGATTGTGTTCGTCATAACATGTCACCTTTTTTCGTTTTGTCCCCACCTCTATGCAACTTATTCAGGACTGCGCAATGGCTGCATTGGACCCTGCTAGACGACCGGTGACGAGTGCGGATGTGATATTATACCCGCCGGTATAGCCGTGAATATCAAGCACCTCTCCACAGAAGAAGAGTCCGTTCATCTTTTTGGATGCCATCGTCTTCGGTTCGATCTCCTTGATGGACACGCCACCGCCTGTGACGAAGGCCTTATCGATGGATAGGGTCCCGTTCACGGTGAATGTGAAGTGCTTCAGCAACCGGGCGAATTGGCGGAGGTGATCGACTGCGAGGTGATCACCCTTCTCATCGAGGTCGATCCCGGACTTCTCCAATAGAAAATGAAGGTAGCGCTCTGGCACGAGGCCCTTGAACAGGTTTTTAGCCGACTTTTTCCCATCGGTCTTCACCTGCTTGTGGAGGCGCTGGAACAGCTGTTCATCGTGCTCATCGGGGAAGGAATCCACTTCCATCGTGACATGGGTGAGGTTCCATTTCTTCATGGCCTTTACCACATACTGACTGCACCGGAGGACGGCCGGACCCGAGACCCCGAGATGGGTGAAGATCATATCCATGCGGTGGGTGATGATCTTTTTCCCTTTGGGGTTCATCACGCTGAGCGCCACGGAGCGGAGGGAGAGTCCCTGGAGCTCCTTGCGCTTGACGAACGGCTCATCGGATGTGAGGGGGACTTCCGTCGGGAAGAGGTCGGTGACGGTATGCCCTGCTTTCTCTGCCCACGGGTAACCGTCCCCGGTGGATCCGGTATGGGGAACGGATTTACCGCCAACGGCCACGACGACGGCAGCAGCGCCGAGTTCATCTCCGTCCTTCAGTCTTACGCCGACGGTAGCGCCGTCTTCATACAGGATCTCATCCACTGTCGTACTTGTACGGATCTGGACGTCGAGCCTTTTCATCTGATCGAGGAGGGCTTCGACGACATCCATCGCCCGGTTGGACACAGGGAACATCCGGCCGTGATCCTCCTCCTTGAGGGCGATCCCGAGATTCTCGAAAAAGGAAATGATATCTTCATTGCTGAATTCAGAGAACGCACTGTAGAGGAAGCGGCCGTTCCCAGGGATATGCTTGATGATTTCGTCCACGGGGAGGCGGTTCGTAACGTTGCATCGTCCGCCGCCTGAAATGGCGAGCTTACGGCCGAGCTTCGTCCCCTTATCGATCAGGAGGACACGGGAACCCTTTTCTGCAGCGGCAATGCTTGCCATGAGACCGGAGGGACCCCCTCCGATGACGATGACATCATATGTTTTTTTCATTGATTACACCAACTTCTATTCTGATAAGATTGTTTGTTTGAATGGAAAAAGACCCATTAAGGTTCTCTTTATTTTAAATGGGCTTGTTTTGAAAAACAACCATCCGAAAAAAATTGTCATTCGTTTCATACAGTAGTAAACTACTCATAGTGTGTAAATTTCAGAGTGTTTATTCCAAGTCTCTTTTTTGAGAATAAGTGCAACAAGGTAAATTGAGAGGGATACTATGTCATCAAAACTAATTCGCGGAACGTTTATTTTGACGCTCGGGACCTTTATTTCCAAGTTTTTGGGTCTTTTTTATGTTATACCGTTCGACCGTTTATTGAGGGGACATGAAGAAGGGGCCTCCCTTTATCAGTACGGCTATGTTCCTTACACTATATTCTTGACCGTGGCGACGGCCGGAGTGCCGCTTGCCGTGTCAAAGTTCGTATCAAAATATAATGCCATAGAAGAGTATGCGGTAGGTAGGCGGCTGTTCAAGTCGGGCCTTTTCCTCATGACCATTACCGGGATCGTTTCCTTCCTCATCATGTATGCTTTCGCTCCGATCTTTGCCGAGATGACCATCAAGAGCGATGACCAGGTCATCACGGTCGCTCAGGTGACGACGGTCATCAGGGCTGTGAGCTTCGCCCTGATCATCATCCCGTTCATGAGTTTGATCCGGGGGTTCTTCCAGGGGTATCAATCCATGGGACCGACGGCGCTCTCCCAGGTCGTCGAACAGATCGTACGGATCATCTTCCTCCTCGGAGGGATCTATGTGGTCTTGAATGTCATGAACGGCACCGTGACGACTGCCATCAGTGTCGCCACATTCGCGGCCTTCATCGGAGGGATCGCAAGCCTGGTCGTCCTCATCTGGTACTGGTTCAAACGGAAGCCGCAGCTGGACGAGCTCATGCTTGAAGACAAAGGACAGGTGCAGGTTTCCCTGCGCTCCATGTACAAGGAGATCATTGCGTATTCCGTCCCGTTCATCTTCGTTGGACTGGCGAACCCGCTCTTCCAGCTTGTGGATCAGATCACGTTCAATACCGCCATGGCAGATATCGGAAATGCCAGGGTTTCTGACCATGCATTCGCCGTTTTGAATTTCTACACGCATAAATTGGTCATCATACCGGTGTCGCTCGCGACGGCGTTTTCCATGACGTTGATTCCATTGATCACCACGTCCTATACGAGCGGTGACCGGAAGACGATGAGACGGAATATCGATCAGACCTTCCAGATCCTCTTGTTCCTGACCGTGCCGGCAGCCCTCGGCATTGCGCTTCTTGCCGAACCGACGTATACGATGTTCTATCATAGCGATGCACTTGGTACATCCGTACTGCGGGCATACGCACCGGTCGCCATCCTATTCTCCCTGTTTGCCGTCACGGCGGCGATCCTACAGGGGATCGATGAGCAGAAGTTCACGATTTTCAGCTTGCTTGTGGGGTTATTATTGAAGCTAAGCCTCAACATCCCCCTCATCAAACTGTTTGAAACGGAAGGGGCGGTCCTCGCCACCTCCATCGGCTATATCGTGGCGATCCTGATCAATCTCTACGTGATCAAGAAATACGCCCGGTATCAGTTCAGGCTCATCATCAGGAGGACGGCATTCATCGCCGCGATCAATATCGTCATGGCAGTCGTCGTACTGGCCATCTACTGGCTGCTTGTGAAATTCCTGAACCCGGCTTCAGGATTCCAGTCGATCTTCATCGTCGCCATTTGCGGCGGCGTCGGCGGACTCGTGTACTTCTACATCAGCATGAGAAGCAGGCTCGCGGACAAGCTATTCGGA
Source organism: Rossellomorea sp. RS05 (assembly GCF_039822645.1). Taxonomy (NCBI): domain Bacteria; kingdom Bacillati; phylum Bacillota; class Bacilli; order Caryophanales; family Bacillaceae; genus Rossellomorea; species Rossellomorea sp. RS05. Next base: position 305,839 of record NZ_JBDKWY010000003.1, on the reverse strand, counting down.
GATCGCATTACCCGCTTGCGAAGCAAATTACGAATCGGATAAACCACAAAGGGGATGATCACTCATCCCCTTTTCAATTAGAAGGAGAGTGACGCATCATGCGTATTGATAAAATGCTGGCCAATATGGGCTATGGAAGCAGGAAAGAAGTCAAGAAGCTGCTGAAAGAAGGCGGACTTCAAGTGAACGGGGAAGTCGTCAAGGACGGGAAGAGCCATGTGAATCCCGAAACCGATACCGTCGTCCTGCACGGGGAAGAAGTGCAGTACAGGGAGTTCATCTATCTCCTCATGCACAAACCACCAGGCGTCATTTCCGCTACGGAGGATCAGAACGATGAAACGGTCATCGACCTCCTTCAGATGGAAGACCAGATCTTTGAACCATTTCCAGTCGGCAGGCTCGATAAAGACACAGAGGGCTTGCTACTTCTTACAAACGATGGACAGCTGTCCCACCAGCTTCTATCACCGAAACGGCACGTTCCGAAAACCTACTATGCCCGCATCGAGGGCGAGGTCACGGAATCCGACGTGAAGGCATTTGCCGCCGGCGTGACCCTCGATGATGGGTATGAAACCAAGCCAGGCAAACTGACAATCCTAGAATCTGCACCTCAATCCGAAATCGAACTAGTGATCACCGAAGGCAAATTTCATCAGGTGAAAAGGATGTTCGAAGCTGTCGGGAAGAAAGTGACCTACTTGAAGCGGATCTCCATGGGACCGCTTGGACTCGGGGACCTCGAGCTCGGTGAGTACCGGGAGCTGACGGAAGAAGAAGTGACGATGCTGAAGGAATATAAACCGGAATGAACGAAGGCGGCTCCTGACGGGGTCGCTTTTTTTGTTCGTGAGGGTAGATGCATGCTGGATAAGAACGCAGAAGTTGATAAACGTGAAGTGAGAAACAAGTATGCAGGCTAGTTAGTGGCGAAGGAATGTGTGTGCTGGTTGTGCACGAACACGAAGCGTGGAGAGGACAACTGAGTTGGGAGTATCGTACGTTAGTGCAGGTGAATGGTAGATTAAAGAACGGTTTCGTACGTAAGGGTGGTTAATCGCAAATAGAAATTGCCCGGCAAAAGTCATTCGCAAATAAAATTTGAAATGTCACAAATAAATTCAGAAAAGTCGAAATTAAATCTTTTGAATTTGCAAATAAGGTTGTTCTCAGGCTCTGAGTTTGGTGGGAAGGAAGAGAAAATCCTCATAAAGCGAGTGCGAAGAAAGTCGTTATATGTCGATCGGGGAATTTGATACTATTCTGCCTTACATATTGCTTTTAATAATGGGGAGGTTTACAAACAATCCACCATTATCGCCCGTATCAACAAAAAGTCGCAAATAAAGAATCGGATTGTATATCTGGATGTAAGCCAAAACCCCCAAAAAGGCAAGGAACGCCTTTCCGGGGGTTTCGTCTTATGCTTGTCGGGTCAGACCGACCCGCCTCCGCTTTTCTATAATCAACTCGTCATTTTTACTTTTTTTGTGGTTGTGGTCCAGTGCCCTCTTGTTGGGCTTTCGACCAGGTCGTTGTAGGCCAATACGTTGAGATCTCTTTGTATGGTGCGTGGAGTAATGCCAAATTCGTCTACAAGATCTTGAGTTGTTACTGTACCTTTCTTATTGATGTACATGTATACAGCCTTGATTCTATTCAGCATACGATTGGTTGAAGGTTTCAAGAAACCACTCCCTCATCATTATTCCAAAGGCAAAGACTACAGTGTCTACTGTGCACCACACGTGCTACCTAAGTACTAAGCGCTTTAGACAACCCCTTTTGTTGACCGCGGTTCCGGGTCATTTTATAAATTTGAAATGTCAGACAACTACATTGTAACGCTATTCCAGAAAAATATCTAGGGAATTGTTCGATTTCATCCATTCAAATGGATGGGATTGGTTCTAGAATATGTTTGTATATGAAAAAACATGTAAGATGCAGTGAATTTTCTTGTTGTTCCTGTTTGGTTTTACAAGGCAAACAGTATAAAATGGGAGGGAGAAAACTATTACATATAGAGCAGGTGTTAGAATGACGATAAACTGGATGAATGAAGTGGAAAACCGAAAGGACGATTTACTGAAGGATCTTCAGAAATTCTTGCAAATCAAAAGCGTCATGGATGAAGAAGATACTACGGAGGAAGCTCCCCTTGGTAAAGGAGTGAAGGAAGCATTGGACTATATGCTTTCTCTTGGGGAAAAGGATGGTTTCACACCGAAGAATGTCGGCAATCTTGCCGGGCATCTTGAGTTCGGTGAGGGAGAAGACCTTCTTGGGATCCTCTGCCACGTCGATGTGGTCCCTGAAGGGGATGGATGGAGTGTCGATCCGTTCGGCGGCGAAATCAAAGACGGGAAAATCTTTGCGCGTGGAGCCATTGATGATAAGGGTCCGACCATGGCGGCGTATTATGCCATGAAGATCGTGAAGGAACTCGGCGTCCCGTTTAACAAGAGGATCCGCATGATCATCGGGACGGATGAAGAGAGTGATTGGAGATGCGTCGATCACTACTTCGAGAATGAAGAAATGCCGACAATGGGCTTTGCGCCAGATGCCGACTTCCCGATCATCTATGCTGAAAAAGGGATCGCGGACTATGATCTCGTCCAGGAAGGTACACGGGATGCAGAAGCTGAAGGAATCCGCGTAAAGCACTTTGAATCCGGCCGTCGCTACAATATGGTGCCGGATCATGCGAAAGCTGTCCTTCGCATGGAGGAAGATCATACGAAATGGGTGCAATACTTTGACACCTACACGAAGAAAGAAGGCATCAAGGGTGACTGCTTCATGGAAAATGGGGAGCTTGTCATCACGATGGAAGGGGTATCGTCCCACGGGATGGAGCCTGATAATGGGAAGAACGCAGGCCTTTATCTGGCGGCGTTCCTCAGCAAGCTGCCCCTCGCTCCTTATGAGGCTGAATACTTCGGATTCACGGCCGAGCATTTCTTCAAGGATTCACGTGGTGTCCAGCTTGGGGTGAGCTTTACGGATGATATCACCGGCGATTTGACCATCAATGTCGGGAAACTCCGCTTCTCCGAGGATGATGGGGGCAGAATCGGGTTGAACATGCGTTATCCTGTTACATTCGATATGGTAAAAGGACGCAAGATCCTCGACGCAATCGAAGGGTACACCATCGAAAACTTCGATGACAGTGAACCTCACCATGTATCGGCCGATGATGACTTCGTCCGTACCCTGCAAAAGGTTTATGAAGATCAGACGGGTGAGAAAGCGGAACTCCTCAGCATCGGTGGAGGTACCTATGCAAGGAGCCTGGAAACCGGCGTGGCATTCGGTGCCCTGTTCCCGGGACGTGAAGACATTGCTCACCAAAAAGATGAATATATGTATATCGAAGATTTGCTGAAAGCGACGGCCATCTATGCCCAGGCCATCTACGAATTGACGTGTGAACAATCCTCCTAATGAGGAGGAATCTAACGACAGACTATATATAAAGGGGAGTGCAGGATGGAAACAGTATTTGTGAATGGTGAATTGATGGATCGGAAAGAAGCGAAAGTCGATATCGAAGACCGCGGATACCAGTTTGGCGATGGAATCTATGAAGTCGTCAGGGTTTATGGTGGAAAGACGTTCACCATGAAAGAGCATATGGAACGTTTCTATCAGAGTGCTGAGAAAATCAAGCTCCATATCCCTCACGAGATGGATGAGCTCACAGGATTGATCAACCGTTTGATCGAAGCCAATTCGATCCATGACGGAATTGTTTACCTTCAGGCTACTCGCGGGGTCGCCTCCCGTCAGCATCATTTCCCGGCATCTGACGTGAAAGGCAGTGTGGTCGCCTATACGAAGGAAGTGCCCGTACCACAGTCTCAGATGGATCAGGGTGTCACGGTGAAGCTTATCGAAGATGTTCGCTGGCTGCGATGTGACATCAAGAGCCTGAATCTCCTCGGCAATCTTCTTGCCAAGGAGGAAGCTGCATCTGAGGGGCATTTCGAGGCGATCCTTCACAGGGGAGATCTTGTGACAGAAGGATCTTCTTCTAATGCATTCATGGTGAAAGACGGAGTCGTGAGAACCCATCCTGCCACAAACCTGATCCTCAACGGGATCACGAGAAGGGTGATCCGGGACGTCGCCGGTTCAGAAGGGATCCCGTTCCAAGAGGACACATTTACCCTTGACGAGCTGTTGTCTGCAGATGAAGTCTTCATCGCAAGCACCACGTCCGAGGTGATGCCTGTTGTGAAAATCGGTGAACGCCTTGTAGGGGAGGGGCATCCGGGGGCTGTCACGAGAAAACTCCAGGGGGCTTTCAGGAAGCGGATCGAGCAAGAGGCTCCGGTGGCCCATTGATCGGGAGAATCCTTTGAAAGCCATTTATTCACAGCCTTTCATGCAGACAGAGCGCCGCATAGAGGAAGAGACGCAGAAAACGATCGAGACGGTCGGATACATCCATTTGTACAATGATAGAATCGAGACCCCTTCCAATGTTTTCGTCATAGGCGATGTGTTCGACGTGACCAGCAGGTCGCTATCGGCAGGCTACTGTTTCTTGTATCTCCACACCATCATCGGTGTGCGGACCTTCGTCATCAAATCTTCACCAGACCGCTTCATCCTTCACTACCGTTCATTGAAATGAGCGCAGGCAAAAAGGACCCTCCGTTTTCAAACGAAGGGTCCTTTCCTTTATCTAAAAGCTGAGACTGACTGCTCAGACCGGCCAGTGGGATTAAACGGTCTCAGAGAATCAAAAACGGAAGAGATCGCTTGAAAGGTAACGTTCTCCCGTATCGCATGCGATGCATACCACAACCTGATCCGGGGATAGCTTCTTCGCCACTTCGATGGCAGCGTAGCAGGCAGCGCCTGAGGATGGGCCGACAAGGATCCCTTCTTCGCTTGCCATCCTCCTGGCAATATCATAAGCTTGTTCATCCTCGATCCTATGAATTTCATTATAGATCTCCGTATTCAGGATTTCCGGAACGAAGCCTGGGCTTGTGCCGACGAGTTTATGCTTACCCGGCTTCCCTCCAGAGAGGACGGGGGATCCTGCCGGTTCCACGACGTGGATGTCGAGGTCGGGATAATACGTCTTCAAGCCTTCCCCTGTTCCGGTGATTGTACCTCCAGTACCTGAAGTGGCTACAAATGCGGCCAAGGGCTTGCCGATTTGTTCCATGGCTTCTGCAATTTCGATGGCAGTGGATTGCCTGTGTGCGTCAGGATTGGCGTGATTCTCGAACTGCATGGGCATGAAGCCGTTCTCGATGGACTCCGTCAGTTCCTTTGCTTTCGCAATTGCGCCAGGCATCTTTTCATCACCCGGGGTGAGAACCACTTCGGCTCCGTATGCCTTGAGAAGGTTAATCCGTTCCTGCGTCATCGTGTCAGGCATCACGAGGATTGCCCGGTACCCTCTTGCGGCTGCATTCATGGCGAGGCCGATGCCCGTGTTACCACTCGTCGGCTCAATGATGGTAGCCCCTTCTTTCAATAGGCCCGCTTTTTCCGCCTCTGTGATCATATGGTAAGCGGCCCGGTCCTTTACACTCTTGCTTGGATTATAGAATTCCAGTTTCACGTACACGTCCGCTCCTTCTACCGGAGCCAATCGATTTAGTTTCACAAGGGGGGTATCCCCGATCAAATCAGCGATGTTTTGCACAACTTTCATGATGAACATCCTTTCTGTCTTGTCTTATTATCGTTACTTTCTATCCTACTCAATCCTATAAATTCTATCAAATAAATCAGCTTTACGGGTCATTTCCCATGTATTTCCCCCTGTACTGGTTCTCTAGGTTCTCACATTTTGCTATGATGGATATACATCAAGAAAGGACGGATGATATGCGACAGCCCCATTATTTCTTTGCCCTCTCCATCCCGGAAGAAGAAAAGCTCCGTTTGGCGGATCAGGCAGACGCGTTTCCATTCAAAAAGCCGGTCCACCATCAGGACTTCCATTTGACACTGGCGTTCCTAGGGGGTTCCGAAGCCGATGCCCTGGACCTCGCCAAGTCCAAGGTGCGGGAAGTGGCAAGGGAGCATGACCCCTTCACATTGACCTTCAGTGGTTTTGACTTCTTCGGGCGAGAGGAAGCACCGCGGATCTTCTGGATGGGGGTTGAACCCTCTTATGAGCTCAATCGACTGAGGGCGGCAGTTTATGATGCCTGCCTGAACGCAGGATTTGAGTTGGACTCACGCCCGTTTGTTCCCCACATCACCGTGGCGCGCAAATGGCGGGGAGAGTATGCGTTCAATGAGCGTTCTCCAGAAATCGAACCACTTCCTATCGAATTCCCCGTAGAACACGTTGTCCTGTACCGGACACGACTGGAACACATCCCAAAATACGAGCCGGTGGCGACGTTCCCATTGAAAGGGATGACATCGGAAGAAAGAGGAGAACCTCATGGCACAGCTCATTAAACTGCAGGACTACATTTCCAGATATGAAATGGATCTTTACCGCTATCCTACCCAATTTGTCAGGCTGAAAAAACAGCAGTGGGAAAAAATGAAGGATCACTGGGAAAATGGCGACACCCATGAGGAAGCACATGGTTCGATGGAGGAGAAAGAAACCGTAAAAGATCGATTGTTTTCCTTTTTTAAGAGAAGGGGCGATCAAGAAGAGATCGAGGATTTGACCATGTATGCAGAAAGTGATGATGAAGAGGAGTTCGCCATCGATGCTGAAAGGGTGGAGGCTTCAACCGAGGATGAGTTGAAGCAGGTGTTTCTCGAGAATATCATGGATTTTCAGCTGAAATGGGCGAGTTCGACCATTTCACAACGTTCGTATGTGGACAATAGCTATTACTATGATGAACGGTTGAAGTATCTTCTTCAGCGGTTCCCGGATAATATCTTGGTGCTCTATCATCCGATTCTCAAGATCAAAAAAGCCCCTGTTGAATTTGAAACGATCCTCATCACCCCGACGGCTGTTTGGTGCCTGACCTTCCTGGAGTTCGAGGAGGGCACCGCGTATATCGGAGGGAAGGATCATTTCTGGCTGAAGAAGTGGGGACGGGAAGAAGAGAAAGTGCTGAATCCCCTGATCACCCTGCAACGAATGGAAACGATCATTGATCAGATCCTGCGCTTTGCCGGTGTGGACCTTCCTATACATAAAGGAGTCATCTGCAGAAACGGGTACATCGATTATCCCCAGGCTCCCCACCATGTCCATCTTTTGGACAAACGGAAGCATGAAGGATGGTTCGAATCCCTGCGGTCCATATCGTCCCCCATCAAGGGCGTCCAGCTCAAGGCTGCCCAGGCCATTCTCGACTATGGACATACCACGTCCTTCAAACGGATCGGCATGGATGAAGACCGATTCGTCGGGGAAGAGCCGTGAAGACCTTCTACCTTGTCAATCCCGCAGCCAAAAATCGAGGGAGTACAGAAGCCTGGGAACGATTCCGCGTGGAGGAAGGGATCATCCATGAATCCTTCGTCACCCGGCATCCGTCTGAAGTGAAGCAGGTGGTCCGGGATCTAGTGGAGAGGTATCCCGACGAGACCTTGCTACTTGTAGGGGTGGGAGGTGACGGGACGATGAAATCCATCATCAGCGCGTCGATTGGTTTCCCTCAGGTGATCATCGGGTATATTCCTTCAGGAAGCGGGAATGATTTTGCAAGGGGGTACAATTGGCCGCGGAAGCCACGTGAGGCAGAGAGCCGGATAAAATCCGGATCGCGTCACGCCTCCTTGATGGATGCAGGTGTATTTCAACTCCCTGCGGAGCCGAATGGGCACTTTGTGAATAATATAGGAATAGGATTCGATGCCCTGGTAGCGGGTCGTGCCAATCATTCCCCATGGAAGAAACGGCTTAACCGGGTTTCCCTCGGGAAGCTCATTTATCCCATCATTCTGGTGAGGGAAGCCCTTACGTTCCAGCCCTTCTCCCTGCAGGTCCGGAGAGATGGAGAAGATAGTATGTACGACAAGGTCTGGTTCATGACAGTATCCAACCATCCGTATTTTGGAGGCGGCATGAAGATCGCCCCCGATGCCCGTCCGGATGACGGCATGTTGGATGTGACCGTCGTGGCGGGACTCGGCCGCCTTAAGCTCATTGCGGTCTTTCTTTCTGTATTTGTGGGAAAACATTCGGTTTTTAAAGAAGTTCATACATTCCGCACGCGGGAGATGGTCGTGCAGGCGGATGGGGATCCCGAAATCCATGCTGATGGAGAATCGTGTGGGACACTTGCTGTGAATGGACGCATGAGCATCAGGGTGCTTCCGTCCAGTTGGAAAATGATGAATGGAAGAGGGTGAGCAGGTGTTCAATATCAGTCGTCATTATGAAGCGTTTATGGATACATTCACGACCGTCACGATCATTATCCCCCATGATCGAGTCGGGGGTGAGGAGGATTTTCATATAGTGAAGGGAGACATAACGATCCCTCTGGAGATAAAGGAAGAAATCCAGCTTGAGCACGCAAGGAAAATCGTGACCTCACTTCCGGAAGAGCTCGATCTTGAAGAGGCCTGCGAAGTGGTCGATGCGAACGGGATCAAGACCGACCTCCAAGTCGGGGCCGTCATCAGGACGGATGCCTTCGATGAGCGCTACTACTATGATGGCGAAGATCTCGGCGTACGGAAAGTGGAAGGGGGTTTCCGGTTTAAACTGTGGGCACCTACTTCGTCGGCGGTCAGACTCAAACTGATGTCGGAAAACGGTGAGGAAACGGAACGCGACATGACGCGAGAAGAAAAAGGGGTGTGGACCCTGGACATCCAGGAAGACGTGGAAGGGTTTTGTTATTCCTATCTCACCTGCATCAATCTCGTTTGGAAGGAAGCCCTGGATCCCTATGCCGTAGCGGTTTCGTTCAACAGCCGCTGGGGTGTGGTCGCGACAGAACTCGGACCTCCTTGTACATCCCTTCCGCCTGTTTCATCCCCCGTCGATGCTATCATTTATGAGCTCCATGTACGGGACTTTTCCGCAGGGGAAGAAGGTGGCATGAACGCAAGGGGGCGCTATGGTGCCTTTTCCGAGCGTGGAACCAAGACGCCTGCTGGGTACTCAAGCGGAGTCGACTATCTTAAGGAGCTCGGGATCACGCATGTGGAGCTTCTGCCTGTCAATGACTTCGGGGGCGTGCCGGATGATCCATCCGAGGAAGAATACAATTGGGGTTACAACCCATTATTTTTCAACGTCCCGGAGGGCAGCTACAGCTCGGATCCCGGTGAGCCCCTTGTCCGGATAAAGGAATTGAAAGACGTGGTGAACAGTCTTCATGATGAGGGGATCAGGGTCATCATGGATGTCGTCTACAACCATGTGTTCATAAGGGAAGAGTCATCGTTTGAAAAAATCGTGCCTGGTTACTTTTTCCGTCATGGTGAAAACGGGTTGCCTTCCAACGGGACCGGCGTAGGGAATGATTTTGCCTCGGAGCGGCTCATGGCGAGGAAGTTTATCAAGGACTCGATCCGTTTCTGGATCAAGGAATACGGGTTCGATGGCTTCCGGTTCGATCTTATGGGGATCCTTGACGTGACAACGATGAATGAGGTGTCGGATATCGCGCGGGAATCGGGTCTCATCGTCATCGGGGAAGGGTGGGACCTGAATACCCCTATCCCTCAGGAAGAAAAGGCGAATCTCCGCAATGCACGGTTGCTCCCGAACGTGGGACAGTTCAATGATTGGTTCAGGGATACCGTCAAGGGGAGCACCTTCAATCTTCACGATAAAGGGTTCATCCTTGGACATAGCGGACTTGAAAAACAGGTGGCCCAGGTTCTTTCGGGAAGCGTCGGCATCCAGAGCCGGGACCAGGGGATCTTCGATGGGCCAATCCAATCCGTCAACTATATCGAATCCCATGACAATCATACCCTTTGGGATAAGATGAAGGCTTGCATGCATGAGAGCGAGGAGCAGCTGTTCAAGCGGCAGTCCCTCGGCACCGCGATGGTCCTCCTATCGCAGGGGATCCCGTTCATTCACGCCGGTCAGGAGTTTTATCGTACAAAGGGAGGGCATGAGAACAGCTACAATGCCCCGGTCCGGATCAATCAGCTTGACTGGACGCGAAGGGAAGACCATGACAAATCCATTGCATATGTAAGGGGATTGATCGCTATACGGAAAGCCCACGGTGCCTTCAGGTTTCAGGAAGCACAACTGATCAGGCAGCATGTTAGCATCGTCACCGCTGAAAATCAATCTGTGGTCATCCGCTACTCGGAAGTCGGGGACTATGGACCTTGGAGTGAGATGATTCTTGCCTTCAATGGTGGAACAGAACCGGCCGCATTTGCACTTGGAGATGGGGAGGATTGGCTCTGCCTGGCAGAAGGGGACCGTGCGGATGCCGAAGGTCTAAACACGATAGAAGGGGACCATCTGGAGGTCGCCCCGCTGACTGTCTCCCTTGCCGTGATGCAGTCGATTTCAGGTGCGCTTGACGAATAAGGAATATGACGATAAAATTGTTCATAGATGGCTATTGATCTTATTGCCCAATAGCTATCTTTTTTATTTTATTTGAGATGAAATGTGAACAATCATATAAACATGACAAAGGACCAATAGAAGGTGAATAGATTGGAACACTTATTTGACCAAGATTGGGAAATCGTCCCTGCGGGCGGTGCCACGGGGGAAGCCTTCTTTGCCCAATACCAGGAACAGAGGCTATTCCTCAAGCGGAATTCATCGCCGTTTTTGGCGGTATTATCCGCAGAAGGCATCACGCCGAAGCTTGTCTGGACGAAACGTCTGGAAAACGGGGATGTCATCACCGCTCAGCACTGGTTGAATGGCAGAGAACTGAAACCCGCAGAAATGAAGGAAGACAGGGTTGCCCGTCTGCTGAAAAAAATCCATACATCGAAACCTCTCTTGACGATGCTTGAGCGCCTCGGCACAGAGCCTTTTCAGCCTGATCATATGTTGACGGAACTTGAGACCAGTCTTGAATTCGACCTTCTAACATTGCCCGATGTCAAGAAAGCGATGCGTTTCCTTCAGGATGGCCTGGATGAGGTTCGTCAAGGCGAATATGTCGTCTGTCACGGGGACGTCAATCATAATAACTGGCTCCTTTCCGAACAGAATCAGCTATATCTCATTGATTGGGACGGCGCCATGATTGCAGATCCGGCCTTTGATGTCGGCCTGCTCCTCTATTGGTATATCCCTGAAGATCAATGGGAGGACTGGCTCCTTCAATACGGAACGGAACTGACGGATAGCCTGAAGCTGCGAATGAAATGGTATGTGGTCGCCCAGACGATCCTCTTCATGCAGTGGCATAAAGCCAAAGGCCGTTTTCATGAAATGAACCACTGGATCGAGTATCTGCACAAAATCATCTGATCATGAATAGTTGTTCATGTCCGACACCCACTGGGACAGGTTATCTTTGTTTGTGGTGATGTGATCGGATAGATCCGAAGACGAGATGCCGCTTTGACTGTACCGATAAATCTCTTCGAGTACGGGTTTGACGTTCTCGTGGATGTCTGCGTTGACCATGAGGGACTTGACCAGTCTCTCGAGCTGTTCGCATTCGGATACGGAGCCGCAACAGTCCGTTTGATGATTACTGAGGATATCGGATAATAATTGCATTTGATTTTGAGCGTTGAGAGGCATGAAAGCCACCCTTTCTTTTGGGATTGAATTCAGATAGAGAAGGAATTCACTGATAGTGTGTGGATTCCTTTTTTTATTATGCGCGGCTCCAATGGATTTCATCTTGCACAACCATTGTGGTCGTGGTATGTTTTGTTCGAATGACGTGCCCGTGGACAAGCAGGAAGCTTGCGGGATCGGGTGCGTGAAAAATGGAAAAAAGAGGTGTCTACATGCGTGTGCGTTACAAACCATGGGCAGCTGAAAAGCTCAGTGAACATTCCGGCATAGTAGTGGCGGAGCCCGATCAACTGAAAGGGAAATGGAATGAGTTCTTTGGGAACGACAACCCCATCCATATAGAGGTAGGAACAGGCAAAGGTCAATTCGTCACCGGTATGGGGAAACAGAACCCTGAGATCAACTATATCGGGATCGAACTCTACGAGAGTGTCCTCGTGACGGCCCTCGACCGGATCCTTGAGGAAAATGTCAGCAATGTGAAGCTATTGAATGTCGATGCAAGGGATCTGAAGGAATTCTTCGATGATGGTGAAGTAGGACGGGTATATCTGAACTTCTCGGATCCTTGGCCAAAGGCCCGCCATGAGAAGCGCAGACTCACATATGAACATTTCCTCAAGCTGTATGAGGATATCCTGGTTGAGAACGGGGAAATCCATTTCAAGACCGATAACCAGGGGTTGTTCGAGTATTCCTTGAAAAGCTTTTCCTGGTACGGCCTCCGTCTGAACTACTTGAGCCTCGATCTCCATAACAGCGGGATGGAAGGGAATATCATGACGGAATACGAAGAAAAGTTCTCTGCAAAAGGGGACCGGATCTACCGGGTGGAAGCTCAATTCCAACACTCATGATCAGAAGGCTGCAGTCTGCCGTTTACCGGCTTCTGCAGCCTTTTTTTCATGTCTGCCGGATTCACGCAGCCTACTTATGCTACACTAATGGGGAACAATAAGGGAGGAATGAAGAGATGGAAAAACGGATGATTGGTGATACAACGTTTCACTGGCTGAATGGCGGGGTGACCTTCATGGATGGGGGAGCCATGTTCGGGGTCGTGCCAAAGCCATTATGGTCAAGGAAGTATGATGTGAATGAGCGCAATCAGATTGAGCTGAGGACAGATCCGATCTTTTTCCGTTGGAACGGCAAGAACGTATTGATCGAGTCGGGTATCGGAAAAGGAAAGTTAACAGACAAACAAAAGCGAAATTATGGGGTGGAAGAAGAATCTGATCTTGAGTCCGATCTTCAGTCGCTTGGGGTATCGCCGGAAGAGATCGATGTGATCCTTATGACGCATATGCATTTTGATCATGCATGCGGGTTGACGAAACGCGAGGGCGAAGACTATCGCTCGGCCTTCCCGAACGCCGTCATCCATACATCACAGGTGGAATGGGATGAGATGAGAAACCCAAATATCCGTTCAAAGAATACATATTGGAAAGAAAACTGGGAGGCCGTTGAGCATCAGGTGATGCCATTTGATGAGCAGAAAGAAGTCCTGCCCGGTATCACGATGATCCATACCGGTGGTCACAGTGACGGCCATTCCATCATCCTATTGGAAGCAGGAGGCGAAACGCTGATTCATATGGCTGACCTCATGCCGACGCACGCTCATAAGAATCCATTATGGGTGCTCGCGTACGACGACTATCCAATGACGTCGATTGGAGCCAAAGAAAAGTGGATCTCTCAGGCGATCGAAGGGGGATACTGGTTCCTCTTTTATCATGATTCCGTATATCGTGCCCTGAAATGGGATGAAGAGGGAAAAGTGTTGGACTCGGTTGAACGCAGTAGGTGATGAATGGAAAAGATCCAAAGCCGGATGGCTTTGGATCTTTTTTTGATTATAAGGGGTAAACATCAAGGATGGTGCCACTCTTCACATCAGCGATGAATTCGAACTGTTCGAGTTCCCCGTCGATCCTGCGTGAAATGCCGCCTTTGAATACCTGTGTTTCAAATGTATGCTGTTTGAAGGACTCGGGCTTCATGCTGATCCATGAGCCATCGATCTTCCCGTCTTCTTTGAAGCGTTCTTTCACGCTTTTCAGTACTTTTTCCGGAGAAACGGTCTTATGATCCTTTGCGGCACCGCTGAGGACGATCCCCCCGACAGCTCCGACAGCCGCTCCTAATGCAAATGATTTCCAGTTCATCCACTCTTCCCTCCAAAAGCACGGCTGAGACATGGAATGCCTCCCCGATATTTTCTACATGATAAGACCATTCTAACAAAGAACACGGAAAAAAGAGAATCTTATTTGAATCCAATCGGTGGTAAGAGGTGAGAAAGTTCTGTAAAATGGACGTATACATAAAGATGTGAAAAAGAAATGGGGTAAATGATATGAATCAGGATACATTGGAATTATTCAAAACGTTGACAGAACTGCCTGGTGCTCCGGGTAACGAACATGCTGTGAGGGCCTTCATGAAAGAACAGCTCTCCGCCTACTCGGATGAGCTTGTACAGGATCGCCTTGGAGGTGTATTCGGTGTCAGGAAAGGGGACAGTGATGCTCCTGTTGTCATGGTGGCCGGACATATGGATGAAGTGGGCTTCATGGTGACCTCTATCACGGAAAACGGGATGCTGCGCTTTCAGACCCTAGGAGGCTGGTGGAGCCAGGTGCTCCTCGCCCAGCGAGTTCAGGTCATCACAGACAACGGACCGATCACCGGTGTGATCGGAAGCATCCCACCTCACCTTCTGGGAGAGGCTCAGCGATCGAAGCCGATGGATATCAAGAACATGCTCATTGATATCGGTGCAGATGACAAAGAGGACGCCCTCCGGATCGGGATCAAACCTGGCCAGCAGATCGTACCGATCTGTCCGTTCACACCGATGGCCAATGAGAAGAAGATCCTGGCGAAGGCATGGGATAACCGTTACGGCTGCGGACTGTCCATCGAGCTTCTGAAGGAACTCCATGGTGAGCAGCTTCCAAACACGCTGTACTCAGGTGCCACCGTTCAGGAGGAAGTAGGATTGAGGGGGGCGCAGACGGCGGCCAACATGATCAATCCGGATCTATTCTTTGCCCTTGATGCCAGCCCGGCCAATGATATGTCAGGGGATAAAAATGAATTTGGACAGCTCGGGAAAGGGGCCCTTCTCCGGATCCTCGACCGTTCCATGGTCACCCACAGGGGCATGAGGGAATTCGTCCTAGATACAGCTGAAACCAATTCCATCCCTTATCAATACTTCGTTTCCCAGGGAGGGACGGATGCAGGCCGTGTCCACATGTCCAATGAAGGCGTGCCGAGTGCGGTCGTAGGGATTTGTTCTCGCTACATCCACACCCATGCATCCATGATCCATATCGATGATTATGCGGCTGCGAAAGAATTGATCGTAAAGCTAGTGAAACAGTGTGATCGTTCCACAGTGGAAACCATCCGTAATAACGGATGATTGATGAGACCGCCCGATAATCGTGGCGGTCTTCTTTTATGAAAATGGGGGTAAGGATATGAAGAATATCGGAGTAGGGACGACAAATCCGGCTAAGGTTTCAGCAATTCAGAAGGCAATCGGTCCCGGAGCAACAGTCTATCCAATAGAGGCGGAATCCGGAGTCAGTGCACAGCCGTTTTCTGATGAAGAGACGATCAGAGGGGCGGTGAACCGGGCGAGGAATAGTATCGGGGCGTCTCACGCAGGCATCGGGCTGGAAGGTGGGGTCGTCGACACGTCATCGGGACTTTTTCTCTGTAATTGGGGAGCCTTGGTAGACGCTGATGGCCGAGAATTTGTAGCAGGAGGGGCACGGATTCTACTACCTGACGAGATTGCCTATAAACTTCGCAGAGGCGGAGAGCTTGGGCCACTGATGGATGCATATACGAAACGGGAAGGTGTGCGTCATCGAGAAGGGGCGGTAGGGGTTTTCACGAACGGTCTGGTGACGAGGGAAGCGATGTTCATCCATGTCGTTAAACTCCTGATCGGGCAGTGGGAATATGATGGAAGAAATAGAGATAAACGCGGGAATATATGACTCGGCCCATACCAATTAGAGCCCATCCTCATAGGATAGAGTAGATCGGATGCGAAGGCATGCGATAAATCTCTTGTACAAGGGGGGTAAAACACATGGGATGCCATAAAGGACACAATGAAGGCGGCGGATGTCACCGTAACTGTTGTTGGGGCTTCAACTTCTGCTGTGATTGGGACAAATTCCTATTCGGTAACCGCTGCTGTTGCAGGCGCAATCGCTGTGAAGGTGATCGTGGAGGCTGCAGACGCCATGAAGGAAACCGGAACCACGGCGGATGCAGACGCAATGAAGGAAACCGGAACCACGGGTGTAATAAGGATTGGTAAGAACTGAATAAACAAAAGCAGCCTCTTTGATAAGCGGCTGCTTTTTTGACTTATTTAATTCCCTTCATGTAGGTCTGAATCTTAGGACTGATCAGGAAGAGGATGAGGCCCAATACGATGGACACACCACCGATGGTACCGAAATACACATTTTCTGTTGCCGGCGAGTAGAATCTGACAAGCTGTGCATTCAACGCCTGTGCAGCAGCAGGTGCCAGGAACCAAAGGCTCATGGTTTGTGCAGAGAAGGCTTGAGGAGCAAGCTTTGTTGTCGCAGAAAGGCCGACAGGCGAAAGGAGTAGTTCCCCGATGACAACGATGAAATAGCTTAGTACGAGCCAGATCGGATTCACTAGTCCGCCATCTGGAGTAAAGTAACCCGGAATGAGGATGACCAGGAATGAAAGACCTGCAAAGATCAGACCCCATGAGAATTTACGGGGGATGATTGGCTGGCGGTTACCAAGCTTCACCCATAACCATGCAAATACCGGTGCAAGGAGAAGGATGAACAATGGGTTAAGGGATTGGAACCACGCAGGTGAGATTTCAAATCCGAAAAGATCGAGTTGTGTCTTTTTATCAGCATAGGTCGCAAGGATGGTTGCACCTTGTTCCTGGATGGACCAGAACATGACCGCAGCAATGAATAGAGGGATATAGGCGATAACCTGAGAGCGTTCCTGTGTCGATGTTTTAGGGCTGTAGTACATGATCAAGAAGTACGCAAGAGGTACGACCACACCGAAGATTCCGACAATATTGATGAATACATTCAGCGTGAAGATTCCGGCTGGAATGGTCCACCCAAGGATGATGGCAAGGACGATCACGACCACTGCCGTCATCCAACCGTATTTCTTTTTCTCGGCTGCTGTCAGCGGGTTTGGCACATACGTACCGGCAAGTCCCAATGTAGAACGTTTGCTTACCATGAACACGACAAGTCCGAGGAACATCCCGATGGCTGCTGCCGCAAATCCCCAGTGGAAGCCGTAGTTCTTTTGAAGACTACCCACAACGAGTGGTGAAACGAATCCACCAAGGTTGATCCCCATATAGAAGATACTGAAAGCCGAGTCTCGGCGTGTATCTTCCTGACTGTACATTTCACCGACAACGGTTGAGACGTTCGGTTTAAGTAACCCAGTACCGATGACAATCAGTACCATGGAAACGATGAACATAGAGAAGTTCCCCGGGAATGCAAGGGCGATATGACCGAACATGATGAAGATCCCGCCGTAGAAGACGGCCTTGGACGTTCCGAATACCCGGTCGGCCAGCCACCCTCCGATGACCCCTGACATATACACCAGGGAACCGTAGATGGAAACGATGGCGAGCGCAGTACCTTCCTCGATGCCGAGTCCGCCTTTTGATACCTCGTAGTACATATAATATACAAGGATGGCTTTCATACCGTAGTATGAAAAACGCTCCCAGAATTCTGTGAAGAATAATGTGAACAACCCTTTGGGGTGACCGAAGAACCCGGTCTGAGGTACACTTTCCACAATTTTCTGTTTATTCGATGATGACATATTACAACCTCCTTATTCTTTTACTATAATATTTTAAGATTTTTATAAAGTCAAAAAGAAATTAATAAAATTTTAATTATACCAAATGTTTCTATAAATTACTAATATTAATTCGTTTTTGAATTGTCGAACTATTTTGCAAGCGCTTAACACGCAGAAAAGAATAAATTCGCCCGCCCGGGGTAAGAGGGCAGGCGATGGAATCATTATTCTTCAAAAATATAGGAAATGGCTTGAAGTGCCTGTTCAATAGTCGAGACCGTCGCATCTGCCCGCTGGGAAATTTCTTTCAACGGATGGTGAAGCTTTTCCGGACGGATCAGGATCAATGGCTTGTCCTTCGCGAGGGCAATGCCGGCATCCATGGCTGAATTCCACTGTTTGTACTCTTCTCCGAAGTAAGCGATGACGAGGTCTGCCTTTCCCATCAGGATCTTGGTGCGCAAGTTATTGAAAGCCGAAGCCGCTTCATCTTTCAAGATGGCGTTCGGCTGGGTGCCAAGGATTTCTTCCCCGATGGAATCGGATCGGTCATGGTTTTCCATCGGTCCTGAGAACTGGATGTTCAGTCCCCTTTTCTCCGCTTCGTTTTTGACATCATCCCTCCAGCTACTATGTATCTCCCCTGCCAGATATACCGTTAATTTCACTGTGATCATCCCCTATCTGTTACTGTTTCCTACACGATTTACCCCATCCGAGTCAAAATTAACCTTTCTTCCCAGTAAAAACAGCATACCTGTAAGAAAACGGGTTGTCATTATGACTATGTGAGGGTATCATAAGCGTAGGTTTAGCAGAATAAAGGAGGATGACGGAGAATGAAGCGTTATTTACCGGTTTTATTCATTCTTGCCCTTACATTAGCAGGGTGCAGCACCTCAATTGACGAAGAGAAGGATAAAACGGCGAAAGTCGTAGAAGATATGGTTGAACATAAGGTAGAACCGAAAGAGAACGCCGGGGACATGGAATTTTACCTGCCCTTCGGTGCCGAAGTGGAAAAAGAAACCTCACATAATGTGATCATCAAAAAGGGGTCGGATACGTTTATCCTCTTTAACAACCCCCAGGAAGATAAGAACAGCGACCTACTATATAAAACGTCTCTTGAAGATGAATCGGACGTGGTGAAAAAAGGAACGGTCCAAGGCAAGGATGGGTTGGGGTATTACATCATCAAGAGCATCCCTGATTCAGAAAAATATGAACTCATCGTCGGGGTAGGGGGCACGAAGGTTTCCACCCAGTCAGATGAAGGCGATCTGTCTGATCATGCGAAAATGATGATGAAGATGGCCACTTCCGTTAAGGGTTCCTGAGATCTGATCATTACGATCGGATCTTTTTTTGTGGGGATATTTATCTGGACAAATGATACATGTGTCTTTACACTAGTAAAAGACTAATGGTTGAAAGGGGAACCAGTATGAAGGAATGGCTTGCTCGGAAAGGGGTTAAGCCCTCAGCGAGGGTTTATTTTATAGATGCTTTGAGCTACATGGCTCTTGGATTATTCAGCTCCCTCATCATCGGCCTGATCATGAAGACGATCGGGGAGCAGGCAGGGTTTCTGCCTGAAGGATTGCAGCATTTTTTGATCGAGATGGGAGGGTTAGCCTCTTCCATGATGGGGCCCGCCATCGGTGCAGCCATCGCCTACGGGCTCGGGGCACCGCCACTCGTGCTCTTCTCGGCTGTCGTCACGGGGGCAGCCGGTGCGGCACTCGGTGGACCGGCCGGTGCGTATGTGGCGGCGGTCCTGTCTGTGGAAGTCGGTAAGTTGATCAGTAAAAGCACAAAGCTCGATATCATCGTCACTCCGTTCACCACCATTCTCACAGGGTTTGCGGCCGCTTCCTTCATCGGACCCGGTATTTCGACATTCATGACCATGTTCGGCGGATGGATAAGCTGGGCGACAGAGCAACGGCCGATCCTCATGGGGATCCTTGTGGCCATGCTCATGGGTCTCGCCTTGACGGCACCGATCTCAAGTGCGGCCATCGCCCTCATGCTCGATCTGAACGGAGTGGCTGCAGGTGCAGCAACAATCGGCTGTGCCGCCCAGATGGTCGGGTTCGCTGTCATAAGCTATAGGGAGAACCGCTTTGGAGGTCTGCTCGCTCAAGGGATCGGAACTTCGATGCTGCAGGTGCCGAATATCATACGCAATCCCCTCATCCTCCTGCCTCCGACACTGGCAGGCATGATTCTTGCCCCGATCGGGACGACGATCTGGGTGATGGAGAATAATGGGGCGGGAGCCGGTATGGGGACTAGCGGATTGGTCGGTCAGATCATGACGTTCCAGACCATGGGATTCAGCTCGGGTGTGCTGATCCAGGTCCTCGTATTGCATATCATTGGACCTGCCATCATCAGCCTGTTACTATCTGAATATATGCGTAAACTAGGGTGGATCAAACCCGATCAATTAACGCTGGATATTGGAGGTAAGTAACATGCGAAAACTGGCATCAGAAGAAGAATTTCATGAGTTGAAGGCGAACGGGAAGCATGTATTCATGTTCTCTGCAGATTGGTGTCCGGACTGCCGGATCATCGAGCCGATCCTGCCTGAAATCGAGAGCGAGTACGAAGAATTCACGTTCATTTATGTGGACCGCGACCAGTTCATCGATATCTGCATCGAACATGATATCTTTGGTATCCCGAGCTTCCTCGCTTTCGGTGACGGTAAGGAACTGGGACGTTTCGTCAGCAAGGACCGTAAAACCAAAGAAGAGATCGAGAATTTCATGAATCAGCTTGGCTAAGAGGATCGAAGAGGCTGAGACAAATATGTTTTAGTCATAGTAAAACCCGAATCATTTGCCTACGATATACCAAATGATTCGGGTTTTAAATTTGTTTAATGAACATTCAAATTTCATCGTTCCCAGCGGTTGATCGGAGTGCAAGACAAAGACTCCTGCGGGAAGAGTAGCTGATGTGAGACCCCGCAGGCGTGCCGAGGAGGCTCACGGGCTACCCGCGGAAAGCGAAGTCTTGCACGGAGATCATGATCGGTATTAAGATCCTATACTGATCGTGTTCGGCACTAAAGGGGGCCTTTTTTAGTTTTGTCCCATCCTCTTTTTTTCTGTCCGGTTACACTGAAAGAATCCGACAGTTCCTTGGCGTAAGGATGGATGGCTTAGGCATTTCGTGATTTTCTTTTGAAATTCGGCGCTTTTCATGTAAAATAGCAGAAGCGAGATCGCATGTGGAAGGAGGTTGAACCATGGATACAAAAAAATTGAAAAAACAACTTCAGGAACGTCTGCAGTCACCTGACCGCCTGATTACATATGACCGTGAAAAAGAAACACTCCGCATCGAGCGGAAAGACACAAAGAAGGGGATGACGGTTGCACTTCCCCCCATTGTTTCCAAGTGGAAGGAAAACAACAAGACGATCATCGATGAAGTGGTCTACTATGTAGAGGAAGCATTGAATGCCATGGGCGAAGAAAAGGCAAACAAACATGAACAAAACATCTTCCCTGTCATCCGGTCCACTTCTTTTGCAACGGAATCTCCTGATGACATCCCGCTCGTTACCGATGAACATACAGCCGAGACAAGGATCTATTACGCACTCGATTCTGGAAGTACCTATCGCTTGATCGACGAACGGATGATGAAATCGGAAGGGTGGACACGTGAACAGCTTAAGGAAATCGCCCTCTTCAATGTGAGACGTCTTCCGACTGCCATGAAAAAGGATGAAGTGGCCGGAAATACATTCTATTTCCTCAATCAAAATGATGGTTACGACGCGAGCCGGATCCTGAACGAATCCTTTTTGCGTGAAATGAAGGAAACAGTCTCAGGGGAGATGACGGTATCGGTTCCCCACCAGGATGTGTTGATCATCGGGGATATGCGCAATGAAACCGGCTATGACGTCCTTGCCCAAATGACCATGAGCTTCTTCACCAACGGGAATGTTCCCATCACGGCACTATCCTTCGTGTACGATGAAGGTGAGCTAGAGCCGATTTTCATCCTGGCTAAAAATCGTAAAAAAGAAAGGGAGTAGCATACATGAACGTATTTTATAATCTGGAGGGCATCGGTGATACCCTCATCATCACAATGGACCCGACATTCGAAGGAACCGTCGGTCATGAAAGAAAAGGCGATGCAGCACGTCTGTTCAATGAAGAAACGCATGAAACAGTCGGTTACAATCTGTTCAACGCTTCCACTTACTTAACCCTTGAGGCAAAAGGTCAAGTGGAGATGGATGACGAGAAGCTGAAGAGCATCAACGATGCCATCGCCAAAAACGGCTTTGAAGATGTTCTGAAAGGGGACTTCACCCCTAAGTTCGTCGTCGGGTATGTAGCAGAAAAAGAAAAGCATCCCAATGCAGACAAGCTCAATATCTGCAAGGTGGAAATCGGTGACGAAACGCTTCAAATCGTCTGCGGTGCACCGAATGTCGATCAAGGACAAAAAGTAGTGGTAGCCAAAGTCGGTGCCGTCATGCCGAGCGGAATGGTCATCAAAGACGCAGAGCTGCGCGGCGTGCCTTCATCAGGCATGATCTGCTCTGCCAAAGAACTCGACCTGCCGGATGCTCCACAAGAAAAAGGAATCCTCGTCCTCGACGATCAATACGAAGTAGGACAAGCGTTCAAAGGATAATGGAATGTTGACCCGGGCCTTTTATGGTCCGGGTTTTTGTTTGATTGATGAATCTTTTCCTCTGTCCAGCTCCGGCGGGTTGAGGCTCGAGGCTCGAGGCTCGAGGTCATAAGTCAAAGACTCCAAAAAGGCACAGAACGCCTTTCCGAGATCTTCGCCTTATGCTTGTCGCCTCAGGGCGAGCCCCCTCCGTTTTTCTATCTGTCTAGCTCCGGCGGGTTGCCCCTCGAGGTCATAAGTCAAGCCACCCAAAAAGGCCAAGAACGCCTTTCCGGGTGGCTCGCCTTACTTGTCGGGTCAGCCCAACCCGCCTTCGCTTTTCTTCATGTCCAGCTCCGGGGGCTTGAGGCTCGAGGTCATAAGTCAAAGGTCTCAAAAAGGCACAGAACGCCTTTCCGAGATCTTCGCCTTATGCTTGTCGCCTCAGGGCGAGCCCCCTCCGCTTTTCTTTCATGTCTAGCTCCGACGGGTTGCCCCTCGAGGTCATAAGTCAAGCCACCCAAAAAGGCCAAGAACGCCTTTCCGGGTGGCTCGCCTTATGCTTGTCGGGTCAGCCCAACCCGCCTCCGCTTTTCTTCATGTCCAGCTCCGGGGGCTTGAGGCTCGAGGTCATAAGTCAAAGGTCTCAAAAAGGCACAGAACGCCTTTCCGAGATCTTCGCCTTATGCTTGTCGCCTCAGGGCGAGCCCCCTCCGCTTTTCTTGTTACATTCTATTTACATGGATGTTGGTTTCGACACATTTTTCTAACAATGTTCATTTTGTGGTGAAATGTCTCGAATTTTTCCGTTGAACTGATAGAATAATAGTAAGTATGAAGGAAAGAGTGATTGACGTGAGTTGGATTAAGAAGATTATCGGGAAATTTTCTGATGTTGATGATAGTTATGAAGAATATGTGGAAGATGAAGTGCAGCGCCCTGTCGGAAAGCAGGCTGGAAGTCCGGCGGCCCCTTATCAGCGCGATGTCGAAGCACGGATGACCTATCAATATCCGAAGGGGAATTTCCGTTTTCCTTTGATCGGTGATGGGGAAGGTGGCAGCCGGGAAAGACGGACCCGGGATCGTGATAAGAAAGAAGTCACGGAAAAGCAGCCCGAACGCCCTAAGCGTGAGAAAGAACGGGTGGAACGTCCCCGCAAGGAGGTACAGCCCAAACCTGTACACCAATCAACGTCCGCACCGTCTAAAACGGTCACTTCAAAAGTACAGAAAGGGAAGGGGACCAGACCGTTCAAGCCGACGGAAATCCCTTCACCCATCTATGGATTCAGGGAGCGGCCGATCAAAAAGCAGGAAGTTGAGTACGAACTGGGCAATTTTTTACATAGTCATCCTCCGGCATCGGTCAATGTGCCGGATGTGAGGGAGGAGCCCCTGCCCGTCCCGCCTGTCCATCATGATGTACCGGAGGTCGAAGCCCGAAAGGAAGAAGCGGTGGACTTTGAATTACATGAATCCAAGAGCCCTTCAGATGAATATGATGTGGCGCCGATTACCGAAACTGTGACAGAAGAAAGGTCAGAAGAGCTGGCATCCCTAGTCGCTGACGAAGAGGTTTTCGATGCGGCAGGAACATTGGACATGACGGATGCCCCCGCACCTATCGGGGTTGTTGAGGAAAGGGAAGACGCCTGGTTTGAAGATCAAGCGGAATCAGCTCTTTCCGATGAGTATGTAGAACACGTCACCCCGGTTGTGAACACGGAAGAAAATAATGCCCCTTTGCATGCAGGATCCCGAGAGGATAGGTCTGAAGCTATTTCAGAACATGATGCAGAAGCAGAGAGCGCCATGCCTGTAGAGGAGTTCCAGGAAGAACGGAAGCAGAAGAAACGGACGCATCTGCCGTTCAATGTCCTCATGCTGAATCAGGATAAGCGGAGCATGTCCGAGCGCCGGCAACAGCCGGCTCCTTCTCCCAACGTGAGGGTTCAACGTCCACAGGTGGATGAACCTGTGGAGGAGCAACCTGAACGTCAACATGAAATGGAACAGACCGTCGTCCAAGGGGAGGAAGCCGTAAAAAGCTATAGTGAGCTCAGCTCTTCCACCAAGACGTTGAATGAGTACGAGTTTCCGAGTCTGGAATACCTGAATCCCCCCGTATCCAAAACCATGAGTGAAGAGTGGTTGGACACCCAAAGTGCACTCCTCGATGAGACCCTTCTGAATTTCAATGTAAGGGCGAGAGTCGTGAATGTGACTCAGGGGCCGTCGGTCACCCGCTTTGAAGTGCAGCCTGAACCAGGAGTGAAAGTGAATAAAATCACCAACCTTTCTGATGATATCAAGCTGAGCCTCGCTGCCAAGGATATCAGGATCGAAGCGCCCATCCCTGGTAAGCATACGATCGGCATCGAGGTGCCGAATCGGGACAGCCGTCCAGTATGCATCAGTGAAGTCATTGCGAGCCCTGCTTTCCAAGAAGCGGACTCTCCGCTTACAGCTGCACTCGGTCTTGATATTTCCGGTCAGCCCATCGTGACGGATCTCAGCAAGATGCCACACGGACTGATTGCCGGGGCCACCGGTTCAGGTAAGAGCGTGTGCATCAACTCGATCCTCGTCAGTCTTTTGTACAAATCATCGCCTGATGAGTTGAAGATGATGCTGATCGATCCCAAGATGGTGGAACTCGCTCCTTATAACCGGATTCCCCATCTTGTCAGCCCTGTCATCACCGATGTGAAGGCTGCAACCGCCGCCTTGAAGTGGGCCGTCGAAGAGATGGAGCGCCGCTACGAGCTCTTCGCCCATACCGGAGTAAGGGACATCAAGCGATTCAATGAGCTTGCCACAAAGAACAAGCAGTATAGTGATAAGCTTCCTTACCTTGTGATCGTCATCGACGAGCTTGCCGACCTGATGATGATGTCGCCTGCAGATGTGGAAGAGGCCATCTGTCGCATCGCCCAAAAAGCTAGGGCGTGCGGGATCCATCTCATCATTGCGACCCAGAGGCCTTCAGTCGATGTCATTACCGGTCTGATCAAAGCCAACGTACCGACCAGGGTCGCCTTCTCCGTCTCATCTGCCGTCGATTCACGAACCATCATTGATGGAAGCGGAGCAGAACGACTGCTGGGGCGCGGAGATATGCTGTTCTTGGAAAATGGGTCTTCCAAGCCCGTCCGGCTGCAAGGGACCTTCGTCTCCGATGACGAAATCGATGACATTATCTCCCACGTGAGGGACCAGCGTGCACCCCATTATCTTTTCGAACAGGATGAACTCCTGAAAAAGGCACAGGTCACGGAAGAAGAAGATGAATTATTCCTTGAAGCATGTGAATTTGTCGTCGATCAGGGGGGAGCCTCGGCATCCTCTCTTCAGAGGCGTTTCCGTATCGGCTATAACCGTGCAGCGAGATTGATGGAAATGATGGAGAATAATGGTATCATCTCTGAAGCAAGGGGAAGCAAGCCGAGGGATGTGCTGATCTCCGAGACAGAGCTGGAGACGCTCGTCTGAGTGGAAGCATAAGGTAATATGTGGTATCCTGTTGGTGACTTGATTGGAATGTGTCACTGACAGGATCCTCTTTATTTTCCTGGCAGTTTCAGATGATCCCCGCGGGGGTACTATACCAAAGGGTTTCACCAGACGGGGAGAACAACGAGTGGATAGGTGAGCAGAATGGACGCAGAGAGAGGTTTACTGGATTTGACGGAATACCGTCACCGTAAACAAATGATAGCAGAGGAACAGACCCGTGCGGTTTATGAGTCCGCCAAGGAGTTCTGTCGGCACGAACCAAATATCCGGGAAATCGTCAGGGCGAAGATGATCTTTACCAAGCGATTTGCCCCGGTGGAAACAGACAGCCTTACTGAAGACGTATTTTCAGAATGGCTTTTATTTGATTACAAGACGATCAAGGGGACCACACTGTTCTTTCAGTTTCTCCAGACCCAGGCCCTTTCGCCTTCACAGAAGACCTTGGGGGCTGTGATGATGACCCTGCCGTGGGAGCCTGTATCGGTTGAACATGAGAGCGATGACGCCCTCTGCATACCGTTATTGGGCGATCACCGTGAGTGTTCCCGATTGAGGGGTAAGACCAGTTTGAAGAAGGACAGGATCTATTTTGTGAGGAAAGTCCCTCTGGTCACCCATGAGTGGATACTAGGTCCCGTCTTTGAAGCGGGATCGCCTGATATTGTGGATACGATGAAGACGCGATACGGTCAAAGGTATCAAGAAAATGGTGGTTTATGGAGGGCATTCCTGAAAGAAGAAGCGCCGGAATTCATTCTAACTGACTGAAAATTTCCTTCTTCATGGTCACAGTTTTTAAAAGGTGGTATAATGTTTCAAGTTGACAGTGTTCACCATTGGTCCTTAATGGCAAAAAAATCATGATTTCATATAATGTTTTTAAGATAGACGATTGTTGGAGGTTCTATTATGACGATATATCATTTCGTAGGAATCAAAGGTTCGGGCATGAGCGCATTAGCCCAGATCCTTCATGATATGGATTATCAGGTCCAGGGTTCCGATGTAGAAAAATACTTTTTCACCCAAAAAGCGTTGGATGATGCAAACATCAAAATCCTTCCTTTCCAAAAGGAAAACATCGGCGGAGATATGCATGTGATCGCCGGAAATGCATTCCCCGACACACATGAGGAAATCGTGGCAGCCAAAGAACTTGGCCTGCCTGTGACGCGTTACCATAAATTCCTCGGTGACTTCATGCAGGAATTCACAAGCGTAGCCGTCACGGGAGCACACGGGAAGACATCCACGACAGGTCTCCTCGCACACGTGATCAGAGGGGCGAAGCCGACTTCCTACCTGATCGGTGATGGAACGGGTAAAGGGGAAGTGGATGCGAACTACTTCGTATTCGAAGCATGTGAATACCGACGTCATTTCCTTTCATACTACCCTGACTATGCCATCATGACGAATATCGACTTCGATCATCCTGATTACTTCGCCAATATCGATGATGTATTTTCTGCATTCCAGGAAATGGCCATGCAGGTTAAGAAAGGGATCATAGCATGTGGGGATGATGAACAGCTTCAAAAGATCCAGGCAAGGGTTCCCGTCGTATTTTACGGATTTGCCGAGGAGAATGACTTCCAGGCACGCAATGTAGCCCATGATGAGAACGGTACATCATTCGATGTGTTCGTACGCAATGAATTCTATGCGTCATTCAAGATCCCGACTTACGGAGATCATAACATCCTGAACGCCCTGTCTGTCATTGCCCTTTGTCATTACGAGGAGCTTGATACAGCGATCGTACAGGAAAGACTTCAAACATTCGAAGGCGTCAAACGCCGTTTCTCTGAGAAGAAGGTAGGCGGACAGATCCTTGTGGATGATTATGCCCACCATCCGACCGAAATCACAGCCACCCTTGATTCGGCCCGCCAAAAGTATCCGAACAAGGACATTGTCGCTGTCTTCCAGCCGCATACGTTCACAAGGACGCAGACATTCCTTTCAGAGTTCGCTGAAAGCCTTCAGCTTGCCGATAAAGTGTATCTGTGCGAAATCTTCGGCTCTGCCAGGGAAAATCACGGGAAGCTTTCCATCCATGATCTTGAAACCAAAATCGATGGATGTGAAATCATCGATGAGCGTGATACAACCGCTCTTCTTCATCATGAAGACAGCGTGTTGATCTTCATGGGCGCAGGGGACATCCAGAAATTCCAGCAGTCCTATGAATCCGTTCTGAACGAACAGGTGGCAGAATAATTCTGCATACATTAAAAAGCCATCCGCGAATAATCGCGGATGGCTTTTCCTATGCTCATTTCAGGTTTTCGGGATTCAATCCTTCAAGTTCGGGGATGACGAACCGTCCATCTTTCCTGATAAGGACATCATCGAAGTAGATCTCCCCGCCGCCATATTCAGGGCGCTGGATCATGACCATATCCCAATGGATATTGGAATGGTTGCCATTATAAGCATCTTCATAGCATTCACCAGGGGTGAAATGGAAGCTGCCGTCGATCTTCTCGTCAAACAGGATGTCCTGCATCGGATGCTGGATGAACGGATTGACACCGATGGCGAATTCACCTACATAGCGTGCTCCTTCATCCGTATCGAAGATCTTGTTGATCCGGTCCGAATCATTCGCTTCCGCTTCTACGATCTTCCCATCCTTGAACGTAAGCTTGACGTTTTCGAATGTAAAGCCGTTATAAGGCGACGGCGTGTTGTAGGAAATCACACCGTTGACCGAGTCCTTCACCGGAGCGCTATATACTTCCCCGTCAGGTATATTCAACCGGCCGGCGCATTTGACCGCTGGTATATCCTTGATGGAAAACGTCAGGTCCGTGCCTTCCCCTGTCAGGCGCACGCGATCCGTCCTGTTCATGAGATCGGCAAGGCTGTCCATGGCCTCATCCATCTTGCTGTAATCGAGGTTGCATACATCAAAGTAGAAGTCTTCGAATGCCTCGGTGCTCATTTTGGCTAGCTGTGCCATGGATGAAGTCGGATAGCGGAGCACAACCCATTTTTTCTTCGGTACTCGGATCTCCCTGTGGACCTTTTTGCCGATCGTGTTGCCATGGATCCTCATCTTATCGTCCGGCACATCGGATTGCTCGTTGATGTTATCTCCAGAGCGCAAACCGATGTAGGCGTCCATCTGGTCCATCTTCCGTGCTTCAAAGTCGGCCATCATCTCATATTGTTCTTCTTGTGCACCCATGAGGAGGGAGCGGTCGACAGCTGCGTCCTTGAGGGTGACGAACGGGTACCCGCCTGCTTCATATGCTTCCTTTACAAGGGCGGTGACGAGTTCGCGCTGCAGTCCGAAGTTCTCGATCAGCACTTTTTCGCCGGGTTGGAGTTGGACGGAGTAATTGATCAGGTTCTTTGCCAATTTTTGAATTCGTGGATCTTTCATTGTGTTTCCCCCTAGTTATGTATTCCATTCTATTTTACCCTAAATACTTCAACCATGCGTCATCTGCCGTTTTGAATATACAGATATTTTTTTGAAAGTAAAAAGAGGAATTATGAGAGAAAAGGAAGAAATACTAGTATAATGTTTAATGAATTCATATGAGGGTAAAGAATTTCTATACATGGAGGTGTAGCAGATGGAAATCATTCTTTATCTTAGTGTCGCAGTTATCGCGGTGGCATTCTTCGTCCTCGTGATCAGCCTCATGAAGACATTGAAGTCCCTCGGGACGACGCTCGACAGCGTTTCGACGACCCTGAACGGCC
This sequence comes from Rossellomorea sp. RS05, assembly GCF_039822645.1. Lineage (NCBI taxonomy): Bacteria > Bacillati > Bacillota > Bacilli > Caryophanales > Bacillaceae > Rossellomorea > Rossellomorea sp. RS05. The sequence continues at coordinate 276,396 of NZ_JBDKWY010000003.1, read as the reverse complement.
TGGAAGGGCAGCTGCAGGGAATCACGAAAGAGTCTACTGAATTGCTACATAAAACGAATCTTCTTGCAGAGGACATCCAAAAGAAATCCGAAGACTTGAATACGGTCGTTTATGCAGTGAGGGATGTCGGACATTCGATCCAGAACCTGAATACGTCTGTGAAGAAGGTCAGCACAAACATCTCGTCTGAACTCGAACGTAATCAAGGCAGGATTTCCCAGGTGGTTCAGTGGGGCAATACGCTGATGGAACTTCGGGGCAAGTGGAAAGAACGGAAGGCTGTTGAACAACCTCCCGTACCTGCAACCGATGACATCGGCGCAAGGGAAAAAATGATAAAAAGAGCCAGATCTTATAATTGAGAGGGGAATGAACATTATGACACAGCAGTACAATCAGCAAAATCCAAATCAAACCAATGACAGCAACATCAACTCAAAAGATTTCATCATCGGCACGTTGATCGGCGGTATCGTCGGGGCTGCAACCGCTCTTCTGCTCGCTCCAAAATCCGGTAAAGATCTTCGCAGCGATATCAACGAACAGGCAGGCAACTGGAAAGAAAAGACTAGCCAGTGGAAAGACACGGCCGTTGAAAAAAGCAATGAATTGGCTGCAGCTGCCAAAGAGAAATCTTCTTCTTTGACAAAGACGGTTCAAGAGCAGTCCAACCAAGTAGTCGGTAAAATCAAATCATACCGTTCCGGAAGTGCTGAAGGTGAGGAAGAAGTACCTGCAGAAACGGGCGATGTGAATCAAAAGCTTGAAGAAACGAAAAAAGCCTTTGATGAAACAGAAAAAACATACAACAACTGATTTCGCTAACGCGTGATCATTGATTGAAGGAACGGTGAAGTGATATGATGACTTCACCGTTTTTATTATGCTGAAAGGAAGTTGGATAATGAAAAAAATTGAAACCGTACAAGAATTCGAAAACCTCGCAGAGAGTCAGCCCCGCTTTTTCTTCATGAAGCATAGCCTGACATGTCCGATCAGCGGCAATGCGTTCAATGAGTACCAGTCGTTTTTAAACAAACACGGGGAAGAAGAGGGCTACTACCTCGCTGTTCAGGAATCAAAGGAACTATCCAATCATATCGCGGAGAAGTTCGGTATCAAGCATGAGTCTCCTCAGGCTTTCCTTTTCATCGACGGGAAACCGGGATGGAATGCTTCCCACTGGAACATTACAGAAACAGAACTTGATAAACTATAATCTGCATCCACAAAAAAGCCTGAGAGGGCTTTTTTGTTTTCCCCCTGACTGACGAGCTTGTGCCAGGGTTTACTTTCTTGTCGAAAGGGAAAGGGTTTATATAACGATAATTCAAGGAGGAACACAATCCAATGAATTCAACGAGAACCCGTTCGAGAAGTGGAAAGTTGATGAAAGGCATCATGCTCGGCGCTGCAGTAGGCGGAGCCATTGCCATGCTTGACTCTGGCACCCGACGGAGGGTGGCGACGAAGACGACGTCATGGAAGGATTCCACCATGGGCATGGTGGATCGTGTCCGGGAGGATCCTTCCGGGGTGATGAATGATTGGCAGGGACGTTTGAAATCGGCTTCTGCTGTCCTGAAGGATGCCATCAATGATGCACAATCCCTCTACGAAAGAGTCAGTGATGACATTATTGAACCAGTGAAGGAGCAGTCTTCGGAGCTCATCGCATCGACCAAGGACGCCGCTGAGGACCTCCAGGAAATCGGCATGAAGGTGAAGGAAGCAGGGGAAGAAATCAAGGAGGATGAAGGGGCTCCAACGGCCTCTTCTGATCAAGAATCGATTCATCCTGTTGATCGTCCAAGCCCCGTTCCTGGTAAAATCGGTTCATAACGGAATATACTACATGAAGATCAAAACGCCGCGAACCCCTGTAATGGGGTTCGCGGCGTTTTATTTGGCCGTATTTATTATCTGACTTTAATCTCAGGCCAGACGATCTCTAGAAGGTCGCCGTCCCGGATTTCGTCGAAGAAGGTTGTTTCCAGTTTGTTTCTCAAGAGGAGGAAGCTCCCCCTGGTGTTTGTCGGCATGTCGATTTCCACGAAATTAAACACGTCCTGGAAAATGAATGGTGATTCTTCCGACTCTTGGACCGTAAGCTCATCCCCTGAGAATACCAGGTCTTCCCCGGATAACTCAGCCCCGTTCCTTTTGACGGTGGTGAAGACTTTTTCAAGTGTTACATCTTCCCCGTTGAAGGAGATGGTAATCGACTTCGTAAGCAGCATCTTCTTTTTGTTCAGGAGGAGTCCGAGGGTCGGTTGTGCTGGAGCCTCGAAAGTGAGGCGATCCAGATGGTGGACCATGGCAGTCGGTTTCACTTCCTGTCCGTTACGTAACATCTTCCCGTTAAAAGCGGGGAAATACGTCTCTTTTCCGTTCAAGGAGAGATGGAAAGGCCTCAAGGAGGAAATCCAATCATGGTAGCCGAGCTGTGACAGGGCGTCAGCGATCGTTTCGATAAAGGTGATGTCGACGATGTCCCCATCTTTCAGCACGGTCTCTTTCCCGGAAGGAACTCCGTTTAGCATGATACCCGGTTCCAGGATGAGTTCCCGTTCCTGTAGATAGACCCGCTTCCCAGAACCCTCATCCATGAGTTCCCCTATGGTCACGACGGGTTCGTCGCCATCCCTTCCCTTTTCGACGAGGAGACGGTCCTGATTCCCGACCCCCTCGTCAAACGAACAGGCCTGATCGTTTTTGAACAGGGAAGGGGGTTCCCCGGGACTTCCAGGTAGGGATAGTGTCTGACCGTTGACCGTGACGGAAATGGCCTTGCCTGGCTTGCCGTGCAGTTCCTGGACTTTGACGCCGGCAGAGAGGATGCAGTCTCCCACCGTCAGATTCTTTACTTCGAACATCCGAACGGCATGCCCGTTCACATCCACCGTCACATATTGAACGGGAGTCTCTCTTGCGGCGATGGCAATACCGATCGGCGTGACCAGTTCTGGACCTTTCAACATATGACCTTGAAGCTTCACACGCTGGATCGCTTCCACTCCCCTGACCGCTGCACGGTTCTCAGGCAGGCCGAGGACAGAGGCAAGCTTGGTGGGAAGACCCGGTGTCAGACTGCCACCGCCGACGAGCATCACGGCCTGCGGTGCCTTCATGTTGTTCAAACGGAGGATTTCGTCCGAGATTTCTTTTGCCAGGCGCTCAATGGATGCTCCGATTCGACGGAGTACCTCATCGGAAGGAATGACGGTTTCAAACCCCAGGATATCCGTCACTTCGATGGAAGGAGAATCATGGAGCTGCCGCTTCGCTTTTTCCGCAAGGGGGAAGTCGAGGAGCAGTTCCCTGCTGAGTGCTTCCGTGATTTCATCCCCGGCTGTCGGCACCATCCCATACGCTGTGACCGTTCCGTGGTTCGTCAGGGCGACATCCGACGTACCGGCCCCCACATCGACGAGGGCGACATTCAACCTTCGCATGGACTGGGGGATCAAAACGTTGATGGCAGCGATCGGTTCAAGGGTGAGGGCTTCCAATTCAAGTCCGGACCGTTGAAGTGCAGCAAGCAGTGAATCCACGACGACCCGCGGAAGGAAGGTGGCAATGATCTCCACGCTCGCTTCATCGCCCTGTTGGTCGATGAGGCTCCCGATCTCTTCTCCGTCCAGGCGGTAGTAGAGCACGGAGTACCCCACGCAATAATAGTGATGACCTGCATCATCGCCGGCAGCTTTCGCCTGCGCCTCTTGGACAGCACCGAATTCAAGATGGAGCACATCGTCTTTCTTTAGGAGCGGCTTGCCTTTGATGGAAGAGGTGATGGAGGCCGTTTCGGTTCTCAGGGCCCTTCCGGCAGCCGCGACGCATACTTTCCTCAGAGGGCCGTGTGCATCTTCGAGACGGCTCTTGATCGATGTAATGACGGCAGCTACTGCAGGTACATCGTGGATCTGTCCGTCCAGCATGGCCCGTTCCCGGTGCTCCTCTATTAAAATATCACTCACCTGAAAATGGTCATCCATTTCTTCCATGATGATGCCCACCACTGAGCGTGTACCGATGTCCAATGCAAAGATTTTTTGATTTTTTTTCACCATTCATTCACCTGCTTTAGCCCAGTCTCATAGTATACTTAAATACTTTAACGCTTAAAAGCGTTTAATCAAAAAAGAATTTCTTCGTGACATTTGAGATATGTTCTATTATAATAAGTTTCAACATCAAAAATGTATCATACTTCCTTAAAACTATAACAGGTTTTACGTATGAACAGGAAAAAAGAAAGGGTGCTGTATTGTGAGTAATCAAGAGCTCGATCAATTAAGGAATCAAGTCGACGAACTGAATCTGAAACTACTGGACATCATCAATGAGCGGGCCAAGCTCGTTCAAGAAATCGGGCGTGTCAAGGAGACACAAGGAGTATACCGCTATGATCCTGTTCGTGAACGGGGAATGTTGAACCTAATCAAAGAAAACAATGACGGTCCGTTGAAAGACTCGACTGTTGAACATATTTTCAAGGAAATATTCAAAGCAGGATTAGAACTGCAGAAGGATGACCATTCGAAGGCCCTTCTTGTTTCCCGTAAAAAGAAACCGGAAGATACCATCGTGAATATCAACGGAGAAGCCATCGGGGATGGAAATCCTCACTTCGTATTCGGTCCATGTGCCGTGGAATCTTACGAGCAGGTGGCAGAGGTGGCGAAAGCCGTCAAAGCAAAAGGCCTGAAGCTTCTCCGCGGGGGAGCATTCAAACCGCGTACGTCCCCTTATGACTTCCAGGGACTTGGAATGGAAGGCTTGAAGATTTTGAAGAGGGTTGCCGATGAGTACGGCTTGGCGGTCATCAGTGAAATCGTCAATCCGGCTGATATCGAGCAGGCTGTCGAATACATCGACGTCATCCAGATCGGTGCCCGCAATATGCAGAACTTCGAACTTCTGAAAGCAGCCGGGGCTGTTAAGAAGCCGGTCCTATTGAAACGCGGTCTTTCGGCAACGATCGAAGAATTCATCAATGCGGCTGAGTACATCATTTCACAAGGAAATGGAGACATCATCCTATGTGAGCGTGGAATCAGGACGTACGAGAAAGCAACCCGTAACACCCTTGATATCTCCGCGGTGCCGATCCTGAAGCAGGAAACGCATCTTCCGGTATTCGTAGACGTGACCCACTCTACAGGACGCAGGGATCTCCTTCTCCCGACAGCAAAGGCGGCCCTTGCCATCGGTGCAGACGGTGTCATGGCAGAAGTGCATCCTGACCCGGCGGTCGCCCTGTCCGATTCTGCCCAGCAGATGGATCTCGATCAATTCGATACATTCTACAATGAGGTATTCAAAGGAAGAACAATCACAGTATAATCAAGGAAGAAATGGACGGATCCTCCTTTTGAGGGTCCGTTTCTTCCGTTTTCATGGAATTTTTTTCACGAATTGATGCAGAGTCATTGCAGGAATAAATATACTATCGTATGATTATGTACGTGATTGCAGATAAATATACTGTATACACTAATCGAACTTATGAGTGGATGCTAACTTGTGCATAATGTAACAAAGTCCTGTAATCGCTCTCCAGGTTTATTTGGTGTAAAATAAGGTAAATGGTTATGAGTAAAGGAGCGTGTTTGCAATGAACGTGACAATATATGACGTAGCAAGAGAAGCAAATGTATCAATGGCCACGGTTTCACGTGTGGTCAACGGAAATCCCAACGTAAAGCCTGCAACAAGGAAGAAGGTACTTGAGGTCATCGATCGACTCGGCTACCGTCCGAATGCGGTTGCACGTGGTCTTGCGAGCAAGAAGACGACGACTGTCGGAGTCATCATCCCTGATATCTCCAACATCTTCTACGCGGAGCTTGCCCGTGGGATCGAAGACATCGCCACCATGTACAAGTACAACATCATCTTGAGCAACTCTGATCAGAATGCAGAGAAGGAGCTTCATCTCCTCAATACGATGCTCGGGAAACAAGTGGACGGCATCCTGTTCCTCGGTGGACATATATCCGAAGAACATGTACAGGAATTCGAGCGTTCACCAGTGCCGATCGTCCTTGCTGGAGCGGTTGAAGAGACAAATAAAGTCCCTTCCGTCAACATCGACTACAAAGCGGCGACTTACGATGCCGTGAAGGATCTCCTCGATAAGGGACATGAACGCATCGGATTCGTAAGCGGTCCGTTCCATGACACGATCAATATGAAGTTCAAGCTTGAAGGATACCGTGAAGCCCTTGCGCAAGCAGGAATCGAATACAATGATGAATTGGTCATCGAAGGGGAATACACGTATGATTCAGGACTTGAAGCATGGCAGAAGTTCTCTGAGCTATCGGACAAGCCGACTGCCGTCTTCGTAGGGAATGATGAAACGGCCCTCGGTGTCGTACACGGCGCGCAGGATGCCGGTGTTTCCATTCCGGATGAAGTGGAAATCATCTCGTTCGATAATACACGACTTGCCCTCATGGTACGTCCGCAGCTCACGTCCGTCGTGCAGCCGCTTTATGATATCGGTGCCGTGGCCATGAGACTCTTGACGAAGTACATGAACAAGGAAACGGTCGATGAAGCAGCCGTTGTGCTTCCTCATCGCATCGAATACCGTAATTCAACCAAATAATGCTGTAAACTGGTTAGATAGGTCTGGAAGGCTGATCCTGCCTTCCGTCCTCTTTTGACCGGAAGGCAGGATTTTATTTTTTTTGCAGGGAGAGTCATGATGAAGAAGCTTGATATGCTTACACCTTTAGGCGTCGTCTTGGGGATTGTATTCGTCGGTGTCGCCATCCTTACCAATGCAGGTCCCGATAGTTTTGCATCCTTTATCAATATTCCATCCATCCTGGTGGTCATCGGCGGCTTGATCGGAGCCATGCTGGTCAGCTTTTCCTTCAGTGAATTGAAGCAGCTGGGAAGAGTGATGGGAGAGTCGTTCAAGGTACAGGAACATGATACACAAGACTTGATTTCCACATTTGTGTCCCTTTCAGACAAGGCGAGGAGGGAAGGGCTTCTTTCCTTGGAAACAGAGGTCGAGGAAATCAAGGATCCGTTCATCAGGAAGGGAGTTCTTCTTGCTGTGGATGGAATCGAATCGGATGTCATCACAGATATCCTGAATACTGAGATCATTGCCCTTGAAGAGCGTCATCGCAAGAATAAGAGACTGCTAGATAAAGCAGGGGAGTATGCTCCTGCATGGGGGATGATCGGAACTCTGATCGGACTTGTCCTTATGCTCCAGAACCTCAGCGACCCGTCATCCCTCGGACCCAATATGGCCGTTGCCCTGCTGACGACCCTGTATGGGACGCTGTTGGCCAACCTGGTCTTCATCCCCATGGCATCGAAGCTTGCCATGAAGACTGAAAAGGAAGTGTTCATGAAGCAGATCGTCATCGAGGCCGTGATGGGTCTCCAATCAGGGCAAAACCCGAGGGTCCTTGAAGAGAAGCTGACGGTCTTCCTATCAGGAGAAGAATTGACTACATATCGATTGAAGGAACGTGATTCCGTTGATGAGGCGTAGGAGTAAGGAAGAAGAATCCCCCCGGACTCCTGCCTGGATGGTCACATTTTCGGATATGGTCACCCTGATCCTCGTATTTTTCATCCTGCTTTTCTCCATGTCGCAGATCGATAAGGGAAAGTTCGAATCCATCGTCGATTCATTTCAGGGTGCGTCCATCATTCCGGATGGAAGTACAAGTGATCTAGATGTGGTCCTGAAAAATGTGAAGGCCTATCTGAAGGAACATGATATGGAAGATGCCATCAAGGCTGAACGGACGGACAGGGGTGTCGTCCTCGTTCTTCAAGAGCAGGCCCTTTTTGAAACAGGGGATGCCGAAGTCCTTGACTCTGCCTTTCCTTTCCTCGATATGGTCGCAGGGCTTCTTGAAGAACTGCCGAACAAGGTGGACGTGGAAGGACATACTGATAATCGCCCCATCTCCACCTATCGCTATCCATCGAACTGGGAACTTTCAACCGCCAGGGCCAGCAGTGTCATCCGGTACCTGGTGAACGAAAATGGACTGGATCCTGAGCGGTTCATCGCCATCGGCTACGGAGATACCATGCCTGTGGAACCGAATGATTCCGATGCCCATATGCAGAAGAACCGCAGGGTGGAGATCATCGTGACCGATCCTGCCTACAAAGAAAACTAAAAAAAGAGTGACGTCCATTTTCATGAACGTCACTCTTTTTTATATTGTCACCTAATCGATTATGTGATAAAGTTAGATAGATATGCGCTGTTAATTAATTTAGGTATTATTTATCCTTATTATAATTATACAGTGCAAACACGATTCGTGTCAACCCTTATCTAAACGATTCCGAGGAGTGAATGCTATGAATGCCGAGTACAGAAAAGAGCAACGCCGTGTCGATCATGTGCTGGAGGAGATAAACGGTGAAATTGAAAAATTGAAAGAAGAAACCTCCAGGCGTAAACAGGAAGTGATTCACACGCGCAAACATTTCTGGGATGAAGTCAAGGTGAATACGGACAGCTTCGATGACTACCTGGAGACGATCATCGGTCTTCGTCAGGAGGCTCAGGCCTTGTCCTCCAGTCAGAGCAGCCATAGGCACGCTTCCAAGCGACTAGCCACTCTTGAAAGAATGAAAAGAATTCCATACTTCGGACGGATCGATTTCACAGAGGACGGAAATGAATCAGAGGAAAAGGTCTATATCGGCGTCTCGTCCCTCACCGACGAAACCGGTGAGAATTTCCTGATCTATGATTGGAGGGCGCCGATCTCAAGCGTCTATTATGATGATCAGCCTGGGCCAGCCTCTTATGATACACCCGGTGGGGTCATCAAGGGAGAATTGAACGGGAAGTGGCAGTACCTCATCCGTGAGGGAGTACTTGAATCCCTTTTCGACACCAGTCTCACCATCGGGGATGAGATCCTTCAGCAGGTGTTGGGAAGAGGAAAAGATCAAAAGATGCACAGCATCGTAGCGACGATCCAACAGGATCAAAACCGGATCATCCGGCATGACCAGGGCAGGCTCCTCATCGTCCACGGGGCAGCCGGTAGCGGGAAGACGTCGGCCGCCCTTCAGCGGATCGCTTATCTTCTCTACAAGTACAGGGATCGCATCGATGCGGATCAGATCGTCCTCTTCTCCCCGAACTCCCTGTTCAGCCGGTACGTCTCCAATGTCCTGCCGGAGCTTGGGGAGGAAAACATGCATCAGGTCACCTTCCAGGAATACCTGGATCACCGGCTCGGTGATTCTTTTGCTGTGGAGGATGCGTATGATCAGCTTGAGTTCGTCCTTGGCGGTCAAGGTGAACCCTTTTATGCTGAGAGGCTTTCTGCCATCGGTCATAAGGCTTCTGAAGCCTTTATCCAGTCGGTCCTTGCATATCGGAGCACATTGGATACAGACGGTATGACGTTCAAGGATATCATCTTCAGGGGTGAACCGGTGGTGACGGCAGGGGAAATCCGCGACCGGTTTTATCAAACAGCCCTGGATCTCAAGTTTTCGAATCGACTGGAAGCCTTGCAGGACTGGATCATGAAGAAGCTGAAGGAGGTAACGCGCCGGGAGAGAAGGAAGCCATGGGTGCAGGATGCCATGGAGCTGCTGAGTGAACAGGCCTATCACAATGCGCGGACACATCTTGCACTGAGGAAGGGATATGAACGTGAAGCGGTGGGGGACTACGAAGTAGAGCCTGTTCAGCTGGCACGATTGATCGTTCAACAGAAAATGAAGCCGGTGCGCAACGTTGTCAGGGAATTTGGATTCATTGACTTTGTGGCCATTTACAAAGGTCTTTTTGACACCCTCGATCAGACCCATTGGAAAGGCATCCGCGCATTAACGGCAAAAGCCATCGATGACGGGCACCTGTACCATGAAGATGCCACCCCATTCCTCTTCTTGAAAGAATTGATCTTGGGCTTCCAGATCAATAGCTCCGTCAGGCATCTTGTCATTGATGAGGCCCAGGATTATTCACCGTTCCAATTCGAGTTCTTGAAGCGCATGTTCCCCGCTGCCAGGATGACGGTCCTCGGTGACTTCAATCAGGCCATCTTCTCCCACGCCAGCGGGCAAGCGGATTTCCGCATGCTGACAGGGTTGTATGGTGAAGGGGAGACAGATACCATAAGCCTCAAGAGGAGCTACCGGTCGACGAAGCCCATCATAGAATTTACCCGGACGCTCATTCCTGATGGTGATGATATCATCCCATTTGATAGAAGCGGAGAAACACCATCACTTGAATGGGTGTCAGACCGGGCAGGACTGCATCTCGCCGTCCGCTCAAAAGTCGAACATTACCGTGATGCGGGCCATGAGAGCATCGCCATCATCTGCAAAACGGCGAGAGAGAGCGCCGAGGCATTCAGTGCCCTTTCCGACTTTGGTGATGTCACCCTCCTCACGAAAGGGACGCTCGAACATGATCAAGGTATCGTGATCGTACCAGCGTACCTTTCCAAAGGCATCGAGTTCGACGCCGTCATCATCTATGATGCATCAGAGGACTGTTACGGGACAGAAGATGTGCGCAGGCTCTTTTACACTGCCTGTACACGCGCCATGCATGAACTGCAGGTCTACACACTAGGAGAACCGAGCCCCTTTATGAAAAAGGCCATGACAGAGGGGCTGATCAGGACCGGGGATAGTGTACGATAATGAAAAAAACCGATTCCTTTTTAGGGGGATCGGTTTTTTTGTTGTTCCTTCTGTCTTTTTTACAACATAAAGCTTCACGACATTGTGAAAGAAAAAACGCAAAGGTCAATCTGCTGCGTGCATGTCTTCAGCCAGTTTCATGACCCGCTCCTTTTCCGAGCTGCTGACGGATCGGGTAGAGGGCCTTATCCACATTCTGCTTATTCTTCTCTGTGATCTCTGCCTTCCTTGGAATGGGTGTGTAAATTCCCGGCGGATCCATCCAGTCCCTTGGCAGCGTGATACCGGATTTCGTTTTCCAGCGATCATACCAAGCGGAAGGAAGGGTGCCTCCGACGGTCCTGCCCGTCATTTCAAGCCAGATGAACGACCAGGCCCTAGGCACCACCCGCCATATGTCGTATCCCCCGCCGCCTACAGCAATCCATCTGCCCTCACAGTATGTGTGGGCCAGTTCGTGTGCAATACGGGGGATTTCACGGTACGTCTTCATGGTGGTGGAAAGATGGGTGAGGGGATCATAATAATGGGCATCCGCTCCATTCTGGGTCAGTATCACATCCGGTTTGAAGAACTCGGCCACCTCCCGGATCGAGGATTCATAGGCATCCAGGAATGACTCATCCTCGGTGAACGCATCCAGGGGGATGTTGAAGGAATATCCATAGCCCTTCCCGTGCCCCCGCTCATTCACATTACCGGTCCCCGGGAACAGGTAGCGTCCCGTTTCATGCAGGGAAAGGGTGCAGACATCGGGATCATCATAAAAGGACCACTGAACCCCGTCTCCATGGTGGGCATCTGTATCCACATAGAGGACCCTTGCTTTGTACTTTTCCTGAAGGTATCGTATGGCGACGGAGCTGTCATTGTAAATGCAGAAGCCTGAAGCCTTTCCCTTGAACCCGTGGTGAAGGCCTCCGCCAAGGTGGAGGGCGTGCTTGGCCTTGCCGCTCATCACCTGATCGACCGCTTCCAGGGCACCGCCCACCAGGAAGGAGCTGGCCTCGTGCATGCCCGGGAAGATCGGCGTATCCTCGGTGCCGATTCCGTAGCTCTCTGCCTGCTCTGGGGGAAGCTCCCCTTTTCCAGCTTTCTTGATGGCTTGAATATAAGCCGCATCATGGTTCAATTGGAGCTCTTCCTCTGTGGCTGCCCGTGGCTTGACGATTTCATCCTCTTCGATCGCGCCGGATTCCCTGAGTAGATCCAGGGTGAGGGTCAAGCGCATCTGGTTGAATGGATGGTTATCGGAGAAGCGGTAGCCGAGGAGGTCATCGGAGTAAATGAAGACGGAATCCTTCATGACGGCATTCCCGGCATGTTCGGCCATAACACGCTATATCCTTCCGATTTGATCTCCTCAATAACGCGGGTGGGATTCATCGTCTGGACGCGGAAGACAAGGACCTTCTGCTTTTCATCCTGTTTATCGGGATACACAAGGACACTCAGGATGTTCGCATTATGCTTGCGGATGATCCCGGCCACTTCGTAAAGGATGCCTGCCCTGTGGGGTACCTTTACTTCGATCTGGGATCCCGGCTGATTGGCACCGGTCAACTGAGTGAGGGTATACAGCAGATCGGTTTCCGTGATGATCCCCACCAGCTTATCGGCCTTCAGGATCGGCAGGCAGCTGATACGATGTTCATAAAAGAGCGCGGCCACTTCCTCGACGAAGTCCAAGGGATGCCCGGTGATGACCTGCTTCTGCATAATCTGCCTGACAGGGTTTTTCAACGTGGAATCAGCAGATTGTTCATTGAGGATCGACGGTGCCGCGTCTTTGACGTCCCTGTCGCTGATGATCCCCAGTATCTTCATTTCATCATCCACAATCGGGATATGCTTGATTTTCTTCTCCCTCATGAGTCTGATGGCGGTTTCGATTGAGTCATCCGGTCTGAGCGTTTCTACGTTTGATTTCATGATCTCTTCAATGATCATGGTCGCTTCCCCCTTTGGCTAGTACATAAAACGATTCATGAATCGGAGCTGATCGAACTGTTGGATGGAGTCGGGGTCCACGCGCTCCCCGATACGCGCCATGAGGCAGTTCGCAGGATGGGAGCTGATCTCCGGATCATCCGTCGCGAAGTATTCCAATCCTCCGGCGTTCATCATCTTCTCCATCACTTTCCGGTATTCCCACACATTGAGACCCGTCCCCTTCAGATCCCAATGCCAATAATATTCAGTTGTGATGATGATGAAATCCTCCATATGGTCATCCATCATGGATACGTTCAGAAGGGTTTTGCCGATCGAAGCCCCCCGGAACTTCGGGATCACTTCAATGGCACCAAGCTCGATGAGATTTTTCATTTTCCCCTGTGACCAGCGCTCGAGGGGGTCAGGGTAGAGATATGTAACATAGCCCACCACCTGATTCTCATCCCGTGCGATGATGATCCTTCCTTCCGGGAGCTGGGCGATTTCGATCAAGGCTTTATGCTGCTGGGGAGCAGGCCTGAATGCGGTCAGGTCTTCATGGAAATCGAGTTTGGCCAGCTCTTCGGACGAGATGGGTCCCTCGACGACGATCCTGCCTTTGGTTGTCTTAAGTTCTGTTGCATTATAGGTCATTTTAAATTCCATGTGGCCACCACCTATTGATTTTCCTCAGTATCAGTATACATGAAAGAGATAGCGCTTTCATGACTTTTCTATCATTCTATCTCCAATCGTTATTCTGGAATATTTTAAGAACCTTGCCAGATCAACGTTTGCTATCATCTCTCCTTCATTCTTCTCTATTCTCATTTTTTAAAAAATTGAGAATATATTATATTTATACTATAATGGAAATGTCATTTCATTCACAAGGGGGATATCTCGATGAAAGTGGAAGCGCTACCAGTAACGAAGGGGGATTATAATCTCGCAGATTATGATCAAGCATATGAATCATTTGATTGGAAAGAGGTAGAGAAAGAATTTTCATGGTCAGAAACCGGCCGGGTCAATTTGGCTCATGAAGCCATCGACCGTCATGCGGATACCCACCGTAAAAATAAGGTGGCCCTGTACTACCGGGATCCTGAGCGGAATGAAAAATATACGTTTGCCGATATGAAAAAGCTGTCCAACCAGGCAGCGAATGTACTGAAGAACTTCGGGGATGTAGAAAAAGGGGACCGGGTGTTCATCTTCATGCCACGGTCACCTGAACTATATTTCAGCATCCTGGGCGCCATCAAGCTCGGTGCCATTGTCGGTCCATTATTCGAAGCCTTCATGGAAGGGGCGGTCAGGGATCGTCTCGAGGACAGCGGAGCCAAGGTGCTCGTCACGACCCCGGAACTCCTCGAAAGGGTGCCGGTGGATGAACTTCCTGAACTGAAGCACGTATTCCTCATCGGGGATGGGGTCAAGGAAGATGATGTGCACATCGACTTCATGGCGAAGTTCAAGGAAGCCTCCAAGAAGCTCTCCGTCGAGTGGGTGGACAGGGAAGACGGATTGATCCTTCACTATACGTCGGGTTCAACGGGGAAACCGAAAGGTGTGCTTCATGTCCATAATGCCATGCTCCAGCACTATCAAACTTCGAAATGGGTCCTCGACCTTCAGGAGGAAGATGTGTACTGGTGCACGGCTGATCCAGGCTGGGTGACAGGGACATCGTACGGAATCTTCGGTCCGTGGCTTGCCGGTGCCTCGAATGTCATCGTCGGTGGCCGATTCAAACCCGAGCACTGGTACAAAACGATTGAAGACTACGGTGTCACCGTATGGTACAGCGCCCCAACTGCATTCCGCATGCTCATGGGGGCGGGGGATGAGATCGTGAAGCAATTCGATCTTGGTTCCCTCCGTCACATCCTGAGCGTCGGGGAACCCCTCAATCCGGAAGTGGTCCGATGGGGGATGAAGGTGTTCAACCTACGCATCCATGATACGTGGTGGATGACGGAAACGGGCGGTCAGCTCATCTGCAACTACCCGAGCATCGAAGTCAAGCCGGGTTCCATGGGCAAGCCGTTCCCTGGTGTGAAAGCTGCGATCGTCGATGATCAGGGGAACGAACTGCCTCCGAACCGGATGGGGAATCTTGCCATCAAAAAAGGCTGGCCGTCCATGATGCGTCAGATCTGGAATAACCCGCAGAAATATGATTCCTACTTCATGCCGGGTGACTGGTACGTATCGGGAGACTCCGCCTACATGGATGAAGAAGGATACTTCTGGTTCCAGGGCCGTGTCGATGATGTGATCATGACGTCGGGTGAGCGCGTCGGTCCGTTCGAAGTGGAGAGCAAACTCGTAGAGCATCCGGCAGTGGCGGAAGCCGGGGTGATCGGTAAGCCCGATCCGGTCCGCGGGGAAATCATCAAGGCGTTCATCGCCCTCCGCGACGGGTATGAGATCAGTGATGAGCTGAAGGAAGAAATCCGCACCTTCGTCAAAAAGGGACTCGCAGCCCACGCAGCACCCCGTGAAATCGAGTTCCGGGATAAGCTTCCGAAGACCAGGAGCGGTAAGATCATGAGGCGCGTCCTGAAAGCATGGGAGCTTGATCTCCCAACTGGTGACCTCAGTACGATGGAAGATTGATAGCGAAGAAAGGCCCCCTCATCTCGGATGAGGGGGCCTTTCTTTATTCGTCTGCCGGCTTATCGGGTTCGGCAGGGGGATCTGGTTTTTCTTCAGCCGGCGGATCAGTGGAGTCATCTGATTGACCATCATCCGTCTCTGACTCTTCCGGCTTTTTCGGTTCATCCGGTTTGTCCGGCTTTTTCTCTTCCGGTTTAGCGTTCGTCGGTTTTGCCTTCGGCTTCGAACTGCCGATTTGGACCGTGTTGGATGGCTTGGATTCTTTTCCTGCCACATCGACGGCCACGACATAGTAAGAACCATTCCCTACGCCTGCTGATTGACTGCCACCGGACTTGACGCTTGCCACCTTTTTACCTGAGGAACTGTAAACCCGGTAGCCGACCACATCACTGCTTCCGGACGATGTCCAGGAAACGGAGCTGCCGCCTGCGGAGGCTTTCACTCCTCCAGGGGCCTGTCCATCATCCGACAGTTTATTCTCGGCAACGAGGACGTTCTTGAAGCGGGCGTCTCCGTCCGGGATGAGCTTGCTGGCATCCCCCGGTACCTTGCCGAAGATCCTCTTGACGAAGTCCGGATTCAGGATGACCCCCTGATCGGCGAACTCGTCCGGCGTTTCCGGTAAGGCCATATACTTCTTGCCACCTGCAACGACGTACTTGCTCATGACGAGGCTATCATCGGTCTTGGTCGGCACGTATTTGGCATTGAACAGATCGGTCTTCACAAGGCCTGCTTTGCTACAGGCTTCTGAAGGAAGCATGCCCGAGATCGAACAGTACGAACGTTTTACGATCCCGTCCGGTTCCTTGAACGATTCGTCAGGATCGATCAGCTTCGGATCAAGGTCCCGAGTGTCATTCAGCAGATGGGCCCAGAGGCGGATCGTACGTTGTCCATAATGGCCATAGATGGCATCGGAATCAGGTGTCTTCAGTGGAGAAGGCTGATCATATCCAAACCAGGTGCCGAATGTGATGCTCGGATTGGATGCAACGAACCATGAATCATGGTAATCCTGACTTGTGCCCGATTTTCCTGCCCAGTCGGAGGAGAAATTCAGGAACTGCTTGGCATATCTTCCTGTCCCAAGGCTGTAATCCAATGTATCCCTCATCATATCCAAGGTCAGATAGGCGGTCTGAGGGCTGAAGACGTCGACCGGCTTCGATTTATGCTCATAAACCGTTTCACCATTGGAATCCTCGATTTTCTCGATCATATAAGCATCAACAAACTTTCCGCCGTTTGCGAAGGTGGTATAGGCATTCACGTTTTCTTCCACCGTCACTCCCTGGGAAGCTGCACCCAAGGTAAGGGCAAGGTTGTTATCCCGCTTGGTTAGGGAGTCGAAGCCCATTTTCATCAGGAATTGATTGAACGGATCTCGGTCATAAATATTGATGTAATTCCGTGCAGCCGAGATATTCAAGGATTCGGCAAGGGCGTAGCGTGCCGGGTACAGCCCCTTCTCATTGAAGGAGTAATTCTTCGGTGACCAGGCTGCTCCGCTCCCGCTTGCCGCGGAGAATTCCACATCAGGAATCGGTGTTCCTGGCGAAATCGTCCCATATTCAAGGGCCGGTGCGTAAGAGAGGAGAGGTTTCATCGTCGAACCGTTGGAACGAAGGGATTGGGTGGCATGGTTGGTCTGCTCAAGCTTGAAGTCCCTACCTCCCACGAAGCTGATGATCCGTCCGCTCTTATTCTCGATCATGATGGCACCGACCTGGACGGGTTCTTCCACGGTTTCTTCTTTTCCTGTCTCTTCATTGGTCACGGTTTTCGTTTTGGTGACCCCGTACATATTGTATTCGTCTTTCGTTTTTTGCATCTGATCGTATATCTTTTTGTTGATCGTCGAATGGATCTTGTATCCACCGGAGCGGATCTTACGGTCAGCCTGGATTTTGTATTCCTTCGTCAGCTTATCGCTATTTTCCAAGTCTTCTTTCGAATAGCCGTCCTGTTCGGCAAGGACCTCCGTCAGGATATCGATGGAGCGGCTTTCAAGTTCAGCCATGAGCCAAGGATACTTTTCCTGAGGCGTTTTCTTTTTCTTGATGAAATCTTTCTTTAGATCATAAGCGACCGCTTCATCATATTGTTTCTTCGTAATGTATCCTTCGCGATGCATCCGGAACAGAACGGTGTTTTTCCGCTTCAATCCAGCTTCCAGGTCTTCCTTCAGCTCACCCCGATTGGTATAGGGCGTGTAGGTGAAAGGTGCTTGTGGAAGCCCTGCGATGAAGGCGGCTTGCGGAAGGGAAAGATCTTTTGCTTTCACACCGAAGATCCCCTCGGCGGCAGTCTCGACGCCGGCAATATTCTGACCGGATGAATTCCGGCCAAGAGTGGCCATATTGAGGTAGGCCTCCAGGATCTCTTTTTTGTCAAAGAACCGCTCCAGTCTCATGGCAAGGAGGATTTCTTTTGCCTTCCGTTCGAAGGATACTTCATTCGTAAGGATCTGGTTTTTGATGAGCTGCTGGGTGAGTGTGCTTCCGCCTGATTGAGTGGAGGAATTGGTGAATTCCTGCATCACGGCCCGCACGATCGCTTTCGGTACTACTCCGTCATGCTCTTCAAAGTACTCATCCTCCGTTGCGATGACCGCATGCTGTAGATCCACCGATACATCCTTCAGCTTCACTTCTTCCCGCTCGAGGTCGGTACGGAGCTTTCCGAGATATACCTCATCGGCAAAGTAGAGCTGGGAGGTTTCTTCATAGTTATAGATATCATCTTTCATTTCTTCATAGGGGCGCAGAGGCTCGTCTTTGACTAGGGAGGCAAAGTAGCCGGCCCCGACTCCCCCGGCGAAGGCAAAGCCGAGGACGGCTGTGACCATGATGATCAGTAGCAGGTTCCACAGCACGCCATATGTAATCCGGGTCCGTTTTTGAAATCTCGGACTCCTGAATGGTCTCAGTACAGGATCTATTTTATCGAGAAATAATTTCCATTTTTCGTTCATTTATTCATCCCCTCCAGAACATTCCCATTATAGCATAATAGGGTGAATGCGGTCGGAAAAAGTGGAAAAAAGTCTGACGGCTGGAGGGGCAGTCGTTGACTATTCTCGCGGAATATGATAAAAACCATATAGAGTGATTGAAATGTGATACGCAATGATGGGAATAAGTAGTTTGTGTACTCCGTAACGTCCAGAGAGCCGATGGGTGGTGAAAATCGGCACGGCACGCAGACGAATTACCTCCCGGAGCTTTTGTTGTGAACCCAAGTAGCAGCAAACGGTAAGAGCCGTTATTTCAAAAGAGTGAAGGACAGCTTAGTCCTTAATTTGGGTGGTACCGCGCGAACAGCGTCCCTGCATATTTGTGCAGGGGCTTTTTTTATGCGCTAAACGATAAGGAGGAATGGAAAAATGGAATTATTGAAGGATTTGGACTGGAGGGGCATCACGTACCAGCAGACGGATGCCGAAGGACTGGAGAAACAATTGGAGAAGGAAAGCATTTCGATCTACTGCGGGATCGATCCGACGGCAGACAGCATGCATATCGGTCATCTTCTGCCGTTCCTGACGCTGCGCCGCTTCCAGAATGCTGGGCATCGCCCCCTTGTGCTTGTCGGTGGAGCCACGGGTCTCATCGGGGATCCGAGCGGAAAAAGCGAAGAACGCAAGCTGCAGACCGTTGAAGCAATTCAGGAAAATGTTGCATGCATCAAGGTGCAGCTTGAAAGCATCTTCGACTTCCAAGGTGAAAATGGAGCCGTGATGGTGAATAACTATGATTGGATCGGATCCATGGATGTGGTGACCTTCCTTCGAGACTTCGGAAAGAATGTCGGTGTCAACTACATGCTTGCCAAAGACACGATCTCATCCCGTCTTGAGTCCGGGATTTCATTCACGGAATTCACCTACACGATTCTTCAGGCGATGGACTTCAATCACCTGTATGATCACTACAACTGCAAGCTTCAAATCGGAGGAAGCGACCAGTGGGGGAATATCACAACCGGTCTTGAAATGATCCGCAAAACGCATGATGAGGATACGAAGGCATTCGGATTCACCATCCCCCTTGTTACAAAAGCGGACGGAACGAAATTCGGGAAAACCGAAAGCGGTGCGATCTGGCTCGATCCGAAAAAGACATCACCGTACGAGTTCTACCAGTTCTGGATCAACACGGCGGATGCCGATGTGGTGAAATACCTGAAGTACTTCACCTTCCTCTCTCATGAGGAGATTGATGCGCTTGCTCAATCCGTTGAAACAGAGCCTCATCTGCGTAAAGCTCAAAAAGCCCTCGGTGAAGAAATGACCAAGATGATTCACGGTGAAGAGGCCCTGGACCAGGCGATCCGGATCTCAGCGGCATTGTTCAGCGGCGACATCAAATCCCTATCTGCGGCTGAAATCCTTGAAGGCTTCAAGGACGTCCCGACGGTGGAAGCGTCAGCTTCTGAGGAGCTCGGTCTTGTCGACCTCCTCGTCGATGCGAAGATCTCCCCATCGAAACGCCAAGCGCGTGAAGATGTCGGCAATGGTGCGATCTACATCAACGGTGAACGCACGACGGATCTTCAGCACGTCATGGGGGCAGAGGATAAAATCGAAAACAAATTCACCATCATCCGGAGAGGGAAGAAGAAATACTTCCGTATCCAGTATGTGTGAATGAACGAAAGGTAATGTGAAAAAGGACTTCCCGGGATGGGAAGTCCTTTTTGCGTCAGCGGACATTACGACAGCCACGCCGCGACCGTATCGCTATATTCAACGATTGCCAGTGCAGCGGCCAATGAGACGGACGAGCCGATCATCCAGATGGCCGTGCGTTTCTTCTGGCGTGGATTGAGCTTTTTGTCGTTCATGACAGAGCACAACACCGTCGAAAGCAAAATCAACGCTACACAAATCCATAGAGTCATTGCATCACCTCCAATATGGACGAGTCATAACCATCAATAGAAAATGATGGTTTAAACTGGAATAACCTCATTTTATTCTAGCACACACGCCAATCGAGCGGAGGGGAAAAGGAGTGAACGCATCGATTGTTCTGTTGTGAATCCGAAGCATGGGACCGTATCGCTACACTTCGATGATCTGTTTCCTCCAGTTGAAAAGTTTCTTAGAAGGTACCCTTTCTTGCAGGCAGAACCTATATATAAGATAGGAGATCAGGTGGATGGGGGATGCAAGAATGCAGTCATGACGATCGGTGGAGACGCGCGGAAAAGATGTCAGAGGAGGATTTATTTTCTTCCTTGCAGATCTCCGCACTGTAGTTTGTTGGAACACCTTGTGAAATGGATGTGAAAGACTTATGAAATGGATGTGAAAGAGAGGTGGAATGAAGATGGAAACATAAAGAAGAATTTAAAGAACTTAAAGATTGTGAAGAAGGAAAAGATGATGATATGTGCGCGAGGCTCAGGGCTGCAGAGATGGTGGACATGGAGGCGTTGAAGAACCGTAAGTGGATCATGAGCTGTCAGCCATGGTGGAAGAAGAGGGATCCGGTAGTGGGGATGCATAGGGTAGCGGAAGCGTGCTGGAAGAGGTGATTATTTGCATAGCATTACACTGTGGATTCTCCTCCGATGACGTTTTCCGAACAGAAAAAAACCCCTGAAACGTTGAGAACAACATTCCAAGGGTTTTTGCTTGCTCATTAACGAGAGTAGAACTCAACGATAAGAGCTTCATTGATTTCAGCTGGTAGTTCAGAACGCTCAGGAACGCGTGTGAATGTACCTTCAAGCTTGTCAGCATCGAAAGTAAGGAATTCAGGAACAAAGCTGTTCACTTCCATCGCTTCTTTGATGATGTCAAGGTTGCGTGATTTTTCGCGAACTGAGATGACTTGTCCTGGTAGTACGCGGAAAGATGGGATATCTACGCGTGAACCATTCACTGTTACGTGACCGTGGTTGACAAGCTGACGAGCTTGACGACGAGTACGTGCAAGACCAAGACGGTATACAACGTTATCAAGACGGCACTCAAGTAGCGCCATGAAGTTTTCACCGTGCTTACCTTGTAGTTTGCCAGCTTGATCGAACAAGTTGCGGAATTGACGCTCAGTTACTCCGTACATGTGACGAAGTTTTTGTTTCTCTTGAAGTTGAAGACCATACTCAGAGATTTTTTTACGTTGGTTAGGACCATGTTGTCCTGGAGCGTAAGGACGCTTTTCTAGTTCTTTACCCGTTCCGCTTAGAGAGATTCCAAGACGACGGGAGAGTTTCCAGCTTGGGCCAGTATATCGAGCCATGAATGACTCCTCCTTTATTGTTTTTATTTTGTTGTAAAATAAAAACACCTGTGAACAGCCAATATGTGCATTTTGTTTTCATGTACCTTCGCCCTAGCAGCAGCGGGTTACGAGATACACCTCGTGGTAAGAGGAACAAAATACGGTCATAAGGGACTTCACTGAAGCTGCATTATTTTACACAAAGAATATTATATGATGTGGAGTGTCAGAAGTCAAGGAGGGATTTGGACCTATCCAAAAACCCATCATACCTGAAGATCAATCTAGTCCATAAGTCACTTACTATGCTATAATGACGTTTATAGAAAAGTCCGAACGTCGTCCACAAAGGGGGAGATGGTAAAGCATCTCCCGATCGGGCCCCTTCGTTTCGGAGGGGTCAACGGGTATTGTTTTCTGATTTTTTAGTTATCTGATATCGGGAAGTGAGTAAGGCGTTGGATTATCGGTCCATAATCCGCCATTTCCGCTCCCGGCTGTTGCTGTAGCGTTACAAGACAAACCTTTGGTGTGGGTGAGGGAAAAAATGACTGACAACGAAGTACTATTAACGTATAAATCGAATCTTTTTGACTTGATCTATGACGGGGAACCATCCACTTATATAGAAGGATGGCTAGGGATCATGAGAGAGTCATGGAACGCAGAGCGGGTACATCTGTATATCCATTCGGATGATTCCTATCTATTATATGGTTCCGGGGAGGCAGGGGACGTGCCCCTCTCCATCATGGGGGAGGAAATCCGGTATAGGAATCCTTTTTCGATCAGCTATGAAGGGCCCCATGATGGAATCCGCGATGGGCTCGCTTTCGCTGATCATCAGGGAGGCGTCTCCCTTTTGCTTTTTTGGAGTGGTGGAATAAAAGTGGACCATGCGCTTCTGAAGCAGATATGGGAGGTGAGCAATCGCTTCCTATTGCATACGAGTGCAATTCAGACGGTGCATGAAGATGAACGCAGGTACAGGGAGTTGTTCAACGTGACGGAGATTTTCCATTCCACCAGGGATGTGAGGAAGCTCCTTGCTGTGACGATGGATACCCTGAAGCGCGTTTTCCCCCAGGACGTGTTCATGCTGCTCCTGGCGAATGACCCCGTTGGGAATGAAGCCCATTCGATCCGACACTTTGATTTGGACAAAGCGAATGAAGCCTCCATGCATGTGTTTGTCAGCGGTGAGATGAAATGCTTGGGAGAGCATGTCCTCTATGCACCCCTCAAAGGGACACAAGGGATTTACGGGGTCCTGGAAGTGAAGCTCAATCCTACGTCGCCGCTGACCGATCATAAAATGGAATTTGTGAAGCTCTTGGCCTATACGGCGGGAAGTGCCCTTGAAAATGCAAAACTTTACGAACAATCAAGAAAAGTCATTTCAGATCTTCAGCTGATCAATGAAACCTCCCATCAGTTGAACTTGAACCTGAGAATGACGGACACCCTCCAGTTTTTAAGGAAGCAGGTGCAGAAATCATTCCAGACGGAAGATATCGGATTTGTCCTGTTTGAAGACGGAGCTGTTATGATCGCGGAGGAGAGCTCGGATCTGTTCGGTCTTCCATCTGGGAAGCGGTATGTGGATTTTGTCCACGAGAGAATGCAAGAGAACAGGGAAGCCATCTTCATCGGTGAGATGAGCGAACAAGTGGGTGATGGAGAAGCCTTTTCTTCCCTGATGGCCGTTCCCATGATGCATGATGGAAACCTCCTGGGGTTCTGCCTTGTCCTTCACCGTGATACGTATCGTTTCTCGTTCGACATGTATAGGCTGTTTCAATCCTTCATCCATCATTCCACCCTTGCCATCACGAATGCAAGGCTTCGGGAGAAATTGGAGGAGCTGGTCATCACTGATCAGATGACCAATTTATACGCAAGGGCCTATCTCGGAGAAAAGATGGATGCTTCCATGGAACAGGATGATCACGGCACCCTTCTTCTTGTCGATATCGATGATTTCAAATCGGTCAATGACCGGTTCGGTCACCAGGTCGGTGATGAAGTGCTCGTCCAGGTGGCGGATCTGATGAAGGAAGTGGTGGGTGAAAGTGGCTATGTTGCCCGGTGGGGCGGCGAAGAACTGGCCGTCTATCTCCCTTCTGTCGAGCAATCAATCGGCGCTTTGATCGGAAGGGCCCTCGTTGAAGGAATTTCGGAAAAGACTTCTCCCCGGGTAACCCTTTCGTGCGGAGTGGCCTCGTGGCACCGCAAACGCTCTGCGGTCACGGTGGAAAAGCTTGTGAAGCGGGCGGATGAAGCACTCTATATCGCCAAGAATAATGGGAAGAATCAAGTGGTCCTTGAAGATCGAACCACATATGCATGAAAGCCCGCCGGAATTCCGGCGGGCTTTTTCGTATGATGGGTGCATCTCCCTGACTGAGCGTACACGTGGAGGTGGTGGCTAACGATTGAGGGGAAAGAAGAGTACTATCTCTTACTTTAGCACATTAGTGTAAACGCTTTCTTTTCAACGCCATTTCGCATATTCTAGAAGTATAAGCAGAGGAGGGATAGGGAGAAATGAAAGAACGTAAACGATTTGAGACCAGGGTCATTCATGAGGGCTATTCTTCGGTGGAGCATTCGGACAGTCTTGCTCCACCGCTTTATCAGACATCCACCTATACATTTCAAACGGCAAAGCAAGGGGAAAGGCGCTTTGCAGGGGAAGAGGATGGATATATATATTCAAGACTCGGGAATCCGACGGTGTCGATCCTTGAAGAGCGGATGGCTTCTTTGGAGGGCGGTGAAGCGGCGCTTGCATTCGGCTCGGGAATGGCGGCGGTTTCAGCTGTGCTGTTTTCATTGACGAAGGCAGGCGACCATATCGTATGCTCGCAAGGGGTGTACGGATGCACGTTTGGACTGTTGGAGCTGATGGAAGAGAAATTTGGGATAAGCCATGATTTTTCTCCCATGGACACAGAGGAGGAAATCCGCTCGAAGCTTACGGACCGGACGACTTGTATCTATGTAGAGACGCCGATCAACCCGACGATGCAGCTGATCGATCTGGAGCTTGTTTCTTCGATTGCAAAGGAAAAAGGAATTCCTGTAGTAGTGGATAATACCTTTTGCTCGCCTTACCTTCAACGTCCACTTGAATTTGGCTGCGATCTGGTCATCCACAGTGCCACCAAGTATATCGGTGGGCATGGAGATGTGATAGCGGGGATCGTCGTAGGGGATCAGGAACGGATGTCAACAATCCGCATGACCACCCAAAAGGATATCGGCGGCATCATCTCGCCCTTTGATGCGTGGCTTTTGCTGCGGGGATTGAAGACCTTGGCCGTGAGGATGGACCGCCACTGTGAGAGTGCGTCAAAAGTGGCGGAGCAGCTTAAGCATCATCCATTGGTGGAGACGGTCATCTTCCCGGGGCAGGTGGAGCATCCACAGCATCACATCATGACCAAGCAGATGAAAAAGCCGGGTGGGATGATTTCGTTTACCATCAAGGGAGGCAAGGAAGACGCTCAGAGGCTCATGGATGAGCTGAAGATGATCAAGATTGCCGTCAGCCTCGGTGATGCCGAAACCCTCATCCAGCATCCGGCCACGATGACCCATGCGGTGGTACCGGAAGAGATGCGTGAGAAGATGGGGATCTCCGAAACGCTCCTCCGACTTTCAGTAGGGCTGGAAGCTTTTGAAGATATCTGGGAGGATCTTGAGAACGCACTGAATCAGATAGGATAAGAAAAAGGAGGGCAGCCGGATCGGCTCCCTCCTTTTTCTATCTTATTAAACGTGAAGCACGAGCTCTTCCACAAAGCGTTCAAGATGACGTTGATCTTCTTCGTCGAATCGGGCTTTTTCAGGGCTGTCGATATCGAGGACGCCGATCAGCTTGTCATCCTTTACGATCGGTACGACGATTTCTGATTGTGAAGCGGCATCGCAGGCGATATGTCCGGGAAAGGCATGGACATCTTCGACAAGCATCGTTTTCCGTTCCGATGCGGCGGTGCCACAAACGCCTTTGCCGAGCGGGATACGCACACATGCAGGCAGTCCCTGGAATGGGCCGAGGACGAGTTCATTGCTTTCTTCTTCGTAGAGATAGAAGCCTACCCAATTGGTGCGGTCGAGAAATTGATTCAAAAGCGCAGAAGCGTTGCTGAGGTTCGCAATGACATTCGGCTCTCCTTCAAGCAGAGCGCTCAGCTGTTTGGTGACGAGTGTGTACCCTTTATCTTTTGAATCCTCATATTTTTCTACTTTAAACAACACAAACTCCCCCTATTCTACACAAATTGATCCGTCCGCACCCCATTTCCCCTTCACTCGATGGATTATGTCGATAAGTAAAAGGAGGGAATCGGCCGCGATGGACGAATACATGTTGTAACGCTGAAGGTCCCTATACGGGATCCTCACGAACGTATTGAATCAGTTTTAGCATATTTCCAAGAAATCTTCAATCCATTCCGTTCTCTACCGGCCAATCAAACGAAACGAGGGATTCGAATGAAGAAGCTTATAAGTACAAAAGATGCGATTTTTGCTGCTGCTGTTTCATTATTCAATGACCATGGATTCGATGGGACGTCTGTCAGGGATATCGCCGGCAAGGCCGATGTCAACCCTGCGACGATCTCCTATTATTTTAAAGGGAAGCAGGGGCTTCTCGAAGCATGCTTCACGCATTTCTTTGAACCCTATCTCCGTTTTTTGGAGGAGGAGACCGCTGCCCTTCCATACATCGATGCAGAAGTGTGCCTGAAACGTGCCGTCTACAAGCTCCTCAAATTCCAAAGCGAGAACCATCAGCTCACCCGGTTCATTTGGAGGGAAGTGTCCATTGATTCCCAGGTGGTAAGGGAGATCATCGCTTCCTATCTGATGAAGGAGCGATTCTACTTGAAGTGCCTGTTTGAAAAGGGGATGATTGATCACTCATTCAAGAAGCAGCCGGTGAATTTCCTCATCATTCAGCTGAAGTCCATGCTGACCTTTCCGTTTCTGAACAGCCAGCAATTGAGGGAAGTATGGCAGCTTTTTCCGCAGGAATTCTATTTTGTTGACCATTACTATCAGCAGATCGATCAGTGGATCAGGCTCATGCTTGTTGAACAGAGGAATGAACCATTCGAAAAAGAGATGCTCGTCTGAGATTCATAGGAACGTCATCCGGGTCCTTCCTTGATCAAGGCCTCTGACCGTATGGGCATCGGAACCATATACGACGGGGATCCCCATCCCATGAGCCTTCCGGATGACCGGATCGGGTGGATAGGACTCGCCGCAGTGCGGTTTGATGACACCCGCTCCGTTATAATCGACTTCCAGACCGTTGGCGAGGATCGCGTCGAGGATGGTTGAAATATCCCTGGAAAAAGATCGGGTTGTCGGGTAGAGCTTCTGGAATTTGTTCGCTAGTGTCATATGACCGATCCTCTTCGGTTTATAGGGACCGAGGTCCGAACGGATGGAAGAAAGGACGGCTCTATAATAATCCTCATGGACCGCATCGACTCCGCCATAGGCTTCCGTCATCCTACCGAAGGTTTCATCACTATAGTCCAGGCAGTACCAAGCTCCGTCTTTCTTCAAGAAGTGAACCGAGAGGATGCTGTCGTCGAGGGATGGACCGTATTTTGTCAGCAACTCTTTTGTTCCTTCTTCATATCCCTCGATATAGTCCACCTCCAGGCCTGCTAAAATCACAATGCGGCCATCATATTTCCTTTTTAGACGGTCGATTTCTTTCAAATAGTCGTCCATTTGCCCGAACTGCATAGCGCTGTCCTTTTCCGGCACAGGATCGATGAAGCCCCTGGGAAGGGGAGCGTGTTCTGTGAACGTGATGTGGGTGTATCCGAGTGCGATGAGTCTTTCGACATATTCTTCCATGGCGTCCTTGCTTCCGTGCGGACAGAAGGGGGTATGGATATGACCGTCCCGTTTGATCATGGAGAAGCCTCCTATTCCTTAATCGGCTAAGATTTTGCCCGTCAGATGGCGAAAAATCGCCCATTGAACGGAAAAACTGCCGATTATGACTTTTTATCGAGTAAAATTCGAATTTAATAGTCAAAAAATGTCGTTAACATGGTATCATTATAGCAATGAGATAAATTTTACGAAACTTAACTTTAGATAAATGTTACTGAATAGTTGAACAGGGGGCTTATGATGCAGTACATCATCGGTGGAATACTACTAGTATTGATTGTCTTCCTGACTGGATTCTTTGTCAGGAAGAAATATTATGCAGAGGTCGATCGCTACGAATCCTGGAAGATCGATATCATGAATCGTCCTGTCTCGGATGAACTTTCTAAAGTCAAACAACTGAACATGACCGGGCAGACCGAGGAATTATTCGAACGCTGGAGACAGGGTTGGGATGAGATCGTAGCCGTGCAGCTCCCTGAAGTGGAAGAACTTCTATTCGATGCAGAGGAGCATACGGATAAGTTCCGGTTCAACAAAACAAAAGCCACCCTTTCCCGTATTCACGAGATCCTCACCGGTACCGAGACGAAGATCGAGACGATCCTGAAGGAACTCGATGAACTGATCGGCAGTGAGGAAAAGAACAGGGAAGAGATCCAGACGCTTCAGGAAGAATACCGCAAAAGCAAGAAGCAGCTTCTCGCTTATCGTCATACATATGGTTCCACGGCTAAACCGATCGAAACCATCCTTGATGAGATGGGGAAACAAATCGAACGATTCGAGGAATTGACCGAACAGGGGAACTATATCGAAGCACGTGAGATGGTCCTTGGACTGTCTGAGAAAATGAGGGAGACCGCCTATAAGATGGAGGCCATCCCGAAACTGCTCACAGAGTGTGAAAACGTCCTGCCGGTCCAGATTTCAGAGCTCGAGGCCGGATATGAGGGGATGAAGGAAGAAGGGTACATCCTGGATCATGTGGAGGTGGAAGAAAAGGCCGCCGCACTGAAGGCATCCCTTGCATCCCACGTCACCGACCTCGGGGAACTGAAGGTGGAAGGCGTGGAAGAAGGCCTGAAGGAAATGAAGGAAACGATTGAATCGTTCTACGACATCCTGGAAAAGGAAGTACACGCCAAGCATTTCATCGGGCAGTATAAAGATGCCACGACGGAGAGCCTCATCAAGGCCAAGGAAGAGAATGAAGACATCCAGGCGGAGCTCCGGATTGTCCAGCAGGCGTACCATCTCCGGGACGAAGCACTCACGATCCCCAAGGATCTGGAACATAAGATCATCCAGCTTTCCAAACGACATGAACTGATCATGAAGAAGGAAGAAGAACAGGGTGCCCCTTACTCCAATCTGAGTGAAGAACTGAAGGATATCCGGAGCAGTCTGGACGAATTGAACAGGGAGCAGGAAGAATTCAATCTTTATCTTCAAACGATGAGGAAAGATGAGCTTGCCACAAGGGAAAAAATCCATGAGCTGAAGAAAAAGGTGGCTGAAGCAAGCCGCATGATCTCCAAAAGCAACGCACCTGGCCTCCCGCAAGGATACAAAGATCTTCTTGACGAAGTCCATAATAAA
Organism: Rossellomorea sp. RS05; assembly: GCF_039822645.1. Lineage (NCBI taxonomy): Bacteria > Bacillati > Bacillota > Bacilli > Caryophanales > Bacillaceae > Rossellomorea > Rossellomorea sp. RS05. Next base: position 247,384 of record NZ_JBDKWY010000003.1, on the reverse strand, counting down.
ATCGAGCAGGTGAATGTGAGTCTCACCGAGAAACCGCTGAATATGAAATTTGTTCAGGAAACATTGCTTGCAGCAGAAGACACCGTGGATCATTTCTATAAGAAGACCGATGAACTCATCGAAGACGTCGTCCTCTCGGAACGGGTAATCCAGTACGGGAATCGCTATAGAAGCCGCTATTCAACCGTCCATGACGGCCTCAGGAATGCCGAGGAAGCTTTCAGACAGTATGAATACCGGAGGGCGCTGGAAGAAGCGGCCACCACCTTGGAAAAGGTAGAGCCGGGCGCACTGAAGAAAATCGAGAAAATGCTTGAGAATAAATAAGATAAAGACAGTCCCCTTACCGTGAAAACGGGCTAAGGGGACTGTTTTTTTATGGGGTTCATATAAAAATCGTATCAATCATTGGTTCGTAACGCTCGGGTCGCGGGATCGACAATCATCCCCGGTGCATCCTCACTCCCAACAAAAAGTCCGCCTCTCTGAAGCCGAGGCGGACTTTGTCATGATCAAGCTTGTATCACTCTTTTGCTCGTTCCGAGTACCAATGAGATTACGAAGCCGATCAAGGCCCCGAAAATCGCTGGGACGATCCAGCCGATCCCTTCTGCATAGAGGGGAAGGAATGAAAGCCAATCCCTGACGGCAGTCAATTCGATACCGGCTTCCTTCAGTCCGTCGAATAGACTGATGAAAGCGGTTAGGGCAAGCGCCGTGATATACACGGGGCGGTACCCTCTGAACAGATTGTGGAAGAACGAAAGAATGATCAATACGATGGCCATTGGATAAATGAAGATCAGCACCGGCACCGAAATGGAAATCAGCTGTGTCAGTCCGATGTTGGAAATGATCATACTAAACAATGAAATGATGAACACCAAGGCTTTGTAAGGGATCGGAAGCAGCTTGGAAAAGTACTGAGCGCTCGCCGATACCAGTCCGATTGATGTCGTCAGGCAGGCAAACAGGATGGCCAGGCCAAGAACGATGATCCCGAACGACCCCAGCAGTTCTTCGGATGCTGCAGCAAGGAGTGCGCCGCCGTTTGCTTGTTCTCCGATAGCATCGGTACCGCTGGCTCCGATGTAGCTGAGGGACAGGTAGACGAGGGCAAGACCTATAGCCGCAATCACACCGGCTTTCATGGTGATGGCTGAAATACTTGCCTTCGAGGTGATCCCGTGATCCTTAATGGAATTGATGACCACGATTCCGAAGACAAGTGCTGCAATCGTGTCCATTGTCAGGTACCCTTCGATGAATCCTTTGAAAAGGGGCCCATTTTGATAGGCTTCCAATGGTGTACCAAGGCTGCCCATGGGCGTGACAATACTTTTTACGACAAGGACGGCAAGGATGATCAGTAGTGAAGGAGTCAAAATCTTCCCGATCCGGTCGACCAGCTTGGACGGATTCAGACTGAGCCATGCCGTCAAAGAGAAGAAGATGAGCGAGAAAATGATCATCGGCATCCGACTGTCGGTCAGCCCCTCCGGTAAAAAGGGAAGAACGCTGATTTCATATGTGACCGTCCCGGTACGAGGTATTCCGAAGAAGGGACCGATGGCTAGATAAAGGATGACGGTGAAGACGATGCCGAAAACGGGATGGACCCTGCTGGCAAGGGACTGCAGGTCTCCTCCTGACTTGGCAACCGCGATGACGCCCAAAAGGGGAAGTCCCACACCGGTTATCAAGAATCCAAGGATGGCCGTCCAGACGTGATCTCCAGCCTGCTGACCTAAAAATGGAGGGAATATCATATTCCCGGCTCCGAAAAAGAGTGCGAACAGCATCAAGCCTATTGCCATTACACCACTAAATGAAAGCGCTTTCTTATTCATATACTTTCCTCCGTTTCATTCATGCTAGTTGATTGTGTTGGTAAGAAGGGATAAGTGCGTCCAATAACGAAATAATCAAACAATTTAGTATATTCAAATAGTATGACCTGTCACTTACTTACATGATTCTCGCAAAAATTCAGTTATATTTCAATGAATAAATTTGGAAAGTATATTAAAATTTCATGAACATTAAAAAAGTGCGCTTCTTATTTGGGAATCCCTGCAGGTATGGTAAGATTAAAAATTGAAATGTGAGCCAAACCATAAGCGGGTGAGATGTATGATCTATTTAGATAATAGTGCCACAACGAAACCTTATAAAGAAGCACTCCATACGTTCATGAAGGTGAACGAAACACTGTATGCAAATCCATCTTCGATCCATTCGTTCGGTGGGAAGGCGGATGACCTTATCAAACGTTCACGGGAGCAGGTAGCGGACCTCCTTGGCGTTGAAGGACCGGAAGTCTTCTTCACATCGGGAGGGACCGAGTCGAATAATCTGGCCGTCAAGGGTACGGCCATGCAGTACAAGAACAGGGGAAGGCATATCATCACCTCCCGCATTGAGCATCCTTCAGTAAAAAAGGCTGTAGAAGATCTTGAACCGTTCGGGTTCAGCATCACCTATGTAGGCGTCGATGAGGAAGGGCGGGTGGATCCGCAGGAAATCGCGAACTCGCTCAGGGATGATACCATCCTCGTCAGCATCATGCACGTCAATAATGAGGTCGGAACCATCCAGCCAATCCGGGAAATCGGTGAACTGCTCAAGGAGCGCCCGAAAACCCTTTTCCATGTGGATGCCGTGCAGGCATGTGGGAAAATACCGCTTGATCTTCATGGGGCGGGAGTGGACCTGTGCAGTCTTTCCTCCCATAAGATTCACGGAATAAAAGGAACGGGGGCCCTCTATGTCCGGAGCGGGGTGCGCCTTTCCCCCTTGTTATCCGGTGGCGACCAAGAAGGCAGCCTCAGGAGCGGGACCGAAAACACAGGGGGGATCGCGGCTTTTGCCAAGGCCCTTCGCATGCATTTGAAGGAAAGGGAAGAATCCCTTCCAGTAATGCAGGAAATCCAAGGCTTCATAAGGGACGGATTATCCAAGCTCCCCTATGTGACGGTCCATACACCTGAAACTAGCGCAGCTCCCCATATCCTGAACTTTTCCATTGAGGGGTTCAAAGGGGAAGTGATGGTCCATTCACTCGATCAGCATGGAATTTATCTTTCCACCACGAGTGCCTGTTCATCCAGACAGCATAAACCAAGCGAAACGCTTCTTGCCATGGGCGTGTCGGACATGCGGGCGAACAGCTCCCTCAGGGTGAGCCTGTCTTACCATACGACGATGCAGGAAGCACGGATGTTCCTGGAAACATTGGAGAGGGAAATCCGATCATTAACGAAAACGATGAGGAGATCACGATGAAATATAATCGAATTCTAGTCAGATACGGTGAAATTTCCACAAAAGGAAGAAACCGCAAGAAATTCACGTCCCAACTGAGAGAAAACATCCTTGAGGCCCTGAAGGACCTTCCTTCCATATCCGTCAATGCAAGCAGGGATCGCCTTCACATCCTGCTAGGGGAAGCGGACGGGGATGAAGTGATCACAAGGTTATCTTCGATCTTCGGCATCCAGTCATTCAGCCCGGTTGTCATGACGGGCAGGGATGTGGATGAAATGATGGAAGCGGGCCTTGCCCTTGTGCAAAAAAGCTTTGAACCCGGAAAAACGTTCAAGGTATCGGCAAGACGGGGAGATAAGACCTTCCACCTTGATACGAACGAATTGAACTACCAGATCGGGTCATACATCCTGAAAAATATGGAGGATTTGACCGTCGATGTCCGCAATCCCGATATCAAACTGAATGTAGAAGTAAGGAAGGAAGGGGTTTACCTTTCATCTGAAATCTACCCGGGTGCAACAGGCATGCCGGTGGGAGCGAGCGGAAAGGCTATGCTCATGCTATCTGGGGGGATCGATAGCCCCGTTGCCGGTTACCTGACGATGAAACGGGGAGTGGAGATCGATGCCGTCCATTTCCACAGCCCTCCTTTCACCAGTGAAAGGGCAAAGCAGAAGGTCATCGATCTTTCGAAAAAGCTGTCGGCGTTCAGCGGCAAGGTGAATCTTCATATTGTCCCGTTCACTGCAATCCAGCAGCTGATTCATGATCAAGTACCTGAAAATTACACCATGACTTCAACGCGGAGAATGATGCTCAGGATCACAGACATGATCCGGGAAAAACACGAAGGGCTTGCCATTGTGACGGGTGAAAGTCTCGGGCAGGTGGCGAGCCAGACACTGGAGAGCATGCAGGCCATCAATGATGTTACAAATACCCCTGTCCTTCGACCGTTGATCGCCATGGATAAGCTTGAAATCATCGAGATTGCCCAAAAGATCGATACGCATGATATCTCGATTCTTCCATACGAAGACTGCTGCACGATCTTTACGCCGCCTGCTCCGAAAACCAGGCCGAAGCGTGAAAAGGTCCAGTACTATGAAAGCTTTGTAAACTTTGATGAGCTCATCCGCGAAGCGGTTGAAAAAACGGAAATCATGCAGATCGACGGTTCTTCCCATAAAGAAGAAAGCTTCGACGAGCTACTCTGATTTAGGAACATTTACCAAGAACATCCCTTGCATGAAGCCATGTGTTTTCGCACATTCTATACTCAACAAGCAACGAGGAGGTGAAAACACATGGCAAACAACAGAAGTTCTAACCAACTAGTAGCTCCTGGAGCTCAACAAGCTATCGACCAAATGAAATACGAAATCGCTTCTGAATTCGGAGTTCAACTTGGTGGAGATGCAACTGCCCGCGCTAACGGTTCTGTAGGTGGTGAAATCACTAAGCGTTTGGTTCAAATGGCTGAACAACAAATCGGCGGTTACCAAAAATAATTGAATACAATGGCTACAAAGGAGCGGGCATTGCCCCGCTCCTTTCTTTTTCGCGCCTAGTAAAAAGAATATTTAAAAAAGTAAAAACATTTTGTATAATAGAGTGGGCTATGTAAAAAAAAGGAGGAACCACGATGAAAAGGGAAGAGCTTATAGCACCGGAAACATACAATCTGGTGGAGGAAGTCGAACGCTTTGCTGCAAAAGATGGAGCGAAAGCCCTCCTGTGGATGGACGAACAAGGAAATGAGAAGCAGATCAGCTATGATGATCTGATTAAAGTGGCGAATAAATATGGAAACGTTTTCATTGGAGGGGGATTTGAAAAAGGCGATGTGCTCCTGGTGATGATGCCAAGGTTGATTGAGGCATACGCTGTTTATCTTGCTGCCTTGAAAGCCGGTCTTGTGGTGATCCCGAGTTCGGAAATGTTAAGGGCCAAGGATCTCGGATACCGCATTGATCATGGGGATGTTAAGGGGATTGTCGCTTATTCTCCGTTTATCGGTCAGTTTGAAGGTGTTCCGGGTATAGAAAATGTAAAGAGATTTGTGGTCGGCGGTGGGCAGGAAGGGTGGATCGATCTCGAAGGTGAAGCGACAAACGCTTCGGACGAGCTTGGTTTCGCTGATACACACCGTGATGACATGGCGTTCCTCTCCTATACGTCCGGGACGACGGGTAATCCCAAAGGGGTTGTACATACGCACGGCTGGGCCTACGCCCACCTGAAGACAGCAGCAAAGGAATGGCTGGGCATCGAGGAAGGGGACGTCGTGTGGGCCACGGCAGGTCCAGGCTGGCAGAAATGGATCTGGAGCCCGTTCCTATCCGTCCTTGGTTCAGGAGCGACAGGTCTCGTTTACCAAGGGAAATTCGAGCCACATGCCTATTTGAAGATCCTTCAAGATCATCGGGTGAATGTCCTGTGCTGTACACCGACTGAGTACAGGTTGATGGCGAAAGTGGATGATCTCGGTTCCTATCACCTTGATTCCCTTCACAGCGCAGTTTCAGCCGGAGAGCCATTGAATCGCGAAGTCATCGACGCGTTCCAAAAGCATTTTGATGTCCTTGTGAGAGATGGATACGGTCAGACTGAAAATACCCTTCTTGTCGGGGTAACCAAAGGAATGGAACTGCGTCCAGGGTCAATGGGAAAACCGACTCCTGGGAATAGGGTTGAAATTATCGATGAACTTGGGAAACCGTGTGAAACGGGTGAGGTGGGGGACATTGCAGTACACCTTGAGACACCGGCCCTTTTCAAAAACTACTATAAAGATCCCGAAAGGACGGCCATGCAATTCCGCGGAGAATACTATATCACCGGGGATAAAGCCAAACGGGATGAAGATGGATACTTCTGGTTCGAGGGGAGGAGCGATGACATCATCATTTCTTCAGGATATACGATCGGCCCATTTGAAGTAGAAGATGCCCTGGTCAAACATCCTTCCGTGAAGGAATGTGCCGTGGTCGGAAGCCCTGACGAGATCAGGGGGCTGGTCGTCAAGGCGTTCATCGTCCTGAAAGACGATGTAGACCAGGCCGATCCGGCTCTCATCCCTTCCCTTCAGGAACATGTCAAGGAACTGACGGCCCCTTACAAGTATCCACGGAAGATTCAGTTCGTTGACGAATTGCCGAAGACGACTTCAGGCAAGATCAGAAGGATCGAACTTCGACAAAAAGAACTGGCAGCACAGAACTGATAGCCAAAAAAGGGAGTCCGCAGGGGCTTCCTTTTTTTCGTCATCGCATGCGAAATTCAGTTCTTTCTGATTTTTGCACTTTTATGGTACAGTAGATACAGAATTTTTTGGAAAGAAGGGAACAAGCACGATGGGAACATTATGGACGAACGGAACAATCTACACGATGCAGGCAGAAGGTCATACTGTAGAAGCAGTTTTGACGGAAAATGGCAAAGTAAAAGCACTTGGCAGCGAAGCGGCCCTTATAGAGCAATTTGCATTCGACCGGAAAATGGACCTTGAAGGCAAGATCATGTTCCCGGGGTTTGTGGACAGTCACATGCACCTCATTGGACATGGAGAGACCTTGATGAGGCTGGATCTTTCCGAGATGACCAGCAAGGAGCAGGTGCTGCTGGCGGTCAGGGAGAAGGCAGACCGTACCCCTGAAGGAGACTGGATCATCGGGGAAGGGTGGAATGAAAATCTTTGGGAAGATCCTGAAGTCATCACCAAAGATGAAATCGACCACGTAGCGGTGGGACACCCTGTCCTCCTGAAACGGATATGCCGCCATGCCATCGTCGTCAATACATTGGCCCTTGAAAAAGCTGGCATCACCGACGCATCGGAAGATCCCGAAGGGGGACTGATCGACCGATACGATGACGGACGTGTCAACGGGGTGCTGAAGGATACGGCACAGGATATCGTGACGGGGATCCTGCCTTCCATTTCGTTGGAATACCTCGAAGAAGCCCTCGCAAAAGGGGTTCAAAGCTGCTGGGAAAACGGCCTTACAGGCGGTCACACAGAAGATTTGAGCTATTACGGGAACTTTAACAAAACGTATCAGGCGTTCAGGAATACCCTCGGAAAAGACGGTAAGAAATTCAGGGCACACCTCCTTGTCCATCATGCCGTCGTTGAAGACTGGCGCGATGAAGGGCATCAATTCCTCGAGGGGAGCCCCTATGTGGAATTCGGCGCCATGAAAATCTTTGCCGACGGTGCCCTTGGTGGGAGGACGGCCCTCCTCAGCCATCCATACGCCGATGATGAAAGCACCAACGGGGTGAGTATCCATACGGAGGAAAACTTGCAGGCTCTCGTAGCGAAGGCAAGATCCTATGATTTACCCATCGCCGTCCATACCATCGGAGACCTGGCGTTTGAACAGGTGGTGGATGCCATCACGAAAGAGCCTACGGTGAAGGGGCGGCGCGATCGATTGATCCATGCCCAGATCCTCCGTCATGAATTGATCGAGAGAATCAAGGGACTGGATTTGATCCTTGATATCCAACCCCGTTTTGTGGCATCAGATTTCCCATGGGTGATCGACCGGATCGGGGAAGATAGGATGAAATATAACTATGCCTGGAAGACCCTCCTTGAAGAAGGGATCCACTGCGCAGGCGGTTCGGATGTCCCGATCGAGCCGGTCAATCCCCTGCTTGGTATCCATGCGGCCGTAACCCGGACCAACCCGACCGATCACGATCATACGGTTTATGGACCCGATCAGGTATTGAGCATGTATGAAGGCATCTCCCTGTTTACAAAAGGCAGTGCCTTCGCGTGTCACCACGAAGCCGACCGCGGTCTCATCAAGGAAGGGTATGATGCAGACTTCACAATCCTCAATGAAGATCCCTTCACAGGAGGCCCTGATGTGCTCCTGAAACAAGTGGTGGCGATGACCGTAGTCGATGAGGACATCGTATATGACAGAGATAGGAAAAAATAATGATTGCTCCTGGTCACCCCCATGGCTATAATGAAGTTATTTCGGTCATTGAAATAGTTTGGGGGTAACAAAATGAAGACAAGTCAGACGGGAATTGTGTATACCGCGTTTTCGTATCTATTATGGGGGATCCTCCCGATTTATTGGAAGTTTCTCGGAGATGTCCCAGCCGATGAAATCCTGGCAAACCGCATCTTCTGGTCCTTCTGGTTCATGCTGCTGTTCCTCTTTGTCACAAGAAGGTTCAGAGGATTCACGTCCTATCTGAAAACGTCACTGACGAAGAAAAAGCAGGTCCTTGCGCTCTTGGTCGCATCTTTATTGATCAGCGCAAACTGGTTCATCTACATATGGGCCGTCAATACAGATCAGATGGTGGAAGCAAGTCTCGGATACTATATCAATCCCCTGGTGAGCATCCTGTTAGGGGTCTTCATCCTCAAGGAGAAACTCTCCAAAGCCCAGATCCTGTCATTCGGTTTGGCCGCGGCAGGCGTCCTCGTCCTCACGTTGTCCTATGGGGATTTCCCGTGGATCGCGTTCGGTCTGGCGTTTTCGTTCGGTTTATACGGGCTGGCCAAAAAGATGATCCAGGTTGAATCGTCCATCGGACTGACCTTGGAAACCATGACGATAGCGCCCGTTTCAATCGTGTACCTCCTGTTCTTGTATCAGGATGATTCACTGGCACTCTTCCATACGGGAACTGGGACGGATCTGCTTCTGATCGGAGCAGGTGCAGCGACGGCGATCCCACTCTTGTTCTTCTCGCGCGGGGCCCAGCAGATCCCCCTTTATATGGTGGGATTCCTGCAGTATATCGCTCCGACCATCACGTTGATCCTCGGCGTGTGGATGTATCATGAGCCGTTTTCTACCGTCCATGCCATCGCCTTTTGCTTCATCTGGCTCGCGTTGGCCGTTTTGCCGGCATCTCGGCTTCAGCTCGCCAGGAAAAGGCGTAAAGATGCCCGGCTGAGCGCATAGAAAAAACCCGGAATGCCTAGAAGGGAGTGGCCCTCCCTTTCGGCATATCCGGGTTTTCTTTTTTCTTCTTACAGGAATGAACGCTTCACCTTTTCCCAGAAAGAATTATCCTTCAGCTTGACGGTCTTGATGATGTTCCCGCTCAGCTTCGCCTCGATGGTTTCGACGTGCTGGATGCCGAGGGCTTCATTGTCCATGCCCATGGCCGGATAATCATTCCCGTCCTGGACGATCTTCAGGACAAGTCGGCGTTCCTGACTGAGGATGAAGGAAGAGCCCAATGTCCGGTACCGATTATTGTTCAGGGAAGCCATCTCACTCACCTGAAGGCAGGGGATCATCGGATCGACGACTGCTCCGTTGACGGATTTATTGTAGGCCGTACTGCCCGTCGGTGTAGCGATGACCATACCATCGCCCCTGAACGTTTCAAAATGGTTATCGTCGATGAAGACATCCATCACGAATGTCTTGATGATGCCGGAGCGGATGCTGAACTCATTCAGACACAGGAATGAGGTTTGATGATCCACGGTCACTTCGATTGTCGGGTATTTCCTGACTTCGATCTGTTCCTTGGTCATCGCCTCGATCATTTTAGACGTATCATCGATATGGAAGTCACAGTACATGCTCAGTGTACCGCCGGTGGAAATGCCCGCATAGAGGCAGTCCTGCCGGAAGCCGGTCTTTCTGACGGCCTGAAGGAAGGTACCGTCGCCCCCTACGCTCACGATGATACTCGCATCTTCGTGACGATTAACGATGGTGAAATCATAGCGGCGCGCGAGTTCATAGAGTGAATCCACCTTCACTCCGAGTGCAGCATCTTTCAGGTGATAAAAATAAATATTGCGACGATTCATGTGAAATGCCCCCTGTCGATGTAGGTTAAGTTTTCCCATTTGATTAAAAATTTGCTAGAATCTTACTTAGTGAATATTCTACCATGTTTTATATGTAGAATGATAAAGATATCCTTACATAAGATTAGGATGAGAAAGGGAGGATTATACAACATGAATGCAAAAAGATGGATTGCACTTGGGATCGCAGCCGGACTGTTCTTTGTCTCGGTCATCGTCAACTTCGCCACATCGGCATTGAAGGGTGATTTCACAAGTGCCTGGGAAGAGGTGTTGAGCATGGACTCGACCCTGAATGAAGAAGTATTGGATACAGGGTCGTCCGGGGACCGGATCGCCGTACTCGAAGTGAACGGAGTCATACAGGATACAGGAGGTGCGAGCTCGCTGTTCGAGAGTGCGGGCTATAACCATCAGTCATTCCTGGAGCAGCTCGACGCTGTTGAAAAGGACGACACGGTCAAAGGGGTCATTCTTAAGGTGAACTCACCTGGTGGAGGAGTGGTGGAAAGCGCCCAAATCCACAAAAAACTTGAAGAAATCAAAAAAGATACAAAGAAACCGATCTATGTATCCATGGGAGGCACGGCCGCTTCAGGTGGTTACTACATATCCGCCCCTGCCACCAAGATCTTCGCCAGCAAAGAAACCCTCACAGGTTCCCTTGGGGTGATCATGCAGGGTATCAATTATTCAGAGCTTGCTGAAAAATACGGAGTCGACTTCGTAACGATCAAAAGTGGTCCATACAAAGATATCATGAGCCCGACAAGGGAGATGACCGATGAAGAGCGGGATATCCTGCAGTCCATGATCGATAATTCCTATGAAGGATTCGTGGACGTCATCGCGAGCGGCCGTGACATGTCGGAAGAACAAGTGAAGAAAATTGCCGACGGCCGGATCTATGACGGACAGCAGGCGAAGGAAGTCAATCTTATCGATGAATTCGGTTATTATGAAGACACCGTTGAGGCCATGAAGAAGGATTACAAGCTGAAAGATGTAGAAGTATTCCGTTATTCCTCAGGTGACTCTTTCGCAGGGCTCTTCAATATGGGCGCGAAGAAAATGATCGGTGGAGACATGGAAGCAACGGCCCTTGCCAAGATCCTATCCCAACCAAACGCACCACGTTTGATGTATCTATATTCTGAGTAAGGAGGGCTTGACCGATGAGTGACGTATATGAACAAGACGGCGTGCCCTTTCCTGAAAGGGAGCAGCCGAAAGAAGAAAGAATAGAATCAGGCATCCCTGCCAAAGGGTTTTTCCTGGCAGGATTTTGGATCAGATTCTGGGCCTACATCATCGACCTGATGGTGATCGGAAGTGTGACACGCCTCCTCGTAACACCGGTATTCAAGCTGCTGGATATCCCGATGGGGAGCTCCATGTTCGCTCCATACACCATCCTGACTACCATTGTCTTCTATGCTTACTTCGTTCTCATGACGAAGTTTTTCCACCAGACACTCGGGAAGATGGTATTCGGCGTCAAAGTGGTCGGCATCAAAGGACAGAAGCTCGACTGGGGGACCGTCCTATTCAGGGAGCTGATCGGACGCTTCATCTCCGGCACTTTCTTCATCCTCTATGTGGTTGTCGCCTTCACCACGAAAAAGCAGGGGATCCATGATCTCTTCGCCGATACAACGGTCGTACAGGAGAAAAGAAAGCTGGAGTTCACACCGGTACAAACATGAATCAAAAAAGATTGGGACAAAACAAAAAAGGTCATGACTAACAATATCAGCATGGCTTCTTTATACCGCTCATGATTTCCGTGTAAGACTTCGCTTTCCGCGGGTAGCCCGTGAGCCTCCTCGGCAAGCCTGCGGGGTCTCACATCAGCTACTCTTCCCGCTGGAGTCTACGTCTTGCACTCCAATCAACCGCTAGAAACAAGTAAATAGTAATGTTCATGAAACAAATCAAAAACCCGAACTATCTCAAGCAAGATAGTTCGGGTTTTACTATGACTAAAACACTCTTGTCCCAGCCTCTTTCTTTGTATTTGAGATTGGAATCCCCTCCATGCTTGATCGTAGAGGGGGGGGGCCAAAAGGAAAAGAAAGGTTTAAATCATGATCGTCGAGGCGATAATGGGAAGTTGAAGGGGTGTGATGGATATGAGCTGGTGGGTATGGACCCTCCTGATCCTCGCTGCGTTGCTGCTGCTATTATTAGTAATCATTTTTATAACCAAACTGACCATTACCGTATCCCTCTATCACGGAAATGATAATGATCATTTCAAGGTGATGCTCAGGGCCTGGTATGGAATCCTTAAATATACGATCGACATCCCCATGGTGAAAGTCGATGATGATGGTCCCAATGTCGTCCTGGAAGAAAAGAAGAAGGCAGGGGATGCCGGCTCTTCCAGTAAGGAAAAAGAGGAAAAGAAAAAGGTGACCCCTTCTGAATTCATGAATAGCCTCAAAGATACGAAAACACTCCTCGCCCATGTACGGTCCCTGCACCGGATCATCCGGCATTTCATGAAGAAAGTAAAGATGGATGATGTCATCTGGCATACGAAGATCGGCACGGGTGATGCCGCTGCCACAGGATCCTTCACAGGGGCGATATGGGGGCTGAAAGGAAGCATCATCAGTCTCATGAGCGGGTACATAAAACTTCAGTCCATGCCGGATCTGCAGGTGGTGCCCGACTTTCAACAAGCGATCATCCAAACCAGATTTTCATGTATCATCCAATTTAGAATTGGGAATGCTATCCTCGTAGGTTTCAAGATACTTCGTTTTTGGAGGGGCGGCAGGGCAGCGTTCAAAACCAGGCCCTTGTCCACCATCTCAGGTGAAAAACATTCAGTATAATAAGGAGGAACTGGCATGAGTGAACATCCTATTGAAGGATTAATGACCACCGCCATGGAAAATCTGAAACAAATGATCGATGTGAATACGATCATCGGCGACCCAGTCGAAACACCGGACGGAAGCGTGATATTGACGGTATCGAAAGTCGGGTTCGGATTTGCTGCAGGCGGCAGTGAATTCATCATCGACGGCAAGGGTAAAGGAGGAGATAATGGAGACAAGCCGCAGTCCGGACCAAAGCAACAACCTTTCGGTGGAGGAAGCGGTGGAGGTGTATCCATCACCCCGATCGCATTTCTGATCGTCAGTTCAAGGGGCATCAAAATGCTTCATCTTGATGAAAATACCCATCTCCTTGACCGACTTCTCGATCTTGCACCAGGTGCCATCGAAAAGATTCAGAGCATGCTGAAGAAAGACCATGATGGACACGGACCGGATCACCATAAACAAAATGTAGACTTCTAAGCCTTGAGGCGTGCAGATTCCTGCATGCCTCATTTTCTTTCCAGAAAGGGTAAGCCATAACAGTTGCGCACCCTCACCTCTTTTCTGTACTATGAAGAAGTACAACCTATTTTAAAGGAGGAATACATAATGGCATCTATCACATTCAAAAACAATCCTGTCACACTCGTAGGCAGCGAAGTCAAAGCAGGGGACCAAGCACCTGACTTTACCGTACTGGCTAACGATCTGTCAGAAGTGACACTTCAGGATTCAAAAGGCAAGGTGCGTTTGATCTCTGTCGTTCCTTCTATCGACACAGGCGTCTGTGACGCCCAAACACGAAAGTTCAATGAAGAAGCAGTCAAGTTCGGAAATGTGGAAGTCTTGACTATTTCCGCTGATCTGCCTTTCGCACAAAAACGCTGGTGCGGGTCAAACGGCATCGAGAATGTCCAAACCCTATCTGATCACCGTGATATGAGCTTCGGTGAAGCATACGGCGTCTACATGAAAGAACTCCGTCTGTTGGCACGTTCCGTATTCGTCGTGAACAGCAACGACGAAGTAACGTATGCAGAGTATGTGAGCGAAGGAACCGATCATCCGAACTATGAAGCAGCAATCGAAGCGGTTAAAAACGCAAAATAATGACACCAGATGCTGGCCCCGGCCAGCATCCTTTTTTGCCGCAAAAAGGGTCTGGTTTTTACAAAAGGCGATGCCCACGTTACAATAAAAGCACCAAACCGTGAAAAGGAATGAACGTACATGATGAATTCACCAGTCGAAACACTCTTCGGCATACTCGATGAAACCTCAACCCTTCTTCAGGAGGAGCTCAACTGTACCTATCTGGAGGCAGTCGCTGAAACAGGAGAGAATCTCTTTCAGGAGGAGATCCTCCAAGATGAACTCAGCGAGCTTACGAAGAAGCGATTATCCAAAAAATACGCGGAACTGAACCTTGACGAGACGGCAGATGAAGATATCCGGAAAGCTTTCCAATTTGCCATCTTGAAAGGGATGAAAGAAAATGTCCAGCCGAATCACCAGATGACGCCGGATTCCCTAGGCATGTTCATCAGCTATCTGGTGAACCGTTTTACCGAAGGAATGGAGACGCTCAAGGTCCTGGACCCGGCGATCGGAACAGGTAATCTCCTGACGACGGTGCTGAACCACCTGACAGGGAAAGAGACCGAGTCCGTCGGCGTGGAGATCGATGACGTGCTGATCAAGCTTGCCTATGTAGGAGCCAACCTGCAAAAGCATCCCCTTCAGCTCTTCAACCAGGATTCCCTTGAACCGCTCATGATCGATCCTGTGGATCTTGTCCTGAGTGACCTTCCAATCGGATACTATCCGAATGATACGAGGGCGAAGGACTATGAGCTGCAGGCGGATGAGGGTCATTCGTATGCCCATCATCTCTTTATCGAGCAGAGCCTGAAGCACACAAAAGAAGGAGGCTATCTGTTCTTTATCGTCCCGAACAATTTGTTTGAGTCTCCTTTTGCACCTCAGCTTCAAAACTTCTTGAATGAAACGGCGAATATCCAGGGCTTTCTACAGCTGCCCCTGTCCCTATTCAAGAATAAGCAGTCCGCCAAGAGCATCTTGATCCTTCAGAAGAAGGGTGAAGGGGTGGAGGCGCCGAAAGAAATCCTGTTGGCACAGCTTCCGAGCCTGTCCAACCAGAGAGCGCTGCAGGACATCCTTGGTAAGATCGATGGATGGCTGACTGAAAATAAACGATGATCGAATGAAAGGCTGCTTGTGAGCAGCCTTTTTTTGTTTCTCTTTTTGAGAATGGTGTTTGATGATGAGGGGTCCGTGCCTCTCCGCTGTGGACAGCCGCTTTCCACGGGGTGTGCGGTGAGCCTCCTCATGCTTGCGGGGTCTCACCCTGCCCACTTTTCCCGTAGGAGTCGGCTGTCCTTCGCTGCGAGGCACTCTTTTGGGAAGAGGAGGTCTCGATTTTGGCGATTCTTACTTTGTGAGGAGAAGGGTGTTGATAGAACCTGTTTGTAAGTTGAAGTGGTCCTACTTTTTTTAAGATGTTTCTTTTGAAAATGAAAGGGGCTCGATTCTCATTCTGATGTCTGCCTCATCGGGACTGCTATATGCTACATGGGTGTTCTACCAGCAAATGCCGTTCCAAGGTCCAAACTTACTGCAAAGGTGGAGAGATTGGAACTCACCCCTGAATAAAAATCACTGGGACTCTCTTATATAGCAAAGAGTGGATTGGAGCGGAGGGCGCTTGACTCCAGCGGAAAAGGAGGAGTAGCGAGACCCCGCAGGCACGAGGAGGCTCGACGCCCTCCCCGCAGGAAAGCAAGCGCCCGCAGCGAAAAGGAACGGTCCCCACATCCATTTCCCCTCCAAGGAGAACAAAATCCCCATCCACCCGGTCCTTGTTCCAGGATGAATTAGCTGAATTAATTGAAAAAAAGACCTCTGCACCCGTTATTTAAATTTTGGGAAAATAATTAATTTAACATGTAACCGATGTCATTTCAAGCTTTTTCTTGAAATGGGGGTGGGCTAGTGATTAAATGAGGAATTGAGAGATAAAAATTCGTTCATGGAACAAAATAAATGAAGAGATTCAAACATAAAGGGAGCGATATACCGTGGCAAAAAAAGTCATTGCAATTAACGCTGGAAGTTCTTCCTTGAAATTTCAGCTTTTTGATATGCCGGCAGAAACCGTCATCACAAAAGGACTCGTTGAGCGTATCGGACTGAAGGATTCCGTCTTCACCATTTCTGTAAACGGCGAGAAAAACGAAGAAATCACCGATATCCCGAATCACGAAGTGGCTGTTAAAATGCTTTTGGACAAGCTCACTGGTTTCGGCATCATTTCTTCTCTTGATGAAATCGAAGGAATCGGTCACCGCGTTGTACACGGTGGGGAAGTATTCAATGAATCCGTCCTCATCACTGATGAAGTATTGGAGAAAATCGACGAGCTCTCAGAGCTTGCACCCCTTCACAACCCGGCGAACCTGACTGGAATCCAAGCGTTCAGGAACATCCTGCCTAACGTGCCGGCTGTTGCTGTGTTTGATACAGCTTTCCATCAGACGATGCCTGAAAGTTCATTCCTGTACAGCCTGCCATATGAGTACTACGAAAAATACGGAATCCGCAAGTACGGCTTCCACGGTACATCCCATAAATATATCTCTGAGCGTGCAGCTGAGATGCTCGGTCGCCCGAAAGAGCAGCTTCGCCTGATCTCTTGTCACTTGGGTAACGGAGCAAGCATCGCCGCGATCGAAGGCGGCAAATCCATCGATACATCTATGGGCTTCACTCCACTTGCGGGTGTGGCAATGGGTACACGTTCAGGTAATATCGACCCTGCGTTGATTCCCTTCATTATGGAAAAAACCGATTCAACAGCTGATGAAGTGTTGAACGTCTTGAATAAAAAATCAGGGATCCTCGGTGTTTCCGGATTCTCAAGCGATCTTCGCGACATCCAGGATGGGGTGGAAGCAGGGAACGAGCGTGCTGAGCTTGCTCTTGACGTATTCGCTAACCGCATCCACAAATACATCGGTTCATATGCTTCACGCATGAACGGGGTCGATGCCATTGTCTTCACTGCAGGAATCGGTGAAAACAGCTTGATCGTTCGTGAAAGGGTCCTTAAAGGCCTTGAGTTCATGGGTGTTTATTGGGATCCTGCACGCAACACGACGCGCGGGGAAGAGACATTCCTGAGCTACCCTCACTCACCGGTTAAAGTCATGGTCATCCCGACCAACGAAGAAGTCATGATCGCCCGTGACGTTCTTGAAAAAGGCGATATCTGATCGCTGCCAGAGCCTTCACCCAGACCGGGTGAAGGCTTTTTCTTATTCCGCGTAACATTGACTGATTTAAGAAAAGAAGTAGAAGACGGGAAGGTGGAATGTCGGATCAACAGAGAGAGTGCGGTGAAATGATATGAAATGGGTCAAAAATGGAGTCGCCACTTGATTTTCCACCGGCATTTTCAGGCTGATTTCCAAAATGAGTGTGATATACTTAAAGCAAATCTAGTTTGTGCGAGGAGTGGATGGAGTGAGCTGGTCTGAGAGAGATCAACAGGTATGGGATTCTATCAAGGCTTGGAAACGTGATTTGTACGATTATGAAGCAAATGACCTCGAGTTTACATATGTGAAATGGTTGGACACGGCCTTTGGAGCGGTGCCTGAAGAGGTGCAGGAATCATTTTTTCAGCGCTTGGACGGCTGGTTGTTTCAACTGCACTCCCTGATCCAAGGGTCGCAGATGCAAAACGATGCCAAAGAACGGATTTTGTCCACTGCCCGGACCTTTAACCCCGATATCCAGGTGGTGGATGATCTTGCTGTCCTGTCCATTGATCAGCTGCATTATATCGCTGAACAGCATGCGGGACGTCACCGCTTCTACTCCCTTGTCCAAGGGGGGATCACCGGCACAGGCGGCTTGGTGGCTCTCGGCTCTGATCTTCCTGCGATGGCCGTCATCAATCTTCGTTCCATCCAGCTGATCGCCGCGTCCTATGGCTGCGACGTCCAGGCGCCGTTTGAAACGATGACTTCCCTGAAGGTGTTCCACGCGGCCACCCTGCCTGCCAGGCTGCAGGCCGAGACATGGGACGATCTTCTTCAGGACCTGGAGAGCAAGGGGGCAACGTATTTCTTTGACGGATCCGAACAGCTGACGGATTATACCTGGCTTGAGGGGACGCTGAAGCAATCGATGAAGGCACTGGCGATTTCCATGTTCAAGGGCAAGAAATGGTCGGGGCTGCCCCTGATCTCCATGGCAATCGGGGCGGGCTCCAATTATCAGCTGTCCAGGAGGATCACTGCATTTGCAGAGAAGTATTATCAGTACAGGTATTTAAGAGAAAAGAAAAGCTGAAACGCAAACGGCGGAGAGAGAATTCTCCGTCGTTTTTTTATGCATGGATTTCCGGATTGGTCCGATACCAGATCCATAGATCGTTGATGGCTGAAGCCCGGTCGCTGATGCGTTCATTGATCAGGCACGAGCGTTCGAAATCGTCTTCCTCTGACAAGTCGGTCAGCAGCGTATCAATTTCCCATTCGAGTTCCTTGATGCGATCGGGGATGGTGCCACGGATCTTTTCCCACTCAATCAGAATCCTTTGTTGCTGATGGGGAGGGTATTCGTGCCAGTCCCGGGTCAGGTCGGGCAGCCGGATCTTCAAGCGCTCATCTGTTTTAAAGTTGATCATGGTGATCCCTCATTTCGTAGACTCATTTCCATCCTACACGATTTCACGGAAGGATTCGAAGAATTTATACAAATTCGTGAATAAGTGTTGAATAAATACACAATAGATGCTAATATTAATTCAACTTAAAGAATATTTATTCAATCGAGAAGATTTATTGGAGGGAATTATGTTGAATCAAAAAGTGGTTTTAGCCTACTCAGGTGGTTTAGATACGTCAGTTGCAGTTCAGTGGTTGAAAGAAAAAGGATACGAAGTCATTGCATGTTGCCTGGATGTCGGGGAAGGAAAGGATCTTGATTTCGTTCAATCGAAAGCATTGAAGGTCGGTGCATCCAAAAGCTATGTGATCGATGCGAAACAAGAATTCGCGGATGAATTTGCCCTGCTGGCCCTGCAAAGCCATGCTCTCTATGAAGGGAAATATCCGTTGGTGTCGGCCCTGTCCAGACCCCTTATCGCCAAAAAACTTGTGGAGATCGCGGAGCAGGAGAATGCAATGGCAGTCGCTCACGGCTGTACGGGAAAAGGGAACGACCAGGTTCGTTTTGAAGTCTCCATTGCAGCGTTGAATCCTTCACTTGAGGTACTTGCACCGGTCCGTGACTGGAAATGGTCAAGGGAAGAAGAGATTGAATATGCAAAAGAGAAAGGGATTCCGGTTCCGATCAACCTTGACTCCCCGTATTCCATCGACCAGAACCTATGGGGAAGAAGCAATGAGTGCGGCGTCCTAGAAGATCCTTGGGCAGCACCGCCTGAAGACGCGTATGATCTGACCGTGAGCATCGAGGAAGCGCCTGACACAGCCGACACGGTGGAAATCACCTTCGATAAAGGGGTGCCGGTCGCACTGGACTCTGTTCCTTATCCGCTTCATGAACTCATTGCCAAGCTGAATATCCTTGGAGGCAAGCACGGTGTCGGCCGTATAGACCATGTGGAAAATCGCCTGATCGGCATCAAGTCCCGCGAGGTCTATGAATGCCCGGCTGCCATCACGTTGCTGAAAGCACATAAAGAGCTGGAAGATCTGACCCTTGTGAAGGAACTTGCCCATTATAAGCCGGTCATCGAGAAGAAAATGACCGAATTGATCTATGAAGGACTATGGTTCTCACCGTTGAACAAAGCCTTGAAGGCGTTCCTCGATGAATCCCAACAGTTCGTGAACGGGACCGTCCGTGTGAAATTGTTCAAAGGCCATGCCATCGTGGAAGGAAGAATGTCTCCGAATTCGCTTTATGACGAAAACCTTGCGACGTATACGAAAGCCGATCAATTCGACCATGATGCCGCTGTCGGATTCATCAAGCTTTGGGGTCTTCCGACGAAAGTATCATCCATGGTGAATAAACCGGCAAAGGAAAAGGTTTCTCTATGATGAAGTTATGGGGAGGACGTTTTACGAAAAAACCTGAAGAGTGGGTGGATGAATTCAATGCGTCCATTTCATTCGACCAGGAACTGGTCATGGAAGACATCGAGGGAAGCAAGGCCCATGTCACCATGTTGAAAAAATGCGGGATCCTGTCGGCTGAAGAAGCCGACCAGATCCTTGGTGGATTGAATGAACTGGAGGAGAAGGCTGCAGCAGGCAGCCTTGAGTTCTCCACCCAGTATGAGGATATCCATCTGAATCTTGAGAAGCTTCTCATCGATACGGTCGGCGAGGTGGGAGGGAAGCTTCATACAGGCAGAAGCCGGAACGACCAGATCGCTACCGATATGCATCTCTTCCTGAAGAAAAGGGTGGAAGAGGTCATCGGGCTGATCGGAGAATTCCAGGAGGCCATATTGAAGCAGGCCGAGGATAATATCGAGACGATGATTCCAGGGTATACGCATCTGCAGCGTGCCCAGCCGATTTCATTTGCCCACCATCTGATGACGTACTACTGGATGCTTGATCGTGATAAGGAGCGCCTGAATGATTCCATGAAGCGCATTGATCTGTCCCCCCTTGGAGCAGGGGCGCTTGCCGGGACCACCTTCCCGATCGATCGGGCGTATTCGGCCGAACTCCTTGGATTCAGCGGGGTATACGAAAACAGCCTGGATGCTGTGAGCGACAGGGATTTCATCTTGGAGTTTCTAAGCAACAGTGCGATCCTCATGACGCATCTTTCGCGCCTCGCAGAAGAGTTTATCCTGTGGTCAACGGAGGAGTTCCACTTAATCGAGCTTGATGACAGTTTCACGACAGGAAGCAGCATCATGCCTCAGAAGAAAAACCCCGATATGGCAGAGCTTGTCCGCGGGAAGACAGGAAGGGTGAACGGAAACCTTCTATCGCTCCTTACCGTGTTGAAAGGGTTGCCTCTTGCCTACAACAAAGACATGCAGGAGGACAAGGAGGGGATGTTCGATACGGTGAAGACCGTAATCGGCTCCTTAAAGATCTTTACGGGCATGATGGATACGATGACGGTGAATAAAGACGTAATGGAAGAAGCGGTAGGGACCGATTTCTCCAACGCGACGGAGCTTGCCGATTATCTTGCTGCCAAGGGCATGCCGTTCCGTAAGGCCCATGAGGTCGTAGGGAAGCTTGTGCTACATTGTATCGAGCAGGGCTACTTCCTGAAGGATGTGACTCTCGCTACGTATCAACAGCATTCAGAACTGATCGAAAGCGACATTTATGACATCATCGCCCCTTCTGCAGCCGTGAAGCGTAGGAATTCCTATGGCGGTACCGGCTTTGAACAAGTGAAGATTCAAATTGAAAAAGCCAAAGGTGCTTTGGTGACTAAATAAAGACATCCCCCTGAATGGATTCAGGGGGATGTTGTATGTGTTACTCTTCTTCATCGGGCTCTTCGGTCCGGACCACAAGGACGTCGCATTTGGCGGCCCTCGTGATGTGCTCCGAAACGCTGCCGATCAGGAAACGTTCCACAGCGTTAAGACCGGTCGCCCCGCAAATGATAAGATCTTTTCCTTTTTCGGAGGCTTTCTTCGGTATGACCACTTTGGGTGATCCGTACTCTACATAGGTGTGGATCTTGGTGAGGCCGCATCGTTCCGCATTGGTTTTATATTCACCAAGCAGCTCTTCTGCATATTTGATGGCCCGTTCCCCGATGGTATGATCATAGGAGTCGATGGCGGCATAAGACCGAGTGTCGATGACGTGGAGCAGTGAAAGGACAGCATCATTCCTCTTGGCAATGGCAATTCCTTTTTTGAAGGCCCATTCCGCTTCTTTTGATCCATCTACAGCCACTAGAATATCACGATATTTCAAACCCATCTTCAACCCCTCCTTTTCTTTATCATACTATATTTTCCCACGTATTTCTGTAGCGAATTTTCAAACAATAAGGTGGAATTTCCTACGAATGGAGGAGGGACCATCTTGAAAAAGGATGAAAACAAGCAGCTCACATATGATGAAGGAGCAAGCGAGCAGGTAAGTCAGCAGATTATGGATTCATACACGAGCGGCGTTGTCGGTACTGAGGACGGACGCTATGATGCCGAGGAAAAGAAAGAGAATTAACAGGAGCCTCGATCACCCTGCCTGATGGGTGATCGAGGCTTTTTCTTTTTGGAGCCGATTCGCGAAAAAGTAGAGAGCCCCAGTAAATAAGAAAGACAGGAAGCCCGGTGACAGGAAATCGGGAAGGAGCGCATACAGGGCGATGCCTGCCACCATCACGTAGATGGCTGTCTTGTTCGTAACCGTCGTTCCTGCAGCGAGGGCGGCGAGGTCACGTTCGTGAAGACCTCCCTTCCTGAGAAGAAGGAAGTCGCTGACAATGATGGCCGATAAGGGTACCAACAGCATGCCAAGGAGGGAAATGAACCCTTCTGCCCCATAGACGAGCTGTGGGAACAGACTGAGAATGATCCCGGCGATGGAGAAGAGGAGTGCGCTCTGGATCCTGCTCAGGTGTGGAAGGGCATTGAGCAGACTGTAGCCTCCTGTATATGCATTGCTAAGGTTGATGGAAATCATGGAGACCAGGGCCGAGATGGTGATGATCGACAGCAGCAACACGGATGAGGTGAGTTCACCGGCTGTCACGAAGGGATTCAATCCCCCGTAAAGGCTGGCGCATATCCCGCCAAGAAGGGCTGTCATCATGAACCCGGTCATGTTTCCTCCAAGGACGCCCCAGAACCCCTGACGTGGACTTACGCTATATCGGGTCATATCGGATGCCGCACTCACACCGGAAATATACTGGACGAAGGCAAGGCTTCCGTAAAAGAAGAATGCTCCTGTCGAGAAGTTGCCCTGATGAACTGTTCCGCCTTGGTCTCCTGTAAGGAATAGGGCCAACAGGATGAACTGGCCGGCAATCAAGATGGGAATGAACCACTTGGTGGCACGTTTGACTGCTTCGAAGCCGACAAGGGCCAGAGCGGTCATCAAGAGGGCGAGGCCGAGTGCCACAGGGATGAACGGGATGGAGGCACCGGTCAATTTCTTGATGATGGAGGTGACGACCAGCGTCCCGCCGATGGTCTGCACGCTGAACCAATAGAGGGATGTAAGGGTGCGGACCGGTGAAGCGACCCTCATGGAAAGCTTTTTACCAAGGACGGACCGGAGGACATACTGAGCTGGCAGCCCGTATCGGGAACCGGGAAGGGACAGCATGGATACGCAGAAGAAGGCCAGGAAGGCACCTAATACCGTCGAGAGGAATGCTGCATAAAAGGGCAGGCCGCCTTGGACCACGGCAAGTGCCGGTACAAGGAAGTTCCCTGAATTGACGGAGAACGCGAGCTGGATGATGAAGTACTCTTTCCAAGAGGTAGTCTTTTTATCTTGAGGGACGGATTCAAGGCCGAATCGTTCGATCATGGACGTTTTCATTTTCACATAAACTCCTTTATCTTTGGCGACACTGAACATATCTTATTGTAATGATTTCTGAGAGGAAACAGAAGGGTTTTCGTTGAATACCTTGAAGTATGGATCGACGCTTTCGTGTTCATCAGGAAAGAAGGAGGAAGGACTATGCAGATCGGCATACCGAAAGAGATCAAAAATAATGAAAACAGGGTGGCCATGACTCCTGCTGGTGTCGTGAACCTGGTGGTGAATGGTCATGAGGTGTTCATCGAGTCGGGCGCAGGCAATGGGTCGGGCTTCACCGATGAAGATTATGTGAACGCCGGAGGGAAAATCGTCGACGGTGCAGAAGAAGCGTGGGCCAAAGAGATGGTCATGAAAGTGAAGGAACCGCTACCAGAGGAATACGGGTACTTCCGCGAGGGGCTAATCCTGTTTACATACCTCCATCTTGCACCTGAGCCTGCACTGACGAAGGCCCTGATCAAGAACAAGGTGGTGGGGATCGCCTATGAGACCGTCGAGGTGAACCGTTCCCTCCCGCTTCTCACTCCTATGAGTGAAGTGGCAGGAAGGATGGCGACCCAGATCGGGGCGCAGTTCCTTGAGAAGATCCACGGCGGGAAAGGGGTCCTTCTTTCCGGGGTTCCGGGAGTGAGTCGAAGCAAGGTGACGATCATCGGGGGTGGAGTCGCCGGGACGAATGCGGCCAAGATGGCTGTCGGTCTTGGTGCCGACGTCACGATACTCGATCTCAGCCCCGAGCGGTTGCGGCAGCTTGATGATATTTTTGGCCGTGATGTGACCACGCTCATGAGCAACCCCTTGAATATTGAGCATGCCGTGAAGGAATCGGATCTTGTGATCGGAGCGGTGCTCATACCGGGGGCAAAAGCTCCGAAGCTCGTGACCGAAGAGATGATCCGGTCCATGAACCCCGGCTCGGTCGTTGTGGATATTGCCATCGATCAGGGAGGGATTTTCGAGACGACGGACAGGATCACGACCCATGATCATCCCACCTATGTGAAGCACGGAGTTGTCCATTATGCGGTGGCCAATATGCCGGGTGCAGTGCCTCGTACGTCCACAATCGCCCTGACCAATGTGACCGTACCCTATGCCCTGCTCATTGCCAATAAGGGCTATAAGAAAGCCTGCATGGATCATGAGCCGCTGATGAAAGGAATCAATACATTGAACGGCTATGTGACCTACAAAGCGGTTGCGGAGGCCCACGATCTCGATTATTCCGATACCCTCACCCAATTGAAGCAGGTGTAAGGGTAAGGTAAAGGGCCTATTCCGGATCAGATGAAAAACTCTGATCCGGAGTTCTCCTACCCTCTGAGATTAGTCATAACACTAAATGGATGGTGCCGGACCTGGCATCATCCTTTTTTATATCATAAGACTTCTTCATCCTGGGACAACTTTCCCGAGATCCGTGCATATAGATGGGGTAAGCAGGAAGGAGTGGGATGAATGAAAAAGCAGCGATACGTCCTTTGTCTATTAATGACGGGGGTTTTACTCTATTATGCAGTACCGAGGCTGTCGATCTTTGCAGAGGGGATGGAAGGGTGGTTCTCCCTTTCATGGCTGATCCTTGCCATGTTCGTCCTTGCGGGGAACTTCGCAGCCGTGCTTTATTCACCGAAGAAAGGAAAGAAGGGCACGAAGCAGCCGGAGAGGAAGCGCGTACTCGGTCGATGACGGAAGGGGGAGTCGGGTATTCGATTCCCCCTGAGATTGAAACGGAGGGGGTCTTCACCTTATAATATGAATAGGACGATATAAAGAAGGGTGAACGAGTTGGCTACTAAACATGAACAGATACTAGAGTATATCGATACCCTCCCGGTCGGGGAAAAGATTTCCGTCCGTCAGATCGCCAAAGCCCTCAATGTCAGTGAAGGAACGGCATACCGCGCCATCAAGGATGCGGAAACAAAAGGCTATGTGAGTACGATTGAACGTGTAGGGACCATCAGGATCGAACAGAAGAAAAAAGAGAACATCGAGAAGCTGACCTATGCAGAGGTGGTCAATATCATTGACGGCCAAGTGCTGGGCGGGAAGACCGGCTTACATAAAATGCTGAACAAATTCGTCATCGGGGCCATGAAACTGGAAGCCATGATGCGCTATACCGAAGCCGGGAACCTCTTGATCATCGGGAACCGTTCCCAGGCGCAGGAGCATGCGCTTAGGGCAGGGGCGGCCGTGTTGATCACGGGAGGATTCGACGCAGAAGATCATGTGAAGCGATTGGCTGATGAGTTGGAACTTCCGATCATTTCGACGTCCTATGATACTTTCACCGTCGCCACGATGATCAACCGGGCTATCTTTGATCAGCTCATCAAGAAGGAAATCATCTTTGTGGAGGATATCCTGACCCCCATAGAGGACACGGTCCATCTCCATATCGATGATACGCTGGAAGAATGGTATGAAAAGAACCAGTACACCTTCCACAGCCGATTCCCCGTCGTCGATGGGAACAGGAAGGTTATCGGGATGGTTACCTCAAAGGATGTCATGGGGCAGGAAAAGCATATGGGGATCGACAAGATCATGACCCGCCATCCCATCACAGTCAACGGCAATACGAGCGTGGCCTCAGCCGCCCATATCATGATCTGGGAAGGGATCGAAGTGCTGCCTGTCGTGAATGAACACCATAAGCTGATGGGGATCGTCAGTCGTCAGGATGTGCTGAAGGCCCTTCAAATGATCCAGCGTCAGCCTCAGGTCGGGGAGACGATCGAAGACATCATCACCAACGGGGTACAAGCTGCCTCAGAGCGCAAAGGCGATAAGGAAACCTATCAGTTCGCCGTCACGCCCCAGATGACGACGGGGATCGGGACGATTTCGTACGGTGTCTTCACCACCCTGATGACAGAGGCGGCCAATCGTGCCCTCAAGCCGTATAAAAAAGGGGATATCGTCATTGAAAATATGACGATCTACTTCATCAAGCCCGTTCAGATGGAAAGCATGCTGGATATCCATCCGAAGGTACTTGATGTGGGAAGGAAATTCGGGAAAGTGGATGTGGAAGTCTATCACGATGGGGTGCTTGTCGGGAAATCCCTGATGATCTGTCAGCTCATCGATCGCCACTGATGCAACGAAAAGGACCTGCCGGGTGCCGGCAGGCCAAAGGAATCACTGATTCAATTCTTCCGCTTCCCGCTGAGCATAGGGAAGGACATGTTTATAATAGCGGAACCCCATCCATAAACTCCCGGCTCCGATGAGGATGAAAAAGATCCCCACTACATACGTGACGGTGCCGGAGAACAGGATGAGCTGATTGATGCCAAAAAGGGCCACGAACAAGCCTAGTGCCATACTGGACTTGGCGGACAGCCATTTTTTCTCCATGGGCCGTTTTGTCCTTACCTGCTTCACCTTATAGAAGAGGTAGAAGGAAAACGCTAACACTACGAAAAATGCGAAGAAATACAAGATGGACAACCCCCGTTCAAGTTTCTCGCTCTTATTTTACAGATAATTCCCGCCATTGCCAATATAAATCACAAAGGAGATTTCCATGAAAGATCAAATCCTGAATCTTATCAAGCAATATGAAACCATCATCGTCCACCGCCATGTGAGACCAGACCCGGATGCCTACGGTTCGCAGGGAGGCCTTGTGGAAATCCTCAAAGCTTCTTTTCCGGATAAAAGAATCTTTGCCGTCGGGGAAGAAGAGCCGACGCTCCATTATCTGAACCGTCTCGATGTAATCGAAGATCATGTGTTTGAGGGAGCCCTTGTTATCGTCTGTGACACGGCCAACGCCGAACGGATCTGCGATCTCCGTTACAGTCTCGGCGATCAGCTCGTCAAAATCGATCATCACCCGAACGAGGACCCATACGGAGATGTCCTTTGGGTGGACACGAGTGCGAGTTCGGTGAGTGAGATGATCTATGATTTCTATGAGTTCGGGAAGGACAAAGGACTGACCCTCCCGGACAGTGCAGCCCGTCTCTTATTTGCAGGGATCGTCGGAGATACGGGACGCTTCCTCTATCCGAGTACGACCCAAAAGACATTTGATATCGCAGGTGAACTCATACGCAAGGATTTCGACCGGAATGACCTGTTCAATAAAATGTACGAAGTCGATGCCAACGTGGTGAAACTGCATGGATACGTGCTCCAGAACTTCGAAATGGATGAGCTCGGATGCGGGAATATGACCATGACGAAGGAAATCCTTGAGGAATTCGATGTCGTGCCATCCGAGGCATCACTCCTTGTCAGCGTCCTCGGGAACATTAAAGGAATGAAGGCGTGGGTCTTCTTCATAGAAGAAGATGACCAGATCAGGGTCAGGCTCCGCTCCAAGGGCCCGGTCATCAATACGGTGGCGAAGAAATACAACGGAGGCGGCCACCCGCTGGCAGCAGGGGCGTCCATTCATTCGTGGGAACAAAAGGCCCATGTGATGGAGGATCTTCGGGACGTATGCAGGGAATCATGATGACAAAAGGTTGGGACAAAACAAAAAAGGTCATGACGAACAATATCAGTATGGCTTCTTAATACCGCTTATGATTTCCGTGCAAGACTGCGCGCGGGTAGCCTGTGAGCCTCCTCGGCAAGCCTGCGGGGTCTCACATCAGCTACTCTTCCCGCAGGAGTCTTCGTTTTGCACGCCAATCACCCGCTAGGTACAAGTAAACTACCATCTCATTAAAAACCCGAACGATCTCAGGTAAGATCGTTCGGGTTTTACTATGACGAAAACACTCTTGTCCCAGCCTATTCTTCGTATTTGAGGGCCAGGGTAAGGTCGGTGGTGGTGTAAAAGTAGATTTCCTTCACTTCAAGTCTGAAAGGCTTATCGTTCAGCTTGATGGTTTTGTTCTCGATGATCTTTTTGATGAGTTCTTTATTATCATGGGCTGTCTCCAGATTTTGATTTAGAAGACTCCTTAAATCCTGGCTCAAGGTTTCCTCTGCCCGGTGGAGGCTTAATAATTCCACCTTGGTTTTGGTCGGATTGAGGATCTTCACCCTCACTTCCTGGATCGTCAACTCGTCCTCATTCTCTTCATTTAATTCTTTATTTTCTTCCTGAAGATAAGATAAGGTGCTCGTCAGTTTATCGATCTGTGTTTGCTGATCTAGTATTTTTTGAGTCTGCTTTTCATGCATGGAGCCGTACATGAAGATGAAGATCATCCAACTGACGATGCCGCCTATGACGGCACCGGCAAAGAATCGCTGAAAGGAAGGGAGCCTGTAAAAAGGGGGGATCCTCATGAGGAGACGTGCTCCTGCGTGAGCCAGCTGATGATCATGGCTCCCGTGTTGGCCCCGCCGAGTGCTGCAAGAATCAGAAGGAATTGCTTGAAGAGTTCTTTTGTCTCTCCGTTCAGGAATCCTTTTTCAAAACTGTACACCGTGTCAAAGGTGCCTCCGATGGCCGCGATGATGGCCCAGATGCGGAGGAAGTTGGACAGCCTCCACATTTCGATGAAAAGGGGCTGTCCCATGGCGAATGAAGCGAGTCCGCCAAGGAGCGATCCCCCGAGAAGGACCCCCATGGCGATAAAGAAGCTTTTGAACAGTTCTGGGAAGAAAGCTTCTGTCATAACATCATCTCCCGTGCTTGTCTTTATGATATCTATATGGGATGAGGGGACAGGATATGAGGGAGAACATATTTTCTTTTTTATGTGAACATCCCTATAATGGAATTACTAAGGAATAAAGGGTGTGCAATCATGTCGTTCGTTCATTTACAGGTAGCAAGCTCCTTCAGCTTGCTTTCAAGCACGATTTCCATAAATGGACTCGTACATAAAGCGAAGGAACTCGGGTTCAAGGCCCTGGCCCTTACCGATCAAAATATGATGTATGGCGTCGTGCCATTTTATAAACAATGCCTGAAAGAAGGCATCAAGCCGATCATCGGCCTGACGGCGGATGTGGCCGTGAGCGATACGGAATCCTATCCGATGGTTCTCCTCTGTGAAAACATGCAAGGCTATCAGAACCTCATGAAAATCTCCAGCAGCATCGGAGCGAAGACCCCCGAAGGAATCCCGTTGAAATGGCTCCACTCCTATCACGAAGGGCTCATTGCCATCTCACCTGGCTTGAAGGGGGAAGTAGAGAGCCTGCTTCTGGCCGATGACAAAGAGCAGGCCGTGGAGAAGATCCGTCTCTATCAAGATCTTTTCGGATCGTCATCCTTCTATCTCGGTCTCCAGAATCATGGACTGCCCGAAGAAGAGCAACTGCTCTCCATGATCCTAGCCGTTGCCAAAGAGACGGGAACGGAAGTGGTGGCCCTGAATGACGTGCGCTGTCTGGAGGAGGGCGAGCATTTCGCCCTGGAATGCTTGAATGCCATCCGTGACGGAGTGAAATTGGACGATGAGGAACGGGTTGTTCTGAAGAGCAGCGATTACTATTTGAAGCCGAGGGAAGCCATGGTCGACCTATTTAGTGATGCTCCGGATGCCCTTGAAAACACATTGAAAATCGCGGAAAGATGCAGGGTGGACATTCCCTTCCATCAGCAGCTCCTCCCGAAATATCCCCTCCCAGAAGGTGTCGATGCCCTCTCGGAACTGACGAAACAGTGTGAAAGCGGACTGCATCGAAAGGTCGATGATGTAACGGATCTTTATCTGAACCGCCTGGATTATGAACTCAACGTCATCGGGGACATGGGCTTCAGCGATTATTTCCTCATCGTGTGGGATTTCATGAAATTTTCCCGGGAAAACGGGATCTTGACTGGACCGGGAAGGGGTTCTGCTGCAGGATCACTCGTTTCCTATGCCCTTGATATCACCGACGTCGATCCCCTCCGTCATGATCTTCTGTTCGAGCGGTTCCTGAACCCCGAACGTGTGACGATGCCGGATATCGACATCGACTTTCCCGATCACCGCCGCGATGAAGTGATTGACTATGTGGAAGGAAAGTACGGTAGCATGCACGTTGCCCAGATCATCACATTCGGTACATTCGCCGCAAAGGCAGCCCTCCGTGATACGGGAAGGGTGTTCGGATTGAATATGAAGGAGCAGGAGCAGCTGTCGAAATTGCTTCCATCCAAACCGGGTTTGACCCTTGAGGGAGCGTATCAGGATTCAACGGCCCTTCGTGACCTTATCGGAGGCTCCGACCTCCACCGCAGGATCTTCACGGTGGCCAAGCAGATCGAGGGGCTGCCGAGGCATACATCCACCCACGCGGCAGGGGTTGTGATCAGCGACGAGCCCCTTGTGAAGTGGGTCCCCATCCAGGGCAGTCCGACGGGCATCCACCTTACCCAGTTCCCTATGGATACGTTGGAAGAAATCGGGCTTCTCAAGATGGATTTCCTCGGCCTTAGGAATTTAAGCATCCTGGAGCGGATCGT
The DNA here is from genome assembly GCF_039822645.1 of Rossellomorea sp. RS05. Classification (NCBI taxonomy): domain Bacteria; kingdom Bacillati; phylum Bacillota; class Bacilli; order Caryophanales; family Bacillaceae; genus Rossellomorea; species Rossellomorea sp. RS05. Next base: position 216,541 of record NZ_JBDKWY010000003.1, on the reverse strand, counting down.
CAAGAGCATTCAGCGGGGGAGCAAGAGGACATTCAAGCTATCTACCATCTCCGACCAGGATGAGAAGACCTTTGAATTACTCTCTGCTGGAAGGACGAGCGGGGTATTCCAGCTCGAATCTGACGGGATGAGAAGCGTGCTGACAAGACTGAAGCCGAGCTCGTTCGAAGATATCGTGGCGGTCAACGCCCTCTTCCGGCCGGGCCCGATGGAGAATATCCCGATGTTCATCAGGCGGAAGCACGGGGAAGAGGTCCCGCATTATCCGATTCCCGAGATCAAGCCGATCTTGGAAGCCACCTATGGGGTCATTGTCTACCAGGAGCAGATCATGCAGATCGCTTCGAAGATGGCAGGTTTTTCACTCGGGGAAGCGGACCTTTTGAGAAGGGCCGTATCGAAGAAGAAGAAGGAAGTGTTGGACCGGGAGAGGGAGCATTTCGTTTCAGGGGCATTGAAGAAGGGATACGGAGAGGCCGCTGCCAATGATGTGTACGACCTTATCGTCCGGTTTGCAGACTATGGATTCAACCGGTCCCATGCTGTCGCTTACAGTAAGATTGCCTATCAGCTTGCCTATCTTAAAGCGCATTATCCCGCCTACTTCCTTTCCTCCCTGTTGACTGCTTCCGTTGGGAATGATGGGAAGATCGCCCACTATATCCGCGAGGCACGGCAGACGGGAATCGAAATCCTTCCGCCGTCGATCAATTCGGGTCACTTCATGTTCCAAGTGGAAGGGGAAAACAGGATCCGATACAGTCTCGGGGCCATCAAGGGGGTCGGAGCCGCTGCCCTGAAAGAAATCACAAGGGCGAGGCAGGACCGCCCATACGCGGATCTGTTCGATTTTGTCATCAGGGTATCCCTGAAAGTGATGAATCGCGGCATCCTTGAGAATTTGATCCTCGCGGGTGCCTTCGATGAATTCGGTGAAGACCGTGCAGTTCTTCTTGCAAGTCTCGATGTGGCCATCGAACATGCAGAACTCATCGGACCCGATGACGATCTATTCGCAGACGAAGAAGATTTCTTCCCCAAGCCGAAGACGGTCGAAGTGGAGGCGATGTCCCTGGACACCAAGCTGCAGTTCGAGAAGCAGGTTCTGGGACTCTACTTATCCGATCATCCCGTGTCATCCCACCGTGAACGATTCGAAAGGCATGGACTCCTCCCCATTGCCGATGCGAAGAAAGGCGCCAGGGTGAAGATCGGTGCGTATCTGACGGCTGTGAAGACCATACGGACGAAAAAGGGAGAAGTCATGGCCTTTATTGAAATGGGGGATGAAACGGGGGATCTCGAAGGTGTGATCTTCCCCAATATATATAAGAGGAATATGAACCTCCTTAAGGACGGGAAGGTCCTGATCCTCGAAGGGAATATGGAGGAGAGGAACGACCGCCTGCAGCTCATTGTGAATACGATCGGTGATGCATCAGAACTGAACGGGCCGGACGGAAAGCGTCTTTTCCTTAAAATCGGCAAAGGGGAAGATCAGGAGAGCATGCTGACACACATCAAAGGGATCGTGGCGGAACATGTCGGTGATACAGAAGTCCTGATTTACTTCGAGGAAGAGAAAAAGACGGTCAAGCTACCCCAAGGCTTCAATCGCCGTTCTGCGGATGAAGCAATAGGTTCCCTGAGAAAATTATTAGGGAATCGAAACGTCGTGTTGCAATAACGTCTTTACTTACATCTATATTTATATTATTGTTTAATAGAAAAAGGTGGTCTGACCACTAGGGTCAAGACCACTTTCTGTCCAGCACTTATTCTTTATCATTCAAACGTTATTCAATTTCTGAAGGAGATGAAGCGATTTGTCATTAAGAGAAGAAGCCCTTCATATGCATCGTGTCAACAAGGGGAAATTGGAATCAAAGTCTAAAGTGGAAGTCCGGAATGCGGAGGACCTTAGCCTTGCGTATTCTCCAGGAGTAGCAGAGCCTTGCAAAGATATCTATGATAAACCGGAAACGGTCTATGATTATACAATGAAAGGCAATATGGTGGCCGTTGTCTCTGATGGGACCGCCGTACTCGGACTCGGAAATATCGGACCCGAAGCAGCCCTGCCTGTCATGGAAGGGAAAGCCGTCCTATTCAAAAGTTTTGCAGGTGTTGATGCTTTCCCGATCTGTTTGAACACGACGGATGTCGAGAAGATCATCGAAACAGTCAAACTGCTCGAGCCGACATTCGGGGGGGTCAATCTTGAGGATATCGCTGCACCGAACTGTTTTGAAATCGAAGAGCGTTTGAAGAAAGAAACGAATATCCCGATTTTCCATGACGATCAACATGGTACTGCCATCGTCACCGTAGCAGGTCTTGTGAATGCCCTTAAGATTGTCGGCAAGAAAATGAGTGAGATCAAGGTTGTCGCCAACGGGGCGGGAGCTGCAGGGATCGCCATCATCAAACTTCTTTATCGCTATGGGGTAAGGGATATCATCATGTGTGATTCAAAAGGTGCCATTTACGAAGGTCGCCCTGAAGGAATGAACAGCATCAAGGACGAAGTAGCGAAATTCACGAATCGTGACCGGATCGAAGGCGGCTTGAAAGAAGTCCTTCAGGATGCCGATGTCTTCATCGGTGTGTCCGTTGCAGGTGCATTGACAGAGGAAATGGTGTCATCCATGAAGCAGGATCCAATCATCTTTGCCATGGCGAATCCGATTCCTGAGATCATGCCGGATCTTGCGAAAGCAGCAGGTGCCAAAGTCATCGGGACAGGCCGTTCCGATTTCCCGAATCAGGTGAATAATGTCCTTGCTTTCCCTGGAATCTTCCGAGGGGCACTTGACGTCCGTGCGACCCATATCAACGAGAAAATGAAGCAGGCGGCCGTCGAGGCCATCGCTGAACTCATCAGTGAAGATGAGCTCAATGCCGATTATGTCATCCCGGCTCCATTCGATAAACGCGTCGCTCCAGCCGTGGCTGCAGCAGTAGCGAAAGCCGCCATGGAAACAGGCGTCGCGCGCTTGAAGGTAGACCCTGAAGAGATCCGTAAAAAAACGGAAGAGTTAGCGGTCATCGGGAAGGGAGAATGAAGTCCGACGTGAACCCCCTGAAGACCCATCCGAAAGTCTACATCGGGATCGTTCACCAGCTGAAGGAAATCATCTCGAATGACGGGCTCACCCCGGGCGATAAGCTTCCCTCTGAAAGGGAACTTTCCGAACGCTTGAATGTAGGGCGCTCCTCTGTAAGGGAAGCGCTCCGGGCACTCGAACTGTTGGGACTCATTGAGACCAGGAGAGGGGAAGGGACCTTCCTACGGGATTTCCGCGAACATCATTTGATCGATCTCCTCGGGATGTTCATCCTCGAAGATCATAAAACTCAAAATGATATTCTGCACATGAAGATTATGATTGAAAAAGAGGCCTTACGGGCCCTTTTCATTGAGAAGGAATCCTTGAAGGGGATGGCAGAGGAAGTCCAGGGCGCGGAAGATCTCTCCCTGGGTGATGTACTCAGTGAAATCGTGCGTCATGCCCCGAATCATCTGGCTCATCGGATATGGAATATATTGAATGATTACGAAACACTCATATGCGGGAAAACCCCTCTTTGTAGCGATTTGAAAAAAGACATCTTGAGCATGCTAGAGGGTATCGGGAATCAGGACAAAGAGGCTGTGCAGGAAGCTTATAAAAAAGTGCGGAATAATGTCGACGAAGAGCTGACAGTTTCCAACATCTTTTTCTGATTCAATCCAGTAAACTGATAGACAAGCAGTTTTTTCGAATGCACGAATAGAGAGATAAGGCAGTCATCTCCTGCCCGTCACGTAGTGGTGGCCAGGGGATGTCTGTAATTGGTTAAGGAGGTTTTAGCCTTGCTGAAGGAACTATTTAATAAACCGAAAAAACGGAAATACGCAACAATCCCTTCCGAAGGTGCAAAACATGATGTACCGGAAGGAATCATGACAAAGTGCCCGGAATGCAAGAAGATCATGTACACGAAAGAGCTCCAAAAAAACCTTAAGGTCTGCCTGCATTGTGGGTATCACCATGGCATGAGCTCCCATGAACGGGTGGACAGCTTCATCGATGAAGGAACATTCACCGAACTCGATCGTGAGCTTGCATCCGTCAATCCACTCGGGTTCCCAGATTATCTGGAGAAACTTGATAAAGACCGTCAAAAGACAGATATGAACGAAGCCGTGCTGACAGGAAGCGGGAAGGTGAACGGCAATGAGATCGTCCTTGCCATCATGGATTCGCGCTTCCGTATGGGAAGCATGGGGTCTGTCGTCGGTGAAAAAATCACGAGGGCAGTCGAAGAAGCAGACAAGAGAAAGGTCCCATTCATCATTTTCACGGCTTCAGGTGGGGCTAGGATGCAGGAAGGGGTCCTTTCCCTCATGCAGATGGCCAAAACAAGTGTCGCCCTGAAGCGGTTCAGTGATAATGGAGGGCTCTTCATCTCCATCATGACCCACCCTACCACCGGTGGGGTGTCGGCAAGCTTCGCATCCGTCGGAGACTATAACTTTGCAGAGCCGGGTGCACTCATCGGATTCGCCGGTCGCCGGATCATCGAGCAGACGATCCGCGAAGATCTTCCTGAAGACTTCCAGACGGCTGAATTCCTTTTGAAGCACGGTCAGCTTGATGACGTGTTGAACAGGCTGGACCTGAAAGATAAAATCGGTACGTTAGTTGATCTACATCAGTGGGACGGTGACCTCTCATGGTAAATGAAATGGAATTTGAAAAGCCCGTATTCGAGCTGAAGAAGAAGATTTCCGAGCTGAAGGAGTTCACGAAAGACTCAGACGTGGATCTTTCCAACGAAATCGAAAAACTTGAAAACAGGCTTCAGAAGCTTGAACAGGATATTTATGAGAATATGAAACCGTGGGAAAGGGTTCAAGTCGCCCGCCACCCGAATCGTCCCACCACCCTCGATTATATCGAGAATCTTTTCTCTGACTTCATGGAGATGCACGGTGACCGGACATATGGGGATGATGAAGCCATCGTTTCCGGCGTCGGTCGTTTCCACGGGGTGCCCGTGACCATCATCGGCCACCAGCGGGGGAAAGATACGAAGGAAAACATCAGGCGCAACTTCGGGATGCCTCATCCTGAAGGGTACCGCAAAGCGCTTCGCCTCATGAAGCAGGCCGATAAGTTCAATCGTCCGATCATCTGTTTCATTGATACAAAGGGCGCATACCCCGGGAAAGCAGCAGAGGAGAGGGGTCAAAGCGAAGCCATCGCCAGGAATCTGGTTGAAATGGCCGGCCTGACCGTCCCTGTCATCTGCATCGTCATCGGTGAAGGGGGAAGCGGTGGTGCCCTTGCACTCGGAGTCGGGAATCATATCCACATGCTGGAGAATTCCACGTACTCTGTCATCTCCCCGGAAGGCGCGGCAGCCATCCTTTGGAAGGATGCCACCCAAGCCAAAAAAGCAGCAGAATCAATGAAGATCACGGCACCGGATCTGAAAGAACTGGGCATCGTCGATGAAATCATCGAAGAAGTCAAGGGCGGGGCGCATAAAGATGTCAAAACCCAATCCGAGAAGATCGAGGCCGTATTGAAACAATCCCTTAAAGAGCTGATCTCTATGTCTAAAGAGGAGCTCGTCCAGCATCGTTATGATAAATTTAAGGCAATTGGCGAGTATACTGTTTTAAATGATCGTATCGGGGTAAAATCATAAAGAATGCGGACTGACAAAGTGGATAAAGACTTTTGTCGGTCCTTTTCTCTTTCTGGATGGTATATGTAATAAAAAGGAATTTTAATCGGTTTCATTTAAGTGAACATTTCGTCTTTTGCATCGAGAGGGCGGAACTAGTTGAGAACCGTTATTCTTCATGGTATTTTAGAAATAAACCTTGTATCATTGGACCATAATAAGTAGGGAGATTGGCATATTTACCATTTTCCTGAATTATGTGAAAGCATTAACAAATGCGTATGTTCTTTTTACATAGATATGCATATAACTCAAGAGGTGATTGAAGTGAAAAAGATTGGTGTACTAACGAGTGGCGGAGATTCGCCTGGGATGAACGCGGCAGTGCGTGCCGTCGTCCGTAAAGCAATTTTCATGGATGTTGAAGTATACGGCATTTATCAAGGATATAACGGATTGATCAACGGGAATATCCAAAAGCTTGAGCTTGGTTCCGTCGGTGATATCATCCACCGCGGGGGAACGATGCTCTACACAGCCCGCTGTGAGGAGTTCAAGACGAAGGAAGGCCAGAAAAAAGGGATCGAACAGCTTGAGAAGTTCGGGATTGAAGGGCTTGTCGTCATCGGTGGAGATGGATCCTATCAAGGAGCCAAGGCCCTGACTGAGTGGGGTTATCCATGCGTGGGCGTTCCGGGTACAATCGACAACGATATCCCGGGTACGGAATATACAATCGGTTTTGATACGGCGCTGAATACGGTCATCGATGCCATTGATAAGATCCGTGATACCGCGACGTCACATGAGCGTACATTCATCATTGAAGTCATGGGCCGCAATGCAGGCGATATCGCCCTTTGGTCTGGTCTTGCAGGTGGTGCGGAAACCGTCCTCATCCCTGAAGAGAAATTCGATATGGATGACGTGATCACGCGTCTGAATAAAGGCCAGGAGCGCGGAAAGAAACACAGCATCATCGTCGTGGCCGAAGGCGTCATGTCAGGTAACGACTTTGCCGACCGTTTCAAGGAAGCAACCGGTATGGATACACGCGTTTCTGTCCTCGGCCATATCCAGCGCGGTGGAACCCCGACTGCATCTGACCGTGTGCTTGCAAGCAGGCTCGGTTCCAAAGCAGTGGAACTGCTCGTGAGTGGTAATGGCGGGCGTGCTGTAGGGATCGAAAAGAACCAGCTTGTTGATTATGATATCATTGAAGCATTGGCCAAACCACATCATATCGACCTTGAGATGTATAATCTTTCCAAAGAACTTTCTATCTAATAAAGAAGTACAAACCCAGGAGGTAACAAAATGAGAAAAACAAAAATTGTATGTACGATCGGACCTGCCAGTGAAAGCGTAGAGAAACTGTCACAGCTTATCGATGCTGGAATGAATGTAACACGCCTGAATTTCTCTCACGGTGACTTTGAGGAGCATGGACAACGGATCATCAACATCCGTGAAGCCGCTGCAAAAGCCGGCAAGAATATCGGGATCCTCCTTGATACAAAAGGACCTGAAATCCGTACGCACACAATGGAAAACGGTGGCCTCGAGCTTGAAAAAGGCAAGAACATCATCGTTTCCATGAAAGAAGTCGTCGGTACATTGGACAAGTTCTCCGTTTCGTATGAAGGCTTGATCGATGATGTACATGAAGGCTCTAAAATCCTTCTTGACGATGGTTTGATCGGACTTGAAGTCACTAAGATCGATAAAGCAAACGGTGAAATCCACACGGTCATCAACAACAGCGGTGCCCTTAAAAACAAAAAAGGTGTCAACGTACCGGGCGTTTCAGTGAATCTTCCTGGAATCACTGAAAAAGATGCCAATGACATCGTCTTCGGTATCGAACAAGGGATTGATTTCATCGCGGCTTCATTCGTTCGCCGTGCGTCTGACGTCCTTGAGATCCGTCAGCTCCTTGAAGAGCATAACGCAAGCCATATCCACATCATTCCTAAAATCGAAAACCAAGAGGGTGTCGATAATATCGATGAAATCCTTGAAGTATCCGACGGTTTGATGGTTGCACGTGGAGATCTTGGTGTTGAGATCCCTGCTGAAGAAGTACCACTTGTACAGAAAATGCTGATCAAGAAGTGTAACGCACAAGGTAAACCAGTCATCACTGCTACCCAAATGCTTGATTCCATGCAGCGTAACCCACGTCCGACACGTGCAGAAGCAAGTGACGTCGCCAACGCGATCTTCGATGGCACGGATGCTATCATGCTTTCAGGGGAAACGGCAGCAGGAAGCTATCCAGTCGAAGCTGTTCAGACGATGCATAACATCGCTTCAAGAGCGGAGCAGGCCCTTGATTCAAGCGCGATTCTGTCTGCACGCATCAAAGATTGTGAGCACAACATGACCGATGCCATCGGACAATCCGTTGCTCATACAGCCATCAACCTTGACGTAAATGCGATCGTTGCTCCGACGGAAAGCGGACATACAGCACGTATGATCTCGAAATACCGTCCGAAGGCGCCGATTGTTGCTGTTACAAGCGATGATTCCGTTACAAGAAGATTGGCACTTGTATGGGGTGTATTCCCTACCATGGGTCAAAAGGCTTCCACAACGGATGAAATGCTTCAAATGGCAGTCGATGAGAGCATGAATTCCGGTATGACTAAACATGGTGACCTGATTGTGATCACGGCTGGTGTTCCAATCGGAGAATCCGGAACAACAAACCTTATGAAGATTCACGTTGTCGGTGACATCGTAGCAAAAGGCCAAGGAATCGGACGCAAATCTGCATTCGGTAAAGCGGTCGTTGCTTCATCTGCTGAAGAAGCGGTAAGCAAGACAAAAGAAGGATCCGTCCTGGTGACAATCGGAACGGATAAAGAAATGATGCCTGCCCTCGAGAAATGCTCAGCATTGATCGTGGAAGAAGGCGGATTGACTAGCCATGCAGCCGTCGTGGGAATCAACCTCGGCATCCCTGTGATCGTTGGAGTGGAAAATGCTACTTCATTGTTCCAGGATGGACAGGAAATCACGGTTGATGCGACTCGCGGCGTCGTTTACAACGGTCAGGCAAGCATCCTTTAATCAACAGAAGGGCCGGAACCAATTGTTGGTTCCGGCCTTTTTGTATGGGTTCCGGCCAAACCTGTGCTATACTGGGTGAAACGATAAATCGTCTGGAGGAATCCATTCATGAAATACATTCTCGCTTCTCTCATCATCTTTCCGTTTGTTGAAATCAGCCTGTTGATCTGGTCGGGTCATCTGATCGGAGCTTTCCCTACCATCTCCCTTATGATCCTGACGGGAGTCCTGGGGGCGTTCCTTGCTAAAAAGCAGGGTCTTGATGCAATCCGGAAAGTCCAGCAGGATATCCAAAGCGGCCAAATGCCAGGTGGACACGTAACGGATGGCCTCTGCATTGCAGCGGGCGGCCTCCTCCTCATCCTGCCGGGATTCGTTTCGGACTTACTCGGTATCATCCTGTTGCTGCCGCCGACGCGCAGCATGGTCAAGCCTGTCCTCTTCAAGCTGTTCAGGAGATGGGGAAGGAACCGGAATGTCATCATCTACCGCTAATCGTGTAAAAGAAGCTGGGACAAACGTGTTTTAGCCATAGTAAAACCCGAATCCAATTGCTTATCATGGGCAAATGAATTCGGGTTTTTACTTTGTTTTATGACCATCATCGTTTCTAGCGGCAAGACGAGGCCTAGCAAATGTGAGACCTAGCAGGCTTTCCGGGGTGGCTCATGGGGCTACATCGGAAAGCGGATCATGGCGAGTTAAGGAACCGATACTGATCGTGTCCGTCAGTATCGGTTCCTTTTTAGGATTGTCCCAATCCCTTTTATCATTTTTCTCCGATGATGAATCGCCATGTGTCCTTGAACACACCTGCACGGTGCAGCGTCTGGCCGATGACCAGGACGATGGGACCGACAATGAGTCCGAGGAAACCGATGAGCTTGAAGCCCACAAACAGGGCCACAAGTGTCGCAAGGGGGTCGAGTCCGATGCTTGAAGAAAGGATTTTCGGCTCCATGATCTGCCTTTGGACAATCACGACCACATAGAGGACGGATAACCCGATTCCAAGCCCCATATTCCCCGTGATGAATTCATAGGCGATCCATGGGACGAATACGACTCCTGTACCAAGGTAGGGCATCAGATCCACAAGCCCCGTTACCAGTGCGATGGTGATGGCGTAATCCACTTTCAGGATCAGGAGACCGATGAGCACCATGATGGCCGTGATGGAGATCAGGGTGAACTGCGCCCTGATAAATCCAAACAATGCCTTCTTCAAGTCGACAATGACCTTCCTGCCGCTCGTCATGGCTTTCCCGGGAATAAACCGTTCCGCCTTTGAGGATAATGTATACCAGTCCTTACTGATGAAGAAGGTGGCAAGTGCAGAGAAAATCAGGACAGTGGCAGCGTTCGGGATCCACGAAACGAGCTGTGGGAGCTTCGTGAAGAAGTTTTGCAGAAAGTCTCCTGCAGAGGTGGCAATCTTCGTTCCTGCCGCCTGAATATTTTCCAAGACCGTATCCTGTTGTCCGGCATCGAGGTTTTTGAACAAACCGGACACGTGCTCATAGAACGGCATGACCTTCCCGGCTATGACATCCTCTCCGTAATCCACGAGGGTTTCGACATGTTTAGGCAAAACTTCTGCCAAATAATTGGCTCCTGAGACAATTTCCGCAATCAGCAGGGTGATTAATCCAGCAAAAGCTGATACAATCATGAGCAGGGAAAGAGTCACGGCCCAAATGCGAGGAAGTCTCGCTTTTTTTTCAAGAACATTGACCAGGGGATTCATCAGAAATGCAATCGCAATGGCAATCACAAAGGGGTAAGCGAGTTTCCATATGTAGAACAGGGCTACGAACGCAAAGCTCACAATTGCTACGACAATAAGAAAACGAATAAAACGATATAAATACTCCAGGTTCAACGTCATCCCTCCTAAAGCTATTCTATTCTATTTTAATCCAGGTAAGAACGGAAAGATAGTTTTCAACTAGGTTTGTTAACAGCTGTTGGTATGGTAGGATAACGTTTGGATGGAAACAGAGAGGGGAGTGGATGGCTTGTTCCAGCCTTTATTATTTTTACTTCTATTATTAGGGATCGGGTTCGTTGCCAAGAACCAATCCATCATCATTGCATCGGCCGTATTGATCATCCTCAGGGTCGTGGGAGCGGACGAGAAGATTTTCAGCACCATATCGGGAAAAGGGATCAATTGGGGTGTGACGATCATCACGATCGCCGTACTTGCCCCCATCGCCACCGGTGAGATCGGCTTCAAGGATCTCATTTCATCCATGAAATCCCCGTATGCCTGGATTGCGTTGATATCCGGGATGGCTGTGGCCATCATTGCCAAGAATGGCTTGACCCTCCTCGAAAACGATCCCCACATCACGACAGCGCTTGTGCTTGGTACCGTCATCGCCGTTGCCGTATTCAAGGGAGTTGCTGTAGGCCCCCTTATCGGAGCGGGGATTGCCTACCTTGCCATGAAGCTGTATGAAATGATTGTATAGAGAAGGTGTGAAAGCCCCATCCCATCAGGGACGGGGCTTTTTCCTATGGTGATGAGGCGTGCCGGCACGTGGGAAAATCGAAGTGGTTTATTTTACTAGAAAAATATTTTGCACAAATTAATGCGTTTTCATTCACAAAAGTCTGAGTATTGTTTATAATAGGAAATGTAAGCGTATCCCAAGCGCACGGATCGTCATAATATGACAAAGATGTGGCGGGGAATCATTTTTTGCTGGCTGGGTGAGCCATCGCTCATTTCACGGTCAATCGTTCTTTTAAAGATCCTGAAGCCTTTCGCACGGCGATGGCTAGGGTTTTAAGCTCATAGGGAAATGGGTAGAAGTAATTAAACAAAGGAGAGATTATTATGACAGCGACTCGCGGATTAGAAGGAATTGTAGCTACTACGTCATCCATCAGTTCCATCATTGATGACACTCTTACATATGTAGGCTACAATATCGACGATCTAGCAAATAATGCTAGTTTCGAAGAGGTTATCTACTTATTGTGGCATCTTAAGCTTCCTACTGCAGGAGAGTTGGAAGAGCTATCCAACCAGCTTGCAGAGAATGCAGCTCTTCCACCTGAGGTGATCGAGCACTTCAAGATGTACAACACCAAGGAAGTCCACCCGATGGCAGCACTCAGGACGGCAGTATCCATGCTTGGCCTGTATGATGATAAGGCAGATGTCATGGATCCACAGGAAAACTACATGAAAGCCGTTCGCCTGCAGGCGAAGATCCCGACAATCGTCACGTCATTCGCCCGCATCCGTAACGGACAGGAACCGATTGCCCCTCGCAAAGACTTGAACTTTGCGGCGAACTTCCTGTATATGCTGAACGGCAAAACGCCTGAGCCGGTTGAAATTGAAGCGTTCAACAAAGCCCTCGTCCTTCATGCCGACCACGAATTGAATGCGTCTACCTTCACGGCCCGTGTATGCGTTGCCACTCTATCAGATGTTTATTCTGGTGTGACGGCGGCCATTGGCGCGTTGAAAGGCCCACTTCACGGTGGTGCGAATGAACAGGTCATGAAGATGCTCACTGAAATCGGAAGCGTTGACAAGGCTGAAGAGTATGTCCTTGATAAGCTGGAGAAGAAAGAGAAAATCATGGGCTTCGGACACCGTGTCTACCGTCAGGGGGACCCTCGTGCCAAGCATCTTAAAGAAATGTCGAAGCGCCTTACCGAGCTGACAGGTCAAGGGAAATATTACGAAATCTCCGAAAAAGTGGATGCAACGTTCACATCGAAGAAGGATCTTCCACCGAACGTCGATTTCTATTCTGCTTCCGTTTATCACAGCCTTGGAATCGACCACGATCTGTTCACGCCGATCTTTGCGGTCAGCAGGGTATCGGGCTGGCTTGCACACATCCTTGAGCAATATTCCGACAATCGTCTGATCCGTCCTCGTGCCGATTATATCGGGCCTGGAAAGCAAGAATACGTACCGGTAAGCGAAAGAGGTTAATCACCGATATTTACAAACACTCAAAATATTGGTGTAATAGTAATAGATAAAGGGAATGACATGCTCACTGCGATGGGCGTTGTTCCCTTTGATAATGAGTAAATGGAGGGTACATACATGACACAAGCTGAAAAAATCACGAATGAGAATGGCCAACTGAACGTCCCGAACCATCCGATCGTACCATTTATCGAAGGAGACGGAACAGGTCCCGACATCTGGGCTTCCTCCCAGCGCGTCCTTGATGCAGCCGTTGAAAAAGCGTATAACGGTGAGCGCAAGATTGAATGGAAAGAAGTATATGCAGGTGAAAAAGCATTCAACAAAACGGGTGAATGGTTGCCTGCAGAGACGCTTGAAGCGATTCGTGAATACTTCATCGCCATCAAAGGACCACTGACCACTCCTGTAGGAGGCGGGATCCGTTCATTGAACGTAGCTCTCCGTCAAGAGCTTGACCTCTTCACATGTCTTCGCCCTGTACGCTACTTCGAAGGTGTACCTTCACCGGTGAAGCGTCCTGAAGATACGGATATGGTCATCTTCCGTGAAAACACAGAAGATATCTATGCCGGTATCGAGTATGCAAAGGGTTCTGATGAAGTGAAAAAATTGATCAGCTTCCTTCAAGATGAAATGGGCGTCAACAAGATCCGCTTCCCTGAAACATCCGGTATCGGGATCAAACCTGTATCAGAAGAAGGGACAAGCCGTCTTGTGCGCGCTGCCATCAACTATGCAATCACAGAAGGCCGCAAATCTGTAACCCTTGTCCACAAAGGGAACATCATGAAGTTCACTGAAGGAGCCTTCAAAAACTGGGGCTACGAGCTTGCTGAGAAAGAATTCGGCGATAAAGTATTCACTTGGGCTCAATACGATAAGATCAAGGATGCTGACGGTCTTGATGCAGCAAACAAAGCACAATCCGATGCTGAAGCTGCAGGCAAAATCATCGTAAAAGATTCCATCGCGGATATCTTCCTTCAACAAATCCTTACGCGTCCTGCTGAATTCGATGTTGTAGCGACCATGAACCTGAACGGTGACTACATCTCGGATGCCCTAGCTGCACAAGTCGGCGGAATCGGAATTGCTCCTGGAGCAAACATCAACTATGAATCCGGCCATGCCATCTTTGAAGCAACACACGGAACTGCACCTAAATATGCAGGCCTTGATAAAGTGAATCCATCTTCTGTCATCCTATCCGGCGTTCTTCTTCTTGAACACCTCGGTTGGAATGAAGCAGCAGATCTGATCACGAAATCAATGGAAAAAACAATCGCTTCCAAAGTCGTAACCTATGACTTTGCTCGTCTCATGGATGGAGCAACAGAAGTGAAATGTTCAGAGTTCGGTACAGCCTTGATCGACAATATGTAATACATTGACTGACAGGGGCAGGTTCTGCTCCTGTCTTACATAAGAACAGGGGGAAGCAATGATGACAATCAAACGTAGAAAAGTTTCAGTAATCGGTGGAGGATTCACTGGTGCCACGACAGCATTGATGCTTGCACAAAAAGAACTTTCTGATGTGGTGCTTGTTGATATCCCGCAAAATGAAGATCCGACCAAAGGAAAGGCTTTGGATATGCTCGAAGCAAGTCCGGTACAAGGATTCGATTCGAACATCATCGGTACGTCGAACTATGAAGATACGAAGGACTCTGACATCGTCGTCATCACAGCCGGTATCGCGCGTAAGCCTGGAATGAGCCGTGATGATCTTGTTCAGACGAATCAAAAAGTCATGAAGTCCGTGACACAGGAAATCGTGAAGTACTCACCAAACTGTTACATCATCGTATTGACGAACCCTGTGGATGCCATGACCTATACGGTGTTCAAAGAGTCCGGATTCCCTAAAGAGCGCGTCATCGGTCAATCGGGTGTCCTTGATACTGCCCGCTTCCGTACATTCGTTGCCCAAGAACTGAATCTATCAGTGAAAGACGTTACTGGTTTCGTTCTTGGTGGACATGGAGACGACATGGTACCGCTCATCCGCTATTCCTATGCAGGCGGAATCCCGCTTGAAACATTGATTCCGAAAGATCGCCTCGATGCCATCGTTGAGCGCACGCGTAAAGGTGGTGGGGAAATCGTCGGTCTTCTTGGAAACGGAAGTGCCTACTATGCCCCTGCAGCTTCACTCGTTCAGATGGTGGAAGCGATCCTCAAAGATCAACGCCGCGTCATCCCTGCCATCGCTTATCTTGAAGGCGAATATGGATATGACGGAATTTACCTTGGTGTACCAACGATCCTTGGTGGAAACGGTCTTGAGAAAATCATCGAGCTTGAACTGACGGAAGAAGAGAAAACAGCACTCGGCCAATCGGCAAGTGCCGTCAAAAACGTCATGGAAGCATTGGTTTAAACCAATACCTGAGGCTGGAACATGTCTTAGTCACAGGAAAACCCGAATTCATTTGTCTGAAATAAGGCAAAAGAATTCGGGTTTTTCATTTATTTCACAACATTTTTCTATCGTTTCCAGCTGTTGATTGGAGTGCAAGACGAAGACCCCTGCTGGAAGAGTGGCTCCCCGCAGGCGTGCCGAGGAGGCTCACGGGCTGCGAAGTCTTGCACGGAAATCATGAGCGGTATAATGGCATCTTTTTCGTTTTGTCTCAACCTTTTTTTCATGCACTGAATCCCTTTTGAAATCCTACTAAAAAGTCCTTTGTTTGGGCACAATAGAAATGATACTATATTAATAGAAAGACTATTCAAAAATGTAAGTGTTTACATTCAGGAGGTGCGTTCATGTTACTGGGTAAAAAAAGAAAACCGGGAAGAAAAATCGAAGATATGACCATTGGTGAGAAGCTGACGCTTACAGAGAAGATCGAGGACAATCAACTCCTTCTCTATCTTGGTTTGACGAATGATGCCAATCCTTTATATATTCAGCACGACTATGCATCGCAAACGCCTTTCAAGAAGCCGATCGTCCCATCCATCATGCTGACGGGAATCATCACATCAGCTGTCTCGAAATACCTGCCAGGACCCGGCTCCCATATCACCGAACAATCGATCCAATTCCATAAGCCGGTCTATCATTACGCTACCGTCCGTTTCCTGTTCGAAGTGAAGGAAATCGATCTGAAGGCCCATTCCGTTATCATCGAAGTCACTGCAGACAACGAAGACGATGAAAGGGTCGTGACGGGAAGAATCAGCGTGTGCCCGCCACATCGGTTGGAAAAGATGAATAGTCACGCGTTGGAAAATTTTTGAGCCGCTCCCTTTAGAGGGAGTTTTTTTATTCTGAGTCGCTTACCCTCCCGACACTCAAAATGGGTGCGGTGCCATTCCTACGCATCCTTTCTGAAATGTCGGATGGAAGAGGGGACATTTAGCCCGACTATTCTCTAAACGCCGAATAGTAGTGGTAACACGACAAAATTATATTATAATAAAAGTACAATTACATAATGCTAATGGATGAAGGGGTAAATTCATTCTCTTGGAGGCCTATAATCAATGAGCAAAAACATTCTGGTAGTGGATGATGAACAATCGATCGCAACATTGTTAAAATACAACCTGGAACAATCGGGTTATGCTGTCATGACGGCATATGACGGAGAGGAAGGCTTGAATAAGGCCGTCTCTGAATCACCCGATTTGATCATCCTTGATCTGATGCTTCCATCCATGGATGGGATCGAAGTATGCAAAGAACTGCGCCAGCGCAAGATCAGTACGCCGATCCTCATGCTGACGGCAAAGGACGATGAGTTAGATAAGGTTCTGGGACTAGAACTCGGTGCCGATGATTATATGACGAAGCCTTTCAGTCCACGTGAAGTGGTGGCAAGGGTGAAAGCGATCCTGAGGAGAAGCCAGGCAGCCGCAGCCGTGAAAGAACAATCCGAAAGCAATGAAGTGGACTACAAGGAAGTCGGAGAACTGAAAGTATACCCTGAACAATATGAAGCGTATTTCCAAGGTGAGCTCCTTGAACTGACCCCGAAGGAGTTTGAACTTCTTCTCTACCTGACAGACAACCGGGGAAGGGTGTTGACGAGAGACCAGCTCTTGAGCGCCGTGTGGAATTATGATTTTGCAGGCGACACAAGGATCGTGGATGTGCATATCAGCCATCTCCGTGAGAAAATCGAGACCAATACGAAGAAACCGATTTACATCAAGACCATCAGGGGTCTTGGCTATAAATTAGAGGGTCCCAAATCCTCATGACCAAGTATAGGACGAAGCTTCTTCTGGCGCTTATCACCCTCATCATCGGCGTGTTGATTGGGCTGGGCCTTCTACTTGGACAAATTTTCAAGAATTTTTATCTTGAGACGCTGAACTCCAGAATCCAGAAAGAAGCAAGGCTTCTTGCCAATTCAATAGAAGAAAACGGACCGCTCCAGGGAACGAATCCTTCCATCATCAATGAGCTCAGCGATATTCTCGATGTTCGAATCACCCTGCTGGATGAGGACGGGAAGGTCATTGACGATACGAAAAGACCGAATTCCCTTGGGAATCAGAAGCAGAAGGAGATCATCGCATCCATCAAGGATGAATGGGATGTGAAGGATCGTCACAAGAAGGTGGTCGATGAAGGCAGGGAGTTCCGTTACTATTGGTATCCCCTCAATCAGAAAGGGAATCAATCCGACGGACTCCTCATCATGAGTACCGAGGTGGATGAATTCGAAGAAGGGAATCAGCAGATTTGGCTGGTCCTGACGATTTCCCTCGTACTCGCCCTTGTTCTGATCATCATCCTGGGATCAAGGATCACCGTACGGTATACAAAACCGATTGAATCGGCCACCAATGTAGCCATGGAGCTTGCGAAAGGGAATTATCGTGCCAGGACCTTCGAGGATCGACTCGATGAGACCAGCATGCTGAGTTCATCGATCAATATCCTGGCCCGTAACCTCCAGGAAATGGTCAATGCCCAGGAAATGCAGCAGGACAGACTCACCACCCTGATCGAAAATATGGGAAGTGCCCTTCTCCTCATCGATCATCGCGGGTTCATCGTACTGACCAACCGCACCTTCCGGGAATTTTTCGATTTGGAGGAAAAGGACCTGCGGAAGGTCCGCTATCATGAAGTGATCCATTTCCAAGAGGTGAATCGATTGGTGGAGGAGATCTTCATGACAGAGAAGCGGGTCCGGAAGCAGATCCTTCTTCCTTACCAGATCGAGCGGAGGCACTACGAGGTATACGGGGCTCCGATCATCGGGCATAACAATGTGTGGAAAGGGATCGTCGTGGTCTTCCATGATATCACGGAACTAAAAAAGCTCGAGCAGATGAGAAAAGATTTTGTCGCCAATGTGTCGCATGAATTGAAGACGCCGATCACATCGATCAAAGGCTTCTCTGAAACTCTCCTCGATGGGGCGATGAAGGATGAAGACACCTTGAGGAATTTCCTCGACATCATCCTGAAGGAAAGCGACCGTCTTCAATCACTGATCCAGGATCTCCTTGAGCTATCAAAAGTGGAAAAGAGCGGGTTCGAGCTCTCCCTTCAAAAGGAGTCCATATCCGGTCTCATTGAAGAGATCCTGCCGATACTGAACGAGCGTGCCAGGGAAAAGGGTATCACCCTGGATGTGCACAATGAATCCCCGGTCCTCGCAGAGGTGGACAGCTACCGGTTGAAGCAGGTGTTCATCAACCTGATCAGCAATGCGATATCCTACACTCCCCAAGGCGGGATCGTGGAAGTAGGAGTGGAGGATGCAGGCAAGCAAGTGCTTGTCTCCATAAAGGATAACGGGATCGGAATCGCCCAAGAGGAGATTCCGCGTATATTCGAACGCTTCTATCGGGTTGATAAAGCAAGGAGCCGGAACTCCGGAGGAACCGGTCTGGGCCTTGCCATCGTCAAGCACATCCTGGAGGCCCATGAGGCGAAGATCGAAGTCGAAAGTGAACTGAATCAGGGGACGACATTCAAGGTCCTATTGAACAAACAATTTCATGAGGGCATACATGAAGGGGAATGATGGTTTTTTTACAAACCATTTACAAAGTGTTAAATTCCGGTTAACATACCGGTGATACGATACTAAGTGAAACCCCTTCATCCAAGGTGTTGATGAAAAGACGAGAACCGACCCCGTTCTCGTCTTTTTGCATGGAATTTTTCCCACCATTGTAATATTCCTGAAACTTTTCAGGGGAAGGACCGTATAGATTAGTAGAATGGGTCAGACAAAATGGGGGGATTTCATGAGCTTGAAGCAAACGTATAAGGTGACGGGGATGGTGTTGGGAGCACTGATCCTCATCGCGGTACTGGTGACGTCGTGGTACACGGTGGATGAGTCGGAACAGGCGCTTGTCCTTACATTCGGGAAGGCAGGGGATCCCGTAGTGGAACCGGGCCTGCACTTTAAGATGCCTTGGCCGATCCAACAGGTAGAAACGCTATCAAAAGAAACGTTCACACTTCAATTCGGGTATGAAGAAAGCGAAGGGGAAATCAAAAATTTCCCGAAAGAAACCAAAATGATCACGGGTGATGAATACATCGTCCTGGCCGATTTAGTTGTGCAGTGGAAAATCACCGATCCCGAAGGCTATCTCTTCAATGCCGAAAACCCGAAGGAAATTCTCTATGATGCCACATCCTCATCCATCAGGAGCATCATCGGCAGTTCGCTGATCGATGATGCATTGACCTCGGGAAAGGCCAAGATCGAAGGCGATGTCAGAGACCTTCTGACCAATCTGATAGAAGACTATGATATAGGGATTTCCATCATCGGTGTAAAGCTGCAGGACGTGGAACTGCCGAATGAAGATGTGCGCTCCTCCTTCACGGCCGTCACCGATGCGCGTGAAATGAAAAATACAAAAACCAATGAAGCCAAAAAGTATCAGAATCAGCGCATGAATGAAGCACAGGGAGAGAAGAAGGCGATTATGTCCAAGGCAAAGGGCGACAAGATTGCAAGGATCGAACAGGCACGAGGGGATGTGGCCGTTTTCGATAAACTCTATGATCAATACAAAACCAACCCGGATATCACACGGAAACGTCTGGTTCTTGAAAGCCTTGAAACCGTCCTGCCAAATGCCGAGATCTACATTATGAAAGATGACGGGGAAACCCTGAAGCACTTCCCGATCCGACCGATGGAAGGGAAAGCGAAGGCGGAGGCGGAAGAAAAGGAGGCGAAGGCCGATGAGTAATCCTAACGTCTATCAATTCGAGAAGAAAGAGCGGCCTCCGACAGACTGGAAGCCTTACGTCAGGACAGGGATATTCCTGGTGGTACTCCTTGCACTTCTCCTGGTTGCCTTCACCTCCGTATATATTGTGAAAGAAGGAGAATACAAGGTTGTCCGCCAGTTCGGTGAAGTGGTGCGGATCGACGAAGAGCCGGGCCTGAAGGTGAAGGTTCCCTTCATACAATCAGTGACGACGTTGACGAAGCGGCAGATGACGTCCGATGTGACAGAAGCTGAGATCAATACAAAGGATAAAAAGCGGATGCTCATCGATAACTATGCCGTATGGCAGATCACCGATCCTTTGAAGATGATCTCCAATGCACGGAATGTCATCAACGCAGAAGCGAAGATGGAGGATTTCATCTATTCCGTGGTCAGGGCAGAGCTTGGTAAACTGGAATATGAAGAGGTCATCAATGATGAGAAGTCATCGAGAGGGAGCCTGAACGACCAGATCACCGATAAGGTCAATGAACTCCTCGAAAACCAGCAGTACGGGGTGGTGGTCAAAGATGTACGGATCAAACGCACCGACCTGCCTGAGGCAAATGAGAAGTCCGTCTATACCAGGATGATTTCGGAGCGGGAATCCAAGGCGCAGGAGTACCTTTCCCAGGGGGATGCGGAGAAACAGAGCATCACGGCCGAAACGGACCGTGAAGTGAAGGAGCTCATCGCAAAAGCAGAAACGGAGGCCAATGTGATCAGGGCTGAGGGGGAATCCGAAGCGGCGGTGATTTATAATAAATCATTCTCTAAAGACCCTGAGTTTTATGATCTGTACCGTACGCTTGAAACCTACAAAAAGACGATTGACGATGAAACTGTGATCGTCCTTCCATCCGATTCACCTTATGCCCGCCTGCTGATGGGCTATACTGAATGATCGCAAAGCCTCCTGTCCGGAGGCTTTTGTTGTGCGACGGGAGACTCCAGCCGTTAGCCAGTATGGAAGGGAGGGTCCTCACCCGTTTTCAGCACGACGGGCAGGGCCAGACACCGTGTCCCTCATGGCGGTCAGGGGTGGGGATTTTTCCTTTCAATCCCGGTCATGGTAGAATGGGTATAGAGAAGGTTCATCCTTATGTGATGAACGTACAGGAGGTACCGCCATGTCAAAAAAACTAGTCTTGATCGATGGAAACAGTATCGCATATCGCGCATTTTTTGCCCTGCCGCTGTTGAACAACGATAAAGGTGTACATACGAATGCCGTCTATGGCTTCACTACGATGCTTCAAAGGATCCTCGAGGATGAGAAACCCTCGCATATCCTGGTTGCATTCGATGCCGGAAAGACCACTTTCAGGCATGAAACATTCAAGGAATATAAAGGGGGCAGACAAAAGACCCCGCCCGAGCTATCGGAACAGTTCCCCTACATCCGGGAGCTTCTGGATGCATATGGGATCAAACGATACGAGAAGGAGAACTACGAGGCCGATGACATCATCGGGACCCTGTCACTGAGGGCCGAAGCGGAAGGCTTTGACGTGAAAGTGTTTTCGGGAGACAAGGATCTGACGCAGCTCAGCTCGGATAAAACGACAGTGTGCATCACGCGTAAAGGGATCACGGATCTTGAAATCTATACGCCGGAACACGTGAAGGAAAAGTGGGAAATCACGCCCGACCGCGTCATCGATATGAAGGGTCTCATGGGAGACAGCTCGGATAACATCCCTGGCGTACCGGGTGTCGGTGAGAAGACGGCGATCAAACTGTTGAAGCAGTTCGGAACGCTTGAAGAGCTTCTGTCTTCCATCGATCAGGTGAGCGGGAAGAAGCTGAAGGAGAAGCTTGAAGAGAATAAGGAACAGGCCATCATGAGTAAAGAACTGGCAACGATCCTCCGTGAAGCGCCGGTGGATGTGGGTCTCGACGACCTTCACTATGAAGGGGAGGAGACCCAGGAACTGAAAGCCGTCTTCAAGGATCTCGGCTTCAATTCCCTTCTCGAGAAAATGGGTGAAACCGTCGAGGAAGAACCGGTGGAACAAGAGGAGATTTCATTCGCGGTACTGGACGAAATCAAAGAGGATCATCTTGCAAAGGAAAGCTCCCTCTATATTGAAATGCTCGAGGATAATTATCATACAGGCAAGGTCATCGGGATCGGTCTCCACAACGAAAAGGGAACCTATTTCTTTTCCATGGAAACGGCAGCAGCGTCCCCAGCGTTCAAAGCGTGGGCCGAGGACGGGGAATCCGTCAAGCATGTCTACAACGCTAAAGAAACGATCGTATCCTTCCTGAGGGAAGGCATCGAAATCGAAGGGATCGACTTCGATCTCTTGCTCGCGTCTTATATCATCAATCCTTCTGAATCGAGTGAGGATTTCGCCACGATTGCCAAAGGACACGGACAGGCCGGCATGAAATCCGATGAAGCGGTCTTCGGCAAAGGGGCGAAACAGAAGGTACCGGATCTTGAGGTGCTGTCTGAACACATCGCAAGGAAGGCGTTCGTTCTCTGGACCTTGAAAGGGACATGCATGGACGAGCTCGAGGAGAACAATCAACAAGAATTGTTTACCGATCTTGAGCTTCCTCTCGCCCTGATCCTGGCCGAGATGGAACACACCGGTGTGAAGGTGGACTGTGATCGTCTGAATGAAATGAAGGATGAACTCGCCGAACGTCTTGTTGAACTGGAGAAGAAAATCCACGAGCTCGCAGGGGAAAGCTTCAATATCAATTCTCCCAAGCAGCTCGGCGTAGTCCTGTTCGATAAGCTCGGTCTTCCTATCATCAAGAAGACGAAGACCGGCTACTCAACGTCTGCCGATGTATTGGAGAAGCTGCAGTCGAAGCATGAGATCATCGACTACATCCTCCATTATCGACAGCTTGGTAAGCTGCAGTCCACATACCTTGAAGGGTTGTTGAAGGTGGTCCATGAGGAAACCGGGAAGATCCATACGCGTTTCAATCAGGCCCTCACTCAGACCGGGCGCCTCAGCTCGACGGATCCGAACCTTCAGAACATCCCGATCAGGCTGGAAGAAGGCCGTAAAATCAGACAGGCATTCATTCCATCAGAAGAGGGCTGGGTGATGTTCGCGGCCGACTACTCACAGATCGAGCTTCGCGTCCTTGCCCATATCGCTAAAGATGAAAAGCTGATCGAAGCCTTCCGGAACGATATGGATATCCATACAAAGACGGCGATGGACGTCTTCGGGGTGGCAAAAGAAGATGTTACATCGAATATGCGGCGTCATGCGAAAGCCGTCAACTTCGGGATCGTCTACGGGATCAGCGACTACGGTCTGTCACAGAGCCTGGATATCTCACGGAAAGAAGCCGGTGAGTTCATCAACAAATACCTTGAAAGCTTCCCTGGGGTAAAGGATTATATGGAAGACATCGTGCAGGATGCCAAACAGAAAGGCTATGTCACGACCCTGCTCAAACGCAGGAGATACCTTCCTGAAATCACGAGCCGGAACTTCAACCTGCGGAGCTTCGCGGAGCGTACAGCGATGAACACACCGATTCAAGGAAGTGCAGCCGATATCATCAAAAAAGCGATGATCGATATGGCAGCCCGCCTTGAAAAAGAAAATCTGAAATCCCGCCTTCTCCTTCAGGTGCATGATGAACTGATCTTCGAAGCGCCGAAGGATGAAATCGAGATCCTGGAAAAAATCGTACCTGAAGTCATGGAACAGACAATGGAGCTTGAAGTGCCCCTCAAGGTGGACTATTCCTATGGCGACACATGGTACGATGCCAAATAGAGAGGAGTAGGACCGGTGCCTGAACTTCCAGAAGTAGAAACAGTCAGAAGGACATTGGAGGTCCTTGTAGTAGGAAAGACGATCAAAGAGGTGGCCGTGAGCTGGCCGAAGATGATCAAGCAACCATCCGAGACGGCTCAATTCACGGACTCCCTTAAAGGTCAGGAAATCCTTGCGATGGGACGACGGGGGAAGTTTTTGATCTTTTACCTGAATGATGTCTCCCTTGTCTCCCATTTGAGGATGGAGGGGAAGTATGCCCTTCATCAAAAGGATGAGCCCGTGGAGAAGCATACCCATGTGGTATTCACGTTCACGGATGGGACGGAATTGAGATACCGCGATGTACGGAAATTCGGGACGATGCACTTGTTCAAAAAAGGGGAAGAACTTCTTCATCTGCCCCTCCTGCAGCTTGGACCCGAACCGTTTGAAGAAGCGTTCACGCCTGACTACCTTCACGGCAGGTTTGCCGGAACCTCAAGGATCGTCAAGGCCGTTCTCCTCGACCAAACCGTCATGGTGGGACTCGGGAATATTTACGTCGACGAAGCGCTATTCCGTTCGGGTATCCATCCCGACCGGAAAGCATCATCCCTGACAGTTGATGAAGTCGGGAATCTGCATCAAAGCATCATCGCCACCCTCAGGGAAGCGGTGGATATGGGGGGGAGCACGATCCGCTCCTACGTGAACTCCCAGGGACAAATGGGGATGTTCCAGCAGAACCTGTATGTGTACAGCAGGAATGGCGAAGCTTGCAGACAATGCGGTACGCCGATCGAGAAGAAAGTATCCGCAGGAAGAGGGACGCATTATTGCCCCCACTGCCAGCGCCTTTAACATTTAACATCTGATAAGCCCATACCATATAGTATTGTATTGATGATTGGGAGGGCTATCAGAATGAACACACTTTTCTCCTTACTACTACTGGCATTTGCTGTAAGCCTTGATAATTTCAGTACGGGACTGACATATGGATTACGAAAAGTCAAAATACCTATAAAATCAATCACCATCATTTCCTTATGCTCTGCATTATGCTTATTGATCGCCATGTTCATGGGTCAAGCGATCTCTGTCATCCTTTCACCCGAATGGGCAGGAAGGGTCGGAGGGTTGATCCTGGTGGCCATCGGACTCGCGGTGCTTTATCAGTTTTTCAGACCGGAGAAGGACACACCCGTGGAAGAGAAAGAAAAGACCTTGATCAATGTGGAAATCAAATCGATCGGCCTCGTGATCCAGATCATGAGGCGTCCGTTGACGGCCGATTTCGACCGCTCCGGAACCATTACCGGCGTCGAAGCATTCATGCTCGGCATCGCCCTTTCCCTTGATTCGTTCGGTGCAGGGCTGGGGGCCGCGCTTTTGAATTATTCTCCTTTTCCACTTGCCATCGCCATCTTCTCCATGAGTTTCATCTTCCTCACCTGCGGATTGCAGTTGGGCGTCTACTTCTCTCATATCAGATGGATCCAGCGGGTCGCCTTTCTGCCTGGCGTCCTATTGATTTGTCTGGGGATCATGCGGTTCTAGGGAATGGTGCTGAACGAAAGGATCGATGAAAGTGGCAAA
This sequence comes from Rossellomorea sp. RS05, assembly GCF_039822645.1. Taxonomy (NCBI): domain Bacteria; kingdom Bacillati; phylum Bacillota; class Bacilli; order Caryophanales; family Bacillaceae; genus Rossellomorea; species Rossellomorea sp. RS05. The sequence goes on along the minus strand of NZ_JBDKWY010000003.1, from coordinate 191,260 downwards.
CATCATTGGACTGACGGGCGGCATTGCAAGCGGTAAAAGTACAGTATCGGCATTACTACAAGAAAAGGGGTATACCATCATCGATGCAGATCTTGCAGCACGCATGGTGGTGGAAGTCGGGCAGCCCGCGTACCTCGCCATCGTCGAAGCATTCGGCAAGGGCATCCTACAGGAAAACGGCCAGATCGACCGTGCAGTTCTCGGGGCCATCATCTTCAATGACCAGACGAAACGGAATCTTCTCAATGGAATCGTGCATCCGGCTGTAAGGAGCATGATGCTCTCCCATAAAGACGAGGCCGTTGAAAACGGGAAACAGACCATCATCATGGATATTCCCCTTCTATTTGAAAGTGATCTGACATGGATGGTGGATCGGACGATCGTCGTCACCGTGGAAAAAGACGTTCAGCTCAGCCGATTGATGAAGCGGAACAAAATGACCGAAGAAGAGGCAGCGTCCCGCATTTCCTCTCAGCTCCCCTTGAGGGAAAAAGTAGAGAAGGCAGACGCAGTCATTGATAATAATGGTTCGGTGGAAGATACCTTGAAGCAGGTGGAAGAACTCCTGACTGCATGGGGATTGAAGCCGTGAATGGAAAGTCGCCGGAATTTGTCCGGCGGCTTTTCTATTTTTCCGGGGAGCTTAGTGGACTTTAACCAAGCTGTAAGAAATATGAATAAAAGAAAGCGTTATCAGAATGTTACAACATTTCGACTATATGCAAAACTTGGTGGTCAATTCCGTTAAATATGTTATACTATTTTTAGAAAACAAACATATGAGTATAACATTAATATAGAGGGGAGCAGGATATATGATGGCGAGAGTGGCAATCAATGGATTTGGTCGAATTGGGAGAATGGTATTTCGGAAGGCGATTATGGAGGATGACTTGGAAGTCGTGGCCATCAATGCCAGCTATCCGGCAGAAACACTGGCGCATCTGATCAAGTATGATACCAACCACGGTACATTTCAGGCAGATGTGGCAATCGGGGAGGATTCACTGATTGTCAATGGGAAGACGGTAAAGCTACTGAGCAACCGCGATCCGGCTGCCCTTCCATGGAATGAATTGAATGTGGATATCGTCATCGAAGCCACAGGCAAGTTCAATTCTAGGGAGAAAGCTGCCCTGCATCTGGATGCTGGTGCAAGAAAAGTGATCTTGACGGCCCCGGGTAAAAATGAAGACGTTACCATCGTGATGGGGGTCAACGAAGACGCTCTCAAAATCGACGAACATCATGTGATTTCCAATGCATCATGCACCACAAATTGCTTGGCACCTGTGGCAAAAGTGCTTCATGAGCAGTTCGGGATTGAAAACGGTCTGATGACCACGGTGCATGCCTATACGAATGATCAAAAGAATATCGATAACCCCCATAAAGACCTTCGGAGGGCGAGAGCGTGCGGCCAATCCATCATTCCGACGACGACTGGAGCAGCAAAGGCGTTGGCTCTCGTCATGCCGGAATTGAAAGGTAAGCTTCACGGGATGGCACTTCGTGTCCCGACTCCGAATGTATCTCTTGTGGACCTTGTGGTCGATGTAAAAAGGGATGTAACGGTCGATGAAATCAATGATGCCTTCACGGCTGCCTCAATGGGCTCCATGCACGGAATCGTTGAATTCACGACGGAGCCACTCGTGTCAATCGATTTCAACACCAATCCCCACTCTGCCATCATAGATGGTCTTTCCACCATGGTGATGGATGATCGCAAAGTCAAGGTGCTTGCATGGTACGATAATGAATGGGGTTACTCCTGCCGGGTCGTCGACCTAGTGAGGTTCACGGCATCCAAGATGGAAGCGGCAGCCGGGGTGAATGTTTGAAAGAACCAATATAAAAAGAACGAACGAACATAGGAACGCATCGAGGATGCGTTCTTTTTTCGTGCTTAAATGGCCTGCCAGGAACCGGAAACCTGCCGGGGGCCACCAGCCTGCTGACCACATCAAAACCCATAGGCACCGTCTGGGCCCTCCAGACAAGAAGTACTAGTCCGTATGCAGGCTTTCACGTCGGGAAAATCCATATCCCTGCACACTGGATGCGAGATCGGACCCATGAAAAAACTTTTGAAAATTTATTGCAAATGGGGTTTAAACCAAGTATACTATTTTTCGTGAACTTCTTAACAGCAAATGATTACTGAGTTAACTACTTAAAGGGTTAGGACCTCTTCGGACTAACTTTCCCCCGTGGTGGTTAAGATTTTGCCAAGGGACTTGTTCATTTTGACGAAAAAAATTATGTCAAAGGGGGAAACGATCAAATGGAAACAATGGGTCGTCATGTAATCTCTGAACTATGGGGTTGCGATTTTGAAAAGTTGAATGATGTAGTAGGAATTGAAAAAACGTTTGTGGACGCAGCTCTTAAATCAGGTGCTGAAATCCGTGAAGTGGCCTTTCACAAATTTGCTCCACAAGGCGTGAGCGGAGTGGTGATCATCTCTGAATCCCACCTGACCATCCACAGCTTTCCTGAACATGGATATGCCAGCATCGATGTGTATACATGCGGAGATCTAGATCCGAACATCGCTGCAGAATATATAGCTGAAGCATTGGGTGCTGATACCCGTGAAACAATCGAACTTCCGCGCGGCATGGGACCTGTACAGGTTAAGAAATCACAGGCTCAGGCGCTCTAATAGTTGAATCTTCAAGAGGTGCATGACTCATGCATCTCTTTTTTTATTGGAGTTGTTCCCGCTTTCAATGTCTCCATTTTCAATCCTCAGTTTTTCGTGTAAAATGGGGATATACAAAGGGAGGAAAATGATCATGAGCGGAATCAAGACCTTGCTGAAACGTTTTCAATCGGAATGTGAAACATCGGATAAGCAGGAAGAAGAAGTCCTGCAGACCCATTATTATAAATCCATGCAAAGTGGGACATTCAATGCCGTCCTCGAATTGTTCTCCTCTCCCCAGTACGATATCCTGTCCGAATCAAAGGACAGGGGAGAGATCACGATCCGGAAGAACGGGACCCCGCAGCTGTTCATCGTTGCCACGGTCATCGGGGTAAGGCCCCTCGAGACGGCGGTCGATTTCAAACTGAGTACGGATAAGGGGAAGATCCTCGGTACGTATTCCGTCCTGAAGGCGCAGATCAAGAATTATTATGATGTCCTGGACGGGAAATTAACGAGGGTAAGATAGCGAGAACTTGTGGTGAGCACCACTTTTCTATATCATAAGTGTAAATGAGTTTAGCATAACGGAGCTGATAGTATGAAATGTCCGTCCTGCCAGAATAACGGCACCCGGGTGGTGGATTCGCGTCCGGCTGATGAAGGGCGTTCCATCAGGAGAAGAAGAGAATGTGAAGTGTGCGGGTTCCGGTACACCACGTTCGAAAAGGTGGAAGAACTGCCTTTGATTGTGGTGAAGAAGGAAGGCCTGCGAGAAGAGTTCAGCAGAGAAAAGATCCTCCGCGGTCTTATTAAGGCATGCGAGAAACGTCCTGTCCCATTGGAGACGCTCGAGAAGCTTTCCCTGAATATCGAAAAGGACCTCCGCAATCAGGGGGTGTCCGAGGTCGAGTCCGTGAAAGTGGGAGAGATGGTCATGGATCGCCTGGCGCAGGTCGACGAAGTCGCTTACGTCCGGTTTGCTTCGGTATACAGACAATTCAAGGATATCAATGTGTTCATAGATGAATTAAAAGAACTGATCAAAAAAGAGTGAAAGACCGAGCTGAAGAGTCCATCTTTGGCTCTTTTTCTCTTATGTGTCGAAAGGTAGAGGTCAATGATGAAGAATCACTGGAATGAAATTCAGCCTGTGGATCATTATACGGTCTGCACCAACGGGCTCCTGCAGGAATTTGAGAGGAAGATCATCACATTCTTATATCAGCCCCTGATCGGTCCCGTTTCCTACAGCCTGTATATGAGCCTGTGGGGAGAGGTGGAAGAAAGCAGGCTATGGTCGGCACCTTCCAACCATTATCATCTCATGAATATCCTGTCCATGAATCTCCAGGAAATCCACGAAGCGCGCATGAAGCTTGAGGGGATCGGCCTGCTTAAGACGTACGCGAAGAAAGGGGAGGGCGAGCGGAGCTTCATTTATGAACTTCAGCCCCCGCTGCTGCCCAATGATTTTTTCACAGATGGAATGCTGAATGTATATCTGTTCAGGAAGATTGGACGGTCCCACTACCTGCGCCTGAAAGAATCGTTCACTGATCGCGGGATGGAAGCGGATAGCTTTACAGATGTCACCCGATCGTTTCAGGATGTATTCTCCTCGGAGAACAGCATCGACTTCCTTCGCCATGAGGCCAATGACGGCTCATTGACGAACGAAGCGAAGGCGTATATCGGCTATGGGAAGAACGATGGCCCTCCCATGGATGATATCGACTTTGATTTCAGCCTGTTGCTCAACGGACTTTCAGAATCCATGGTGCCGAGAAGGGCTTTCACCCCTCTCGTGAAAGAGACGATCCTGAAGCTCAGCTATCTATACGGGATCGGTCCCCTTCAGATGAAAAACATCCTATTGGGTTCCCTCGATTCAGATGAAGCGATTGATGTAGAGCAATTGCGGAAATCCGCCCGTGATTGGTATCAGCTGCAAACCGGCGATGAACTGCCCGATCTGACGCCGAAAGCGAAACCAGTGAACAAAGAAGCCTCCAAACCGTTGACGAGGGAGGAGGAGCTTCTGGAGTATCTTGAAAGCACATCGCCAAAGGATGTCCTCGCTGATATCTCCAATGGAAGTGCCGCATCGAAGTCGGATCTTCAGGTTGTTGAAGAGATTGTCATGACGCAGAAACTGCCCCTTCCCGTCATCAATGTCCTCATTCAGTATGTGCTGCTGAAGACGGATATGAAGCTGACGAAAGGGTATATGGAGAAGATTGCTTCCCATTGGGCCAGGAAGAAAGTGACCACTGCCGGAGAAGCGATGGAGCTTGCCAAGAATGAACATAAGCAATACATGGAGTGGGCATCCGGTAAAAATGAAAAGCGGACCACCCGTAGGAAGCCGATCAGGACGGAGAAACTGCCTGATTGGTTCCAGGAAGATGAGAAAGTCGAGGCGAAAAGTCAGAACGGGGAAACCTATGACCTGGAAGCCGAAAAAAGAAAACTAGAAGAAGAATTGAAGAATTTTCGGAAGTAGGTGAAGGAGATGGAAAGAATCAACCATACACTCAAGAGGCTTGCTGCATCCGGTTCTTTTCAAGAGCGGTATGACGCCATGAGAAAAGAGATCCTGGCGAACCCCGATGTGAAGGATTTCGTCAGGAAGGAGGATGTACCTGGGGATGTGATCGATGCGAATCTGATGAAATTATATGAATACATCTCCCAGAGTAAGGAATGCAGCGGATGTCCTTCCCTGGCTGAATGCAAGAATATGATGGAAGGGTATGAGCCCCATCTTGTTGTGAGGGGACGTGTCATCGATATCGAGTATCATCGTTGTCCGAGGAAAGTCGTGCACGACGAACGGACAAGCTCCCAGCGTTTGATCAAAAGTTTATACGTGCCGAAAGATATCCTTCATGCCTCCTTCGATGAACTTGAGCCCGACTCCAAGGGGAGGGTGGAAGCAATCCGTCAGGCCATGGCCTTCGTACGCGATTACGAAGAAGGCAAGAAGATGAAGGGCCTTTATTTCTACGGAAAGTTCGGTGTCGGGAAGTCGTATCTCCTCGGTGCGATTGCCAACGAGCTCGCCGAGAAGAAGATCTCGTCCATGATTGTCTATGTTCCGGAGTTCTTCCGCGAGATCAAGCAGTCCCTCGGTGATCATACAACCAATGAAAAACTGGATGCCGTCAAAACGGCGCCCATCCTCATGCTCGATGATATCGGGGCGGAAACGATGTCGAGTTGGGGGCGGGATGAAATCCTCGGTACGATCCTGCAGTACAGGATGCTTGAAAACCTGCCGACCTTCTTCACCTCCAACTTCAATCATAGCGAGTTGACCCATCACCTTACCTATTCACAGCGCGGGGAAGAGGAAAAACTAAAAGCCGCGAGGATCATGGAAAGGATCAAATACCTGGCCGCACCCGTTCTGATCGATGGACGTAACAGACGGGAATAGGATACATGAGTGGCTAGGGAAAACGTGTAGCGAAACCCGAATCCAATTGCCTGTGATAAGGCAATTGGATTCGGGTTTTTCATTTGTCCAATGATTCCATAGGTACCTGCGTTTGATCGGAAGACTCCTGAGGAAAGAGCAGCATGCAGGCCGAGTACGATCACGGATAACCCATCTCGCAAGGGAACGATGAGAAGCAGTAAGAACCTACATGGATTGCCTTCGTCATGAAATAATCCCTTTTCGTGTTGTCCAGACCTCCTTTGCAGGGTCCCGAAAACGTGCCCGACCCGGACGCGTCCTGTAAATTTATTCGCCCCCCACTTCTAAATTGGCCAGGCCCTCCATATACATAAAGCAGGGAAATGGCTTTAAGGAGGCGGGATCGATTGGTAGAATTGATTTTCAGACGAAAGGCTGATGCACTGCGATGTCAGAAGCATCTGTGCGCACCATCCTGGATAAAGGAAACGCAGATTCAAAGATGCAGCCACTATGCAATTTCGATAGAAGTGAAGACCGACCGTGATAGAATCAGTCTTGGAACAAGCCTGACGACCTTCATCATCAACGAGATGTGGAAGGGGTGGACGGAAGAGACCCTTAAAGCGGATTATTATTACAATGATCCGGAGGAAGTGGACCAGATCTGCGCCATCATTTCAGAAATGAGGAGCGGGGAACGACCGGAACTGACGGAATTCTTGACCGACTGGGATGAGAGTGGGCTCGTGTTGGGAGAAGTTCAGAACCTCCTCTGCCATCCGGCACCTGTCACGTTCGATTCCTTTGCGACATTCAGGTTGAAGAACCTCCATGATAAATGGAGGGAGATGCTCGGACTTGCCATTGATGAGTACAAGATGGAGCAGGAATATCAAGTGTTCATCCAGATGCTGAGGGAGTATCTCGCCATCAGGGGAGAGAGGACCGATACCATCCACTTGTATCCTTCGAGGACAGGCTTCCGTTTTTTCGATGGCCACTATACGGAAGTGACGAAGGAAGAGCTGATGAACGCCATCGATAAACGATTGTTCTTTCAGCACCCCCTGTATGTAGATTCCTCCACCATCGCTCCGTTGCTGTCGCTTGCACCGAAAAGCATTTTTGTATATGGAACGGAAGAGGAGAAAATCGTCACCACCCTGAGAAATATATTTGAAGACAGACTGGATATCCTTCCGGTCAGCTACTTCCCCGATCCGTGCATCCCCCTGGATCTTGCCAACGAATAAGATAGGATGGCGCCCTCTTGCTTTTCCGGACATAACCGATTATAATACCTACATACTAAGTGCATACAAACAGGTTATGATGAGGACAACAATCTTCCGGACGGGATTACAGAGAGGGAAGCCGAATGGCTGCAAGCTTCCTATCAGCAAGGATGAATTGACCACCTCTGAACTTCGATTGCGAACGGGGATATCCCCAGTAGTCATCGACGGCGAAACGTCGTTATCAAGACAATGAAGTCATTCCCGTGATGGGGATGAAAAGTTGGGTGGAACCGCGAGTGCAACCTCGTCCCTTCGTATATTTACGGAGAGACGGGGTTTTTTGTTTTTTATTCGGCCGATTCTTGGCCAATGATGAATCATAAAAGGAGTGATATGCTATGTCAGAAGTAGTGAAAATGCAGTTCCCTGATGGGAATGTGAAGGAGTTCCCAAAAGGGACAACAACAGAGGAAATCGCAGCCTCGATCTCACCAGGTCTGAAGAAAAAGGCATTGGCAGGGAAAGTGAATGGGAATCTGATTGATCTCCGGACAGGAATTGAAAGCGATGGAAGCATCGAAATCATCACTCCACCAGGTGAAGACGCCCTGGAAATCCTGCGCCACAGTACAGCCCACTTGATGGCTCAGGCGATCAAACGCCTGTATCCCGAAACGAAACTCGGCATCGGACCGGTCATCGAAGGTGGATTCTACTATGATGTCGATTCCGAGCATACCTTCACACCTGAAGATCTTCCTTTGATCGAAAAGGAAATGAAAAAGATCACCGGTGAAAACCTCGAGGTCATCCGTAAAGAGGTAAGCCGTGATGAAGCCCAGCGCATTTATGAGGAAGTCGGCGATGAATATAAGCTCGAGCTTCTTGAAGCCATCCCTGAAGGGGAGCAGGTATCCATCTACGAACAAGGCGAATTCTTCGACCTTTGCCGCGGGATCCACATCCCGTCGACCAACAAGATCAAGGAGTTCAAACTCCTCAGCATCGCAGGTGCCTACTGGCGCGGAAACAGCGACAACAAAATGCTGCAGCGGATCTATGGTACAGCTTTCTTCAAGAAAGAAGACCTGGAAGAGCATCTCCGCCTGCTTGAAGAAGCGAAGGAACGCGATCACCGTAAAATCGGGAAGGAACTGGATCTGTTCATGACGTCCCAAAAGGTCGGTCAGGGTCTGCCGATGTGGCTTCCGAAAGGGGCAACCGTCCGCCGCATCGTCGAACGTTATATCGTGGATAAAGAGGAGCGCCTGGGCTACAACCACGTGTATACTCCGGCACTCGCAAGCGTCGAGCTTTACAAAACAAGCGGTCACTGGGATCACTACCAGGAAGATATGTTCCCGATCATGGAGATGGACAACGAAGATCTTGTTCTCCGTCCGATGAACTGCCCACATCATATGATGATTTATAAAAATAGCATCCACAGCTACCGGGAGTTGCCGATCCGTATCGCGGAATTGGGTCTCATGCACCGCTATGAAATGTCCGGTGCCCTCTCTGGCCTCCAGCGTGTACGTGGCATGACGTTGAATGATGCCCATATCTTCGTCCGCCCGGATCAGATAAAGGATGAATTCAAGCGTGTGGTCCATCTTGTACAGGAAGTATATAAAGACTTCGATATCAACGAGTATTCCTTCCGCCTGTCTTACCGCGATCCGGAAGACAAAGAGAAATACTTCGATGACGACGAGATGTGGAACAAGGCTCAAGGCATGCTGAAAGAAGCCATGGATGAGCTGGAAATCGACTATTTCGAAGCAGAAGGGGAAGCGGCTTTCTACGGACCGAAGCTTGACGTTCAAGTGAAGACTGCCCTCGGCAAAGAAGAGACCCTTTCCACTGTCCAGTTGGACTTCCTTCTTCCGGAACGTTTCGATCTCACTTATGTGGGGGAAGACGGGAAGCAACATCGTCCGGTCGTTATCCACCGCGGTGTCGTCTCGACAATGGAACGCTTTGTGGCCTTCCTCATCGAAGAGTACAAAGGGGCATTCCCGACATGGCTCGCACCGACTCAGGTACAGGTCATCCCGGTATCGCCGGATGTGCATTTCGACTATGCCAAAGAAGTACAGGAAAAATTGCAGGCTGAAGGCCTCCGTGTCGATATTGATGACCGGAATGAAAAAATCGGCTACAAGATCCGTGAAGCCCAGATGAGCAAGGTGCCATACATGCTTGTTGTCGGGGATAACGAAATCAAAGAAAAAGCCGTCAATGTCCGCAAGTATGGTGAACAGAAGTCAGAGACGCTTTCCTTCGATGCCTTTGCCGATATGGTGAAATCCGAAGCGAAACGCGGATAACGTCTTTCTTTTTGCCGGTGAGCATGCATCTTTCGGGAAAACCTCAAAAAAAGGTTGCACTCTACCGAGATGAATGCTATCATGAAATACGTTGTGACAAACCGGTTTGACTTTGGTATTGTCTTATGGTATAGTATCTAAGGTGAATTGAATACAGTTTGGTACAAGTAGAGGCATCCCGCTTCTCACCTGAATGACGCGTTTTGCAGTTACCAGGTAACTTTCATGATAATTAAGCGATGTGCTTTATAATCAGATGCGGGTGTTTCGACACTCGCATCTTTTTTGTTTCTGAAATGAAGGTCGGGTGCTGCAAACCGATACCGCGTATTCTTTTAAATTACCTTGGAGGTGGCTAGTTATTAGCAAAGACATGATCTTAAACGAAACGATTCGTGCCCGTGAAGTGCGTCTGATCGATCAGAATGGTGAACAGCTTGGAATCAAAACCAAGAACGAAGCCCTTGAAATCGCAGAACGCGTCAATCTTGATCTTGTTCTCGTTGCTCCAACTGCAAAACCACCCGTTGCCCGTATCATGGACTACGGAAAGTTTAAGTTCGAACAACAGAAGAAAGAAAAAGAAGCCCGTAAAAATCAAAAGATCATCAATCTGAAAGAGGTTCGCCTGAGCCCGACGATCGATGACCATGATTTCAATACGAAACTTCGCAATGCTCGTAAGTTCCTTGAAAAAGGAGACAAAGTTAAAGCGTCTATCCGATTTAAAGGCCGTGCGATCACGCACAAAGAGATCGGCCAACGTGTACTCGATCGTTTCTCCGATGAGTGCAAAGACGTTGCAACCGTTGAATCAAAGCCTAAAATGGATGGTCGCAGCATGTTCTTGGTGCTCGCACCAGTCAACGAAAAATAATCGACCCGAGGAGGAAAAGCACATGCCAAAAATGAAAACTCACCGCGGCTCAGCTAAGCGTTTCAAGAAAACAGGTTCTGGTAAACTTAAACGTTCTCACGCTTACACAAGCCATTTATTCGCTAATAAATCTACTAAAGCAAAACGTAAGCTACGTAAAGCTGCTGTTGTCTCTAAAGGAGATTTCAAACGCATTCGTCATATGCTTGACAACCTTAAATAAAAAGCAAGTAAGAAATAGGAGGGAATTATTATGCCACGCGTAAAAGGCGGAACAGTAACTCGCAGACGTCGTAAAAAAGTTCTTAAATTAGCCAAAGGTTATTTCGGTTCAAAACATACTCTTTATAAAGTAGCAAACCAACAAGTCATGAAATCATACATGTATGCTTATCGTGACCGTCGCCAGAAAAAACGTGACTTCCGTAAGCTTTGGATCACTCGTATCAATGCAGCTGCACGTATGAACGGTCTTTCTTACAGCCGTTTGATGCACGGACTTAAGCTTGCTGGTATCGAAGTGAACCGTAAAATGCTTGCTGAGCTAGCGGTTTCTGATATCAATGCGTTCAACCAATTGGCTGACGCAGCAAAAGCACAATTGAACAAGTAATCTTGTTGAGGGATCGGCCCACGGTGGCCGGTCCTTTTTGCATAGAGAGAAAGGGAGATTGCATGGAAACATGGGTCATCGCATTGAATCTGTATCTCATCGTGATCAATATCGCCGGTTTCGTCCTGATGGGTCGCGACAAAGAAAAGGCAAGGCGGGGGGAGTACCGGATCAGCGAACGGACGCTGTGGCAGGTGGCGATCCTAGGGGGGAGCGTCGGCAGTTACTTCGGCATGCGCATCCATCGCCATAAGACGAAGCATGTTGCGTTCAGGCTAGGCTTCCCATTGCTGGTCATCCTGCATGGGGGACTTTATATCTGGTTTGTCTTGTGAGTTCTGACAGGAGGGGGCGTCTCATAGGATAGAATAGCACGTGAACATCATCAGAGGCATAGTAGGGGGTTTTGCATCATGGATGATCGTTTAGTCGCTGCATTTGCCGTCATGGAAGCGAGTGGTTTTATCGCCCCTTTCCTGTTCATTCTGTTCCACATCTTAAGGCAGTTCCTCTTCATCCCTGTCGCACTGGTCTGCATGGCGGGAGGTCTATTGTTCGGAAGTGTGTTCGGGACGATTTATTCCCTGATCGGTTTGACGCTCTTATCCGTTCTTTTCTTCTTTGTCATCAAAGGGGTTCCGACGTTCGCCGAAAGGCTCCTGAAGCTGAAGGAAAAGTGGTTCGGCCGGAATGCCGTATTGACGACCGGTCAGATCGCGGTGTTGAAGCTGATCCCGTTCGTCCACTATCAGCTCCTCAATCTGTGTCTCCTTGAGCGTCATAGGGAATTCAAACCGTTCCTCAGGGCGGCTTTCCTCTCGAATATTCCCCTGGCATTCTTTTATACGGTATTCGGTCAATACATCACCACGTTCTCCCCGCCGATCATCGTCATGATCATCCTGTCCCTGGCTGTCCTGTTTTATCTTCTCAGGGAAAAGGTGCGGGTCATTTCATGGAATGAATTCTTTCCGAGCAAATAAGAAAGGGGGCCGTCCTGGTGGACGCCCCCTTTGCTGTGCTACCGTTCTTTTTTCTTCAGGAGTTCATGTATGGGACTCTTCCAGTCGATCTTGGCGGCAGGATACCGCTCCTTGATTTCATTCTGGACGTAGTGGAAGTCTTCCGTGTTCAGCCCTTTCAGGGTCGCGATGTTCTCCGCCCATACGAAGATCGAGACCACATCGAAGGAATGGTCGGTAGACCCCATATACTTTTCCCCTTCGAACAGGACCCCTTTGTAGGTGACATGAAAGTTCTTGTGCACATTTTCCTGATCATCCAGGAAATAAAACCTGCGCTGTTCCTTTGCCAGTTCAAGCTTTCTTTTCGGATTGAGGATATATTTCACACAGCGGTACAGAAGATAGATAATGAGGAATAAAAGGACCAGTCGGATCAGTAAAAACATGAAGATTACCTCCGTAGGCATATGGATTCTTCATGTACATACGGATGGATAAAAAAAAGGTTTCGTTTTATTTAAAATTCCTCTGAAAATTTGTCATACTAGATAGTGTAGAAAGGAAAGGTGAGCATAATGGATTGGAATCAACTATTGAATATGCAGAATGAACTGGATCGGCACATTGAAAGCGAGCACGGACTTCAAGACGCCGACCTGGTCGATAAAAAAATCCTGGCCCTCCTCGTCGAACTCGGGGAATTGGCGAATGAAACGAGGTGCTTCAAGTTTTGGAGCAAGAAGGCCCCTTCCGAGCAAGAGGTCATCTTGGAAGAGTATGTAGACGGAATCCACTTCATCCTCTCCCTTGGAATCGACATCGGCATCCGTTCCATCGATGAGCCCGAGGTACTGGAAGAGGGGGATCCGACAGAGGAATTCCTCAAGGTGTACAGTGAAGTGAACCGATTCTCGGAGGAGCGCTCCATTGAGAACCTTCTCGCACTCTTCCAACAGTTTCTTCAGCTTGGACGGGTTCTCGGGTTCAAGTCGGAAGACATCTTTAAATCCTACCTGAAGAAGAATGAAGTGAATTATCAGCGTCAGCAAGAAGGGTATTAATGAATATTTTGATGAATCTGAAGCTTTCAAGTATAATAAAGGTGACTATTATTTAGGGGGGCGAAACAATGACGAAACTTGACGAAACGTTGACGATGCTCAAGGATTTGACCGATGCCAAGGGAGTACCGGGAAATGAACGCGAAGTGCGGAACGTGATGAAAACATACATAGAGCCATTTGCCGATGAAATCACTACGGATAACCTGGGAAGCCTGATTGCGAAGAAGACCGGTTTGGAGAACGGTCCGAAGATCATGGTGGCCGGTCATCTGGACGAAGTAGGCTTCATGGTGACCCAGATCGACGGCAGGGGCTTCCTGCGTTTTCAAACCGTCGGAGGCTGGTGGTCCCAGGTAATGCTTGCCCAGCGGGTGACCATCGTGACCGATAGCGGGGAAATCACGGGTGTGATCGGTTCAAAGCCACCTCATATCCTTCCTCCTGAAGCGCGTAAGAAGCCGGTTGACATCAAGGATATGTTCATCGATATCGGTGCTTCCAGCCGCGAAGAAGCAGCGGAATGGGGAGTCAAACCGGGAGATATGGTGGTTCCATACTTCGAGTTCACGGTGATGAACAATGAAAAGATGCTCCTTGCAAAAGCATGGGATAACCGCATCGGCTGTGCGATTGCCATCGATGTACTGAAAAACCTTAAGGATGCCGATCATCCGAATATCGTGTACGGTGTCGGAACGGTCCAAGAGGAAGTCGGACTCCGCGGTGCCCGCACATCTGCTGCGAAAATCCAGCCGGACATCGCCTTTGGTGTGGATGTCGGGATCGCCGGTGATACACCGGGAATCTCCGATAAGGAAGCATCAAGTAAAATGGGAGATGGCCCACAGATCATCCTATATGATGCGTCCATGGTTTCCCATAAAGGCCTGCGTGATGCCGTCACCAGAACGGCAGACGAACTGGGCATCCCGTATCAATACGATAGCATCGCCGGGGGAGGGACCGATTCAGGTTCGATCCATCTGACGGCGAACGGGGTACCGGCCCTGTCCATCACCATCGCCACCCGCTACATCCACAGTCATGCTGCCATGCTTCATCGTGATGACTACGAAAATGCGGTGAAACTCATCACGGAGGTCATCAAGAAGCTCGACCGTGAAACCGTCGATAAAATTACGTATGATTGATCAAAAAGAGGCGCCAGCGGGCGCCTCTTTTTGCATGCTAATGATCAGTGATTGAAATCGACCTTGTGGGAGTCGGTCAGATCTGCCCCGATCGTCTTGGTGATGATCCGGAAGGCATTATCATTATCTTCAGTCGTCTCTGAAGCGACACAGTCGGTCGGGATGGAAAGCTCATATTCTCTCATATATGCATCATTCGCCGTATACAGGACGCAGATATCCCCCGCGATCCCCGTCAGGATCAAGTGCTGGATATCCAGCTGGTGAAGGAGGATTTCAAGCTGTGTCCCGAAGAAACAGGAATGCTTCGGCTTGATGATGAAGTAATCATCTGTGTCGGGGTGAAGCCGCTCGATGACTTCTCTACCCTTCCCTTTTTTGCAGTGCTCGATGATATCGTTCATATTGTCCTGCCATAGACCATAATTATCGTTGACATAGATGATGGGGATACCCGCATCTTTCGCCTTTTTCTTCAGATCCCGGATCGGATCGACGACGTCAAGGGTATGGTCAAGCAGGTTTTCCCCTCCGTCGAAGTCGAACGTATTGATCATATCGATCACGAGGAGTGCTCTGTTATCTTTACCCATTTGGTTCCTTCCCCTTTCGAAGCTTTTAGCCTTTCTTTACCACTCACGATTTCACTCAAACGTCCACGGGATGGGGCTTTTGGAGTGAAATGAAAAACGCGCCTTCTGCATGAAGGCGCGCCATTCGTTTTAATGAGGCTGTTGAAGGGAATTCTCAAGCTTTTCAAGGACCATCTTCTGTTCGTTCGGATCAGCGTTCTGCCAGAAAACCTCGAGGAGTACACCCAGTCCCGGGAGCGTCTTCTCTTCGCCTCCCTGAATGGCGTCTACGATGGTATCTCTCAGTTCATCCTGTGAATTGCCCTGCACATTGTGTATGATCGCTTTGCGTAAGTTCAAGCTCATTATGCCCAGCTCCTTTATGGTTGATGAGGAATTCATTGTTATCGTCTCTCAAATCCCGTATATTATGTATGGAAGTTGAGGTATAATGGATATTTGAATAGAACGTTGAAGGAGCGGATACGATTGAAGTATATTCAATCCTCAAAAAACCCCATCGTGAAACAATGGAAGAAGCTGTTGACCAAAAAAGAACGGGATCTCACCCGTACCTATATCATCGAAGGATTCCATCTTGTAGAGGAAGCGTTGAAGCAGGATGGTGTCGTGCAGGAACTGATCGTCGTGGAAGGAGTGGAGGTGCCTAGGACCTTTGAGGCCGAATCCATCACCACCGTATCAGCTGAGGTCGGAAGCCTTCTCGCCGATACGGAGACCACCCAAGGGATCTTTGCCATCTGTCGGCAGCAGGAACGGGAGGAAGATATAGTCGAAGCGAGTACCTTCCTTCTCCTGGACGGGCTCCAGGATCCCGGTAATATTGGGACCATCATCCGGACGGCTGATGCGGCAGGGATCGACATGGTCGTCCTCGGGAAGGGGACGGTGGATCCTTATAACCAAAAAGTCCTTCGCTCTGCCCAGGGCAGTCATTTCCACCTGCCGATCGTGCGGATGGATCTTGAAGAGCTGATCCCGGAGCTGCAGGAGCGTGGGATCCCGGTTTATGGCACGGCCCTTGAGAACGGGGTGGAATACACAGGCGTCGAGCCTGCTGCATCCTACGCCCTTATCATGGGGAACGAAGGAAACGGAATGTCCTCCCATACACTGAAGATGACGGATCAAAATCTCTACATCCCGATTTACGGGCAGAGTGAATCATTGAATGTGGCCATTGCTGCAGGCATCCTCATGTATCATTTTAATCAGAAGACACCGAAAAGGGTTTGAATTCTCCCCGATAATTCACTATAATAGTTCTCATATACGAAAAACGTTGAAAGAGGAAAGTAGCATCTGGAATTCCTCCAGGGAGAGAGTGCCTCGACTGAAAGCACTCTTATGAAGGACAGCTGTGAAATTTCACCTCTCGAGTTGGCATCGGGACCATTGCCCAGGCAATGTAATGATGTACCGGCATATGCCGTTATCCGAATGAAGTGAGTGGGCGAACGCTGCCTGCTTATAAGGGTGGTACCGCGATCAAACCTCGTCCCTTTCCGGGATGGGGTTTTTTTATTTGGTCAAAAAAGGACCGGTCCACTGAGACCGCAAGATAAAAAGGAGGATGTTCCATGGAGGAAACATTACGATCCCTTCAACAGGAAGCAATCGAAAAAGTAAATGAAGCACAGGATTTAAAAGCGCTGAATGATGTGCGCGTTGCCTATCTCGGCAAAAAAGGCCCCGTGACAGAAGCGCTGAAAGGCATGGGGAAACTCTCTGCAGAAGAGCGTCCGAAAATGGGTGCCCTCGCCAATGAGGTCCGCGGAGCCATCACCGAGACCATCGAAGCGAAGCAGGCCATCCTTGAGAAGGAAGCAGTGGAGAAGAAGCTCCAATCGGAAACAATCGACGTGACCCTCCCAGGACGCCCTGTGAAAAGCGGGAATCACCATCCCCTTACCATGATCGTCGAGGAAATCGAAGATCTGTTCATCGGTATGGGCTATACGATTGCCGAAGGTCCCGAAGTGGAGAAGGACTACTACAACTTCGAAGCGCTTAACCTGCCGAAAGGACACCCGGCCCGGGATATGCAGGATTCATTCTATATCTCGGAAGAAACGCTCCTCCGCACCCATACGTCCCCTGTACAGGCAAGGACGATGGAGATGGCAGATGGAAAAGGACCGATCAAGATCATCTGCCCTGGGAAAGTGTATCGCCGCGACACCGATGATGCGACCCATTCCCATCAGTTCACACAGATCGAAGGGCTTGTCGTCGATGAACACATCCGCATGAGTGACCTTAAAGGAACGTTGAATGTATTTGCCAAGAAGATGTTCGGGGAAGACCGGGAAATCCGACTCCGTCCAAGCTTCTTCCCATTCACGGAGCCTTCCGTCGAAATGGATATCAGCTGTAAGATCTGCGGCGGTGAAGGATGTCGCGTATGTAAAGGGACCGGCTGGATCGAGATCCTCGGTGCCGGAATGGTCCATCCGAACGTACTGGAAATGGCCGGATTCGATTCAAGCAAGTACTCAGGGTTCGCCTTCGGGATGGGACCTGAACGGATTGCCATGCTGAAGTACGGAATCGATGATATCCGTCACTATTACACGAACGATACGCGTTTCCTCAAACAGTTCAGCGAGAAGGAATAAACGGGGGCGTATGACGCACCGGACAAATCGATAGGAGGTACAAGAATGTACGTTTCATATAAATGGCTGGAAAACTACGTGGACCTGTCAGGTGTCACACCAGAAGAACTTGCCGAAAAGATCACCCGCAGCGGGATCGAGGTAGAAGGAGTGGAGCGGATCGGGGACGGCATCAAGGGTGTCGTCGTCGGCCATGTCCTTACATGCGAACAGCATCCCGATGCGGATAAACTGAATATCTGCACCGTGGATGTCGGAGAAGAAGAACCCGTTCAGATCATTTGCGGGGCACCGAATGTCGCCAAAGGACAGAAAGTGGCCGTAGCCAAGGTAGGGGCAGTCCTTCCCGGCAATTTCAAGATCAAGAAAGCGAAGCTCCGCGGAGAGGTTTCCCAAGGGATGATCTGTTCCCTTCAAGAGCTCGGCGTCGAAAGCAAGCTTGTGCCGAAAGAGCATGCTGACGGGATCTATGTATTCCCTGAAAACGAAGAAGTCGGAGCCGATGCAGTGGAGCGCTTGAGCTTGGATGATTCCATCCTTGAACTCGGACTCACCCCGAACCGCTCGGATTGCTTGAGCATGCTGGGTGTTGCCTACGAAGTGGCGGCGATCCTCGACCGGGATGTGTTGCTTCCGGAACCATCCGTGAGCGAATCCGGCGAGAAAGCGTCAGACTACGTGTCTGTCCGCGTGGAAGCGAAAGATGACAATCCACTGTACGGAGCAATGATCATCAAGAACGTGAAGATCGGCCCATCACCAGCATGGATGCAGCACGCCCTCATGGCAGCGGGCATCCGACCGCATAATAATGTCGTCGACATCACGAACTACGTACTCCTTGAGTACGGTCAGCCACTTCATGCCTTCGACTATGACCGATTCGGATCAAAAGAAGTCGTCGTCCGCCGTGCGCATAATGGCGAGAAGATCGTGACACTCGATGATACGGAGCGCACACTGTCTGATGATCAACTTGTCATCACGAATGGCAAGGCACCAGTCGCCCTCGCCGGCGTCATGGGCGGAGCAGACTCTGAAGTCCAGCAGGACACCACCACCGTCCTATTGGAAGCAGCGTATTTCACAGGCGCCATTGTGAGGGGGGCTTCCAAGCATCACGGGCTCCGCAGTGAAGCGAGCACACGTTATGAAAAAGGCGTCGATCCCGAGCGCGTCCTGAAAGCGGGAGAACGTGCCGCCGAGCTCATGGCTGAGTATGCCGGAGGAGAAGTCCTCGAAGGCACGGTCCTCTTTGATGAAATGACCGTCCAACCGGCCCGCGTATCCATCACCCTTGAGAAGATCAACGCTTCACTCGGAACAGCCATCACCGCTGAGGAAGTGGAAAGCATCTTCCGACGTCTCGGATTCCCTGTTAAAGTAAGCGGTGATACCTTCCACGTGACGGCTCCGACAAGAAGAGGCGACATCACGATTCAGGAAGATCTATTGGAAGAAGTGGCACGCCTCTACGGCTATGACCACATCCCGATGACCCTTCCTCAAGGGGCATCCACAGCAGGAGGTTTAAGCCCATATCAGGCGAAACGTCGCGCTGTCCGCCGCTACCTGGAAGGAGCAGGTCTCCTTCAGGCGATCACTTACTCCCTGACGAACGACAAGAAAGCGACTCAATACGCACTTGATGTGAAAGAGCCGGTCCGCCTCCTCATGCCGATGAGTGAAGAACGGAGCAACCTGCGCCTGAGCATCGTCCCGCAGCTTCTTGAAGTCATTTCGTACAATAAGGCCCGTCAAAACGACAGCCTCGCGTTCTATGAAGTCGGAGCCGTGTTCCTGAACGAAGGGGAAGAACTTCCACGGGAAGAGGAGCACATTGCAGGGGCCCTTGCCGGTCTGTGGCATTCGCATCTTTGGCAGGGTGAGAAGAAGCCTGTTGACTTCTACGTGGCAAAAGGGATCCTCGAAGGAATGTTCGAGAACCTTGGCGTATCTGATGCCATCAGCTACCGTCAAGCCGTCATCGATGGATTACACCCAGGACGGACAGCGGAAATCCTCTTGAACGATGAAGTCATCGGTTTCGTCGGTGCCACCCATCCGGAAGTGGAAAAAGACCTTGATCTCGACGCAACCTACGTATTCGAACTGAAGGCCGCACCGGTATTCGGATATGATAAAGCACCTCTCGGCTACTCACCGATCCCGCGTCACCCATCGATCACAAGGGATATCGCCCTCGTCGTCACACAGGATGTGAAAGCGGGAGACGTTCAAGCCATCATCAAAGAAGCAGGAGGAAAACTTCTCAAAGAAGTCTCCGTCTTCGACCTTTACGAAGGAGAGCATATGGAACCAGGCAAGAAATCCCTGGCCTTCTCCCTCAAATACTTCGACCCGGCCAAAACCCTGACCGATGAAGAAGTCGTGAAAGTCCATAACAAAGTCCTTGACGCCGTAAAAGCGAAAGCCGGAGCGGAACTTAGGGGATAAATTAAGAAAGATGCCGGGAGTGGTTCCGGCATCTTTTTTTGGCTTTTCCACTAGACTTATCTCTCATCATGATCATGCATGATCCCTTTGCGGAGCGATTCACTATTAATCCTCTCGTTTTTCTTACAGGAACAGTCGAGAGACCCCTCAGGATGATGAAAGAAATCCTCCTGCCCTTTGTCCTCCATCAAATCCCTTCATCTGCAAAACATCTTAATAGAATCATGGGAAGGCTGCCTCATGTCAGTATGCAGGAAGTGGATAAAGACATAATTGGCGATAATGATATCTATCTACCCAAACTGACAACCAAGAAAGAAATGAAGCACTTTACCTCTCCTGTGCTCATCATAGCAGGGCAAAAAAGATTTTTTTCCTGAAGATCGAGTAAGTAAAAGAGCTCAAGAGATCATTACGAATGTAAGTCATATTATATGGGCCACTTTCCTTCCGAAGAGCATCTTGTGAAAATACATCATGATACAGAAGCATTTTAAATTGCGTATAACGAACTATTTCTATCCGAAAATCGCAGAGTCCCCCGGAGCGGAAGGCAGACGACTCCAACGGAAAAAACGGGCAGGGTGAGACTCAGGGGATAAGCCGAAGCAGCTCACTGCAAGCCCCGTGGAAAGCGGCCGACCGCAGAGGAACGAACGACCTAGTCTCCAGCTTCTATCCAATGTAAGAACAAGATGGCGATTCCAAGTTTCGAATCCGCCCCTCTCCATTCTTTGTACAAAGTCCAGTGAAGCGGAAGGTAGACGACTCCAACGGGAAAAGCGGGCAGGGTGAGACCCTGCAGGCCTGCCGAAGCGGCTCACCGCACGCCCCATGGAAAGCGGCTACCTGGAGCGGAGAGGAACGGACCCTATTCAAAACAAAAAAAGATGCCATCCCAAAAGGATGACACCTCCCTCTACTTCTTCGAAATCTTGATTGCCTTATCACTATTGGCAAAATGCCACTTCGTCATATTCTTCAGGGAGTCAACGCCCCTGCGCTTGATGATCTTGGCCGCAGCGATATCAACGGCGCTTCCGGCACCCTTAGGGATCGTCACGCCGGCCTTTTCACTCAGCTTGTCCATCTCCTTCAGGAACGCATAGCGGGCTATGATCGATGCCGCCGCAACGGACAGATGCATGCCTTCACCCTTCGTACTGAAGTAAACCCGGTCCCGCTGGATCTTTTTCTGTGAAGCAATATGTTTGTAGTACGTATTTTTTTCCACAAACTGATCGATCAGGATCCCTTCCGGCTGTTCGGGGGAGATTTTGTCCATCAGATTCAGGATCGCTTTATTGTGAAGCAGGGCTTTGATCTTCCCTTGGGTCATCCCGCTTTCCTGGAGCTCATTGTATTTCGGGTTATGAAGGATGAGGAGACTGTAAGGAATCGTCTGGATCAGGTCCTTGGCGATGCGCTTGATCGTCTCGTCCGTCAAGTTTTTGGAGTCCTGGACACCAAGTTCCTTCACGAGTTCGAGATGCTCCCGTTTTACATAGGCGCTGACAACCGTGATCGGTCCGAAGAAATCCCCGGTCCCGACTTCATCCGATCCGATCACCGACCACGAAGCAAAGTCTTCGGGAAGGGTGGTGGTCTTTTTGTCGATCTTCTTTACTTTAGGAGCAACCTTCGTTCCCCAGCGGGATGCTTCCTCTTCGCCCCGGGCCCCCTGGAAGAGGACTTTTCCCGATTTATAGGCCGTGACGGTGCATCCTGCAGGCTTGGCAGAGAATACTGCACCGGGTGGCACCTTGCCTGTGAGGACGGAAGAATAGTGTTCTTTCATTTTATGTATCTGATCAGATGTCGTTTGAATGACGGTATTGGCCAAAACGGATCTCTCCTTCTTTACAAGTATGGTACGATGGATATGAGTTCATATGACAATGTTCTACCATTCTCAACAGGTACATGGTATGATAGTGTGTAGAATTTTTAAGTGAACGGGGGTCTTTCGGATTGTCTGAAGCAGAAAAAAATCGCATTACCGTGGATATATATGGTCAGCACTATACGATCGTCGGGACAGAGGCGCCTGATACGATCCGCTTCGTCTGCTCCAAAGTGGATGACAAAATGAGAGAAATCAACTCTGCGAACCCGTATCTCGACACGGGAAGACTTGCTGTCCTGACAGCCGTGAACGCCGTGAACGATTATATCAAACTTCAAGAGAAGTACGAAGACCTCGAACGGCAAATCAAACAATTAAAGGATTGAAGTAACTATGTTGGATATCATACTGCTCGTACTCCTGCTTTTTGGATTCCTCATCGGTTTGAAACGGGGATTCATCCTGCAGGTGATACATATATTCGGTTTCATCGCTTCATTCATTGTAGCATATTTGTATTATGATCAGCTTGCTCCCAAGCTGACTTTGTGGATTCCTTATCCGAATCTTGACGACCAGATGGCATTGAAGATGATCTTCCAGGCGGGGAATATGGAAGACGCCTACTACCGGGTGATCGCATTCACCATCATTTTCATTGCAGTGAGGATCATCCTTCAGATTATCGGCTCCATGCTTGATTTTGTCGCCCACCTTCCAATCTTGAAGCAGGTGAACAAACTGGGCGGGGGAGTGCTGGGATTTGCGGAAACGTATTTGATCCTGCTCATCCTGCTGTTCATCGGGGCCCTCCTGCCAATGGATTCCGTGCAGTCGGCCATTCAAGGATCCTTCCTTGGACAGGGCATGGTCAAAAACACCCCGATCTTCTCCGATATGATTCAATCATGGTGGATGGGGAAATCAGCTTGATAACAGGACTGGGTCCAGGAACCGAAGCATTCGATGCTGTTCCGGATTCAGTCTTTTTCTTTTGATGCGGAGTTTGCTACTATAGAGAGTGGAGAAACCATTTTCATGATGGAGAAGGTGATTGACGTGAATAAAAAAGATATCATTAAACTATTAGAAGAGATTGCCATCTATATGGAGTTGAAAGGCGAGAACTCATTCAAAATCTCGGCTTATCGCAAAGCAGCTGCAGCTCTTGAAAATGATGATCGCAGTTTAAGTGAAATAGATGATTTTACAAAAATCAGTGGAATAGGAAAAGGGACGGCAGGGGTCATCCAAGAATACGTGGAAGAGGGCTATTCATCGGTATTGGAAGAGTTGGAGGAACAGGTTCCTGCCGGACTCGTTCCCCTTCTTCAACTTCCCGGACTAGGTGGGAAGAAGATTGCGAAGCTGTACAGCGAGCTTGGCGTGGAAGGAATTGAAGACCTGGAAGAAGCATGCCGTAACGAGAAAGTCCAGGCCCTGGCCGGTTTCGGGAAGAAGACGGAAGAGAAGATCATCGCCGCCATCGAGCAGGTTGGCAAGCGGCCGGACCGCCTTCCCATCGGTTTCATGGAAGGAGTGGCAGTCGAGATCGAAGCCTTCCTAGGCAATATGGACAGCATCAGGACCTACTCCCGTGCCGGCAGCCTGCGGAGGGGACGCGAAACCATCAAGGATCTTGATTTCATCCTCTCCACTGATGAGCCGTCACAGGTGAAGGAAGCCCTTCTGAAGTTCCCCGGTATCGTGGAGACCATTGCAGCGGGAGACACAAAAGTATCATTGACGCTCCGGTACAGCTGGGATGTGAGCGTCGATTTCAGGATTGTCGAACCGCAGGAATTCGCCACAGCCCTCCATCATTTCACGGGTTCGAAAGATCACAACGTCCGGATGCGACAGCTTGCGAAAGAGCGTGGAGAGAAGATCAGCGAATACGGGGTGGAGAACGCTGAAACGGGTGAAGTGACGACGTTTGAAACGGAAGAAGAGTTCTACGATCACTTCGGTCTCCCTTTCATCCCGCCTGAACTCAGGGAAGACGGCCGCGAGGTGGAAGGGTTCACGAAAGACTACCCATTGATTTCCCTTGAAGCCATCAAAGGAGACCTTCATATGCATACCACCTGGTCCGACGGCGCTTACTCCATTGAAGAGATGGTGGAAGCCTGCCGGGCAAAAGGGTATGCCTATATGGCCATCACGGACCATTCCCAATACCTGAGGGTAGCCAATGGCCTGAGCAAAGAACGATTGCTGAAACAGATTCAAGAAATTAAAGAAATCAATAAGCGCTATGATGATATCGAGGTGCTTGCGGGTATCGAGATGGACATCCTGCCTGACGGGACGCTCGATTATGACGACGACGTCCTCAGTCAGCTTGACGTGGTCATCGCATCGATCCATTCGAGCTTCTCGCAGTCACAAGACAAAATCATGGACCGATTGAAAACGGCACTGGAGAATCCCCATGTGGACTTCATCGCCCATCCTACGGGCAGGATCATCGGCAGAAGGGAAGGATATGCCGTCGACATGGATGCTCTGATCGATCTCGCGGCAGAAACCGGAACCGCACTGGAGCTCAATGCGAACCCGAACAGGCTCGATCTATCTGCAGAACACGTGCGAAAAGCCCAGGAACGCGGTGTTCCCCTGGTCATCAATACGGACGCACACAGCCATGACCACCTTGAGTTCATGGAGATCGGCGTCTCGACTGCGCGAAAAGGATGGATCAAAACCAATTCGGTCCTCAATACGAAAGATACAGACGAACTCATGAAGTTCCTGAAACGAAACAAATGATAAAGGTGGAGTATCGTGAATTCCAAAGTACTGAAAACATTAGAGTTTGATAAGATCAAAGAACTACTGAAAGAATATGCGGCATCTGCACTGGGCCTTGCCAAGGTGACCTCCCTCACACCATCCGTCGACTATAACGAAATCCTGGCCCTCCATGAAGAAACGGATGAAGCCATGACGATCCTCCGCCTCAAGGGGCACGCCCCACTCGGAGGGATCTTCGATATCAGGCCCCATGTGAAGCGTGCCCAGATCGGTGGCATGCTCTCTCCCGCCGAACTTGTGCAGGTGGCGAGCACAATTCGTGCAAGCCGTAAGCTGACGCGCTTCGTTGAAGAACTGAAGGAAGAGGAAGTGGAAATCCCGCTCCTGCAGGAGAAGATGGAATCCGTCACGCCGCTTCCACACCTTGAGCAGGAAATCCGTCAGGTGGTGGACGAAAACGGAGGCATACTCGATTCTGCCAGTGATTCCCTACGGAACATCCGCACCCAGCTCAGAGCAAATGAAGGAAGGATCAGGGAGAAGCTTGAGCGGATGATCCGTTCCTCCAATGCCCAGAAGATGCTGTCGGATGCCATCATCACCATCCGGAACGATCGCTACGTCATCCCGGTGAAACAGGAATATCGCGGCCATTATGGCGGCATCATCCACGATCAGAGTTCCTCTGGTCAGACCCTTTTCATCGAGCCCGAAGCCATCGTGCAGCTCAATAACCAGCTCAGGGAATTGAAATTGAAAGAGCAGACCGAAATCGAAAAGATCCTCCTGGCCATGACAGAGAAGGTGCATGAATTCTCAAGTGAGCTCTTCTACATCGTTTCGGTCCTCACGGATGTGGACTTCATGTTCACAAAAGCGAAGTTCGGCCGTTCCATCAAGGGGACGAAACCAATCGTCAATCAGGATAAGCGGGTCAGGCTGAATAAAGCCCGCCACCCACTGTTGCCAATGGATGACGCTGTGGCCAACGACATCGAGCTCGGGGATGATTTCTCGGCTATTGTCATCACCGGTCCGAATACAGGGGGGAAAACCGTCACCTTGAAAACACTCGGTTTGACGACCCTCATGGCACAGGCCGGCCTTCCGATACCGGCGCTGGATGGTTCCGAGGTAGGGGTCTTCAAGACCGTGTATGCCGATATCGGGGATGAGCAGTCCATCGAACAGAGCTTGAGTACGTTCTCCTCCCATATGGTGAACATCGTCGGGATCCTCGATAAAGTCGATTTCGACAGCCTTGTCCTCTTTGATGAGCTCGGGGCGGGGACCGATCCGCAGGAAGGGGCGGCGCTGGCCATCTCGATCCTTGATGAAGTCCATGCCACCGGAGCGAGAGTGGTCGCAACGACCCATTATCCGGAACTGAAGGCATATGGCTATAACCGTGAAGGCGTCGTGAATGCAAGCGTCGAGTTCGATGTGGAAACACTGAGTCCGACCTACCGACTCTTGATCGGGGTACCGGGACGGAGTAATGCATTCGAGATCTCCGAGCGCCTGGGGTTATCCCAACGGGTCATCACGCGTGCGAAATCCCATATCGGGACCGACAGCAAGGAAGTCGAGAACATGATTGCTTCCCTCGAGGACAATCGCAGGCAGGGTGAGCGCGAGCTTGAAGAAGCGCATGAGCTCTTGAGACAAGCAGAGAAGATGCACAAAGACATGCAGAAACAGATGATGGAGTACTACGAGAAGAAGGACTCCCTCTATGAGAAAGCCCAGAAAAAAGCATCCGAAGTCGTCGACAAAGCGAAAGCGGAAGCGGAGGAAGTGATCCGCGACCTGAGAAGGATGCAGAAGGAAAGCTCGTCCGGGATCAAGGAGCACCAGCTCATCCAGGCGAAAAAACATCTCGAGGAAGCAGCCCCGAACCTCCCACAATCGTCGAAACCGAAAAAACAATCGACGGAACGCACATTGCAACCGGGAGATGAAGTGAAAGTCCTAAGCTTCGATCAAAAAGGCCATCTCGTTGAGAAGGTATCCAATAAAGAATGGCAGGTTCAGATGGGGATCATGAAGATGAAAGTGAAGGAATCCGATCTTGAATTCATCCAATCCCAGCAGAAGGTGGAAACCAAGCCTCTTTCCACGGTGAAAGGCAAGGACTTCCATGTGAATCTTGAACTCGACCTCAGGGGCGAACGCTATGAAAATGCTTTGGCCCGAGTCGATAAATACATCGATGATGCTCTCCTTGCGGGCTATCCGAGGGTTTCCATCATCCATGGGAAGGGCACCGGTGCCCTTCGGCAGGGCGTCCAGGAATACCTGAAGAATCATCGTGCCGTCAAGAAGGCCCGATTCGGTGATGCCAGTGAAGGCGGCACCGGGGTAACGGTCATCGAATTCAAGTAGTAGAGGAGAGAAGGGGGATTCCTAGTGGAGAAAATCTGGGAGAATGTGTTGGTGAAGACCGCTGCGAACTACAGCGTCGTCATCCTCTGCCTTGTTCTTTTCCTGGCGGTCTTTGAACTTGTCACGAAGTATAAGAACTGGGAAGAAATCAAGAAGGGGAATCTTGCCGTGGGCATGGCTACCGGAGGGAAGATCTTCGGGATCGCCAATATCTTCAGTCATTCCATTGATCATAATGATACGATCATCACGACGATCGGATGGGGTGTCTACGGCTTTTCCCTCCTGCTGATCGGGTACTTCATCTTTGAGTTCCTGACACCTAGATTCAAGATCGACGAAGAGATAGCCAATGATAACCGCGCTGTAGGATTCATTTCCCTCGTCATTTCCGTCGGACTATCCTATGTCATCGGCGCAGGAATTTCATAAGGAGAGGGAATATGGAGAAACTGGCGAAAGTATTATTGGTCCTTTGCGGAGGATTCATCGTGGTGGGAATCATTTATATGGTTTTCTTTGCTTGACCGCCTTAATATTGAAAGGAAGACTGTCATACAGTAGTGGTGACAGTCTTTTTTATATGGGATGACTCCTGACAAGGGAGGATGACCATAGGCTAAAAGAAGGACTGGGAATCGAATACAAATTGTATCTGAAGTCCTGATGTTTTATAATGGGAATAGAAAAAATTTTCAAACAATTAGATAGGAGGGATCAGTATGAACAAACCCTGGCTCGCTGAATACCCCGAGCAGATTCCAAGGGAGTTTTCGCTGGTGGAGAAACCGCTTCAGAGCTATCTGACTGATGCGGCGGAGAAATATGGTGGGAAAACGGCGATCCATTTCATGGGCAAGGAATTGAGCTATAGTGAGGTGCACGAAGCGGCACTCAAATTCGGCTCTTATCTGCAGGGGCTCGGGATCGAAAAAGGAGACCGTGTGGCCATCATGCTCCCCAACACGCCGCAGTCGGTCGTTGCCTACTACGGCATCCTCTATGCTGGAGGAGTCGTCGTGCAGACGAATCCACTTTATATGGAGCGGGAGATCGAGTATCAGATGAAGGATTCGGGTGCCAAGGTGATGCTCACCCTGGATATCCTTTATCCGCGGGTTACGAAGGTGATGAAGGAAACCAAGCTTGAACATATAATTGTAACCGCTATCAAGGATTGTCTCCCCTTCCCAAAAAACCTGATTTATCCATTCATCCAAAAGAAACAGTACGGCATCGTCGTGAAAGTGGAGCCGTCGGAAACCATCCATCTCTATACGGATATCATGAAGAGAAGCGCAGGAGGACTTGCAGAACCGGAGGAGTTTGATTTTGCAGAAGACCTTGCTCTCCTTCAGTATACGGGAGGGACGACGGGGTTCCCGAAAGGGGTCATGCTCACCCATCAAAATCTGGTGGCCAATGCGTCCATGTGCGATATCTGGCTTTATAAGTGCCGGAAGGGTGAAGAACGGGTCCTGGGCATCCTCCCATTCTTCCATGTCTATGGGATGACAGCCGTCATGGTGCTATCCATCATGCAGGGGTATACCCTCATCCTCCTCCCGAAATTCGATGCCACCACGACCCTCAAGACGATCCAAAAGCAGAAGCCGACCCTGTTTCCCGGAGCTCCGACAATCTATATCGGATTGTTGAATCATCCGGATCTCAAGAAGTACGATCTCTCCTCCATCGATTCATGCATCAGCGGAAGTGCATCGCTCCCCGTCGAGGTGCAGCAGCAGTTCGAAGCGATAACAGGAGGAAAGCTGGTCGAAGGATATGGCTTGACGGAGTCATCGCCGGTCACGCACTCCAACTTCCTGTGGGATAAAGAGAGGGTGAAGGGGAGCATCGGCGTCCCTTGGCCGAATACCGACAGTGTCATCTTGTCCATGGAAACAGGGGAACCGCTGCCGCCGAATGAAATCGGTGAGATCGCTGTGAAGGGTCCGCAGGTGATGAAAGGATACTGGAATCGACCTGAAGAAACCGAGCAGACTCTGAAGGATGGTTGGCTCCTTACGGGAGACGTCGGCTACATGGATGATCGCGGATACTTTTTCGTAGTGGATCGCAAGAAGGATATGATCATTGCCGGGGGCTTCAATATTTACCCGCGGGAAATCGAAGAAGTCCTGTACGAACACCCTGCCATCCAGGAGGTCGTCGCAGCCGGAGTGCCAGATGCCTATCGGGGCGAAACCGTAAAAGCATATGTGGTCCTCAAGGAAGGCGCGTCCCTGACAGAAGAAGAGCTCAACGTGTATGCGAGGAAATATCTTGCCGCATATAAGGTCCCGAGGATTTATGAATTCAGGAAAGAGCTGCCGAAAACAGCTGTCGGAAAGATCCTCCGCAGGGCGCTGGTGGAAGAAGAACGCGTCAAGCTGGAAGAAGAGGAGAAATTAAGTTAAACTATTGAAGGAGAATCCTTCCTTCTTTTTTGTTGGCGGATGGTACAGGCTGTTGACAATCACAGGAGAACCTTATAATATAGAAACATGAATGAATGGTCATTCATTATTCTATAAGGCAGGTCAAAAACCTATGAAGCGAAATAAACCAAAATATAAACAGATCATCGATGCCGCGGTCATTGTGATTGCAGAAAACGGCTACCATCAGGCGCAGGTTTCCAAGATTGCCAAGCAGGCAGGAGTGGCAGACGGGACCATCTATCTTTATTTCAAAAACAAAGAAGACATCCTGATTTCCCTCTTCAAAGAAAAGATGAGCCTGTTCGTGGATAAAATCGAGGAAGTTATTGCAGGAAAACAGACAGTTTCAGAGAAATTATTAGTAATGATTGAAAATCATTGTAAGATCCTGTCGGATGATCATCACCTCGCCATCGTGACGCAGCTGGAGCTTCGACAATCCAATAAGGAGATTCGCCTCAAGATCAATGATGTCCTGAAAGGGTACCTGAAGCTGATCGATACCATCCTGGTCAGCGGAGTGGAGTCAGGTGAATTTTCAGCAGATCTCGATGTAAGGCTTGCACGGCAGATGATCTTCGGAACGCTGGATGAAATGGTCACCACCTGGGTGATGAATGAACAGAAATATGATCTGACGGCCCAGGTACCCACCATCCACAAGCTGCTGCTTCAAGGATGCGGCGGCAGGAACACAATCAGTTTAGGGGGATGAAAATGGAGAATCTTTCGTGGACACTGGAAGGGAATGTAGCATCCGTGCTCATTCAGAGACCCCCTGCCAATGCGTTGGCAAGCGGGCTCATTTCTGAAATAGATGCTCTATTGAATGAGCTTGAGGGGAACCGGGACGTCCGGGTCATCCTCTTGAAGGGAGAAGGTCGATTCTTCTCTGCGGGAGCCGATATCAAGGAATTCACCACCATCGAGACCGGAGATGAGTTCTCGAAGCTTGCCGGACGGGGGCAGGAAGTGTTCGAGCGCATGGAAAACTTCCCGAAACCGATCATTGCCGCCATTCACGGCGCTGCACTGGGAGGCGGACTCGAGCTCGCCATGGGATGTCACATCCGTCTTGTGAGTGAAAACGCAAAGCTCGGCCTTCCTGAACTACAGCTCGGCCTTGTGCCAGGTTTCGCCGGTTCACAGCGTCTGCCTAAATTCGTAGGACGCGCCAAGGCAGCGGAGATGCTCCTGACAAGTGAGCCGATCTCTGGTGTCGAAGCGGTACAATGGGGCCTTGCCAATAAAGCGTATCCTGAAGAGGAGCTTTTTGAAAAGGCTTCGGAGCTTGCGGCAAAGATCGCCAAGAAGAGTCCCGTGGCCATGAAGGCTGCTATCGAATTGCTCAGCTACACAAAAGATGACCGATTCTATGCAGGCGTGAAACGAGAAGCCGATATGTTCGGTGAAATCTTCGTCTCAGAGGATGCCAAGGAAGGGATATCAGCCTTCATTGAAAAACGCGAACCCCATTTCAAAGGGTAGGTTCCAGGATAGCGGGTGTACATCCGCTATCCATTCTTCGGAACGTAATTGTCCGAATCTTCCTAAGAGATGCTGTATTTAAAACATTGTTTCGATTATCATAGTCAAATACCAGGAGGGACTGCAGAATGAACATCTATGTATTGTTGAAAAGAACGTTTGACACGGAAGAGAAGATCTCGATCCAGAATGGGCGCATAGCGGAAGACGGCGCCGAATTCATCATCAATCCTTATGATGAATATGCCGTGGAAGAAGCCATCCAGGTCCGTGACAATCACGGCGGAGATGTAACCGTTATCACGGTTGGAGGGGAAGAGAGCGAGAAGCAGCTCAGGACCGCTTTGGCCATGGGGGCCGATAAAGCCGTCCTCATCAATACAGAAGATGATCTCGACCATGGTGACCAGTTCACGACTGCGACGATCCTGGCGCAATACCTGAAAGATCAGGAAGTCGATCTGATCCTTGCGGGCAATGTGGCCATCGACGGCGGATCCGGACAGGTTGGGCCAAGGGTGGCAGAGCAACTGGATATCCCGTTTGTCACCACCATCACAAAGCTTGAAATCGCTGGTGAAACCGTAACCGTGACGCGTGACGTTGAAGGGGATTCGGAAGTGATCGAAACGTCCCTTCCCCTACTTGTAACAGCGCAGCAAGGGTTGAATGAGCCGCGCTACCCTTCACTTCCAGGAATCATGAAAGCCAAGAAAAAGCCTCTCGAAGAGCTTGAATTAGACGATCTTGATTTGGAAGAAGAGGACGTGGAAGCGAAAACGAAAACAATCGAAATGTATCTTCCGCCGAAAAAAGAGGCCGGCAGGGTGCTCGAAGGAGATGTAGCCGTACAGGTGAGCGAACTGGTACAGCTTCTCCGCACGGAAGCGAAAGTCATCTAATCGACCAGCATACCAATACAATCAGGGGGTTATAAGCATGGCAAGAAAAGTAGTAGTACTTGGTGAAGTTCGGGACGGATCATTGCGTAATGTATCTTTCGAGGCCATTGCGGCAGCGAAGACGGTAGCGGAAGGCGGAGAAGTCGTAGGCGTGCTCGTCGGCCAATCGGTGAGCAGCCTCGGGGAAGAGTTGATTCAATACGGAGCTGACCGTGTCATCACTGTTGAGGATGAAAAATTGGCTCAATATACACCGGATGGCTATTCACAGGCGTTGATGGCAGTGATCGGACAGGAATCCCCAGAGGGGATCATCTTCGGCCATACGGCACTCGGGAAGGATCTTTCACCGAAGCTCGCAGGCAAGCTGAAGACCGGTCTTGTATCCGATGCAACGGACTTGGAGCTCGCAGGAGGGAATCTTGTTTTCACCAGACCGATCTATTCTGGAAAAGCCTTCGAGAAAAAGATTGTAACGGACGGAGTCATCTTTGCGACGATACGCCCGAATAATATCGAACCATTGGCCAAGGATGAGTCCCGCACAGGTGATGTGGCCTCCTTATCCGTGGAAATCAAGGATCTGCGAACGATCATCAAGGATGTCGTCCGCAAAGCAAGCGAAGGGGTCGACCTGTCAGAAGCGAAAGTCATCATCGCAGGAGGACGTGGCGTGAAGAGTGAGGATGGGTTCAACCCCCTCAAAGAACTCGCCGACGTACTGGGCGGTGCAGTCGGGGCCTCAAGGGGTGCATGTGATGCCGACTACTGTGATTATTCACTCCAGATCGGTCAAACCGGTAAAGTCGTCACACCGGACCTTTACATCGCCTGCGGAATTTCCGGAGCGATTCAGCATCTAGCCGGAATGTCCAATTCCAAGGTCATTGTCGCCATCAACAAAGACCCGGAAGCGAACATCTTCAATGTAGCCGACTACGGGATCGTAGGGGACCTCTTTGAAGTGGTACCACTCCTCACGGAAGAGTTCAAAAAGCTGAAAGTTTCTTCTTCCTGATCACTCCCTGTAAAAAGGACTGGGTGTCAGGGTGGAATTTCAACGCATGAACACATAGGATAAGAAAAGAAGAATAAGGAGTGGCGGATGCTTGCTCCTTATTTTCATGGAATGGGGTATAAACCTCTACCGGCAGGGGGAAAGTAGCTACGAGCAGATTTATAGCATCCTACCGGTTACGGTGATATACTTACGATACATTTTAAGATTTGGGAGGCACATTTAAATGGCTATTACACATGCAACTGATCAAAGCTTCACAGCTGAAACAAACTCTGGTCTCGTACTTGCGGACTTCTGGGCTCCATGGTGTGGACCTTGCAAAATGATCGCTCCTGTACTTGAAGAATTGGACAGCGAAATGGGCGAAAAAGTCAAAATCGTCAAAGTAGACGTAGACGAAAACCAAGAAACAGCAGGAAAATACGGCGTAATGAGCATCCCGACTCTCGTTATCCTAAAAGACGGCGAAGTCGTAGATAAAGTCATCGGTTTCCAACCGAAAGAAGCACTTGCTGAACTAGTCAACAAACACGCGTAAGCACGCCACAAAAAAGCATCCGGCCCAAAGCCGGATGCTTTTTTGATTTATTCAAACCAATTGGTATGGGGAACATTATGTGAAGGATGATGCAAACCCGTTTGATTTAGACAGGCGTTTTATCCTTTAAATACGAGAAATACCGCACACCCCAATGAAGAAACAGCACACAATATTGAACCACCAAAGAGTGGAATGGAGCGAAGGGCACTTGACTCCAACGGGAATAGAGGAAAGATCGAGATCCCGCAGGCGCAGCCGAGGAAGCTCGACTTCCTCCCCGTGGAAAGCAAGTGCCCGAAGCGTAATGGAACGGTCTACTTTCTCCTGATACCCCAATCCTTGAAAGGAACCGAAAATGATTTACCTGATATCCTGTCCCATAGTAGGGGAATACCCGCACACCCCATTGTAGAAAGAGTACACAATGATCAACCACCAAAGAGTGGAATGAAGCGAAGGGCACTTGACTCCTATGGGAAAAGAGGGATGATCGAGACCCCGCAGGCCTGTGTGCTGCCCCCTTATTACTAGACACCCCAATCCTAAAAGGAGGAGTCGAAAATGAACAAGCACACCCGTACGTTTAAACTTCAACTGGCCAAGCGTTACTTGGAGGATGAAACGGTTAGTTTTCGAGATTTAGCTTCTCAAGAAGGCGTGGACGCTGCTGCGCTGGGCTATTGGGTCAAGTTGGTTCGCCATCATGGTGATCAAGCCTTTTCTTTTCCCTATACATCGTATTCTCCTGCCTTTAAACTAAAGGTACTTCACTATATTACGGACAAGAATTACTCCATTCGAGAGGCATCTGCCTATTTCCACCTTCCCGATCCCTGTATTGTGCGCAGGTGGTTGAGAAAGTGGGAGAAAAGGGGACGAGATGCCTTCGAATCAAACGAAATGAGGGCCTTGACGATGACTCCTAAACCACCCAATCAACATAAGAAATTAGAAGACATGACTCCCGAAGAGCTACGAGCACACGCCGCCTATTTAGAGATGGAGAATGCTTATTTAAAAAAGCTGAGAGCCTTAGTTCAGGAGGAATCATCACCAAACAGATCAAAGCGAAAGTAGTATTTGAACTAACGAATGCGTTCCCGGTGATTCAGCTCATCAAAGTAGCGAACCTCCCTAGAAGCACCTATTACTTCATCAAAAAACAGTGGGACCAACCGGATCCTGATCGGAAGTGGAAAAGAAGAATTACCTTGATCTTCCGCCGTCATTCAGGCCGTTATGGTTACCGTCGGATTACGGATGCACTCCAGGCAAAAGGGTATGACATCAATAAAAAGAAAGTCCTTCGCATTATGAAAGCCTTAGGGCTTCAATGCCCTAGTAAGAAAGAAGAAATACCGGTCTTATGAAGGGGAAGTTGGAAAAGCGGCGCCCAACACCCTTGACCGAAAGTTCATGGCATCGAAACCAAACCAAAAATGGGTAACCGATGTGACGGAATTCAAGATTGCCGGACAGAAACTGTACTTGTCCGCGATGTTAGACCTGTTTAATCGAGAGATCATTACGTACACGCTTCACACGAAACCTAGCTTTGATTTAGTGGAAACGATGTTACTTCAAGGAGTCGAACGTCTACGTGAAGGCGATGACCTTCTTCTTCACTCTGATCAGGGCTGGCACTATCGTATGCCTAAGTACCGAAGGATACTCAAGGACCATCACATCACTCAGAGTATGTCTCGGAAAGGAAACTGTTATGACAACGCCGTGATGGAGAATTTCTTTGGCATCATGAAATCGGAGTTTCTCTACAGAGAAACCTTTCGGAACCTCAAGGAGTTCCACATTAAATTAGAAGAATACATGGATTACTACAACCACTTGCGAATCAAGTCTACGCTCGGTAAAAAGAGCCCGGTAGAATACCGACTGTACACACAACGAATCAATCAAAAAGTGGGTGTCCAATAATTTGGGTCCAGTGCAGCCTGCCGAGGAGGCTCGACTCCCTCCCCATGGAAAGCAAGTGCCCGTAGCGCAATGAAACGGTCCACTTCCCAACCGCGCTCCTCATCCTAAACAGGACTTGGGATCCAATAAGAAAGTACACTCTTTATGAAAAGTGAACTGAACCCCTCCCCAAAGCCCCAATCATAGAAGTGCTCCGCCAATTCGTGTATACTTCAAGTAAAAGGAAACAACTGATCGACAACCATGAACGATCGTAAGAAAGGGAGAGCGACCGTGAATACAATGATCTCAAATAAATTGGCCCTCTTGCCCGATCAGCCCGGCTGCTACCTCATGAAAGATCGTCAAGGGACGATCATCTACGTAGGAAAAGCCAAAGTGCTGAAAAATCGGGTTCGGTCCTATTTCACCGGGTCCCATGATGCGAAAACCCAGCGCCTCGTCGGTGAAATCGAGGACTTTGAATACATCATGACTTCATCAGACCTTGAAGCACTCGTGCTCGAAATGAACCTCATCAAGAAGTATGACCCGAAATACAACGTCATGCTCAAAGATGATAAAAGCTATCCGTTCATCAAGCTGACCAACGAGCGTCACCCTAGGCTCATTACCACCCGCAAGGTACAGCGCGGCAAGGGACGGTACTTCGGTCCGTATCCGAACGCTGGAGCCGCGAACGAAACGAAAAAACTTCTCGACCGTCTGTATCCACTTCGGAAATGTACCACGCTGCCGGACCGTGCATGCCTATACTACCATATGGGACAATGCCTGGCACCGTGTATCAAGGAAGTGAATAATGAAACCTACCGCGAGATGACGGATGAAATCGCCCGTTTCCTGAATGGCGGGTATAAGGAAATCAAGGAGCAGCTCTCCGTAAAGATGCAGGAAGCATCTGAAAAGATGGAATTCGAGCGTGCCATGGAATTCCGTGATCAGATCCAGCATATCGAGGCAACGATGGAAAAACAAAAGATGACCATGACGGACTTCACCGATCGCGATGTGTTCGGCTACGGCATCGACAAAGGCTGGATGTGCGTCCAGGTATTCTTCGTACGGCAAGGGAAGCTCATCGAACGGGATGTTTCCCTGTTCCCGATCTATAATGAACCGGAGGATGAGTTCCTGACGTTCATCGGACAGTTTTATTCCAAGTCCAATCACTTCAAACCGAAGGAGATTTTCCTCCCGGAAGGAATCGATGTGGAACTCGTGGAGAAACTCCTTGACGTGAGGACCGTCCAACCGAAGCGCGGAAAGAAGAAGGAACTGGTGCGCCTTGCTGAGAAAAATGCCAAGCAGGCATTGAACGAGAAGTTCGCCCTGATCGAACGGGATGAAGACCGTACGATCAAAGCGGTGGAAAGACTCGGGGAACAGATGGGCATTTATACGCCGTTCCGTATCGAGGCGTTCGATAACTCCAATATCCAGGGATCGGATCCCGTCTCGGCCATGATCGTGTTCCTAGACGGGAAGCCCGCAAAGAAGGAGTACCGAAAGTACAAAATCAAGACCGTCACCGGACCGGATGATTATGAATCCATGAGGGAAGTGATCCGGAGAAGGTATGCAAGGGTGCTGAAGGAAGGACTGCCCCTCCCCGACCTGATTGTCATCGATGGAGGAAAGGGGCAGATCGAAGCGGCCCGGGAAGTGTTGGAGAACGAATTGGGTCTCGATGTGCCTCTGGGCGGTTTGGCAAAGGACGACAAGCATCAGACCTCGGAACTGCTGTACGGGAATCCCCTCCAGATCATCCCATTAGAGAAACGGAGTCAGGAATTTTATTTGCTTCAGCGCATACAGGATGAAGTCCACCGGTTCGCCATCACCTTCCATCGCCAGCTCAGGGGGAAAAGTGCGTTCCAATCCATGCTGGATGATATCGACGGAATCGGTCCGAAGCGTAAAAAACAGCTGTTGAAGCATTTTGGATCGATGAAACGGATGAAAGAAGCAACCTTGCAAGAGTTCAGGGAACTTGGGATCCCGGAGCGAGTCGCCATGGAACTTCATGAAAAACTTCATGATAATGGGGAAAAGGATGTTGATACCCAAAAATGATTGTGCTATAATGAACAAAAATTAAAAACATTATCACTTTTTAAGTGGTGATAGAGGTGCGGACTTCAATAGTACAGTTCACGGAAGGGTATGAGCCCTGGCGATGTGACTGGAAAGGGGAGGACCGCCGAAGTGGAGCCGCACTCATATCGGCTGCGCTGGTTCTGCATTTAATAGATGCAGGATTGTCAAGATGATTCATCTTGGAGAGCTATCTCACAATGCCGACTGAACCTTTTTTGTTCGTATGCAGTGTTCAAAAAGCAATGAGATGCTTCGTCTCATTGCTTTTTTTTATACCTGCTGCATGACGGTGTCCCCGGCATGGGGATGCCAAAAGCCGGAATCAGATAGTAGCTCTAATCCATCAGGGTGCTCCGCATCCAATCAAGAAGAAAGAGGGAGAAGCATTGGGTATAATCGTTCAGAAATTTGGCGGAACTTCGGTGGGATCAGTGGAACGGATTCAGCATGTGGCTTCACGTGTGGTGGAAGAGAAGGAAAAGGGGAATGACGTCGTCGTCGTCGTTTCCGCAATGGGAAAAACGACGGATGCCCTTGTAGGCATGGCAAAGGAAATCTGCTCCCAGCCGAGCAAACGTGAAATGGATATGCTTCTGTCTACAGGAGAGCAGGTGACCATCTCACTCTTGACGATGGCCCTCATCCAGGTCGGCCAGGACGCGATTTCATTTACGGGCTGGCAGGCCGGGATCGAGACGGAATCCATCCACAGCAATGCCAGGATCACCAATATCCACACGGAAAAATTGGCATCCCATCTGAATGAGGGGAAGGTCGTCATCGTGGCCGGATTCCAGGGAATGACTGCATCAGGTGAGATCACCACCCTTGGCCGCGGCGGATCCGATACGACGGCCGTCGCCATCGCAGCAGCCCTGAAGGCGGAACGCTGTGACATTTACACAGACGTAGACGGGGTCTACACATCCGACCCCCGTTATATAAAAGGAGCAAGGAAGCTTTCCAGCATCTCCTATGACGAAATGCTGGAGCTTGCCAATCTTGGGGCGGGCGTCCTCCATCCGAGGGCCGTGGAATTTGCCAAAAACTATCAGATTCCATTGGAAGTCCGTTCAAGCATCGAGAGGATCGAAGGTACTTATATTGAGGAGGAAGCAAGCATGGAACAAAATCTAGTTGTACGCGGCGTAGCGTTCGAGAATGAAATCACAAGGGTGACGGTCTTCGGTCTGAATAATGCGTTGAAGGGGCTATCTTCGATCTTCACCACATTGGCGGAGCATCACCTGAATGTCGATATCATCATTCAAAGTCAAACAGAACAGAATACGACCAATCTGTCGTTCTCCATCAAAGGACATGATCTTGAAGAGACCCTCGAGGTCCTCGAACAGCATAAAGAATCCCTTGGCTTCACTCATGTGGAATATGAAGGGGGACTGTCGAAGGTATCCATCGTCGGCTCAGGCATGATCTCGAATCCGGGTGTCGCAGCAGAGATGTTCGAAGTACTGGCAGATAACGGGATCACCATCAAGATGGTGAGTACATCTGAAATCAAAGTCTCCGTCGTCGTGGATGAAGATCTTATGAATAAAGCGGCACAGGTGCTGCATTCCTCTTTCCATCTTGATGAAGTGAAAGTAGAAGAAATCACCCTGTGATCATCAAAAAGCAGGCCCGCTCCTCATGGGAGCGGGCCTGCCTTCTGTGGTCATTCGACCCTGTCTTTGTCATCCCAGACGGCCGTGATCTTGACGGTCTGGTTTCGCTTATGTAGTTCATCAGTCGCTTCGGTGACGAATTTGTACTGCATTTGGACAAATTCGGCAAGAAAGCCCGTTTCCAATTTGAAGGAGGCATCCGATTTCAATGAATTGCGGCGCTTGACGAATTCCCCGCTGAGTTCGAACGTGATTTCGTTCTTCTTCTGCTCAACGATGGCGAGATCTCCCCATCCGGCTTCACGGAAGAATGAAATCAGTTCATCATTGGATGGAAGGGGGAATTTCCTTGCAAGCTGTTTACCGCCCCAGTACAGAATATCGGGTGTGTGTTTCCCGAGGATATCGGGTAGCAGCAGATCGCGTATCAGTTCATATCCGAAGACGGGAACGGACTGGGACTCTACGACTTCTTCTTTTTTCTGTTCCAAATATATCCCCTCTTTCTATAAAACTATTATATACATGAGAGGGAAATTAATCATCCCATACTCGAAAAAAAGTGGGCATGGGATATTTTGGCGCTATAACAAATCCTGTTTGTTTTGATTGAATTTTCTTACGATTTTGTGACAAATACGGGACTAAATTATTTTTCCGATATTGTCGAATTTATGTATACGTTTTCTTGACGCTGTCACTCCATGGGAGTAAAATGGATGTGTCACATAATTGTTACAATATAAAATATGAATAAAAATCTAATTTTTATGCGGAGATTAGTTGGAAGATTCATATTTTATGATTAAGGGGGGTAAATCATGGCTGGAAATCGAGAGTTTAATTTTCGCAGGCTTCATTCA
Organism: Rossellomorea sp. RS05; assembly: GCF_039822645.1. NCBI lineage: Bacteria > Bacillati > Bacillota > Bacilli > Caryophanales > Bacillaceae > Rossellomorea > Rossellomorea sp. RS05. The sequence goes on along the minus strand of NZ_JBDKWY010000003.1, from coordinate 151,361 downwards.
TTACTAGGTGTGATTCCGGTTGGATTATTCTTAACGCAACATTTAGTGGTGAACCATTTTGCCACTGGCGGGGAAGAATCGTTCAACCAGGCAGCACATTTCATGGAAAGTCTACCTTTCCGCTATTTCCTGGAGATCTTCATCATTTTCCTTCCATTGTATTTCCATGCGATCTATGGAATCTACATTGCGTTCACGTCCAAGAATAACGCCAGCAGATTCGGATTCTTCCGTAACTGGATGTTCCTTCTTCAACGTGTATCCGGCGTCATCACGTTCATCTTCGTCACATGGCATATCTGGCAGACACGTGTCGCTGCATTCTTCGGCGCGACAGTGAACTTCCAAATGATGGAGGGGATATTCTCCAACCCGTTCATGGTCGCATTCTACGTGCTGGGTGTCCTGTCTACGATCTTCCACTTCGCCAATGGCCTATGGTCATTCTGCGTCAGCTGGGGAATCACGGTCACACCGCGTTCGCAGCGCATCGCTACATACGTGACAATCGGGATCTTCCTTGCGCTTTCCATCGTGGGTATGCGCGCCATCTTTGCTTTTATCGTATAAGGAACACATTCAATAGATCATGCAAGTGCTCTGAAGTTTGGTAGGAAAAGGAGTGAAGGACGATGAGTAAAGGGAAAATCATCGTAGTCGGTGGTGGCTTAGCCGGTCTGATGGCCACCATCAAAGCAGCAGAAAAAGGCGCACCGGTCGATCTATTTTCATTGGTGCCAGTTAAACGCTCCCATTCCGTTTGCGCACAGGGTGGCATAAACGGAGCGGTCAATACAAAAGGAGAAGGGGATTCTCCTTGGGAACATTTCGATGATACGGTCTATGGAGGTGACTTCCTTGCAAATCAGCCGCCAGTCAAGGCCATGACCGAAGCAGCACCAGGCATCATCCACCTTTTGGACCGTATGGGCGTCATGTTCAACCGGACACCGGAAGGCTTGCTTGACTTCCGCCGCTTTGGTGGAACACAGCATCACCGTACTGCGTTTGCCGGTGCGACAACCGGTCAACAGTTATTGTACGCATTGGACGAGCAGGTTCGCCGCCATGAAGTGGCAGGGCTCGTGAATAAATATGAAGGATGGGAATTCCTCGGTGTCATCATCGATGACGAAGGGAAGGCACGCGGAATCGTCGCCCAGAACCTTCAAACGATGGAGATCCAGTCATTCCCGGCCGATGCCGTCATCATGGCAACGGGAGGACCCGGTATCATCTTCGGAAAATCAACGAACTCCGTCATCAATACAGGATCCGCTGCTTCCATCGTGTATCAGCAGGGTGCGTATTATGCGAACGGTGAGTTCATCCAGATCCATCCGACAGCAATTCCAGGGGACGATAAGCTGCGCCTCATGAGTGAATCGGCACGTGGGGAAGGCGGACGCGTCTGGACGTACAAAGACGGAAAGCCTTGGTACTTCCTCGAAGAGAAATACCCGGCTTACGGAAACCTCGTACCGCGTGATATCGCAACGCGTGAAATCTTCGACGTGTGCGTGAACCAGAAGCTCGGCATCAACGGGGAGAACATGGTGTATCTTGATCTTTCCCATAAGGATTCCAAGGAACTAGACATCAAGCTCGGCGGCATCATCGAAATCTATGAGAAGTTCATGGGTGATGATCCACGCAAAGTGCCGATGAAGATCTTCCCTGCGGTCCACTATTCAATGGGCGGCCTGTGGGTCGATTACGATCAGATGACGAATATCCCTGGACTGTTCGCTGCCGGTGAGTGTGATTACTCCCAGCATGGTGGGAACCGACTTGGAGCCAACTCCCTCCTTTCCGCGATCTATGGCGGTATGGTGGCCGGCCCGAATGCAATCAAGTACATCGATGGGCTTGAAAGCTCAGTCGAAACCGTACCTGCATCCGTATTCGAGCGCCATGTGAAACAGGAGCAAGAGAAATGGAACGAGATCATGAGCATGGACGGAACCGAAAACGCGTACGTGATCCACAAAGAGCTTGGCGAGTGGATGACAGATAACGTGACCGTGGTCCGTCACAATGACAAGCTTGTGGAAACCGATAAGAAGATTGTAGAGCTCATGGAGCGCTATAAAAAAATCAATATCAATGACACGGCGAAGTGGAGCAATCAGGGTGCCATGTTCACGCGTCAGCTTTGGAACATGCTACAGCTTGCACGCGTCATCACCATCGGTGCACTGAACCGGAATGAAAGCCGCGGTGCCCACTACAAGCCGGAATTCCCTGACCGTAATGATGAGGATTTCCTCAAGACGACCATGGCGAAGTTCAATGCTTCCGCCAATGCGCCGGAATTCCATTACGAAGAAGTGGATACATCGTTGATCCAACCGCGTAAACGTGATTATTCTAAGAAAAAAGGGGGTTCTAACTAATGGCTGAGAAAAAGATCCGTTTTGTCATCACCCGTCAGGAAGGCCCGGATGCCGCCCCTTATCAAGAAGAATTCTCCCTTGATTATCGCCCGAATATGAACGTGATCTCCGCTTTGATGGAGATCCGTCGTAACCCGGTCAATGCGAAAGGGGAAGGCACGACACCGATCAACTGGGATATGAACTGCCTTGAGGAAGTATGTGGAGCCTGCTCCATGGTCATCAACGGGAAACCGAGACAATCCTGTACGGCCCTGATCGATCAGCTCGAGCAGCCGATCCGTCTTGAGCCTATGCGCACCTTCCCGGTCGTCCGCGACCTGCAGGTGGACCGCAGCAGGATGTTCGACAGCCTGAAGAAAGTGAAAGCCTGGATCCCGATCGACGGTACGTACGATCTTGGACCTGGACCGCGTATGCCAGAGAAAAAGCGCCAGTGGGCATATGAACTTTCAAAATGTATGACATGCGGTGTTTGCCTTGAAGCTTGCCCGAATGTTAACAGCAAGTCGGACTTCATCGGTCCTGCTCCCCTATCTCAAGTACGCCTCTTCAATGCGCATCCGACGGGTGCCATGAATAAGGATGAGCGTCTTGAAGCCATCATGGGCGACGGCGGACTGGCGAACTGTGGGAACTCTCAAAACTGCGTGCAGTCTTGTCCGAAGGGAATCCCTTTGACAACCTCCATCGCAGCGTTGAACAGGGAGACCACTTTCCAGATGTTCAAAAACTTCTTCGGAAGCGACCACATGGTGGATTCATAAACAACATTGAAAAGCACTTTCCCGATGGAAAGTGCTTTTTTTAACCGTTCAAATCGAAGAAAGCATCCTTGTTGGGGAATATGCGCCACATAAATACATGAATGGAGGAGCCAAAATGAAGAACGTTACATATATTGAGGATGTAAATACGTGGAAGGAAGGGTTTTCATTTTTCATCGATGTCAAGGTACGGTTTTCAGAGGTGGATATGTTCGGCCATATGAACAATACCGTTCCATTTGTTTACTTTGAACAGGCAAGGATCGATTATTTCAAGAGCCTTGGATTCATGCAGGACTGGGTGAAGCCCGATCATGAAACGATGATCGTCGTGGCGGATCTTCAGTGTGATTTTGCGAGGCAGGTTTATTTCGATGAGCATATCAGGCTCTTTGTGAAGGCTGGGGAGATCGGGAATTCCTCTGTCGACCTCCATTATATGGGTCTGAACGCCAAGGATGACATCTGCTTCGTCGGAAGAGGAACCATGGTCCAAATATCAAAAAGGACCGGGAAAGGTGCTCCATGGACGGATGAAATGAAGAACAGGTTCAATGAGAGCCCTTCAGGATCGATTTCATAACGGCTGCCTATTTTTTCTGAGAGTCGTTCCTCCATGTCACTCTGACCCAGCTCTTCACATATGATATTTTGACGACCGACAATACCCATCCCCGCGGTTTAAAGCTGGCGAAGGCAAGGAGGGTTACCATAATTGAAGGACAATGATTTTACACACAAACCGTTGCTCACCAAAAGAGAGAAAGAAGTATTCGAACTGTTGGTACAGGACAAAACCACCAAGGAAATTGCCGGTGATTTATTCATCAGTGAAAAAACAGTTCGGAATCATATTTCCAACGCCATGCAAAAGCTTGGAGTGAAGGGGCGATCTCAAGCTGTTGTAGAGCTTCTTCGCATGGGGGAACTAAAGCTTTAACCATAAGAGACTGATTCGGACGGCAAACGATTCGTGGGATTGTTTGGAGGGGAGTCAGTCTCTTTTCATATGGTGACAGGTAAGACATCCGGCTTCTTAAAAGCTACTCCTTGAAATTTTCGCAAAAAAAGGTGAAAATGCTTATAAGGATGTGTACGATGAAATCGGATGTACATACGAGACGTTAACGATAAAGGGGAATTGGAATGGAAAATGTGAAGGATGCCGCCGCAGCCGGAGTGGTAGCGGATATTGAAAAAGATCTTAGGTACATCTCGTCCATCATCAAACAAAAAGGGCGTGAAATCCTCAGTCAGTATACGATCACACCTCCTCAGTTCATCGCCCTTCAGTGGCTGTTTGAATTTGGCGATATGACGATCGGTGACTTATCGAACCGGATGTATCTTGCCTGCAGTACGACGACCGACCTCGTGGACAGGATGGAAAAGAATCAGCTCGTCGAACGCGTCAGGGATGAGAAAGACCGGCGTGTCGTCAGGATCCATATGCTGAAAGAGGGCGAAAGGATCATTGAAGAAGTGATCAATAAAAGGCAGAATTATTTGGAGAGCGTGCTGTCGGATTTCTCATACGATGAAGTGCTTCAGCTTCAGCAAAACCTCTCGAAATTACATCTAGAAATCAAACCAGAATGAGGGAATAACGTGATTCAACCTATAGGCGTGATCGACTCTGGCGTAGGTGGCCTGACGGTGGCCAAGGAAATCATGCGCCAGCTGCCGAAAGAAACCATCTATTATCTAGGGGATACAGCGAGATGCCCGTATGGTCCAAGGACCGTGGAAGAAGTCAGGCAGTTCACCTGGGACATGACCCGGTACCTGCTGCAGTATGATATGAAAATGCTCATCATTGCCTGCAATACGGCAACGGCCGCGGCCCTGGATGAAATCCAGACGCATCTGGATATTCCCGTGATCGGGGTCATCCATCCGGGAGCAAGGGCAGCGATCAAACGGACGCGCAACAAACGGGTAGGCGTACTCGGTACGATTGGGACCGTGAACAGCAAGGCCTATCCCGATGCCTTGCACTCCCTTCATGGGGGGCTCGAGGTATCATCCCTCGCCTGTCCGAAGTTCGTACCTCTCGTGGAGAGCGGGGAATACGGAAGCGACGTGGCCGATCGCATCATCAGTGAAACCCTTGAAGAACTCAAGGGGCTCGATCTTGATACCTTGATCCTGGGCTGCACCCATTACCCGCTTCTGCAGCCGAAGATCCAGGCATTCATGGGTCCTTCTGTGAGCGTCATCAGCTCGGGTGATGAGACGGCGAGTGAAGTGAGCACGATCTTGGACTACTACAATCTACTATATAGAGGGGTCCATCCCCCTGAGCACCGTTTCTTCACAACGGGCTCCTCTACGATCTTCTCCGGGATCGCCTCCGACTGGCTCGACGGGGAGATTAGAGCCGAAACCATCCGCATTGACTAATGCGGGTGTTTTTTTATGGCCATTTTCAAAGAAAGGAAGTTTTTAAGAAAGTTTCGGTCTATTTTCCCGAAGGGCTCGTATACATAGTAGTACAAACTGTCTTTCTAGGAGGTTTACCGATGGCGAAAAAAGCGAAAGTGTCCATTGCAGTAACGGTATTAGCATCTTCTGTGTATCTGTCGGGGTGTGGGTTGTTCAGTTTTGGGGATAAGAAGGAAAAGATCGACCCCCCTCAGGATACCTCGTACTTAAAAGAAGGTGAGAAAGTAGATACAGCCAAAAAAGAAGAAGGCAAGGAAACCTCTGCCAAAAAAGAAGAAGCAACTGAAAACAGCGTCATGACGGAGCTTTATCTCATCGATAAAAACGGGTACGTCGTCTCCCAGTCCATCCCGCTGCCGGGGAAAGAAAGTGTCGCCAAACAGGCGCTTGAGCATCTCGTCGTGAACGGTCCGGTGCAGGAAGTGCTACCGAACGGATTCAGGGCGGTGATTCCGGCTGATACGCAGGTATCGGTGGACATCAAGGACGGGGTGGCGGTAGCCGATTTCTCTCCTGAATTCAAGGAGTATCAGCCTGAAGACGAGCAGCGGATCCTCGAGTCCATCACCTGGACACTGACTCAGTTTGATTCCGTTGAGAAAGTGGAGCTTCGCGTAAACGGCTATCCGCTGACGGAAATGCCGGTTGCGGGAACGCCGATCAGTGAGGATGGCTTGACTCGGAAGACCGGTATCAACGTCGATACGAGCGGGGTTGCCGACCCGACAATCACCAAGCCATTGACCGTATATTATGTGTCCCAGACCGATAAGGAAACGTATTATGTTCCGGTCACGAAGCGGGTGAGTTCGAATGAAACCGATAATGTGAAAGCGGTGGTGAATGAGCTCATCGAAGGACCAGGGTATGCATCCTCCCTCGTCAGTGATTTCACAGGGGCGGAACTTCTCGATGATCCGAAGATCAAAGATGGGAATGTAACGTTGAACTTCAATGAAGGCGTCTACGGGAGCGTGGAGGAAAAACTCGTATCCGAGCATATGCTGAACGCCCTCGTCCTCTCATTGACGGAGCAAAAGGACATCAAGGGCGTATCCGTTGAAGTGAACGGGGAAGCGGCCTCTGTCGCCAAGGATGGAGAAGCTGTGACAGAACCGGTGACCCGACCGGAAAATGTCAATGCGATTGGTTTCTGACTGTGCATTTTTGATATACTATAGAAGAAGCTAACATGTAGAGGTGGGCATTAGCCGCCTCTTCTCTTTTTTTGAAAAACAGCAGTACATATACTCCCAATGGGAGGAAGCACGAAACAGGAGGGACTTCAATGAGATACGATGGAAGACAGAAGATGGAGCTTAGACCGGTTGAAATCGAGACGGGTTATATCAAGCATCCGGAAGGTTCGGTGCTGATCACGGTAGGAGAGACGAAGGTCATTTGCAACGCAAGCATCGAGGACCGCGTACCGCCGTTCATGAGAAACAGCGGAAAGGGCTGGATCACTGCCGAATACTCCATGCTGCCGAGAGCGACCGACACGCGGAACATCAGGGAATCGTCCAAAGGAAAGATTTCCGGGCGAACAATGGAAATTCAGCGTCTGATCGGACGGGCCCTGCGTGCTGTCGTGGATTTGGAAGCACTGGGAGAACGTACGATCTGGATCGACTGTGATGTCATCCAGGCGGACGGCGGGACAAGGACCGCTTCCATTACGGGAGCGTTCGTCGCTATGGCCCTTGCCCTCGGGAAACTTCAGGATCAGAACAAAATCAGCAGCTTCCCGCTTAAAAGCTTCCTCGCTGCGACCAGCGTTGGAATCGTGGAGGACCACGGGGCAGTGCTCGATCTGAACTATGTAGAAGACAGCCAGGCCATGGTGGATATGAATATCATCATGACGGGCGAAGGGGAATTCGTCGAGCTCCAGGGGACAGGGGAGGAAGCGACATTCACCATGAATCAGCTTCAGGAACTCCTTGAACTCGGTCAGACCGGGATCCGTGAGTTATTCGACATTCAAAAAGACGTACTGGGTGAACTCGCAGACAGAATACAGTAAGGGATGGAGAAAACTATGGCAAAGAACGTCATCATCGCAACCAAGAACAGGGGAAAAGCGAAAGAATTCGAACTCATGTTTAAGCCATATGGTTATGAGGTACAGACATTACTAGATTTACCACATATTGAAGACGTGGAAGAAACTGGTGTCACATTTGAAGAGAATGCGATCCTGAAAGCCGAAACAGTGGCTAAAGAGCTCGACTGCCTCGTCATATCTGATGATTCAGGATTGAGCATCGACGCACTGGACGGCCGTCCGGGCGTATATTCCGCACGCTACGCCGGGGAAGCGAAAAGCGATGAAGCGAATATGGAAAAGGTCCTTGCCGAACTCCAAGGAGTGGAGGAAGCAAACCGGACTGCCCGCTTCCATTGTGTACTGGCCATCGCCGGACCCGGCCGGAAGACGGAGACCGTAAACGGAACGTGTGAAGGTGTCATCCTTGAAGAGAAGCGGGGAAGCAATGGATTCGGTTATGATCCGATCTTCTTCGTCCCGTCACTCGGCAAGGCCATGGCAGAGCTTACGCCGGATGAGAAGCGGAGCATCAGCCATCGCGGACACGCACTGGATCAATTGAGAGAGAGACTATCCGACTTCGTGTAAAGGGTGAGTAGATGAACATTTTAGTTGTAAGCGATAGCCACGGGTCCAAGGAAGAACTTGCCGACCTGTCCAGAATGTATGCAGGAAAGATGGACGTCATGATCCACTGCGGGGATTCCGAACTGCGAGCGGATGATGAAGTCCTGGACCACTTCAAAGTGGTCCGCGGCAACTGCGACATGGATCAACGATATCCCGAGACTCATCTTGAGGAAGGGGACGGCAAGCGGATCCTCGTGACCCACGGGCATTTATACGGAATTAAGATGTCATTGATGAAGCTGAAGTACAAAGCGGAAGAACTGGGAGCCGATATGGTTTTCTTCGGTCATTCCCATGAACTGGGGGCGGAGCTGATGGACGGGATCCTTTTCCTGAATCCAGGCAGCATCCTCCTGCCAAGGGGAAGGCACGAGAAAACGTACGCCCTCATCGAAACAACGAAACACAAGATCCACGTGAAATTCCTGACGGAAAAACACGAACTCGTCGAAGAAATCGAATTCGACATGTAAAGAGAGGGCCTGCCATGCAGGCTCCTTTTTACTCCAAGGAATACCCGAAGTTTTTTTGAAAAACCGTTGACTTTCCTTTGATATACGAATATAATAATAAATGTCCTTAAGAAACACGGACGCTTACATAATGCACATGTCCCAGTAGCTCAGCTGGATAGAGCAACGCCCTTCTAAGGCGTCGGTCGGGAGTTCGAATCTCTCCTGGGACGTACGATTGTAGCGGTTAAAACCGCATCATATAAGCCTTCTAATCCGTCAGGTGAATCGGTCAATGAATCGGTCAGCTTGCGAATTAGGAGGCTTTTTTCTTATGACCAAACGGAAGGCATCACTCGTTGTTCAGACGGATTTATCCGATTTGTTCAACGCATCCCCTCAACGTAAATCCACTAAAGGTTACCCGATTGATAAAGCGCTCTCAACCGTCTTGAAGCAAATGAAGGCGGCGGGCCTGCGTGCTAGGACGATCAGCGATTACGAATTACATGTGACGCACTTTGCGGAAACAATTAGCGCCAATACTCTCGAGGCTCTAAACGCGAATCACATATTCGAATGGCTCTCGTCCATGAACGTAAGCAATCAAACGAAGTTGACGCGTCTGAAGTGTCTAAAAGCGTTTCTCGGACGTTGCTTCGATAACGGGTGGCTTACCTCGAATTTTTGGCGAAACATCAAAATAAAGGTCGACAGCCCGGTCAAAGAGGGCGCCACTGACCGCGAAATAAAACTACTCCTTACATTTCTCGATTTAAATCGTTTCGTAGAGTTACGGGACGCGACGGCAATTCTCCTCATGTATCAAACCGGCATTCGTGTCGGAACTCTAACGCAGCTAGAGGACAAGCACGTAAACTTGGACGATAATTTACTTCGGATCGATGGCGGCATTGTTAAAAACCACGAGTCTCTTTATTTGCCGTTCGATGGTGTTCTTGCACGATTGCTTGAAGCGCTGATTACTCAAAACGATCTTATTCGTAAAGAGCGTCACGTGGACAACCGCTTATTATTTATCACTAAACACGGCGGGGAAATAGCGACTAGCCCGACGAACAACAACATTATTAAACGTTTAGGAAAGTATTCGAAGGAACTTGGCTTGCGTAATATAAATCCTCACGCATTGAGGCGTGGATTTGCGAAGAAGTTGCTTGGGAGAGGGGCGAATATAGCTCTGATCTCTAAGGCGCTCGGCCATAGCGACATAGCAGTCACCACCCGTTACCTTCACTTAGACAAAGAAGAAGTTGCGGAAAATTTACGGAGTTATCTATAAAAAGACAAAAAAAGTACGTGCTCACCGAAGTGATACACGCACCTATCCTAACTCAACTATAAGCGAAAAAACTGCGTAAGTCAAACGCTTATTTGAGTGTGCATTCATTTCGGTCGGGCAGGGAGGAGCCGGACCATGCGTTACCTATCGCAACACCAATCGTTCCAATCAGTCGCGGCCTTAAACGAGGCTTTATATCGTCATACCTGCGACCACTATTTCGCCATGAATGAGACGGATCGCAGCGTCTTAAAGATGCTTGGCCGCTATGCCGTTAAGTACGTTGGAGTCGCACATCTAAAGGCGGCTACTATCGCCCAGGCAATCGGTAAAAGTGAAAAGACTGTCAGACGCGCTCTGAGCAAGCTACAAGGCTTGGGCGTCATTGCTAAGGTGAAAACACTCCGACAAGTTTCCGGAGGATATGGCGCCAATCTGTACGTCATACAGCCGCCTGTGGCCGTTAATGACCAGTCGCAAGTGACCAGTGGCGGACAATCCGAAAAGCCAGTCACAACAACGCCTGAGCCTGCGAAAAAGCCGGAGGAAGCCTGTACTTTTTCAAGCGCTAAAGAGTTATCTAACGATAAGACGTATGCTGACGCAGATGTTGCCGCCAGTCCATACCGTCAATTTAAGCGTATGGCTGAAAACTTCGTAGCTGATCGCAAGCTCACGAACCGGCTCTACGGCATCTATTTAGCGCAAAGCAGTTACCTCAAAACAGCGTTCAACCCCGCCGACCTACTCAGCGCAGGCATAGAGGCGCTGAAGGTGACGTTCCAGGCAACCAAGCGTAAACGTATTAGGAATGTCTGCGGCTTCTATACAGGCGTCATAGACAAGCTGTACGACCGCCTATACTTTGCGGAAACCCATGCGTTCTAATTTGGCGATATCGCCGAGGCGGACGATATAATACGTTTCATCGTCGTTTGTGACGATTGCTTCGTCGGGTAGAAGGTGTTTTTTCGCATTTCTTAGCGTGAATGGACCGGTCATGAGTTCGTTTGGGTCGATCATATTAACGCCTCCTTTTACCGTAAGTATAAGTTCAAGACATTGCTTTCGCCAAGTTCGGGCTCAAGCGTTCACTAATACCTTTATCGCTAGAACTTTTTTGCGAAGAAATAAGGTTTGAGAAGAATATCCCCTGCGAATTTATGAGCAGGAATCTTTATTATTTTTAATTGGTTATTGTTAATTCGTTCTTTTTATATTCCCGCTCATAGGAAACGATCGATTCCCGTCTGTAGGAATTGATTAAATCCCGCTGGTAGGAAACGGGCCAACAAGACTAAGATATAATTCGTCATTTTCACGACACAACCACGGCAGTAAAACGGAGCATTCGCGAGCATACATACGATTTGGTCGGTATTTTGCCACTTCGAAAAGTGTGCGAATAAAGTCGTACTTTTGTCCGTTTTTGTGCGAATAAAGTCGTGTTCATTATCAGTCACAACAAGGTTTGCAAATATCGTGATGTTTAAACCTAAGTGAGAAATAAAAAATCAATTTGACCTGTAAAATTATTTTTAAAATGGTATTATATTGAAAGGGAGTGAACACAATTTTTAAAGGGGGAAATAAAGATTTTGCTAAATGATTTATTTATAAAAAAAATATACAATAAACTCGAAGAAAGTAAAAATCATTATGCTTATGATTTTATAGTAACGCAGAATGAGAGCCGTATTAACAATCACATACATCTCAAAATTGTTTATAAATATAATACAGATTTATCTTTTAAAACAGAGTACCTCCCAGATGAAGATGAATTTGAGTGTACGGTACACCCAGGGGAGATTACTGTTAAAGAAGAAAAGTCGTTAAACTTGTACGAATTTTTTGATTTGATTGGAGACTGGACTGAAAGGATAACTGAATCGCAAAACGAATTGCCTGAATTTAGAAAAATTATTAAAGTGCAAGATAGCTTGCGTGAATTAGAGGAAAAATTAAAGGGGATGTCGGGAGAAATTACAGAGCCATTTAGTGATGCTGAATCCTCGGAGTTGCGTAGTAGACTAGATGAGCTAGAGAAGGAATTGTCTAGAGGATTGACTGAACAATCCGAAGAAAATAAATCACTTCAAAAAGAGTTAGAAGCACTGAGGAAAGATTTCGCTATACTTAAAAATCAAACAAAACACCTTGATAAGAAGAATTGGTTATTATCTTTTTACACCAGAGCTTACATTTGGGGCCAGAATAATCCTAAGCTTATAACTAGAGCAATGTTAGAAGTTGCACACAAATTTATTCCTGAGCCTGTAAGGGAATATTTCCCTATTGAAAGTGCTCAAGATTTCTTATCTCTTCCTGACGAGCCAGTTAATAAATCAACCGAAGAAAAAACAAGTAAGGGCGAACGTTGATAACCTAATTGTAGCTTAAATTGATCCGGATATAGGGGTGGTAGGTAAAATGAGTACTTGGTTAAAATGGATCGGAATATTTACGATTGGTTTTGCAGTAGTTACGTCGGTATATATACTGAATATAGAATTACTCGTTATGAAATGGGCATACTCGCTAGGCGTACTTCTGTTGGGGTCACTGTTCGGTTTAATTGCCGTACTTGTAGCACGTATTTACGATAACATTATTCCGGACGAACACGAAAACGAACGCGACATTGCAAAGAAACGACGCCAGGCTACGCTTGATCAATCGAATTTTTAACGACTTTACCTCGCCCACCTGGCGGGGATTTTTTTATGTTCAGATGAATTGTCGCCATCTTACGTATCAAAGAAGTCGTCTGGCCTTGCGCCTGGATCCACCTTCTTTATTGCGTTCATGATTTTCTTAATTGTCGGCAGAGTTGGCGAATAATCTCTGTTGCTCGATATTTGGCTGATTGTATTGCGACTAACCTTCGACTCCTTAACGAGCCATTCCTGCGAAATTCCCCTCGCATCTAAAAATTTCCCGAGCTTTGTGCGCGGCTTTCCTCCGAATAATCCGAACATATCCAATCTCTCCTTCTCCTTAATTTACTATCATTTTGGACGAGTATTGAGAAAAATATACAAGCCTGCTGGGAAAGTTTTCACAACGGACAAGTAAAGTTGGACAATCCGCGCTGCATAACCTACACCATGAAAGCTAAAGAGAGCCGGAAGTGACACGGCATTCTATCAACTGTTATCGCCTAGTTAAGTAATACCCTTGCAAGCCCTATTGAGACAATAAAACCGAAACTTGTTAAGAACGAGAGAAGCGAGTGACGGGGAAGGTGGGGAGCGCGAGGGGAGGAAGGGGAGAAGGATATGTTTTCATCGACAGTTTTAATCGCAGGCGGGACGATACTAGCCACGGCGTTACTAGACAAGACGTGCGAGGATTACGGATTTCACACCCTGGGAACGGTGGTCAAGATACTGCTTCCAATCGCAGCGTTAGCAACCGGTATCTATTTTATAGAGACGAACGCTATCTTGAGGTGGTTGTGGTGAATTGGTGGGCGAAAATGAAACTCCGCAAGAAGCTGATCGATACCTTTAAGTCTGGCGGAATCCATCTAACGTATGAAATGAGCGACGGTACCCGGCGCCTAATCCTTCCGAAGATCCACTCGGTCGACTTAACCGACCTATCCACGCAACTTACTTTCACGTTACCAAACGGGCTTGACCCAAAACTGCTTCAGAAACACTTCTACGTATTCCAACAATACTTTGGCCGGTCGATTGAACTCGAGGGTGACTATAAGCGATTCACTCTCACGGCTTACAGTGGATCGATGCCGGCTGAGCTTCCGTATAACTTCAAGGATATCGCGAATCACATCTGCCGTCACAAGCTTCCTATTATCGCAGGCAAAGACCGGCAGGGGCGCTATGTATCGTTTGACCTGCTGAAGCAACCACATATTCTTATCGCAGGGGAAACCGGATCGGGCAAATCGACGCAGCTCAGGTCGATCCTGACGACGCTCATTAAAACGAAAAAGCCGTCAGAGCTCGAGTTGTACCTGGGAGACTGTAAGAAGTCGGAGTTTCACATTTTTCGCAAAGTAGAGCACGTGCAGTGCGTTCTAAGTAGCGCCAAGGACATTCAGAAGATGTTGCGCCATATAAAGAAGGAGTTGGACGAACGGAGCGATCTGACGGAAACATTCGAAGTGAGTCATGTTGATGAACTACCGCCCGAGCACCGGCGCCCCTACATTGTGGTCTGCATTGACGAATTTGTCATGCTGAGGAAAGACGACTATATCATGGACGTTCTGACGGAGCTGGTCGCCATTGGCCGGACGCTCGGAGTCTTCGCCATTTTGTCAATGCAACGACCTAACGCAAAGGTTCTCGATACAACAATCAGGGCGAATCTAACGGTGAGTATGGGCTTCAAACTGCGGGACAAAATCGAGGCTCGCATCGTCAATACGCCAGGAGCCGATGAGCTAGAAACATCCGGTCGATTCATAATGAATAGCGATAAACTTTACGAGCTGCAAGCGCCTTATTTGAAGTTAGAGAGAGCCCGAGAGTTATTGTCGTCATACATGGTAGCGAAGCAAGCAAAGGAAGTAAAGCCGGAGCCAGTGCCGGAACTAACGGAAAAGGACGTGTTTAACGATGTCTTTAACTAAACGTGATAAAGCGATTATTGCAGATTTGAAAAGGTTTCGTGTAATGGATCGTGACAGCATAGCGGAGATTCATTTTGCAGGGCTTAAGAATCCGACTTACTCGGCAAACAACGTACTGCTGCGGTTGCTCAGAGACGGTAGGGTTCAGAGGTCAACGGCCTTTAGCCCTTACGTGTACTTTGCCGAGGAGTCGAAGATAAAGAAGAACTCGCAGAAGATCGGCCATTTCCTTGCGATTCTCGAAGTGTTTAAGGAGATGCGGGAGTTGGGGCCGTTGGAGGTATTTCGCGTCGAACAGAAGTACGGCAAAAAAGGAGCAGTAGAGCCCGACATATTCTGCCGATTCCGGTCCACGCCTTTCTTTATCGAAGTGCAAAACACAGTGTATTCGCAAAAACAGATGACTGATAAGATGGATCGATATGTCGACCTATATAACTCGGACATATTGGCGGCCCCTAAACCGCACGTCTTGATACTCGCTGAACAACGTTATGCCCTAGACGATGCTTACCCGTTCAAATTATTCCAGGCGCAGTCTTTTACAACTTTTCTACAATCGCTCAAGAAGACACCGCCTGCACCGGTAGGCTCCGGAATACAGATACGCATTGGATAGCATGGGGAAAATTGAAATTAAAAAAAGCACTTCCGTATTATTCGGAGGTGCCTTCTTTATGTACAAATGTGACTACGTCCTCAATATTGCAATCTAGGTACTCGCAAATTAGACCTATGATGTCTAACGCTACATACTCACCGTTGGACATTTTTGCCAGGGTCGCAGGGGAAAGACCTAGATCGTTTCGTAAATTGCTTTTCTTTTTGTCTCTTCTTATTAGAGTGATCTCCATTGGTTTATATGAAGGAACGATACTTATCGGAAACTTTCTCTTCTTTGTAACAGCCATTATAAAACACCTCCATGTTCGGTTTATAAGATGATTATATCACAAAGACAAATTGAAAGTTTTAAAAGTTGAACTTTTTATTCAATTAATGTTGACAGACATTTCTTAAAGTTATATGATAAGTACAAGTTGATGAACAAATAATTCTTGTTTGCGAAAAGGGGGAGTTTTATTGACCGGTAGCATCCGAAGAATAAGTTACTACGTCAAAAAGGTCGCGGAATGGTCAAAGAAGAATCCTGCAACACAAGGCGATAGATATTTCCGTCGTGGCGAAAGGCTACACCGATACAAAATCGCTATGAACAAACGACTAAGAGGAGGAAATCAAAATGAAAATTAATCGCACGAATGATATCGAAACGGTCCAAGTCAGCTTCGTGAAAACAATCGTTGGGTGGTTCAATGTTTACCTGGCCGGCACCGAGCGCTATGTCACTTTAAATCCTGCGGATTTTTGCAAAATGTTTCCGAACGTAAGCCCGAGAACAAGACTAGGTTGCAAAGAAATCCAACGCGTTGAGGCAGAATCTCACTTCGGGGCTGACATCTTTGGAGATAGGGTGATCGTATGAAAAATTTCCGTCCTCACGAAATTACTGTTCATTATTTTTATGAAGAAGGCCATACCTCAATTGGAGAGGCTTTGCTAGTAAAACCGAATGTTGTCGCCGAGATAGTTGATGATGAAGTCGTATTCAGGAAGTTTCCTAGGTCATTGAGCGGGGAGAAGAAAGTGGATTTTTATGAAAATGATGAATCGATCAGCCACTTTTCCATAATCTTGACCATCGACATGAACTCAGTGAATTTGAAGAAGCTTACGGCAATGAGCTTGACTGATCTTGCGGAAATTGGATTTAACGCATAGCACGTAACTCAATAAGATTAGTTTTCGGACAAGCTCGAGCACTTTAGGCAGGTGCTTGAGCGTAAGAGCTTAACACCAATCGGCACTTATTCGAGCGTGGCAGGGCGGCAACCATGCTGCGTTGGGACGAGTATCGGTTGGTGGTACCGCATCACAAAACGGAGGGGATTGGAATGAAACTCGCAAGACTGGTTGAGAATTCAATGGATCAATTACCTGAGAAACTTACGTGGAAGCAAATCGCCGGAGAAGTCGGAGTATCGGAATCGGCACTCTCGAAATTCAGACGGGGTACTGAACTAAACTTTCCCGCACTGTTCACAGTCGCTAGGATTCTTCACCCGGAAAATTATCATGAAATTATCGCAGAATGGTCACAGCATGTACACGGACCAACGAATCTTTGCTTTGCGATGGAATACTTGTCCGCCAATCGCCTGTTTGAAGCAGCCGAGGAAAAGATCAGGACGATGCGCCAGCAAGACTCGAGCAGTAAGTTGTTGGCGGACCTCTGCGATACATACGCACTGCTGATCGAGCGACAACAAATCCAAGTGGGCATACCGACGGATTTCATAATGCAGATTGACGCCCTTAAAGCACGCACGCCAGAAGGTCGGTTCCTTCGCCAAATGCTACGCGTCTATTATCACTCAGACATGCGCCACCTTGAGTTAATGCGGGATTGCCTATCGGTTGCTGAAGAAATGCTTGAACACGTCCACAGTGCCGACCTGCGCGACCTATATATGCTGCGAATCAACGATATGAAGGCCATATCGCTATTGTTCAACTTCAATCGGCCAGAAGAATCGCGTGCATTATGCGAGAAAGTGATCAACTCGGACGTCCTGGACAATACGATCTATCGTGCCGGCGCATATTGCCGCATGGCAACGTCGTACATGTTCTCAAGCTACGACATGACCGCGATGTTTTTCCGGAAAGCAATTGCCATTTACCGAGCTACTGGCAGAGAGGAAGTCGCTGATGCCGTCGAGGCGAACGAGCTAGAGTTTGCGTCCGTGTTATGGGGTAAGGCGAAAGATCCCGCCGAGTTGAAGGACGACTCCAACCGAGCCTTCTATTACGCAAAGAACGGTTTGTCTTCCGAAGCCCTCGAGGTTATTTCGACGCTTAATCCCGATTCGCCGTTTACGCGATTCTATAAGGGCTTGGCGGCAAATGATCCGGCCGTTTTGATGGAGTCGCTTATCTTGTTCATGAAGGGAGGTGACGCTTTCTACGCGGAGTTACCGTTTAAAGCGCTACAAAATCTTCCGCAGTTTTGCGGTGTAGCCAGCCTTCTAAGAAAAAAATAAAAAACCAAAGGGGACTAAAGACTATGAAAAAACTAATCAAATCAATCATCATCGCATCAATTTTATTCGCAGGAGCAACCGGTGCCAGTGTAAGCGCCGCGGAGAAGGGACCTCAAAAGGTCATTCTCGATCCGGGCACGGGGGGCAGCGGAGGGAAGTAATAAAATTTACGCGAGAGGGGTCTTACGGGGCCTTTTTCGTGTTATAATTGGAATATATTACATGGGAGGGATTGTAATGAAATCACAATATTGGACTGGGTTAGAATTGGGAACTCATAGGTATGCTGATAAACCTCACTACAGTATACATAGGAATGGTTCTGTAGAAATAAATCCCGAATCGTTTGGATCTAATAATAAGATAGAATTAAGGGTCAAAGGTATGTACAGAATTACTAAAGATTGGCTATCTAGTAATCACATGTTAGATGAACAGCAACGTGCTGAACTAATCGATTTAATCGCATCCAGAGGGGACAAGATATACAATCCGCGTACTAAAGAATGGGAGTAAGAGCTATGACCTTCCTCGATCGCTTCCTAGACGCCAAATTTTACGCAGACGACCTCGCCAGCCGTGGCGCCACTCAGCCGGACCATGACCGCGCTGACGAGATCCTGCACCAACGAGAGTCGGAATTGTTCGCCGAACTTAATCTCGACACTGAAACGCCAGAAGGTAGCGCAAAATTTGACCGCCTGCTGGAGTTGGCTGACGCGTACCGTCAAGACGAAACTAAATACGAAGCTTTGAGCGAATTTGCAAGCGGCCAGTCACACGAATAATCGTGCGGCGGGCTTTTTATTTTGAGAGGAGAATGACGAAATGATCGTTAAATTTGCCGTAAATGATTTCCTGGAAGAATGCGAACTCAAAAACCTATCGCCTTACACACGCACGACCTACCGCCGAGTGTTGCGGAATTTCACGGACTATTGTCAGGCTTCCGAACTACTTGAAATCGCCGACATCGACCGGCCGGCCGTCAAAGGGTTCCTACTGTATTGTCGCAACGAGCTCGGTAACGCGCCGAATACGATTAACTTGAAGCTGCGGATTGTGAAGGCGTTCGTGAACTATTTAATCAACGAGGAGCTATATGATGAATCGAAAAAGCCGTTCAGAAACGTCTCGTACGGAAAGGTTGACACGCGGGTTGAGATATTTACCGAGGATCATCTGCATCAGATACTCCGGTATTTCGAGAAAGAATCGCGGAACAAGCCGTATCATGCCTACCGTAATAGAGTGATAGTTCTTATTCTCCTTTCCTCCGGAGCCCGCCGAGGTGAAATCGCTAACTTGCGGTGGAGAGACATAGACTTGGAGAACGGAATGATTACCGTGTGCGGTAAGAAGCGCAGGGAAGCAGGTGTGCCACTTGTCTCGAAGATGTGCGATGAATTGGTGCGGTTCCGTCAATATTGCGAAGAGTTTTTCGAAGGAGATGTTAGCGAATACGTGTTTTGTTCGGCTAAAGGTCAGGCCATACGTGCTGAGTCCATCGGTACAATTTTCAAGCGTTTGAAGAAGCATTTCGGCTGGACGGACGTTCGGCTCTCGGCGCACACCCTACGTCACACCTTCGCTTCTTACGTTGTAAAAGGCGGAATGGACACAATCACGGTGCAACGGATGCTTAGACATGAGACGCTTCAGATGACGGAAAAATACGTGAACATGTGGGGTACTCATTTAAAGGATCAAAATGACAAATTCAATCCCCTAAATAAATTTGATTTTTAATAAAGAGGCCTGTTGCATTTTTGAACGTGGCGGGCTTTTCGTGCGGATTGAATCTGGAGGGCATATTTTATTTTAGGGGAACAAAATAAAATTTCTTCGAAAGTGCCTGCAGAAGACTATTATAAATTGAAGGGAATTTCTATTTAATTGCGACAGTATGTAGTTCCGAATCGTTTTATAGAGTAGGAGGTATTTAGTTTTAAAAAAAAATTTTTGAAAAAGTGTGAAAGAAAGACATTTTGGATGTATCACTTAATAAGGAGGTCGAGTAATTATTTGGAAATCAAATACTCTTTGGGGAAGGGTGTGATAGAAATATGACTAATAGCTTGCCTAATATGTAATAGAAGGGGAGGAATCCCGCACGGAAAAGGGAGGGGCGATCTTATGAATGGGAAGTTGTTTGCGACAATCCGTAAACTCGAGGGTTACAATCAGCACAATTTGGCGTTAAAGCTAGGCGTCAGCCAGTCGTTGATTGCGAAGATGGAGCAGGGTGAACGGACCATCACGGAGCAGATGGAGCGTAGACTCCTGCGTGAGCTCAACGTTACACCGGAAAAGTTGGCGGTTATCAAGCTTCTAATCGCTTAATTTTTTTTTCTGCGTTTGTACCTAAAAAAGTACAGAGATATCCCGTTGGCATTATTATACGAAAAAATTCACCGGAATGCAACCGTTAAATCCAAAAATCATAAAAAGGGGCGAATCACATGAACGAAGCACAAACGAAACTATTGCAGGAAGTATTGTTCGAAACCAACTACGGAAGCATGGAGTTCTCGCTTAAGCCGAAGCATCCTAAAATCAAGAAGGCCGTGTACGGCATCATTAACGCAATGGGCAAGGCGAACACTTTCTCGGAATATGAACTCGTCAACACGGCAGCGACATTTGCCTGGGAGACAATCAACGGTTTCCACTTAGTTGAGGGCGCAAGTTGGGACGCGATGGCTGACGGTAGCGATAAACTGAATCTCAACCGCCTGATCAAAACGGTCGTGACCAAACTCGAACACGAGCTACCGCCAATCATTAACCCGAATACGAAGAGGATGTACGATCCCGAAACGGGCGGCAGTGTTTACGTAAATATTGACTTTGAATCGCTCGACGCACCGGTTTATGACGAAGAAGGCGGCGAAGTTGCAACCGTTGGAGACAGTGTGACGGAATCCTTGTTTGCCAGTCAGGCCGACTACGTTGCCAATCCGTTTCTCGCTTGGTTCCGTGCCAACCGTCACGATTTCTTAACGAAGAGGCAAAACCGTTTCATCGACAGTATGTCCGTTGATTCTGCAAAAGATAGTGACTATATAGAAGAATGCGATTTCGAGGAACTGGTCGGCATGTCACGTACTAACCTTTCGAATATGAAAGCTAGAATATTTCAAAAAACAATGGCTGCGTGGAAGAGAGACGGCATATCTCGCCGTGAAACTTATCTGTTGGGCGAAATCGCAAAGTATCGGGAATTTTTAGCGCTAGCAGAGGTCGATGATGATCTTGCCGGCCAGAACGCTACCCTTTCGGCGTGGATAGCTGGCGATGAGGATGCGGTGGAAATAGGCTACGAAGCTTTGGCCGGCGACAGAAAGGCGACCCAGGCGTACGTGTCCTACCTTAAAGGGGATGCGAATGAACTCGATGCACGGTTTTTGTACGACATCTGCGAAGCTATTGAAATGCACGTTGAACGAATGAAGGCGGAGCTAGAAGCGTACGAGCCAAGCGCGCCAATCATGCCGGACGAAGAGGCGAAGGAGACGAATGCGATAAGAAAAGAGAGATACAAAGAGTTCGCTGGACCTCAGCCATGCCACGTATTCAGCATTGACGGGGAGTATCTTCGTACAATTCAGCCGGTAAAGGCGAGTTCCTATAAGATCGTCAAACTGGACACATACGGGATGAGAAACGCAATAAATAAGGAGGAGAGCTAATGAGACAAACTACGAAGCATCGACGCACAACAAAAAGACTTCTACCTCAGACGCATAGTCCATAGTTTTTTCTTTGGAAATGACGCAATCTTCCCAATTTTATATGAACAGCGAATTTACAAGGCCTGCCGGGCATACCGGTGGGCCTTTTTTTTGTTGGCCGAAAACTTCAACCGGACTTTTCAAATTTCAGGAGGCGGAAAATATGTTAATCGAAAAGCAAGGCGAATGGTTCACGGAGCAAGGCGAGGCTTTAACGCTTGTGCCTCAGACACGCAAGGTTGAACACGTAGTAAGCAGCGACGGAGAGGTTGTTGGTAAAAGGTGCGGAGGTCTTTGTGGCTCAATGCTACCGGTCGATAAGTTCGCGAAATGTAGCAAGGGTTTCGCTAAGAAGCGCTCCTACTGCAAGACCTGCGAGAAGTTACGTCACGAAGCGAATCGCAGGGGAGAGGACGTGTACGGCAACAAGAAGCGTCCGATCAAGGCAAAGGCAGAACGTGTTTATGCAGACGGAGTGTGTGTACGAAAGAAATGCCCGACGTGTGACGAATGGAAAGACGCCGATGCCTACTACGTTGTGCGTGGATCACAGGACAAACTATCGACTTCATGCAAGAAATGCCAGGGTAAGCTCATGAAGGTAGCTATGGCGAAGGACCCCGAACGCTATAAAACCTACGGTCACAATAGGCGTGCGAAAGAGGCGGCATTGCCCGGCGACCTTAGCCCGGAAGCGTGGGAACTGGCGCTCGATCACTTCGGCCACGCGTGCGCGCTGACAGGGGCAACGGAAAACATTCACCTGGAACACGCAATCCCTATCGCAATCGGCCACGGAGGAACAGTCGAATGGAACTGCTATCCGTTAGAAGGAACGCTTAACAATTCGAAGAGCGCCACGAACTTGTTCGAGTGGGCTAAGGGGCGTTCAGACATCGACAAGACGAGGTTCAACCGCCTCATTACTTTTCTTGCGGATCAATGCGGCCTGACAGTGGACGAGTATCGCGATTTCTACGACTGGTGCTTCCGCAACCCGAGGCTGACGGTTGGGGAGATCGAGGCGGATGGCGGGTTGGATTCGCTTGACTTGTGTCAGCTCCGAAAATGAAAAAACCACCTATAAAATAGGCAGTTTTCAGTCTTGAATCTTAGGATTAATCTGTATCTTTGTCTAGTTTGTTTATTTCTTCGATATACCTTAAAAATTTTTCTCTCTCTTCGAGTTTTTGCATAGCAGCATGACTTCCGGCCATCTCAGTCGTTTTTGCTGAGGGCTGGATATCTCTTTCTTTTTTGTTATCCAAATTCAAGAAAGTTTCAAATTTAGTGGAGTCAAGCTTCTCTACTTTGGGCTTAGGTTTGAATTCCCCGAAGTTTTTGTGCCCTCCGACACCACCGATACCATCTATTGCCAAAATAATCACCTCCTTGCATACATTCTATTTCAACCTATCTATGAAATTAAAGGGGCTAGATGAAAAAATTAATAATATCCCTCCTAGTAGGCAATGAGGGGAGGAATACGAGTCGCAGGCATATACGTTAGCCCGAGCGCCGTCCCCTCGAAAATTAATCGAAAAGGAATTGATGCGAAATGAAAGAGCGTTTCATGTTCGTCTACAGCAACCGCATGGCCCGTTTTCTTGCGAACGAGCGAAGAATCGAAGCCATTACTACGGCAGTGAATCCGACAAGCGGTCGTTCATTTTCCTTATTTGAACGTACTGAGGAACTAGAAGCCGGTCTACAGGCATATAAGACGCAAAAAGCAAGTAAATAAGCGGATAACCATAAGCGAAGGGGAATGATGCGAAATGAAAAACGAAGCGAAGAAGTATCCATACGAAATTAACGAATATTACTCGCCAGGCCTAAACAGCTTGAAGCGAATCTATACGAAACACCCGAAATTTAACGGCAACACTCGCTTGATTTACGAGTTGATTTTCGACTACTGGAACGATCAATACGGTTATGCGTTTCCGACTCACTATGACTTGGCGCGAGACAGCGGAATTTCCGTAGCGAGTGTGAAGACACAAATCAAAACGCTAACACAACTCGACCTGTTGCAGCCGAAGAAAGCGGACGTGAATGGGCGCAAGAATAACGTATACCTCGTTAAACAGCCGGTCAGGACCATCGATGAGTTTTACCGCAAGTTTCCGGAAGTACGTGATCAGGCGGTTGAGAAACTGCGGAAGATTGACGCTGAGGAACAGTCGGATAAGAGTCGCTGGGCTGGATGGAAGGCTACGGAAAGTCAGCCGAAACGTGCCGAAGATGATTGCGATACTGAGTGGTTGTAATTCCTACGGTTAATTTTTACCTGTATATACGGTTAAATTCTACCCGTAGCTACGGTTAATTTTTACCCGTTATATAAATTTACTTAAATAAATCTACCTAAATAAATATACTAATCCAGCTCATGAAGTACATTCGCTGGCGTTCTTGTTTATATATTATTGAATCGCAAAAGAGAAAAAGAGAATACCAGATAAAAGACAACCCTACGGTTAATTTTTACCCGTAGCAAAAGGAGGATTAACGATGACATTAAAGCAACTTGGCCCCGACCACTATGCCGCAATCGCCATGCTTGCCCTGCCTAAGCGCGGAGGCAAGACGTACGAAGAAATCGCCGAAGAGCTGGGCATCCACGTCAACACGCTTTACAACTGGCGCCGTGACGAACTGTTTCAGCGTGAGTACAAGCGCGAGATCGTGCGTGCATCGGCCGACAGGTTACCGGAGATATTCGCAGCCATTCCGGCTCATATTATCAAGGACGGTAACGCAGCGCTATTCAAGACGTTGTTGCAGGCTAATGACATGCTGACGGATCGCGTGGAGGTGTCGCACAACGCTGAGGAGAGCAAGGACATTGACGCAATCAAGGCGAGGCTGGCAGAGTTCCGTAAGAGGAGCGAATCCACAGACGAATGATGTGGCGGTAATATTATAGAAGGAACGTGGACTGGCGTGTGTGATTACGTGTAGATTTGGCGCTAAACACTTACTGCGCCCTACTGACGCGAGGCCCTCCCGATTTTTTCAAGAGAACCGTTCCAAAAACGATTATTAGTGAAACAACGTTGGTTTGACGCGATTTGTTAAGGTTGCCGATAAAAACCCGTTTCAAAAGATAGTTTCATTTCATAGTTGCTAAAACGTATCGTTAATGGTACGATATCCACAACGAATGAAACGGAGGCGGTTATGATGAAAATCGGGTATGCTCGTGTCAGTACGCAGGATCAGTCGCTGGACTTACAGGTGGATGCATTACAAAAGGCAGGGTGTGAGCGCATATACACCGAGAAGATGAGCGGTAGGAAAGACGACCGACCGGAATTACAGAAGTGCCTGGACGCGCTAAGGTCCGGTGATATCCTGGTGGTATACAAGCTCGACCGGCTAGGACGCTCCACCTTCAAGCTACTGGAACTGACCGCAGGCTTTGAACGTGACGGTGTAGACTTCGTATCCATCGTTGATGGTATCGACACTACAACGCCAGTAGGGCGCTTCTTCTTCCGCACAATGGCCTCTATAGCAGAGCTTGAACGGGATATCATAGTCGAGCGCACACAGGCAGGCCTACAGGCAGCACGCGCCAGAGGTCGAGTAGGTGGTCGTCCAGCCAAGGCGAAGAAGGACGTGGAAAGAGCGCTGAAGCTTTACGATAGCAATCAATACTCTGTTCCTGAAATCGTTGAAATGACTGAAGTCAGCAAAGCAACTCTTTATCGTGCGATTAATAAGCGGAAAAACATCTAGGAGAACAAGTCGACATAAATCGCCGAAATCTGCATGCGAAAAGGGGGTGCCCAAGGGGGCGGGCCTCCGAATTCCGGGCATCTAACGCAGAAAAAATCTGCGATATAAAAATAAATTTTGGGTTTCCATTTAAAGGATTCGTCACCAGTTATGCCGAATGTATTGGGTATAAAGGAGGTGGTACTATGATCGCAACAGAACGACAAGCATTGCGTGAGCAGTTACTGGTAGAGCTCTACGATTACCATTTCGCAAATAAAGGCGAACCCAAGAACGTTTTGCGAGAGGTAAAGGAAGATGATGAACGGTTCTTAGCTTATAAATATCTAGACGACAAGGGTCTAATCAGATTCCAAGTAGAGATTGCTGGGATGGAAAGACGGATATATGAGGCATACGTAAGCATTCAATCTTACGGAATCGACACAGTAGAAAATAACAGAACAAAATAACAGAACAAAATAACGCAATACATAAGGCACTCCTTCGCAGGGGTGTCTTTTTTGTGCGCTCGTAAGGACGAATGCCTGACGCAATGCCTAAGCGCCAGGACGCCGGCCACTCGGGCGCTAACTTTAACGAAGGAGCTGACCGCCATTGTCATGCGATTGTCTACAGAAATACTCACGCACAGTCAAACGTCTCAACGACGAAGCACGTAACGCCTTGCCAGCCGACCGTGAACGCTCTTACCGACGTTGGGTCCTTTATCGAGCTATTAATCGCAAGACTGTCACGGAACATTGCCGCAGTCTGAAGCCGAATGCCTAACGGGCCACTCGGGCGCTACATACAAACCACACGGAAGGGAGGCGATCGTCATCGCATGGGTAAACTCACGCTGGCTTAGCCGGCCGGAACGCGAAGCATTAATCGAATCAACACGTGAACTAGCGCAGCAAATGGCCGAGCTGGCCGAAGCCGGCACGCTATCGTCGGACGAGTACGAGGAACTGGACGATATACTCACGGAGCTTGAAAGACTCGAACGCATACACCGTAGCGAAACCGATCTGCTTTACTTTGCGCTTGAGTATTTCAGCGAATCGCATAACCCCGGCAACCCTGGCAATTGGGACGCGTTTGAGCTCGACAGCGTTAACGATGCCGCCAACTTCCACAAGGAAATATGCGCCTCAATCGACGAGGTCTCGAACGTCAATAAGAACGCCAAGATTGCGCGGGCAGCGCCCAGGTCGCACGGAAAAAGCTCGTACTTAAGCAAGGCAGCGCCCCTTCGCGAGACAGTTTTTCGCAAACGTAAATATATCATTATCATTTCGGAGACGCCGTCGGTGTCCGGGCCAAACCTCGAATGGCTATCGGGGCAGCTTAAAACTAACGCGAAGCTACGTGCAGACTATGGGCCGTTGCTATCGCCTAAACAGCAGATGAATCCCAAGGACAATTCGGAAACGTTTGTGGCTTATGAACCAGAGGCAGACGGGTCGCCTCGCACACTTACAATGGTTCAGGCTGCATCTACCGGCCAAGCGCTGAGGGGCAGGAACTGGAATGGCGTACGTCCGGATTTGGTAATTGGGGATGACCTCGAAGATATTAAGACAAACGCAGCCACGAAAGAACAGCGGGAGAAACTGAGAGACTGGTTTGCGCAAACAGTTATGCCACTTGGGGACGCCAAGGGAGAAAAGACGGCGTTTATTGTGATGGGAACTGTCGTACATGAGGCGAGCTTGCTTAACGAGCTCTTACTTAACCGTGCTGACTTCAAATCGCATAAATATAAAGCGCTGATTGAACTACCTGAACGCATGGACCTTTGGGGCGAATGTCAGGAGATTTATCAGAGCGCCCAGATACCGGTGAATCAACGTGAAACTATGGCGCGGGAATTCTACGAAGCTAACAAGGCGGAAATGAATCAAGGCGCTGTCGTCTTGTGGCCGGAAGTGCAGCCGATTTGGAAGCTGATGACTTGGAAATGGTCGAACGGATCGAAGGCATTTAACACGGAGTATCAGAACGAGCCGCGCGATGAAGAGTCGATGATCTTTACCCCCGACACCTTCCGTTATTTTGACGAGTCGGATTTAATCGATAGTGACGGACGCAGGCTACCCTTAGAGTATTACGCATTTTGGGACGTCGCTGCCGGCAAGTCGTCGCGATCGGATTACAACGCTATAGTGACCCTTGGTCGAGATCGCAGAACGGGCGTTATGTATGTGATCGACGCATGGGCGAAGAAGTGCCCGGCGCATAAGGCGCTCGACATGGCGGTCGAGAAGATTCGAGAATACGGCCACAAGATTTTCGCAGTAGAAACAATTGGAGTCGGCCACGATATGCACCGTCAGTTACGCGACAGGCTGATGAAAGAACGTATATATGGAACAAAACTAAAACCCATCGCACACCAAGGCGCTAACAAAGAGAAACGAATTGAGGCGCTTGAACCGTTGTGTGAGACGGGTTTTTTGCGTTTTAAGAAGGGGCAAAGCCTTTTGCTTGAACAGCTCGAGCAGTTCCCATCAGGCCAGCATGATGATCTTCCAGACGCATGCTCTGGCGTTGTATCGATGCTCGGTACCAATCGCAGAAAGTCCTACGTAAATAAGCCGCCAGGGCTATAACAGGAGGTATTTTAATTGGCATTTATAGAAACCGGCGGCTATTTTCCGCCCGAAGGTCACAAGGACCGCATTCAACGTTATCGCAAGAACAAGCAATTATTCTTAGGCAATCATTACGCAGTATTTAACAGCTACAAGCTACCGAGCGAACGGCGCCTGGCTGTCTTTATCGCATCCAACTTGGCGGGAACAATCGCTAAGAAATCGGCCGACTTTTTGTTCGGTGAAACACCGATCTTCAGCGCTGGGAAAGACGACCAGTCCGAGGAGCAAAAAGCGCTTGAACGCATCGTTGAGGAAAACGAATTGAATATCACAAATTACGAGTCGGCGCTTTCGAACGCATATCGAGGCGACTCATTTTACAAAGTGCGATACGGCCAACGTTTCGGCGGAAAACTACCGGAATCAGTCGACCCATATCGCGTTTTTGTTGAGGCGCAGAAAGCCGAGTATGTTTTTCCTGAAACGTTGCCCGGTGATGATACCTCAGTCTTTGCTTACCATATTGCGGTTCCCTCTGTTATCGAAGGAACAGGCGACCAGGAATGGGTGCTGAATGTTGAATCGCATTATCCCGGAGAAATCCGATATTCAAAGTACCGTATATCACCGTTTGGCCATTCGCATTATGAAAATGCGGTAGTTGAGTGGAAAGTCGAGAAAGAGCTACCTATCACGGAAAAAGAAACGGTTGTTGAGACAGGCGTACCATTCCCGTTAGTCGTCCACATACCGAACTACTCAACGGATGACTGTTGGCAAGGTATCGACGACTTGAGCGAGAACGAATCCATTTTTGCCGAGATTGATAACCGTCTTAGCCGTATCGCTGAAATTCTCGACAAACATTCTGATCCTGCGATGGTCGTGCCGCAAGGTTCACTCGGAGAAGATGAGAACGGCGATCCGATATTCCATGCCGGCAGAGACAAGATATTTGAGGCAGCAGATAAGTCCGATGTTCTACCGCAATATATCACATGGAACGGTCAACTTGACGCTGCCTTTAAAGAGTTGGAGTTACTGATGGAGCAATTGTTCATCGTATCGGAACTACCTCCGGTTGCGCTCGGTAAAACGGACAGTGGGACGTCAGGTTCGTCTGCGTTGGCTATTAAATATCGCATGAACACGTTACTTGCGAAGATTAATAGAAAGCGTCAGTACTACGACAAAGGTCTGAAACGCGTTTTGTTCATCGCACAATTACTTGAGCACGAAAAAGCCGGTACAAAGTTACCGTATGAAGTTACCGTGCCGATCATCAAGTTCAAAGACGGCCTTCCAGAGGACGACATGGAGAAGGCGCAAATTGCTCAACTAAGAACCGGTAGCAAGCCAATTCAGTCTCAACTCAGCGCCGTTATGGAAACGCTTGGACTTAGTGAGGAACAGGCGAAGCTGGAACTTGAGCGAATCAAGGCCGAGGAACAGGCGGATCAGTTCGTTAGTCCTTCGGTATTTAACGATATTGAGGGCGATGAGTAATGAACCGAATTCCAGCGCCGGTATATGAAAAAGACGTTGCGACTCTAGTGCGGTACTTTAGACGAGCGATGGCCGAGATTGATACGGAACTAATGCGCATGGACCTCTCAGACTTCCGGAGAGCTAACGCATTGGTTGTTCAAGCCCAAATTCGCGAGATACTGAAAGACCTTGACGTAAACATCACAGCGTGGGCCAGCACGACATTTCCAAAGGCGGCGCAAGAAGGTGTGGCCCGTTCAATCGTTTCGCTGGGAGTCGCTGAAACCTTCTCGGAAGCAATGAAGTTAGTAAAGTTCAACGAATTGAACAAGTCGCTTATCGAGCTTGCAATTGCCGATACACAGGCCGACCTCTTGCAGGTGACGCAGAACATCGACCGGAAAACCCGTAACGCTATCCGTCAAGCAATGGCGGATGTCATGCGTGTAAACATGGCACAAGGCGTTAACGGCGTCCGGTCTATTCGGCGTGACTTTCTTGCGGAGGCGCGCCGGCAGTTGGGCGACTCAATAAGCACCGGCATCATAGACGCAAGCAACAGACGGTGGAAGCCGACCGACTATGCGGACATGGTTACGCGAACGAAGCTACACACGACGTACCGAGAGGCAGCCAGAAACGACGCGATAGATCGTGGGGCGCTTTACGGAGTTATTAGCTCGCATGGCGCAACTGACGCCTGCCGTAATTGGGAAGGCAAGGTTGTAAAGTTCGTGCCGGACGCTCCCGGACCTTATCCGTATATTGGCGACCTACCCCGGCGCGAGATATTCCATCCACGATGCCGGCATCACGTATCGCCGATCAGACGTCCCGACCTGGCGTAAGTCATTAAAAGACGCAACTCCAATCCGTGTCGATCACGATAAAAACGAGGGGGAAACGAAATGACAAACTTACTACCTTTAAATCTTCAATTCTTTGCGGAAGAAGCACCGGACGCGGTGGAAAACACGGAAACCAAATCCGCAGAACAAGAACGAGCCGAGCACATGATTCCGAAGTCGCGCTTTGACGAAGTGAATCAACGCTATAAGGAAACGCAAGCCCAACTTGAGTCGCTGACAAAGCAACGTCAAGACGACGAGCGTAAGGCACAAGAAGAGGCTGGCGAATTCAAGTCGTTGTACGAAGCTACCTCGAAAGAGTTCGGAGAGTTTAAATCGCAGTTTGAGTCGGCACAGGCACGTAACGCAGAATTAGAAGCAGTTGTCGGAAAGTTACTCGAATCACGTATCGCAATAATTCCCGAAGAGTTTCACGATTTGATTCCGGATAACCTGTCGCCCGAAGGAAAGCTCGAATGGGTGAACAAAGCCGAAAGTAAGGGACTGTTTAGAAAGGCAGCACCGAAACCGGTTGGCGAACAGACTAACGGAAACGAGTATCAAGGAATCTCTAAAGAATCATTCGAGAAAATGAGTTACGCAGACAAGGTAAAGTTATACAGCGAAAATCCAGATTTATATCAAAAATTAAGCAGGTAGTTACTTACTATCTGTTTTTATTTTAAAACCTAAAAATAAGGAGTGTTCTAAATGGCACAAACAAAAGCATCAGATCTAGTAAATCCCGAGGTAATGGCTGACGCAATCTCCGCAAAACTTCCAAAAGCAATTCGCTTCGCACCTTTCGCTCGTCTTGATGACACGCTTGTTGGACAGCCAGGTGATACAATCACGCGCCCTAAATATGCATACATCGGAGCGGCTGAAGATCTTGAAGAAGGCGTACCGATGGACCCTGCCAAGCTAAGCATGACAACTACGCAAGTAACTGTAAAAGAAGCTGGTAGAGCGGTTGAAGTAAGTGAAAAGGCAATTCTCACTAATCTTAATGGCACTGTGGAAGAGGCTGAAGGTCAAATTCTGAAATCACTCGCAGATAAGGTTGAAATTGATTATCTATCAGCGCTAGGATCTACCCTCTTGTCCTTTAACGGAGAAGCTACTTCAGCCAATAGTATCTTAGATGCCGTTGGAGTTTTGGATGATGAGGACGAAGAAGATTACATCCTTTTCATTAACAACAAAGATTATACAAAGCTAGTTAAGTCACTATTCAGTGCAGGAGGAGAGGTTGCGCAAACAGCCCTTACTAAAGCTCAGGTTTCAGAACTTGTCGGGGTTAGGGACATTGTTAAATCAAAAAGGCTACCTGAAGGAGAAGCATATATCCAAAAGCAGGGAGCGGTTGAAATCGTCCTTAAACGAGGAGTAAACGTCAATAAAGACGGAGACATTCTTACCCGTACAGTCGTAATGGCAGGAAACCAATACTACACAGTAAACCTGTACAATGAAGCAGGCGTAGTTAAAATCAAGGTATCTGAATAACAGAACGAGGTGATTCGATGATGTTGAGAAGGCATTATAAGCAAAAGTCGGAGCCTCAAAAGCCCGACGAATCAAATAAAGCGGAGAAGAAGCCGAAACCCAAGGCGCGTAAATCCTCCGCGAAATAAATCCTGAGGTGAACGTCATGGTGTTTTCAATTTCTAACGCTGACAGCTTTATCGAACAGAATGTAATAGACATCGAGGATTGGCAAGACGCTGATCCTGCGAAAAAGCAACGTATCTTAAACGTGGCGAGTCAGACGTTTTCGTCGAAGTACCCAAAGTATGTGATTCCGGAAAATGCCGTCTATGAATTCGCGGCTGTGCTGGCGTCAGCGTACAACGATACGAACCGGCTTAACAACCAAGGAGTGGCGTCATTCTCGATTACGGGGGTGGCGTCTTTCAATTTCAAAGACACGCAGTCTCGCGAGCTAGTCGCTTTTATTCCGCAGCGGTCGCTTGATCTAATCGGCCAGGCCAACGGCGGAATAAAACTTGGCACTCGACGTGTCGGAAGGTCGGTGCGCTAATGCCAGTCATCCCAATGCGTCAAACAATCACGGTAAAGTCAGGCGGAGGCACGGACGAATGGGGCTGGCCCACGGAGCCTAGCGTCACAGATCACCGTTGCCGGATCGACGAGGGCACAATGTCCGTTAAGTCGAGGGTCGGCGGCCTCACGCGTGACGGCGAAGTCATTGTCGCAGATGCCCGCATTTTGCTCGACGGACTGGTCGCCATCAAGTATGAGGACGAAATCTCCTTCACGAACGAGCTAGGCGAAACCATGCGTCGTAAGCCAAAGGAAATCAACGTACAGCGTAACATTGCCGGCAAGCCCATATTGACGGAGGTGTTCGTGTGAGTGATTTCGAATTTGACGCCTCGGACTTTTTCGAAAAGCTAGACAAAGCCGACCGCAACGTCACCGGCGTTGGTAAAGCGATTGTGGAGGATTCCGTCATGGACCTTGCCAAGATAGCCTCGAACATTGCGCCAATTGAATACGGAGCTCTTGGAGGCTCGGCTAAGTCTAAGACGACCGTAAAACGCGGTGCTATTGAAGGCCAAGTAACTTTCAGCGCGGTAAACAAGGACGGCAACGGCCGATTCAACTACGCTTACTGGACGCATGAAATGGACTACAATCTCGGCCCTGCGTCGAGCAAGGCGACAGGAATGGCGGGTTACTCCGTCGGCAACAAGTACCTCGAGCGCCCCTTAAAAGGCGAGGCGAACAAATACGTAAACTGGTGGGCGAAAGCCTTGGCGAAAGGGTTGTGATAGCGATGCGAATACTGGATCTGATTAACTTCGTAAAGAGTCGAGTCCCTGGCGTCTACTATCCGAACAACTTTCCGGCTTCGGCACCTGACGCATGTACTCGCATTCGCCTGACGGGCGGTTTCCCTACGGACGAGTATACCGGCAAGAAGCAGCCGTCGTTTCAAGTATTCGTGCGCGACGTTCATCCCGCGAAGGCTGAGGATCAAGCGTATAAGTTACAGGGAGCGCTGACAAACCTCACCAACGTAAAGGTGGGCGACAGTTCGGTCGTCAAGATACGGGCGAGCAACAGTATACCGATTTACATGGGCGACGATGAAAATAATCGCCCTATTTATTCACTGAATTTTGATTGCGTCGTCAGGCCATAGCGTCCGGCGGCGTTTTATTTTGCAAACTTAAAGGAGGACGTTTACATGGCAGGAATTAACGTACCAATCGGCCCAGCAATCGTCGAATATGGCGAAGGTGCCGACATGACTAAATTCGAATTCACCAAAGGCGGAATTGTATTTTCGTATACGACGTCAAAGCAGGACGTTACGATTGACCAGTACGGCGACACGATCGTCAAGTCTATCATGAAAGGCCGGACAGCTCAGGCGGTCGTACCATTCGCGCTACATGACATCGACAAACTTTCGAAGGTAACGCCAAATAGCGAACTAATTACCGACGCGAATGACCCGATGAAAAAGAAACTCGTCGTTAAGTCGGAGGCTGGCTACGACATGCTTTCTAACGCAAAGAAGCTCGTCATTAAGCCGACTGACCCGGACGCAACAGCTAACGACTGGATTTCAATCCCACTTGCCGGAGCAATCTCCGACGGAGAGCTAACGTACAACAGCGACAATGAACGCGTGCAGAATATCACGTTCATTGCGTACCCTGACATCGAAAACCAAGGCAATCTATTCGTAATGGGTGACGAGACAGCAGAAGCATAAGAGTGAGGGCGTCCTAGCGGGCGCTCTTTTTATTTCAGTAAACGAAGGGAGTAACGCCCATGTTGAAACAATTTCAGAAACTAAAGGCGCTGAACGAGGACGAAATGTGGCTCGGAGACAAGCGCGTGAAAATAAATAAGCTAACCCCTAACCGATGGCGCGACCTATTCACAACGGTAGATCGATTACCGGGTATTATCGTGCAGGTTATTTCTGCGCCACAAGAAGACTTTTACACGACAGTAGTGGCGGGCCTTGAAGTTGCGATGGACGAAGTAATCGAGATCGTGGCGGTACTGTCCGACCTAGATGCGGATTTTATTAACGCCGAAGTGGGCGTGGATGAGATCTTCGAATACTTATCTCGCACCGTTAAAAAGAACCGACTCGACTCCGTTGCAAAAAACGTCAAGAGCCTTCTACCGATAAGTCCAGCGGAGTAGGCACGGAAGAAGGCGAAAAGGGAACGGTCGATGACTTCATTATTGACGCGGCTATTTTGCTCGGCAAGACGCAGGTCGAAATTGAAACCGGCTATTATATGGCCGATTTAATGGAGTTGGTTGAGCGCAAAGGCAAGTACGACGCAGCCAGACGAATGCAAGAACTACAGCTACGCATTGCCACGAACAATCGTGCGATGGAGGATGCGGACTATAAAACGCTGATTCATGGAATGACGAAGCAACTAGGCGTCCAGGAAGAGACGTCCGGCTTCAGTCGTGAGAAGTTCGAACAGTTGCGCGCAATGATGAACTAGGAAAGGAGGAAAACGAATGGCAGAAGTCGGAGAAATACGCGCCAAGATGGTGCTGTCGAACGAAGAGTTCAAACGCAAACTCCAGGAGTCAAAGGCGGAAATGAACAAGACGGGCGACAGCGCCAAGAAGATGAAGCAGGACTTCGGTGCGATTCAAAAAGCGTCGTTGGTCATGGGCGGGGCAGTAGTGGCAGCGATCGGATCGAGTGTGGCCGTTGCTGCAACGTTTGAGCAGTCGATGTCAAAGCTAGGGGCCATTTCGAATGCTTCGGCGGAAGACCTGGCGAAGTTAGAAAGCGCAGCCCGTGAGATGGGTGCTACGACTCAGTTCAGTGCTTCCCAGGCCGCCGAAGGACTTACGTTCCTGGCAATGGCGGGGTTTAGCGTCGAGGAGCAAATTGACGCCTTACCGGCCGTACTAAATGCGGCAGCAGCAGGCGGAATTGACCTCGCAAGGTCGGCCGATATCGTGTCGAACATCATGACCGGTTTTGGAATCGAAGCAACCGAGTCAGGCCATGCGGTTGACGTACTCGTTAAAACGATGACGACAGCCAATACGGACTTACCGCAGTTAGGTGAGGCGATGAAGATGGTGGCCCCGGTCGCGGCTTCACTCGGATTTTCAATCGAGGAAACTGCCACGGCAGTCGCCAAAATGTCCGACGCAGGTATTCAAGGCTCGATGGCCGGGACCTCTTTACGTGCGGCTTTCCTATCGCTTGCCAATCCGGTCGGTCAAACGAAGAAGGCAATGGATGAGCTTGGCTTTAGTGTCACGGACAACGAAGGCAAAATTAAGCCACTGTCGCGGATCGTCGGAGAACTCAGCGAAAAGATGGACGGCATGTCTGACGCACAAAAGACGGCCACGGCGGCTCAGTTGGTTGGACGTGAAGCAGCCGCCGGATTTACGACGTTGCTTGCGATTGGTGAGGATCAACTCGCTGACTATACGAAAGAGCTTGAAAACAGCGCAGGCACAGCCGATCGAATGGCGAAACGAATGCAAGACAACTTACTCGGCGCATTCAAGGAGTTTCAGTCGGCGCTAGAAGAGGTCGGAATTAAGCTCGGTAAAGAGTTCCTGCCGATGTTCACGAGCATCGTACGTGAAGCGTCTAAACTCACGCTCGCATTCGGTGAGGTCGACATGGCTACGGTCAAAGCTGGCCTAGCATTCGGAGGTACTGCCGCAGCAATCGCGTTAGTGCTCTCGTCAATCGGTAAGCTAGTTATCACCATGCGTACGCTTATGGTGTCGATGGGGCCTGCCGGTTGGCTCATTACGGCGCTATCTGTTTTAGGTGGATTATTCGTTAGTGCGTCCGTCTATCAAAGCGACTACAACGACGTCACTCTCGAGAACGTAAACGCCATGATGAAACAACGCGACGAGCTTGGAGCCAATATCGATGAATTCGATAAGTTGACGGAAAAGTCGAAACTGACTTCGGATGAGTTCGCCAGGTTTGTCGATATTAACTCGGAACTTGCGAAAACAGCCAATCCCGATACGATCGCAAAGTTGACGGAGGAACAGGAAAAATTGCAGGAGAAATCCGGACTTTCGAACGATGAGCTTAATCGCTTGATTGGACTTAATGACGAAATCATCGAAGCCGTCCCGGAGTCGAATACGGTGCTTTCCGAGCAAGGGAATATCCTCCTCGAAAACACGGACGCTGCGAAAAAGTACAACGACGAACAACTCGAAATGATTCGCCTTGAGCTCGAAGCTCAGCAAACAAAACTCGAGGCCAACATGGCGGAAATGCTTCGCGATGAGGAGCAGGCGCAAAAGGACATCAACAAGGCGAAGGAGCGTATGATTGAGCTCGATAAAATGGAGCAGGACGAAATCCGTATCATCGCCGGCTTGAACGACGAGCTTGCAATCGCCAAGGAAAACAACGACACGCTCGAGATTGACCGTCTCAATGAAACCATCGCGCTCCACGACAACAAACTGCAAGGTATTGCTAAGCAGCGTGCTAAGCAGGCGGAGGTTGTATTAGAGAAAGCGAAGGAAGTCGATAAGATACAGGAACAAATCGGAAAGTTAGACGAGGTTAAGCAGAGCATGGTGGCGCTAGAGTTGAAAC
This sequence comes from Rossellomorea sp. RS05, assembly GCF_039822645.1. Classification (NCBI taxonomy): domain Bacteria; kingdom Bacillati; phylum Bacillota; class Bacilli; order Caryophanales; family Bacillaceae; genus Rossellomorea; species Rossellomorea sp. RS05. Next base: position 114,593 of record NZ_JBDKWY010000003.1, on the reverse strand, counting down.
AAGCTGGAATCAACGCTAAAAAAGGCGAAGAGATGAAGGCGCTCGACAACGGAATTAAGAAACTAGAAAAGCAAAAAGGAAAACTCGACGAACTCAAGCGGTCGGGCGAAATGAACACCGCCGAGTATCAAGCAGCCAAAGACGCAATCGATGAGCAAATTGGATCACTTAACGGAGTTCGTACGAAGATTCTCGACCTTATCGGTCAGGCTGACTTACTCAACGGTCGCCTTGGAAAGTCAATCAATAAAGCCGTCTATATCACCGAACACGGCGGAAGTGGTACTGGTGCCAAGGCGTCGGTTAAACGTCACCAGGGCGGTCCATTGCCGAAGTTACACATCGGAGGTCTTGCGGAGAAGTTTGCTCAATCGCCTTTGCATAACGAAGTGGACGTGAGGTTACTTCGCAACGAAATGGTACTCACGGAGGCACAGCAGTCGAACTTGTTCCGCATGTTGGACGCAGGGCTTTCTCGAGCTCCGCAGCAGTTCGGGAGTCAAGCCGACTTTGGGCCGTTGATTCGCTCGATCGAGGCGGTAGCAGGGAGGCCGGTGATACTTGAAATAAGCGGACGGGAAATTGCGAAAGCAACTGTTGACGACATCAACGCGTTACAGAAGCAGGGAACGATGAACGAGCGAGCAAGGAGGGGAGTACGGAATGTTCACACTAGATAAGAGGCCCCTAAAAGATTTTGGGATCGAGGTAATAAACTTCGGGTCCTTACCTCTATTCCCTGAAGTAAGGGATCGAACAATTACGGTTCCAGGCAGGGCCGGTACGTATTTTTATGGCACTGACTTAGGAGCAAAAACTTTTACGCATCAATGTGGCTTTATATGGGCTGATTCCGAATTTGAACTAGCCCGACTTGCTCGTGAGTTTAAGGATTTCGTAACTGATGCATACGGTCGCCCCAGGAAGATGCTTCTAATTTACGATCATGAGCCTGATAAATACTACGAGGTGAGATTAACCGGAGATCACAGCATGGAAAAGGCGTGGTCGCTTGGGTACTTCACCTTAAATATGGTAGCAGACAATCCGATGGCAAAGTCGGTCTTTACGTCCAACCAGATAACGCTCGGAAGCGACGTGCCAATTATGAGCGACATATTACTCGGCACTGGCGAAAGTAGCCGAAAGGTGTTTCGCGAAGGCTCGTTCATTGTTACCAATAGCGGGTCGTCAGCCGTGCGCCTAAGCTGCGTAATCTCCGGCTCAGGCAATAGCGTCGCGCTGGAGGCGAATGGCCGCCGATTCACTCTCGGTAGTTTCACGAACAAGACCATCGCAATAGACGGAGAAAACTATCTCGTCAAAGTTGACGGGGTGGCGGATTTGACTAATACCGGCGGCCACTTTATCGATTTATTGCCGGGCGAAAACGAAATTTACGTAAGCGGGTCGTCGCTCAACTTAACAATCAGCGATTCGCTTCGTTATGACTACGTATAAGAAAGGAGACACGTCATATGAAATATGCTCGGAAATTAGTAACAGCGGACACTTTACGCACCGCATATCCGGTACTGAACATCGCGATAGACAATGCAAACGAAGCAGCAACGGCAGCAAACGTGGCCGAAGTCAAATCGACTAAAGCGGAAGCAAAGGCGGTAAGCGTTCAGCAACAACTCGACAACTTGATCGTCGAAGGCGACTCGTCAGTCGAGGCAGCGGCGGCAAGGGTTCGCGAAGTAAACGGACAAGTAAAAACCTTCGACACGTTAAAAGCACGAATGGACGACACGGACGTCACCTTAAACGCTAAGGCAAGCACGACGGCGGTTGACGCAATTAATAACAAAGTCACCGACATTCAAAACGCTATGAGCGGTGTCACATTCGCAAGCACGCCTCAGCCGGTCTACCTGGCGCATAGGGGAGCGAAGCTAATCTTTCCGGAGGCAAGCGTCGAGGCGTTTCGTGGCTGCGTGAACATGGGGATGATGGTGCTGGAAATGGACATTCGACGCACGGTGGACGGAACGCTGATTTGCCATCACGACGACACGATGGAACGCACGACCAATAAAACGGGCAGCGTCGACAACTATTCGGCGATGGGATTCAAGAGCGCCAAAATCGACACATTGCCCGGCTGGGACGGAACGCCTTGCTTGTTCGAGGATTTGCTACGCGAGTTCGGCAACAAGGTTATTTATGCGCCTGAGCTTAAAGGGCCTGGCTTATCGGAAGTCGTGGCGGACACCATCCTAAAGTATCGCCTCGAAAACAACGTCATCATTCAGTCCTTCAGTGCGCCCGACCTCGTGTATTCAATCGGAAAAGGAATCCCAACGCTTTACCTGCGATCGAACACCGACATCGCTCCGTCGCAAATCTACGGCTGGGGTATTCGTTACGTCGGCCTATCGACTAGCTTGCCGGATTCATATGTAACCGACTGCCTCAACGCAGGGCTAAAGGTTTACATGTACACGGTCAACTATCGCTATCTTCACGATAAGTACAAAGCGATGGGCGTGCACGGCTTCTTCAGCGACGACCCGATGTGGATTCGTGGCAACTCGCCCGTACTCGAATGGGACCCGTATCGCGACCAAGTATTCTCCATCGGCCACTTTTCGCCTGACACAAGCGGAACTGGCGGTGACCGAGGTACGTTTATCGCGCCTAACCGATTCGGCTGGCCGACAGCTTCCGAGAATAGCGACTTCTCATTGCAAGGCTGGGCCGGCAAGCTTGCGACTAACTTCCAGGTCGATACGAAGATTCGATACGCAGCATCGGCGTCGAGTGTTCGCTGGGCATCGGTCGCCTTCTGCACGCCGAACGACTTCTTTGACGACTACACAAGCGGACGAAGCGACGGCTACCACGTGCTGGTTCGCGAAAGTGGGTCGATTGAGCTCTATATCCGTAATGGAGGCGGAGCGGTTCAGCTAACGTCTATGAGCACGGCAAGCATTAGCCAGGGGCAAGTCATCGACCTTCGCGTCAAAGTGGCGGGCTCCACTATCACAATCACACGCGTCGACACGAACGACTCAATGAACGTAACCAACTCGGTCCATCGCCAAGGCTACCTGCACTTTGGCCGACGCTATACAGGCGCCACATTCGAAAACGTAAGAGTTCAACGCCAGTAAAAACGGAGGTGATTCACGCTGATTAAGATACTCGACAAATCAACGCGCCAGCCATTGGCGTACTTGCAAAACGCATATGACATCGGATATGAGAAGCGGCTGAACGAATTATGGCTCGCTTCTTTTTCTTTGCCATTGGCCGACCCGAAACTCGAATACTGCGAGCCGTTCAACTTGGTCGAAATTATCGACGACAGCACCGACGAGTACATCGGCCTTTTTCGCATCGAGCCGTCACTGACCCGGCGAAACGAATCGGCAGGCACGGTCGACTTTACGCTGAAGCACGTATTTGCGACGCTGCTCGATGACGTACTGTTTCGCTATCATCAGACGACCAACTGGACGACGACCCAAAACATCGACTATTTGCTCGGCAGGCAGTCAACGAAGAACTGGCGTCGCGGGGTGGTCGACTTTGTGCGCTACTTCCACTACAAATACGAAAACGAAAACGGCTTGCTCGGCCCAATGCTTGCGATTCCTAAACCGTTCAACGAGGACTACCAGTGGACGTATGACACGCAAAGCTACCCGTGGACGCTGGGCCTTGAACGCCCAAGCAACGCCATTACATGCGAAGTAAGGTACGCCAAGAACATGCGCGAAATCGAGCGTGAAATCGATCCGTCGCAACTGGTGAATCGCATTTATCCGTTGGGGTTCGGTGAAGGCGTCAATCAGCTAGGCATCGAAAAAGTCAACGGTGGCAAGCCGTATCTCGAGGACTTCGCATCCGTCGGCAAATACGGTCTCAAGGCGTATGTGTGGGCCGACAGACGGTTCGAGGACGCCCAATCGCTCAAGGACAACGCTCAGGCCTTATTGCAGAAGTGGGCGACGCCTAAGGTCGTTTACAAAGTAAAAGCGGCCGACCTGAGCGTGCTAACGGGCGAGCCGGTCGATAAGTTCGTCGAGGGGGCGCTTGTTCGCATTATTGATCCGGACCTTGGCGTTATCACACAGCGTATTCACATGGTAAGCAAGCCGGACATCACCGGGGCGCCAGGCGACATCGACCTCGAAATCGGCTCACTCACGGACGACATCGCGACGGCCAACGTCGACATCGAACGCAAGCAACAGATCAACGACGCCTACACGCAAGGCGCCACGAACCTCGACTCGCACAACTACGTCGACAACTGCGATTCAACTCATCCGGCCGTCGTACGCTTCTTCTTGCCGGAAGATTTGGTCAACGTCAACACCATGTCGCTTAGCTTCGAGACGGAGCCTTTCAGAGCGTACTCCAGAGCGACCGAAGGCGGCGGGGCGACCACTAAGACAACGAGTGCGGGCGGCGGGACTACTGCCACTAGCTCGAGTGGTGGAGGAACAACTGCAACTAGTACAAGTGGGGGTGGCGTTGCTAAGTCTACAGCTAGTGGCGGAGGAAGCTCACAAACGAGTTCAAGCGGTGGAGGTACTACCCAATCGAGTTCGGCAGGCGGCAACCACCGACACCGTATGTTTGCGTTCGCATCCGATATGGGATCTGCGACACCTCCAAGTAACTTTAAGAACTTCATAGCCACAGCGAACAGTGGTGGTACAGCTGCGGCAAGTGCATTCTTTCCAGCGGTATCCAACGATTTGTATACGGAAGGATCTAGCGGAAACCACGCGCATTCAGTAACCGTACCTGCACATACTCACTCGGTCAGTATTCCGTCTCACACACATGATTTCAATATCCCGAACCATTCGCATGACGTTACCATACCTGACCATACACACAGAGTCACGATTCCCAATCATTCGCATGACATAACGCTGCCGGATCATACTCACGAGGTCGCCCACGGCATTTATGAACTATCTAACAGGCCCACGGCAGTTACGATAAAGGTAGATGGCAAGACGGTACCCGGGAGTTCAACGTCAGGAAACGATATTGATATCATTCCTTATCTCGCTAAGGATACTGACGGTAAGGTAAGCAGAGGTACATGGCACGAGGTTACGCTAACGCCAAATGGACTTGGCAGAATTAATGCGAGTATTATCAGCCGTCTGTTCATTTCATCGCACATGGGTGGGAACTTTTAATTACTGTAAAGGCGCCTTTTGAGGCGTCTCTTTATTTTTAACGGGGGTGTATGTATTGAAGGTCGAGATTTTTACACATGACTTTAATTCTTATACTGCGTCAGTGGATGCGTATAACGCGGTCGATTTGAATGAACGACTTAATAACACGGAATTAAATACTGTTGTTATTGGGAATTTGATATTCTCAAGAATCAATATTAAATCGATTATTCCTATGATAGAAAATTCAAATGAAGAAGAGGTGGCTGAATAATGGAGATAACTAGGCAAATTCCAATAACATTAGACTTTCGTAGACCGACTAAGATTCCTGTTCCTACTGTTAAACAATTCGATTCTAATAGGTTAGTCTTCACAGTCCTTGATGAGGGAGAAACGGCGGACCTTTCTAGTATAGACAGAATCATATTCAACCTTGAACGTCCCGACGGCCATATTTATTCTTACGATATTGAAGCGGTTAAAAATGTCGTTGAGTACGATTTAAGTAAACGGGATATGGAAGTAGCCGGAATCTGCAAGATCAATATTCAACTTTACGAAGGAAATCGCCGATTATCCTCGATACAAATGCGACTAGATGTTGCGAAAAACTTGGGCGCCGATCTTGAAACCAGCGAAGGCATGACGTTGTTGCAGGAAATCTTCGTCGAGGTTTCGGACTTGGCGGTCGAGGCGCAGTCGGCGGCTACCTACGCGAAGAATCAAGGTGATTATGCGAAAGAGCAAGCGGAGAAGGCTGGGGATTTGGAAGGCGTAAAAGATGAAGTAGTGGCGGCTGCGGCCGAGGCCAAAACGCAAGGGGATTACGCAAAAGAGCAGGCGGACTTGTCGGCGGAACAGTACGAGCGTTTGAAGGGTACGGATGTGGGTACGCTTAGTGCGCAGTTGGCAGACAGAGCGACAAAAGAAGAATTGGACAGGAAAGTTTCCCAAATCGTAAGCGGATCACCAAAAGGAACATACTCCACTCTAGCTATGCTCCAAGCTGCAAAACCTAGTGGTGACGCAGGAGTCTATGTTGTTTCGGCGGACGGTAAGTGGTATTACTGGAATAATGCCGCATGGACGGCTGGTGGAGTTTATCAAGCGGTTGGTATTAGCGATAATTCAATTACACCAAACAAAACAACGTTCGTTGAGAACAAATTCACATTGACCTTTGAACGAGGTTCATTGTCATCAGGCATTCCTACAGGGGAAACATCTAGAAATAGGATAAGAAGTGTAGAAACATTTAAACACTCTAAAAGTATAACTATTACAAGAAAAAACCCAAATGTTTTGTACGGCGTGTCAACTTATGATAATGGAAAATATGACGGGATTGATCGTGGTTGGTTAGATAATAACGTATTTATTGTTGAACCAAATAAAGAAGTAAGAATCAACTTACAGAAAAAGAACGGTGCGGATTTTACGGATGAAGACATCATAAACTTAGCTAAGGAATTTGAAATTAGCTACATCTTTACTGCTAGTGATAAATTTGCAACCGAAATGAACACTAATGAAATATTAAAACTGAAAAATTCACTTAAAGATGTTCAAAATAAAACGATTGTTCTCGGAACAAATGATTTCATGGGTGGATCATTCGAGAAGGGTATAGCTTACGAAATTAAAGATAAGCCCACTCGAATTGTAACCAGAAAACGCTACAGGGTTAACAAGGACGATGTGGTGAAATTCCATAAAAATGCAGGTATGTACTCTTATGGTATATCTCTCATGGATGAAAATGGAGTTTGGAATGGTATCGATTATGGTTGGAAAACTGATGCATCCTTTGTAGTTCCTCACAATGGATATATAGCATTTAACATGAGGTATTTAGATAATAGAATCATTGAAGGTACTACGTTTAATGACATCAGTGATAAACCTTTAAGTGTATCGACCTTATTACAGACTTATTTAGATGATCAATTGAAAACCATAAACACTTCTATTGCAAACAATGCTAAATCAAATGCAATTTCTTCAATCCTGGTAAGTTACGAACGTAAAAATGGAGCTTCCTATGTGTTTGTGCGAATCCCGAAATTTACGTTTGATGGGTTAAAGTTAGTACCCAAAGTTAAACTCACCAGTAAAGATGAGTCATTAAACGGACAAAAACTGTCGTCTTTACGTTATTCAAAAGAAAAGAATACTATATTCACTTTAAATGCAGGGTTGTTTGATATGACAAATATGGTTCCGGTTGGTCAAACAATTATTGATGGGAAAAGTCTTATTAATACTCCTATGGTAAATGACAATGGGGTTCCTATTCACCCAGAAGAATGTTACCCATTAGCGATTGATAAAGATGATAATTTAACCACATATCCAAGGAATGTTGATACTCAAACCATGATTAATGATGGTGTTAAATACGCTATAACGGGTTGGGGTAGGTTGGTAACCAATTTTATGGTTGATAAAACTGAAATCGATAAAGAAATTGTACACGGCGGAACCAAGAAGTATATTAGGCAGTCAATAGGTCAATTTCAGAATGGTGATTATTGCGTTTGTTCCGTTGATATGTCTAGGGGTTCCACAGTGAATGAAGCGGGTTTGCTATATGAGGAATTAGCGCAAATATTAGTTGATAAGGGTGTTAAATTCGCTTATTCATTAGACGGAGGAGGTAGTACTCAAGCGGTTTTAGGTAAGAGGCAACTAAACCCTATTTATGAAGGGTTAGAAGGTAGACCTGTTCCAACCGTTATAACATTTGAATTGTCATAGTAGGATCAAACTACGCAACATCGAGTCGCCCTCACCGGCGGCTCTTTTTTATGCTCGGAAAGGAGCGATAGCATGACGGAGCACAACAAAGAAATCTACGACATCCTCACGGAACTGAAAGTAGATATTGGCGTCATCAAGACGGAGGTTAAATTTTTAGCGGAAATAACGCATGCCTAAATATTGACAACTATATTTGTTGATAGTTTAGAATAAGTTAACAGATATAGATTGGAGATGGATTATGAAGTATGCAGTGCCGTGTATGAAGTGTGTGTTTAACGAAGTCCAGAATTACGATTATAATTTTATTGAAATGAATGACTCAGGTTTTTATAAGTTTGAATGTAGCCAAGGACACGAGAACGCCCTTGTATTACAAGACGAAAAATTTGAAATCCTCTTTGACTTAGGGGCTCTTGCATTAATCGATGGCTATGCAAGGGAAGCGGTCTCAAGTTTCGCCGCATCAATTGAAAGATTTTATGAATTTTTTATTAACGTGATTGTTCATAAAGAGGGAATAGATCCAGAAGAATTCAAAAAAACATGGAAGAATGTAAAGAATCAATCTGAGCGACAACTAGGAGCTTTTTACTTTCTCTATCTAACCGTATATAAAGAAGTTCCACCAATAATAAAACCTAAATTAGTTGAATTTAGAAATAATGTTATTCATAAAGGTTATATACCTACGTATGAAGAGACCTATAATTATGGACTAGAGATATATAACTATATTAAAAAGTTATTGATCCTGCTTAGAGTAGATTATAAAGAAGAAATTATGATGGTTGACGTGAGGAGAAGGATGGCTATCCAGTCGCAAAATACCTCAGTAACTTCACTTTCACATATGTTTCAAATGGTTTTAGCGGACCACTTATTCAATGAGCGTACGTTTGAAGACGCCTTTACTGAGCTAGCTGATAAACCAGGTTTATATAGAAGGTAATTCAATTGAAAACCCTTTTTCGTCAAAAGTGTCGCCCTTACCGGCGGCTCTTTTTTCGTATGCCCTCGGAAGGAGGTGACGCATCATGAGCGAACCATCCGGGCGCGAGCTCAACGACAAGATTTACGAGATACGCGAATGGCTCGTGCGGATCGACACGAAGATGGACCATATTAACGACATCAAGCGAACGGCTGAGGAAGCCGACAACAAGGCGGAAAAGGCGCTGAACTTGGCGGAAGAAAATGCGAAGGACATCGAAGGCATAAAAAAGACGACACATTGGGCGATTGGCCTAATAGTGCCGTCGGTGCTGACGATTGTCGGAATATTATTCACGGTGGTTTTATGATTAAGCGGCACATCCAAGACGGGTGTTGTCGCTTTTCTACTATATAAAGGAGGACGAAGCTATGGACGAACTATTGAACTTGGATTTTACCGCGTACCTTGCGCTTGCTGTCGTACTATATGCGATTAGGGAAGCGACAAGGGTGAGTAACCGTTACATTCCAGTGATTGCGATTGTGCTGGGCATCTTGTTCGCAGCGTTTGAGCACGGCGGTTTTGATTATGGCGTCATGATTGCCGGCATCCAATACGCATTACTTGGCGTGGGATCAGTCGCAACAATTAAATACCAATTCGAAAAAAGAAACGAAAATGGGGGCGGTCAATAATGTTTAACTATCCGGTAGAAGACGCAAAACTAACTTCGCCATTTGGACGAGACGTATTGAACGGGCGGGTGCGGAGTCACTTCGGCATCGATTTGGCGAAGAGTGGGGCGGTCAATGTTAAGGCGGCCGCAGCAGGCGTAGTTAGCCAATCATATCGCTCGGATTCCTATGGCGAAGTGGTGTTCGTGGTGCATAACCTTGGCGGTAAAACATACGAGACTGTCTACGCTCATATGCGTGCTGGTTCGCGTAAGGTCAACGTAGGAGCAAGCGTTAAGCAAGGGCAGGTGCTGGGGCTGATGGGCAACACCGGCTATTCATACGGGCAGCACCTCCATTTTGAGCTGCATGCTGGGCGCTGGAATGAGACTAAGAGTAACGCGGTTGATCCGTTGAAATACCTCGACAAAGTGGCACCTGCTTCTAATGCTTCATCGCATACGATTAAAAGCGGCGACACTTTGTGGGATATCGCTAAGGCATACGGAACCTCCGTTAAGGATCTTGAGCGGCTAAATCCTAGCGTCGATGCAAAAGCGCTGAAAATCGGTGCTAAGCTTAACGTGGCGAAAAAGGCGGATAGTTATTCCGGCAAGAAGCTCGTATGCAAAGTCGCTAAGCTGAAGTTCTACAGCAAGCCATCATGGCAGCAGAAGGACGTTGCCGGTCATCTAACGAAAGGTATTGGTTTTCCAACAGTTGTTCGCAAGCTTAAAGTGGATGACGCATACCAATACGAGATTAAAAACAGTAAAGGTGCGACGTTTTATGTGACGGCAAACGGCGCATATGTAGACGTTAAGTAAACCGCAGGCTGGCCGGCTTAATCGTCGGCTGGCTCGTACATACCATCGATCGGCTCATCAATCCATTTATCCGCGTCTACTTCCTCGAACCAATAATCCTCAAAGAACCGCACCTTCCATTCGAGGCTGATTTCGCTTTTGTCGCTGCGGGCATCTAACGTCAGTAGTATCGGGTATACGTTGCGCATAGTCTCGGCAATATAAGCGACTGGCCCACGTATATTTTCATAAGTGAAAACCATGACGTCTCCGTGATTCGTATGACGGACAGAGCTGGAAATGCCGAAGTTTTCTCGAATCGCTGCGTAAAAGCCCTCTTGCTTCGCCTTAACTTCCGTTTTTACATACTCCTCGAAATTGCCGTCATATTGGCCCACCTCAATTAACGCATCATACCTTCCGAGTATCCTCGCCTGGTCAACTCGGCAAATCTTACTCCAATAGTTCGCGACGTCCACTTCGAATAAGCACGTAATAAAATCGAATACTAGTTGCGTTTGAGCTGACGATAATTTGTCTTTATCTACCGTTCTTTTCATAATCGGCCTCCTCGTTACAAGTATAATAGTAAATACGACTTATTTCCGTAATTTCCCTTCTTCTTACCGTGAATAATGCGTAACTATATTCGTATCGCAGCAAATACCGTTGACCACTCCGCCTATATAATGGTAGAATTAGCTCAAACGGTCAGGTGTTCGTTTCAATGACCGAATCAGCTTTCGGATATAATAACGCTTATATACATACGTCTAAGGCGTCGGTCGGGAGTTCGAATCTCTCCTGGGACGTACGACAAACATCCTGTGTTGAATTTTCAACACAGGATGTTTTTTTGTTTTTCTGTGGATGCAACGAAGATATCTTTAACAGGAAGAGCTGGTTTGCTTATCGATCTGCCGTCCCCCTAGAAGAATATGTGAATACGGTCAGGTTCCTCCCAATATACTAGTTCCATCAGCCGTGCCATTCGTACCGTTTCGTATGGCCGGAGTGGAGGGAGAAGTGAGGGTGAAGGGTTTCGGGGTGGATCAAGAAGTGGCAGGTCTGGGTGGGGGTCGTGAGCGTCCTTGTTCTTATGTCGCTTTGTGCTTGGATAGGATACAGTAGTGCACGAACGGAAGTGGACGGCGTGAAGAAATCGTATGATGAAATCCTTTCTGCTCTTGAAGGGAAATCAGGGGAATTGGAAAGGGTAGAGGGAGAGCTGTCCACTCAAACAGATGGGCTTGAACGTGTGATGTCGTCTCTGAGTGAAAAGAAGGAAGACGCAACGGAGGCAGCTTCAATGATCGATGAAGCGAATGCAAAAGCGGGAGAAATCGATTCACTTAAGGAAGAAGCGCTGGCCCTGGATGACAAGATCAAAGAGAAGAAAACCAAAATCGCCGATCTGGATAAAGACATCAAGTCAAAGAAAGGCGAAATCAAGAAGCTTGATGCCGCTCCCATCACCCTGCCTTCCGGTACCTTCATCGTCGGCAAGGATGTAAAGGCTTTGAGGTATTCTGCCAGTGCAGCCGGGCAAAGCGGGAACTTCGTTGTGTACAGTAGCCTTGGTGATCTTAAGGTCAATCAGATCCTCGGATCGGACTACGGGGTTTCCGAGCATATCTTCTTTGCCGATGAAGGTGACATCATCGAATCCACCATGCCCACGATCCTGTCGCCGGTCGAGTGAACCCTCATGCTGATGGGGGTTTTTTTATGACCAATTTTGACTGAATCACAAAAAAATAGATTGAAAGAAGAAAAAATCCTTGAATTCCACTCTGTTCTGGGGTATTCTATTACTTGCACTGCTTGAAACGAAAGCTGTCCCAGTAGCTCAGCAGGATAGAGCGACAGCCTCCTAAGCTGTAGGTCGTGAGTTCGAATCTCGCCTGGGACGCCATCTATCATACATACTGCAGTCGGATGACTGCATTCGTTACGTACCCCGCCCATCGGCGGGGTATTTTTTATTTATCAAAAAGGGAGTTTCAGCCGCCATTTTGTGCTCCAACAGCAATCATGCTACACTTAAAGCAATTCTAGTGTTAGGCAGGTACGAATTATGACAAATCAAGATGAGTTCGGGAAGGTGATTGCCTTTCCCGGTCTGAAGGACCGATTATTCGAAAAAGGGGTCGAAGCCTTGGAGGAGGGGGATGCGCATGCAGCATGCGATCTTCTTTCACAGGCCTACGAACTTGAATCGTTGAATCCCGAAATCAGTACGGCCCTCGTCCTAGCCCTCTATGAGTGCAAGGAGTATGAGGAGGCGCAGGGAATCTGCCGGGAGATGCTCCTTGAAGGCGTCGGTGATTACTTCGAAACGGTCGACATGTACCTCATGATCCTCATCCAGCTGCATGAGCATCAGGATGTGGTGGATACACTCCATGCCCTCTTTGATGAAAAGGAAGTCCCTTTTGAGAAGGAAGAGCATTTCAGGAAGCTCCTTCAGTTCAGCGAGAAGATGTTGAATGCACCGGAGGACGAAGCAGGTGAAGAAGCCCATGGACCTCCCCTTCTCGAAGGGAAAAGCCTTGAAGAACAAATCATCATCACAGCCGGATTGGTTCAACGGAATATCAGGCCGTACAAGCAGGAACTCGAAAACAGCCTGCAGGATGAAGACATGCATCCCTTCGTCCATACGATGATCGTGAATGTCTTGAGGGAGCATGGGGTAGCAAGTGAGATCCTCATGAAAAAGCTTGGAAGGGAAGGAGTAGTGCAGCCGGAGAACCTTCCGGAGGTTTTCACCTCGGATGCATTCCGTGAAGCGGTCCTTGCCCTGGAGGAGCTCCTCCTTCAGGACAGCCCGTCCTTGATCCGTCATGCAGAAGAAGTGCTGAAGCGCCATGCCTTCCTTCTCTATCCCTTCGACATGGAATGGGAGCCCGATGACATCGCCCTGGCCTATGGTCACTATGCGGCAGGCATCCTCGGGGATGAAGACTTAGAGAAGGATCTACAGGACAAGATGGATGAAGGAGAGAGCAAAACGATCCTTGCTTTCATTCACGAACTTGAAGAAATTTCTTCACCGAATATTTAAGTGCTACTTCTTGAAAGACAGAAGCTGTATGTTATAATGTAGTGGTTGTAATGTAAAAGTCTTTCATATAATTACGATGATAGTGCTAGATTCAATCGGGACTATCTACTACTATGCGTAAAATAAAAATCAATTATAGATTGTTGGAGGGAACTGTATGTCTGCAAAATGGGAAAAGCAAGAAGGGAACCAAGGTGTTCTTACAATCGAAGTAGAAGCAGCTAAAGTGAACGAAGGTCTTGACGCAGCGTTCAAAAAAGTTGTGAAACAAGTAAACGTACCAGGATTCCGTAAAGGTAAAATGCCACGTGGCATGTTCGAAAAACGTTTCGGCGTAGAATCTCTTTATCAAGATGCTTTGGATATCATCCTTCCTGAAGCATATGCTAATGCGATCGAAGAAACTGGAATCGAGCCAATCGACCGTCCGGAAATCGATGTAGAGCAAATGGAAAAAGGAAAAGACCTTGTCTTCACAGCGAAAGTTCAAGTGAAACCTGAAGTGAAGCTTGGCGATTACAAAGGTCTTGAAGTAGAAAAAGTGGACGACGAAGTTACAGCTGAAGATGTAGAAGCTGAACTTACTTCTCTTCAAGAAAAACAAGCTGAGCTTGTTGTGAAAGAAGAAGGCAAAGCTGAAGAAGGCGACACAGTAACAATGGATTTCGAAGGATTCGTTGAAGGTGAAGCATTCGAAGGCGGCCAAGCGGATAACTACTCACTTGAACTTGGTTCAGGTCAGTTCATCCCAGGCTTCGAAGAGCAGCTTGTAGGCGTTGCAGCAGGTGAAGAAAAAGACGTTGAGGTAAGCTTCCCTGAAGAATACCATGCGGCAGAGCTTGCTGGTAAAGCAGCTACATTCAAAGTGAAAATCCACGAAATCAAAGCGAAAGAACTTCCAGCACTTGATGATGAGTTCGCTAAAGATGCAGACGAAGAAGTGGAAACACTTGCTGAACTGAAAGAAAAAATCGAAAACCGCCTGAAAGAGTCTAAAAAGACTGAAGCAGAAACAGCAGTACGTGAAGCACTGGTAGAAAAAGCTTCTGAAAATGCTGAAGTGGAAATCCCGGACGTCATGGTTGACGCTGAAGTGGACCGCATGATGCAAGAATTCGGTCAACGTCTTCAAATGCAAGGCATGACCCTTGAGCTTTACTTCCAATTCTCTGGTCAATCAGAAGAAGATCTTCGCGGTCAAATGAAAGAAGATGCTGGAAAACGCGTTCGCACAAACCTTACGCTTGAAGCGATCGCCGCAGCAGAAAATCTTGAAGTGACAGACGAAGAAGCTGAAGAAGAAGTGAACAAAATGGCTGAGCAGTACAACATGTCAGCTGACAACATCAAGCAGGCCCTTGGCGGACTTGATACGTTGAAAGCAGACCTTAAAGTGCGCAAAGCATTGGAATTCCTTGTAGACAACAGCAAAACAGTAGCATAATCATTATATGATAGTAGGGACAAGGCGCTCAGTGCGCCTTGTTTTCTACCCTCTTTTAGGAAGTTTAGACGAGCGGCTCTTCGGGGAAATATCTCTATGAAGAATAAGAACCCCCGGTTTTGGATAAACCTTAAGAAGCAGGGGTTAAAAAAATCCTTCATCCCGTTTCGATCTTCCCGCTTCCGGCTATGTAAATAATTTGCTAAAATCCTCAATACATAATAAGATGATTGATAAGAATCGTATCAATTTCGTTACGGACATATAATGTGATAGAATGCAATACATAACTCATGGTAATTGGAAAGCAGGAAATCGTTCGTGTGATGGAACATTACGATTTTTACTAAGCTCAAACGAAGGGGTGAACGTCATTGTTTAAATTCAACGATGAAAAAGGGCAGTTGAAATGTTCTTTTTGCGGTAAAACACAAGACCAGGTCCGTAAGCTGGTAGCTGGACCGGGCGTATATATTTGTGACGAATGCATCGAGCTTTGCACGGAAATCGTGGAAGAAGAGCTCGGTACAGAAGAAGAAGTGGAATTCAAGGATGTTCCGAAACCACGTGAGATCCGTGAAATCCTTGACGAATACGTCATTGGACAGGATCAAGCGAAGAAATCCCTTGCTGTAGCCGTTTATAATCACTACAAACGGATCAATTCAAACAGCAAAGTGGATGACGTGGAACTATCCAAAAGTAATATTGCCATGATCGGTCCGACAGGTAGCGGGAAGACGCTTCTTGCTCAGACTCTTGCACGCATCTTGAACGTTCCATTTGCCATCGCGGATGCAACGTCCCTCACCGAAGCCGGTTATGTAGGGGAAGATGTTGAAAACATCCTATTGAAGCTGATCCAAGCTGCGGATTATGATGTGGAAAAAGCGGAAAAAGGAATCATCTATATCGATGAAATCGATAAAGTGGCCCGTAAATCCGAAAATCCGTCCATCACGCGTGATGTATCGGGTGAAGGTGTGCAGCAGGCTCTCTTGAAGATCCTTGAAGGAACCGTTGCAAGCGTTCCGCCACAAGGTGGACGTAAGCATCCTCATCAGGAATTCATCCAGATCGATACGTCCAATGTTCTCTTTATCTGTGGTGGGGCATTCGATGGAATCGAACAGATCATCAAACGCCGTCTTGGCCAAAAAGTCATCGGGTTCGGATCTGATCCGAAGACCGCTGAAGTAAAAGAGGATAAATCCCTCCTTGCCAAAGTCGTTCCGGAAGATCTTCTCCGTTTTGGTCTGATTCCAGAGTTCATCGGCCGTCTTCCGGTCATCTCAAGTCTTACTCCTCTTGATGAGGAAGCGTTGGTTGAGATTTTGACCAAGCCGAAGAATGCTCTTGTAAAGCAGTACCAAAAAATGCTTGAGTTGGACGATGTAGAGCTTGATTTCACTGAAGAGGCCCTATTCGAAATCGCGAAAAAAGCGATCGAACGTAAAACAGGTGCCCGTGGACTGCGTTCCATCATTGAAACCATGATGCTCGACGTCATGTTCGAACTTCCGTCCCGTGATGACATCAAAAAATGCATCATCACGAAGGAAACCATCCTTGAGGATGCAGCTCCTCATCTGATGCTCGAAGATGGCACGATCATTGATCCGAATGAAGAAAAAACATCCGCATAATGGTATTCAAAAAGCCGGTAATCCCCCAGGGGATTACCGGCTTTTTTCGTGATTCTGCAATGCTGCCTCCTCCAAATTTTATGGTTATTCCCAAACGGACGGGGAGATACTAACCCGTAACAACTTGAACCAACTGGAGGATGACTATATGAGCTTTACAAGTATCGCGCTGTTTATCCAGCTTTTTTTCGGCATCATCATCGGACTGTATTTCTGGAATCTCCTGAAGAACCAACGAACTCAAAAAGTATCCATCGACCGGGAATCGAAGAAGGAGATGGAGGAGCTGAGGAAGATGCGCTCGATTTCCCTCTCCGAACCCCTTTCTGAAAGGGTCCGCCCGGCAAGCTTTGACGATATTGTCGGTCAGGAGGATGGGATCAAGTCCCTGAAGGCAGCACTGTGCAGCCCGAATCCACAGCATGTGATCATCTACGGTCCTCCAGGGGTCGGGAAGACGGCAGCTGCGCGACTTGTATTGGAAGAAGCGAAGAAGAACATGAAATCCCCGTTCATGACATCGGCTGTATTTGTAGAGCTTGATGCGACGACTGCACGATTCGATGAGCGTGGCATTGCGGATCCCCTGATCGGATCGGTTCATGACCCCATTTATCAGGGAGCAGGAGCCATGGGACAAGCCGGAATCCCGCAGCCGAAGCAGGGGGCTGTCACCAATGCCCATGGTGGTGTGCTGTTCATTGATGAAATCGGGGAATTACACCCAATCCAAATGAATAAATTATTAAAGGTACTGGAAGACCGTAGGGTTTATCTTGAGAGTGCATATTATAATGAAGAAAATCATCAGATCCCTAGTCACATCCACGATATTTTCAAAAACGGCCTCCCGGCAGATTTCCGTTTGGTCGGGGCCACGACGAGGACGCCGAATGAACTTCCACCGGCGATCCGTTCCCGCTGCATGGAAGTATTCTTCCGTGAGCTTGAGAGGGAAGAAGTGAAAGAAATCTGTGCAAGGGCAGCCAAAAAGGTGAACATTTCCGTGAGCAAGGAAGGTTTGGAGATCCTTGCGTCCTATGCTAGGAATGGCCGTGAAGCAGTGAATCTGGTCCAGATCGCGGCAGGTCTTGCCATCACGGAAAATCGCGATCATATTGCTGATCATGAATTGGAATGGATCATTCAATCAACTCAGATGTCCCCGAGGCATGAGAAGAAAATCAACAGGGAGGCGACAGTCGGTCTCGTCAACGGCCTCGCCGTGACAGGTCCGAATTCGGGGTCCCTGCTTGAAATCGAAGTCACCGTCATCCCGGCGGCGGAAAAGGGCGGAGTCAATGTAACGGGGATTGTGGAAGAAGAGAGCATCGGTGATAAAGGCAAATCGATCCGCCGGAAAAGCATGGCCAAAGGATCGATCGAGAACGTCATCACCGTCCTGCGATCCATGGGGGTCCCGGCAGACCAATACGATATCCACGTGAATTTCCCGGGTGGAGTCCCGGTGGACGGACCTTCGGCGGGTATCGCCATGGCACTCGGCATCTACTCGGCGATCTACAGGCTTCCCGTCAGGCATAACATCGCACTTACGGGTGAAATCAGCATTCACGGGAAGGTGAAACCCGTCGGTGGGGTGTATCCGAAGATCAAAGGAGCCAAGGCGGCAGGGGCGGATCTCGTCATCATTCCACACGAAAACGAACAGTCCCTCCTTCATGAAGTGGGGGGCATCGAAGTGATTCCCGTCAAAGAGTTCAAAGAAGTGATCAAGCTGGCCCTTGTCAAAGACGTCATGGACGATGCAAAAAACAAGAAAAGCATGTAAGTATGGCCGATCCGGGTGATTCCCGATCGGCTTTTCCTCAGTACATCCGACAAGTCCAATTTAATAGACACTACCTAGTAAATAAGATAGAATTGTACAAAGGCTTAGAGCATAAATCCGGAGGTGTAAGATATGGCAAATCAAACAAAACGAACAGTTCCCCTCCTCCCATTAAGAGGCCTGTTGGTTTACCCGACGATGGTCCTGCATTTGGATGTCGGGCGTGAGCGCTCGGTGCAGGCTTTGGAAAAAGCCATGATGGATGATCACATGATCTTTTTGACCACTCAAAAGGATTCTGATATAGACGAACCGACCCAGGATGATTTTTACGAGATGGGGACCCTTACGAAGGTGAAGCAGATGCTGAAGCTTCCGAACGGAACGATCCGCGTCCTTGTGGAAGGACTCAACCGCGGGACGATCTCTTCCTATTCCAATGACCAGGGCTTCTATGAAGTGGAAGTGGATGAATACAGTGACTCCGAGCAAAAGGATTCTGAACTCGATGCCCTGATGAGGACGTTGCTGAACTATTTTGAACAATACATAAAGCTTTCAAAAAAAGTATCCGCTGAAACCTATTCCACTGTGGCGGATATCGAAGAACCGGGCAGGCTTGCGGACATCATCGCATCCCATCTGCCTTTGAAGATCAAAGAGAAGCAGCATATCCTCGAAACACAGGATATCAAAGAGCGCCTGCAGATGGTGATCGAGATCATCAACAATGAGAAGGAAGTCCTTTCATTGGAGAAAAAGATCGGCCAGCGTGTCAAACGCTCCATGGAACGGACGCAGAAGGAATACTATTTGCGCGAGCAGATGAAGGCGATCCAGAAGGAGCTCGGTGATAAAGAAGGCAAGACCGGCGAAGTGGAAGACCTTACGATGAAGATCGAAGAAGCAGGCATGCCGGAAGACATTGAAGCGACTGCTTTGAAGGAGCTTGCGCGCTATGAAAAGGTGCCTTCTAGCTCTGCTGAAAGCTCCGTCATCCGCAACTACATTGAATGGCTCGTATCCCTTCCATGGACGAAAGAAACAGAAGACCAGCTCGAAATCAACCGTTCTGAAATGATCCTCGACCGGGATCATTACGGACTGGAAAAAGTGAAAGAGCGTGTCCTTGAGTACCTTGCCGTCCAGCAGCTCACACGCTCCCTGAAAGGACCGATCCTTTGTCTTGCGGGCCCTCCCGGCGTCGGGAAAACCAGTCTCGCCAGGTCTGTGGCCGAATCCCTCGGGCGCAATTTCGTCCGGGTATCCCTTGGTGGCGTGCGTGATGAATCAGAGATCCGCGGTCATCGCCGTACGTACGTCGGAGCCATGCCGGGCCGGATCATCCGCGGCATGAAGAAAGCCGGAACGGTGAATCCCGTCTTCCTTCTTGATGAAATCGACAAGATGAGCAGTGATTTCCGTGGGGATCCATCCAGTGCCATGCTAGAGGTGCTGGACCCTGAACAGAACGCCAATTTCAGCGATCATTATATAGAAGAAACCTATGATCTTTCCAAGGTCATGTTCATTGCAACCGCCAATGATCTTTCCACGATTCCGGGACCACTCCGCGATCGTATGGAAATCATCACGATTGCAGGGTATACTGAGATAGAGAAAGTGAATATCGCCAAACATCATCTATTGCCGAAGCAGCTCAGTGACCATGGATTGACGAAATCCAAGCTGCAGCTTAAGGATGAGGCGTTCGTGGATATCGTCCGTTACTACACGCGTGAAGCGGGCGTCAGAAGCCTTGAGCGTCAGCTTGCGGCCATCTGCCGAAAAGCGGCGAAGATCATCGTTTCCGGAAGCAAGAAGCGCGTGACGATCACGTCCAAGAACATCGAGGAATTCCTCGGCAAGAAAAAATTCCGCTACGGTCAGGCGGAGCTTGAGAATCAGGTGGGCGTATCCACCGGACTTGCGTACTCCTCTGTAGGTGGAGACACGCTTCAAATCGAAGTCTCCCTGGCACCAGGTAAAGGCAAGCTTGTCCTCACAGGGAAGCTTGGAGATGTGATGAAGGAGTCGGCCCAGACGGCCTTCAGCTTCGTCCGTTCGAATACGAAAACCCTTGGAATCGATGAAAAATTCCATGAGAAGTACGACATTCATATTCAGAACATATCGATGAGCCCCGCCGAGACCGCCTTGACGACCGCCTGCACCTTGTTGGTCGCGCCAAGCTTCACGAGGACGTTGTTGACGTGAAAAGTCACCGTCCGCTCCGCGATGCCGAGGATCTGACCGATCTCGCATGCCGTCTTGCCTTCGGCGGTCCAGCACAGCACTTCGCGTTCCCGCGCCGTCAGCACGACGCTTGCCGCTGGCGCGAGCTTCGGCACCATGAAGCCGCTCATCAGCGAATGTGACAGGTTCGCGAGCCAGTGGGTCTGCAGCGTGAGCATGTCGATTTCGGCAGGCGTGAGGCGATCCGCATGGCGCGCGATGCTCAGCAGGCCGAACGCGCCGCGCGCGGCCCAGCTCGACTGCGCGATGCCGACCGACAACCCGGCCTCGCGCGCATCTTCCCACAACGGGCATGGCGCGACCTCGTCGACGTCCGGCCAGACGATCATGTTGGTGGTGAGCGCACCGTCGCGGACCGTCGAATCGATCTTGATGTAGTCCTGCGCCTGATAGTGCGCCATCCAGCCGTCCGGATAGGTGTCGAAGATCGCGACGGCCGATTTCGACACGGGCAGCGGCACCCGGATTCCGTAACAGCAGTATTCGAAGCCCAGGCGCTTCGAATACGCGGCGATCCGCTGGAAGAGCTGCTGCTCGTTCTCCGCGGCGCTGAATTGATGGTAGGCGTCCTGCCAGCGCAGCTCCATCCATGTTCCTGAAGGCGCCGTGCCGAAGGATGGACCCTCTGCCGGCATCACGATCACGACGGCATTGGTATCGGCCCTCACCGGTAAGTATGTGGACCGCGAAGTCGGCATGACCGGGGAAATGACCTTGAGGGGGAGGGTGCTCCCGATTGGTGGACTCAAAGAAAAGACCCTCAGCGCACACCGTGCCGGGATCAAGACCGTGATCCTGCCGAAGGACAATGAAAAAGATATCGACGATATACCGGAAAGCGTCCGTGAAGAATTGACCTTCATCCTCGTTTCCCATATCGATCAAGTGTTAGAGAAAGCATTAGTAGGTGAAAAGAAGTGAAAGTAAATCAAGTTGAGCTAGTGATCAGTGCCGTCAGGCCCGAGCAGTACCCGGAAGGGGATCTTCCGGAGTTTGCCCTGGCGGGGCGTTCTAACGTCGGGAAGTCCTCTTTCATCAACAAAATGATCGGCCGCAAAAGCATGGCGAGGATCTCATCGAAGCCGGGTAAGACCCAAACGTTGAATTTTTATAAAATCGAAGAGACCCTCTACTATGTGGATGTTCCCGGATATGGATTCGCAAAGGTATCGAAGAAGGAGAGGGAAGCCTGGGGCAAGATGATCGAAACGTATATCACGTCCCGTGATCAGCTGAAGGCCGTCCTCCTCATCGTCGACCTCAGGCATCCGCCGACCAATGATGACGTCATGATGTACGGATTCCTCAAGCACTACGAAATCCCTTGCATCATCGTCGCCACTAAGGCCGACAAGATTCCTAAGGGCAAGTGGCAGAAGCATCTTAAAATCACCCGTGATACGTTGAAAATGGAAGAAGGCGACGAATGCGTCCTCTTCTCTTCTGAAACAGGACTCGGGAAAGATACGGCATGGGATGCCATCAGAGCACGATATAAGTAAGTGGAAAGCGGTCCGGATTTGATTCCGGACCGCTTTTTTTCTTTTGCTTTTTCCTTGAGGTGAAGTTATCAAATATGAGTTGGTGATGACTGCGAGAGAAACCGATCTCCTTAAAGCTATCCAAAAGCATCATCCGGCGGAAAAACATCGCTTGCAAGAATTTGTAATACTCTCATCCTCCGCTGGGAGCATTATCTTAGCTCGACAATCACTTCTAAATAGGTGTTATAATGAGAAAAGAAGCTTAGATCATATTTACATATACTCTAACAATTTGAGACAAGAGAATAAAGGAGAATAGTAAAATGAGATTAGAGAGCGAGAGAATTTATTTAAGACCGCTTTGCGAGTTAGATGTCCCTATTATGTTAGGAAATACATTGGATAAAGAATTACGTTATATGACTGGGACTACTTCTGATTTTTCATTGGAACAAATAAAGACACATATAAATAATATCAATAATGATTCTAGTCGCTATGATTTTGCTATTTGTTTAAAAAGCAGTGATGAAATGATTGGAGAATTATCGATATACGATATTGATGAGGAGAATAGAAAGGCAGGATTCAGAATATCAATGGCTTCTATTTCATTAACAGGAAAAGGTTATGGAGTTGAAGCAATCAATATAGTTCTAAGTTTTGTTTTTAATCACCTTACATTAACTCGTTTACAGTTAGAAGTATTTAGTCATAATACACGTGGAATCAGGGCGTATGAAAAAGTTGGATTTGTAAAAGAAGGTGTATTACGTCAGTCCTTATACTACAATGAACAATATTCAGATGAAATTATTATGGCAATACTTAAAAGTGATTACGAAAAGTTATGATTGTAATTGTCTTTATTTGTGAATGAATACGCTTAAACAAACAGGGGCGTTAGTTTAATAAGACAATAAAAACGGAACTTCCAATCTTGTGGAAGTTCCGTTTTCTTTTAGATAAACTATAAACGGTAACAGAGCCTTTTTTTAACGATGACTGTCCGTTCCAATCCCATGCTCGGATTCAGTCATCTAAATGTCCTAGTATGATAGCTTCATTTTCATTTCAGATAGAGGCAATAAGCACTAATAGAAGCGAGGGATATAAAGCATCCTCAAGGATCCGGGCGGATACTTGTCTTTATAGGAGATGGGTTTATCTCAAGTTGCCATAGGGTAAGTAATGGAATGATATCACAACATTTGAATTTTGTGAATATTATTTATTGTTGATACAATTATTCAGAGTAGTGAAAAAAAGAGGGGGACGTATACACGTGAAAATTTGGACAAGACTGACGCTTTTCATCGCACTCGCCGTGATGCTCACGGCATGTGGATCAAAGGCAACAACCGAAGGCGGGGCCGACCTCGTAAAAGCGGATACCTTCACCTTCTCTGCATCTGGTGAATTCAAGCCTTTCAGCTATACGAATAGCGAAGGGAAGATGGAAGGTTTCGACATCGACGTGGCGGAAGCTGTCGCCAAGGAGCTGGGTCTTAAACCTGATCAGAAGAAATTTAAATTCGCGGGTATCGTGGAAGGCGTGAAATCCGGACGATTCGATGCAGCAGTCGCTTCACACACCATCACCGAGGATCGTGCGAAAGAAGTAGACTTCTCGACACCGTATTATTATTCCGGGCCACAGATTTTCGTGAGGCCTGATAGCGACGTCGAAACGCTCGACGATCTGAAAGGAAAAGAAATCGCGGTTTCCAAAGGCTCATCCTATGCCAAGGAAGCAGAAGCCGTCACTGATAATATCCCGCAGTACGATAGTGATGTCGTCGCACTGGAAGCATTGAGCAAGGGCAAGCATGATGCTGTCATAACGGACTTTGTCACCGGTAAGGAAGCGATTTCGGCTGGAATGAAGCTGGATGCGAAGGAGCTCCTCGGACGGAGTGAACAGGCTATCGCCGTGAGTAAGGATAATCCCAAGCTCTTGAAAGAAATCGATGCCGCCCTCGAAAAACTGAGGGACGATGGAACGCTGAAGAAAATCAGTGAAAAATATTTTGACTCAGATATTACAACAGATCCAAGTGAGTAAAGCGTAAGCGTGGGACGGATGCGCAGTTCATGCACATCCGTCTTTTAAATGAAACATCCGGGAGGAAAGCATATGGATTTTTTGAAGATTGTAATCGACACATACCCCATCTTCCTGAAGGGGATGCTGCTGACATTTCAGCTCACCGCCATCGCGGTTCTCATTGCCATCGTCATCGGATTGTTCTTCGCCTTTTTAAAGATTTCACCTGTGAAAATCCTCCAGTATATCGCGGACTTATATATTTTCGTCGTCCGGGGGACCCCATTGATCGTCCAAATCTTCATCTTCTACTATGGCCTCACCTCAATCAACCTTCCGAGCTTCTGGGCGGTTGCACTGGGGCTTGCGTTCCACAACGGGGCGTATATCGCAGAGATCTTCAGGGGATCGATCCAGTCGGTGGATCGCGGACAGATGGAAGCAGGGCGATCCCTCGGGATGTCCATGAGCCTGACCATGAGGCGGATCATCCTGCCACAGGCATTCAAACGGGCACTTCCGCCACTAGGGAATCAGTTCATCATCGCTGTGAAGGATTCGTCCCTTGCCTCATTCATCGGCATGTACGAGCTGTTCAGCGTAGCGACGACGCTCGGCTCCAATAATTTCGATTACATGACGTACCTGCTTGTTGTCGCGATTTACTACCTTGTACTCGTATTCGTGTTTACAATCATTGTCAACATCATTGAGAAACGACTATCGGTAAGTGATTAAGGGGGGATACTCATGAGTAAAGAGATGATCAAGGTGGAGAAATTGAATAAATCGTTCGGTGATCTCCATGTTTTGAAAGATATTGATATGAGCGTGAATGAAAGTGACGTCGTCTGTCTCATCGGAGCAAGCGGATCAGGTAAGAGTACACTGCTGCGCTGCCTCAACTTCCTTGAACTGAAGGACGGGGGGAGAGTCGTCATCGAGGGTGATGACATCGATCAGAAGACGCATGATTTGAACAAAATTCGTGAGAAAGTGGGGATGGTTTTTCAGCACTTCCATCTCTTCCCCCATAAAACGGTCCTTGAGAATGTCATGGAAGCACCAGTCCATGTGAAAAGGATGGACCGTGACAAAGCAAGGAAGTCAGCAAAGGAGCTTTTGAAAAAAGTCGGACTTGCCGATAAGGAAGGGGTTTATCCATCGAAGCTCTCCGGAGGGCAGAAACAGCGTGTAGCCATTGCGAGGGCTCTCGCCATGAAGCCTGATATCATGCTGTTCGATGAACCGACCTCTGCTCTTGATCCCGAATTGGTCGGCGAGGTTCTGGCCACGATGAAGCAGCTTGCCCACGAGGGGATGACGATGATTGTCGTCACTCATGAGATGGGATTCGCAAGGGAGGTGGCCGACTGGGTCGTCTACATGCACGACGGACGGATCGTCGAAGTCGGGCATCCCGAGGAAATGTTCGGTTCACCTAAAGAGGTGAGGACCAAGGCGTTCCTTGATGCGGTATTATAAGAGAATGCTGGGAGAAGAACGTTAGTCATAGTAAAGAAGCTGAGACAAACATGTTTTAGTCATAGTAAAACCCGAATCATTTGCCTACGATAAAGCAAATGATTCGGGTTTTAAATTCGTTTAATGAACATTCAAATTTCATCGTTTCCAGCGGTTGATCGGAGTGCAAGACGAAGACTCCTGCGGGAAGAGTAGCTGATGTGAGACCCCGCAGGCGTGCCGAGGAGGCTCACGGGCTACCCGCGGAAAGCGAAGTCTTGCACGGAGATCATGAGCGGTATTAAGATCCTATACTGATCGTGTTCGGCATTAAAGGGGCCTCTTTTAGTTTTGTCTCATCCTCTTTTCATACGTTTCATGACCACGTTTCCAGCGGCGGACTGGAGTGCAAGACGAAGACCCCTGCGGAAGAGGGGCTAGCATGGCCTGCCGAGGGAGCTCACGGGCTACCCGCAGAAAGCGCAGTCTTGCACGGGAATCATGAGCGGCATAGAGAATCTACACGGATCGTGTTTATGTACGCTTACTTCCTCTTGAAGAAGAGAAGGAACGCCCCTATGAGGATGAGGACGAACGGCCACAGGCTGACGATGGAACCGACCTTTCCTCCAAGGAAGCCGAACCAACCGGCTATTCGATCTGAGAACAGCATGAGGATCGACAGGATGAGGAATAGCCCTCCCTGGAACATCCCTGTGCCCGTCTTCTGATAGCGCAGAAGGAAGCCGAGGGCGAGGATCAGGACGAATACGCCCATGTGATCCGGCCAGACGGGCATCCGGTTGACGAGATGGAAGTGCAGGCCGAATCCAACGAGGATGGTCCCGGGAAGGATCGCTTCATGGTCCTTCCCGACATACCCTTGAGCCAGAAAGGCGATGCCTACAATCATGAGCAGGGTCGGCCAGGTGAAAAATTCGCTGAATAAGATGATATGCGCCTGTTGAAGATAGAAGTAGGCACCGAATCCCAGGAGGATGACTCCGGGGAAGATCCGTTGTTGCTTCATATGGTTCCTCCGTCTTATGGAATGACTGTTTTTCGTGATTCACTCACTTGATTCTTATAGTGTGATTTGATACTCTACATAGGTGGGACTTGTCGAAAGTCCGTCTTTTTTGCAACGGAATGTAAATGCTTTCAGATTGAAAGAAGAACCCAATTATACAGTAAATCAAACCATGGGTAAGTTTCAAGCAATCAGCTTTCCATGGCAAACATAGGATTCATTTTCTGTTCACATTTTATCCTGAGTGATGCAGTAGGACATGTTATAATAAGAATGATTTTAATTTGGGGGTGTCACGCACTTATGCATACAATCGTAGTTGGTTTAAATTATAAAACGGCCCCTGTAGAGATTCGTGAACGACTATCTTTTAATGAAACTGATCTTGCTTCGGCCATGAAGGCGCTGAAGGAGAAAAAAAGCATCCTGGAAAATGTGATTGTTTCCACATGCAACCGCACGGAAGTGTATGCGGTGGTCGATCAGCTTCATACAGGCCGCTATTATATTAAAGATTTCTTATCCAAATGGTTTGATATAGATAAAGAGGAATTCTCCCCTTATTTGTTTATTTATGAACAGGAGGGAGCGGTGGAACATCTATTCAAGGTGGCTACCGGCCTCAACTCCATGGTTCTCGGGGAAACCCAGATCCTTGGGCAGGTCCGCTCAAGCTTCCTTCTTGCACAAGAGGCTGGAGCGACCGGTACGGTCTTCAATCATCTATTCAAACAGGCCGTCACTCTCGGGAAAAAAGGCCATGCCGAAACCGAGATCGGGTCCAACGCCGTATCCGTCAGCTATGCGGCCGTCGAGCTTGCCAAGAAAGTATTCGGCAGCCTCAACAAAAAGAACGTCCTTGTCCTAGGTGCAGGAAAGATGGGGGAACTGGCCATCAAGAACCTTCAGGGAAGCGGTGCAACACAGATCACCATCATCAACCGCACGTTCGAAAAAGCCGAAGCACTTGCCGGTAAGATCGATGGACAGGCGAAGACGCTACAGGAGCTCCAATGCTCCCTCGTTGAAGCCGATATTCTGATCAGTTCTACCGGATCGAAGGATTTTGTCCTTTCGAAGGAAACGATGGCCCATGTGGAGCGCATGAGGAAAGGCCGTCCCCTCTTCATGGTGGACATCGCCGTGCCTCGTGATCTCGATCCGTCCATCGCTGAACTCGAGAGCGTCTTCCTCTATGATATCGATGACCTCGAAGACATCGTCGAAGCCAATCTGGCCGAGCGTCAAAAAGCCGCCGAGGAGATTGAAATCATGATCGAAGGGGAAATCCTCGCCTTCAAAGAGTGGCTCAATATGCTGGGCGTCGTTCCGGTCATTTCCGCTCTTCGTCAGAAAGCCCTGTCGATCCAGGCCGAAACGATGGTCAGCATCGAGCGCAAGATGCCGAATCTTACCGACCGTGAGCGCAAGGTGCTCAATAAGCATACAAAGAGCATCATCAACCAGCTGCTAAAGGATCCGATCCTCCAGGCGAAGGAATTCGCAGGGAAATCTGACGCATCAGAAAAACTGGATCTGTTCATCGATATCTTCAACATCGAAGAGCAGGTGCTCCAACAGAAACAGGCCAAAGAGTCGGAAGAAAAGAATGAGAGCAGTCACTCGCTATCACCGCAACCTTCTTTTCAATTTTAAGGAGGGTTGGAGTCTATGTTTGAACAAACGATGACCAGACTGCATGAACTGATGATCGTCCTTTATGCCATTAGCATTCTTTTTTACTTCATCGATTTTTTAAACAAAAACCGGAAGGCCAACACAGTGGCCTTCTGGCTCCTTGCGATTGTTTGGGTCCTTCAAACAATTTTTTTATTTCTCTATATGATGGACACAGGAAGATTCCCGGTCCTTACGATATTTGAGGGGTTATATTTCTACGCATGGATCCTGATCACCCTGTCGCTGGTGATCAACCGGTTCCTCCGCGTCGATTTCATCGTCTTCTTTACCAATATCCTAGGATTCATCATCATGGCGATCCATACGTTCGCACCCGTGCAGATCGAATCTCAGGCCATGGCGGAGCAGCTGGTATCGGAACTGCTCCTCATCCATATTACGATGGCGATCCTCTCCTATGGAGCGTTTTCCCTGTCATTCGTCTTTTCCCTCCTTTACCTTTTGCAGTTCAAATTGCTGAAGGAGAAGAAGTGGGGGCAGCGGCTTTGGAGGATCACGGATCTGTCGAGGCTTGAGATGTTTTCGTACATACTGAATTCCATCGGGGTGGCCATGCTCCTCCTCAGTCTCATCCTGGGGCTGCAGTGGGCATATATACGGCTTCCGGACTTTGTCTGGTATGATCCGAAAATCATCGGCTCATTCATCCTCCTCATTCTATACGGGATCTTCCTCTATCTGCGACTGAAAAAAAATGTATTCGGCAAGAACCTAGCACTCCTGAATGTGGCAGCCTTCCTGATCATCTTGATCAACTTTTTCCTGGGAAGCAGGCTGTCATCATTCCATTTCTGGTATTCTTAAGTTTTTGGGGAGGTCATTATGAGAAAAATCATTGTAGGCTCTAGACGTAGTAAACTAGCACTCACCCAGTCCAATTGGGTGATCGACCAGCTGAAGGCACTCAATCCTTCATTCGATTTCGAGCTGAAGGAAATCGTCACAAAGGGAGACCGCATCCTTGATGTGACCCTATCTAAAGTCGGGGGAAAAGGTCTTTTCGTTAAGGAAATCGAGCAGGCGATGCTCGACGGTGAGATCGACATGGCCGTTCACAGTATGAAAGATATGCCTGCGGTCCTACCGGAAGGACTGACCATCGGATGCATCCCGGAGCGTGAGGATTTCCGCGACGCCTTCATCAGCAAAAATCATGTGCGCCTGAAGGATATGCCGTCCGGATCCATTATTGGGACAAGCAGCCTTCGCCGCGGAGCCCAGCTTCTTTCTGTCAGACCGGACCTCGAAATCAAATGGATCCGTGGGAATATCGACACACGTCTCTCAAAGCTCGAAACAGATGGATATGATGCCATCATCCTGGCAGCGGCTGGACTATCACGCATGGGGTGGACCAGGGACGTGGTAACAGAGTTCCTCGATCCCGATCTTTGCCTTCCGGCTGTTGGCCAAGGGGCATTGTCCATCGAGTGCAGAGAGAGTGATTCAGAGCTCTTGGCGCTCCTCGAGCAGTTTGCCTGCGGGGAAACGACCAGGACGGTCACGGCAGAGCGTGCGTTCCTTCATAAGATGGAAGGCGGGTGCCAGGTTCCGATCGCCGGTTTTGCGGAAGAAAAGCCCGACGGATCCATCGCTCTCACCGGTCTTGTAGCTTCACCAGATGGGCAGACGATCTACAAGGAGTACATTGTCGGCCATGACCCAGAGGAGCTTGGTGAGGCAGTAGCAGAAAGTTTGACGAATCAAGGTGCCAAGGCGCTGATTGACCAGGTGAAAGAGGAGCTTGACCAGTAATGAGCGGGGGTAAGCCTTTAGATGGTGTAAAGGTCCTCATCACCCGCGGTCAGTCCGGGGCCAGTGAAACGGCTTCAAGAATTCAAGCGGAAGGGGGCATCCCGGTTGTGGTGCCCCTCTTGAAGTTCGAACCCCGGATCGATCCCTCGGAGAAAGAATGGGGGGGTTCCCTACATACATACGATTGGATTCTCTTCACAAGTAAGAACGGGGTTCATTTCTTCCTGGAGGCCATGGACCGCATGGGTGTCTCCCTGTCGGCTTTGGAAGTGAGATGTGCAGCTGTCGGGGAGAAGACCGCCTATTATTGTGAAAAACGGGGAATTCCGATTGATTTCATTCCAACGGAATACACGGGTGATGCCTTCGCCAGTGAGTTCATTCAAGCGATGTACGGGAATGCCAAGGTCCTTGTGCCAAAAGGCAACCTCGCCCGGAACGTGATCAGCGAGGAGCTGAATCGTTCCGGAATGACGTGTCACGAATGGATCGTCTATGAGACGGTGCTTCCCGAGGAGAGCGGTGATATCCTTAAACATGTCCTTGAACGGAAGGAAGCGGATATCATCACATTCACAAGCTCGTCCACCGTCCATCACTTCATGAAGGTGGTCAAATCCCATTCCCTCGGGCATTTCATCGAGGGCGTCCCCATGGCCTGTATCGGTCCGATCACAAAAGAAACGGCCGAACGGTACGGATTACATGTAAAAATCAGCCCAAAGGTTTATACTGTAAATGAAATGGTAGAAGCCATTAAAACCTATATCCAAAAGCACGACTGATTTCCTTTAGGAGGGTTACACTATGTCTGAATTACAATTCAATCGTCACCGCCGCCTGCGTCAAACCGAAAACATGCGTGCGCTTGTGAGGGAGACGCATTTGCGGAAAGAAGATCTTATCTACCCACTATTCGTTGTAGAAGGGGAGAACATCCGCCGTCTTGTCCCTTCCATGCCGGATGTCTATCATATATCCATGGACAATCTCCAAGCCGAAATGGACGAGATCGTCTCCCTTGGTATCAAATCCATCATCCTCTTCGGCGTCCCTGCCGAAAAAGATGAAATGGGCTCACAGGCCTACCATGATCACGGCATCGTCCAGCAGGCGACCCGGTTCGTGAAGGAGCGCTACCCGGAAATCGTGGTGGTTGCAGATACATGTCTGTGCCAATACACGAGCCACGGTCACTGCGGCATCGTCGAAGGCGGGAAGATCCTGAATGATCCGACCCTTGACCTGCTTGCGAAAACGGCTGTCAGCCAGGCAGAAGCGGGTGCCGATATCATTGCACCGTCCAATATGATGGACGGATTCGTAGCAGCGATCCGTCACGGTCTCGATGAAGCGGGCTTCACCGATGTTCCCATCATGTCCTATGCCGTGAAATATTCATCCAGCTTCTACGGTCCGTTCCGTGATGCGGCCCATTCAACTCCTCAATTCGGAGACCGCAGGACGTACCAGATGGATCCGGCGAATCGTCTGGAAGCATTACGGGAAGCGCAGTCGGATATAGAGGAAGGTGCCGATTTCCTTATCGTTAAACCTGCTCTTTCGTATCTTGATATCATGCGTGATGTGAAGGATCGCTTCAATGCCCCTGTTGTCGCCTATAACGTGAGTGGTGAATACAGCATGGTCAAAGCGGCCGCACAAAACGGCTGGATCGACGAGAAAGGCATCGTCATGGAGAAATTGGTGAGCATGAAACGTGCAGGAGCCGACTTGATCGTCACCTATCATGCCAAAGACGCAGCAAGATGGTTATCTGAATCTTAATTGGAACGGGAGGAATGGAACGATGCGATCGTATGAAAAATCAAAGAAAGCCTTTCAGGAGGCATTAAAATTGATGCCGGGCGGAGTGAACAGTCCGGTACGTGCATTTAAATCCGTTGACATGGATCCCATTTTCATGGAACGTGGTAAGGGCTCCAAAATCTACGATATCGATGGGAATGACTACATCGATTATGTCCTTTCCTGGGGACCGCTGATCCTTGGACACGCTAACGACCGCGTAGTGGAAGCAATCAAGAAGGTAGCCGAAAATGGAACAAGCTTCGGTGCACCGACCAAGATCGAAAACGAACTGGCGAACCTCGTCATCGAGCGTGTCCCGAGTATCGAAGTCGTCCGGATGGTTTCTTCCGGTACGGAGGCGACCATGAGTGCCCTCCGCCTTGCCCGCGGGTACACCGGACGCAATAAAATCCTCAAGTTTGAAGGCTGCTATCACGGCCATGGCGATTCCCTCCTTATCAAAGCCGGGTCCGGTGTCGCCACACTCGGTCTTCCAGACAGTCCCGGTGTTCCTGAAGGGATTGCGAAGAATACCATCACCGTTCCGTATAACGACCTTGACAGCATCCGCTATGCGTTCGAACAGTTCGGTGATGACATCGCCGGCGTGATCGTGGAACCTGTTGCTGGGAATATGGGGGTTGTCCCTCCGAAACCCGGTTTCCTTGAAGGACTCAGGGAAGTAACAGAGCAGTACGGCTCCCTTTTGATCTTCGATGAGGTCATGACCGGGTTCCGGGTCGGATACAACTGTGCACAAGGGTATTTTGGCGTCACGCCGGACTTGACTTGCCTTGGTAAAGTCATCGGTGGCGGTCTTCCAGTCGGTGCGTACGGTGGTAAAGCGGAAATCATGGAGCAAATCGCTCCTAGCGGTCCGATCTATCAGGCGGGTACGCTTTCCGGAAACCCCCTTGCCATGACAGCTGGACTTGAGACATTGAAGCAG
The DNA here is from genome assembly GCF_039822645.1 of Rossellomorea sp. RS05. Classification (NCBI taxonomy): domain Bacteria; kingdom Bacillati; phylum Bacillota; class Bacilli; order Caryophanales; family Bacillaceae; genus Rossellomorea; species Rossellomorea sp. RS05. The sequence continues at coordinate 81,813 of NZ_JBDKWY010000003.1, read as the reverse complement.
CTCACACCTGAGAGCTATGAGGAATTCGGACGCATTGCCGATCGACTTCAAGATGGGTTGAGCCGTCTTGCCGAGAAATATAGGATCCCTCATACGATCAATCGCGCCGGTTCCATGATCGGATTGTTCTTCACCGATGAAGAAGTGTCCAATTATGAAGGAGCCAAGTCATCCGATCTTGAGATGTTCTCGAACTATTATCGTGAGATGGCCCATAACGGTGTCTTCCTCCCGCCTTCTCAGTTCGAAGGATTATTCCTGTCTACTGCACACAGTGACGAGGATATCGACAAGACCCTTGAAGCGGCAGAAGCGGCATTCAAGAAGATCCAACAAAAATAAGTTATAAAAGAGTCTGGGACAAACGTGTTTCAGCCATAGAGTGACCCGAACGATTTTGCGATCAGGCAAAGTCGTTCGGTTTTTTCATTTGGATAATGCACATTGCCATTTCAACGTTTTCAGCGGTTGATTGGAGTGCAAGATGAAGACTTCTGCGGGAAGAGTGGCTCCCTGCAGGCTTGCCGAGGAGGCTCACGGGCTACCCGTGAAAAGCGGAGTCTTGCACGGAAATCATGAGCGGTATAAAGAACCTATACGTATTGTATTCGTATTGAGATGGTACCTTTTAGAATGGGCCCCACCTCTTTTTCGATTGAATCAGGTTTCATCCTACTTTCGTTCCATTTTCTGGCGATGACGATTGATGCCATGTGGGACGTGGTACAGTACTTGTATTCAGAAGAAAGGGAGGCAGATACAATGGAAGGAAGCTCTACAGAAACTCAGGAATATACCATGCCGCGCATCGGTGACGATGCACCTGGATTCACGGCCGCCACGAGCAGGGGGAACGTCAGCTTGTCTGATTACAGGGGCAGGTGGGTGGTATTGTTTTCTCATCCCTCGGATTTTACCCCTGTATGCACGACAGAGTTCGTCGCATTCCAGGAAATTTACCCTGAACTGCAAAAGCTGGATACCGACCTGTTGGGGCTGAGCGTGGATAGTGTATCGTCCCATATCGCTTGGATCAGAAGCATTGAGGAAAACTTCGATACAACCATCGAATTTCCCGTCATTGCCGATCTGGACAAGGAGGTAGCCATGAAATATGGCATGATCATGCCTGGGGAGAGCCAGGTCGAGACGAGCCGGGCTGTCTTTGTGATCGACAGAAGTCAGACGATCCGCTCCATCATCTATTACCCTCTCACTACAGGACGCAATATGAAGGAGATCGTGCGTCTCGTCCATTCACTGCAGGCGACGGATGAACATGGTGTATCAACCCCTGCCGACTGGGAGCCGGGTGACAAAGTCGTGGTCTCACCACCTGAGACACAGGAGGAGGCCGCAGAACGTGCGAATGAAGAGGGGATCGAGTATATAGACTGGTATATTTCTAAAAAATCGCTGTAGTGAAAAGTACCGTCCGCATGGCGCGGGCGGTTATTTTTTATGTAAAATTCATTCCTCATGCCACAATCCTTGAACGGTTTGGTTACATGGGATATATGGTGGTGAGTCACATGGATGCGGGGCCATCATGATGCTTAATTTGTGGATTGATACTTAGTGAGAAGGATTCGCCTGAGGATCATGACGATCAGGAAGAGTGCATACAAGAAACTTACCATCATCAGAATTGTCACTACCAGTGGGGCATGCTGGAACCCGTAGATCAGTTTATCAAGTTCGGAAATATCCTGTGGGGTCATGGCGTCTTTGCTGAATATGAGCATTTCACTCCAATTGTCCTCCAGCATCAAGTAACTCGCTGCCCAGCCGAAGGTGAAAAAGGTGTATGAAAAAATCCCCAATGACAATATCAACTGAAAAAATAAGAATGGTTTATTCAAAAAGATCCTCCGCTCCAACTTTCATTCTTTTGTTTAAATTTACCATTATTTAATGGGAGGTGCAATCTGCTTTTTTCTGCATGGATAGAGTGTCTTGCAGCGAGAATAGGGACAAATGACTTCACTTGGCGTCATCTCAAAGAAAAGCACAAATGCCATTTCCTCTTGAACCTCTACCGTGCAATCAGTATTTATGAAGAGGAGCTTTCTGAATTTCCGGAACTTCACAAACAGTATCATATTCTTTCAGGGAAGCCCATATAGTGATAATGGCATTGTTTGTTATTTCTTTGCTTAATGAAAGGAGGAATTTCTTTGTCGCAGCAATCGAGTCTACGATTTTCCCTGGAAGAATCAATTTGGTTTAAAAAAGGACAGGAAGTTGAAGAGTTATTATCCATCTCCTTAGATCCACATATAACGATACAAGAACAAGAGCAGTATATCCTCATCAGAGGTAGCCTGGATCTATCCGGTGAATACCTTCCGTCCTCGGTGAGGGATGATGATGAAGCCTATGAGGTGGATGAGATCCTGGAGGCAAGCGGAAAGTACGTCCAGATGGTGGAAAGCCGTGAGAAAGGGGAGCTCGAGTTCATTCATTGCTTCCCGGTGGATGTGACAATCCCGAAGAACCGGATCGAGAATCTGGAAGACATCGATGTATATGTGGAAGCATTCGATTATGCCGTGCCTGAAAATGCCTGCATCAGGCTGAATGCCGACCTGACCATCACAGGGATCTTCGGTGAACAGCAGGTGCAGACGCCTGTCGAAGAAGAGCTGTATGAACCGATGTACCGTGCCGTCGACACGATGGAGGACGTGGAGGCTGAAGAGGCGGAAGCGACGCTGGAGACGGTCGTACCTGATTACGTTGAGGAGCCTCCTCGGGAGGAAGAATACGATGTCTTTTCCCTCTCACCTGCCTATGAGGAAGTGGAAGATGAGGAGGAGCCGGAGGAAACGGAGCCTTTTGTCCTTGAAGGAAGGGTGACGCCTGAAGAGGAAGAAATCCCGGTCCAGATCCAGTATGAATCGTTTCCTGAACCAGAAGCGATGAGAAGCGAAAAGATGTTTGAACTTCCGGAACACGAGCTCAGTGAATCGTCAGAGGATCAGTCCTATCAGCACCACGCGCAGGAGCCGGTCCAGCCTCCGGTTCAACTTCCCGTCCAAGAGGTCATGGAGGCAGAAGAAGAGGAAGAGGAAGAATCTTCATCAAGCTCCGAGGTCGAAGCGGCGAAAGAAAAGGCAAAAGGCAAGAAGAAGAAATATGATTCGATCTCCCTAACGGATTTCTTCGCCCGGAAGGAAGAGGAGCGGGGTGCCACGCTCCGGGTATGCATCGTCCAGGATGGGGATACCCTTGATTCCATCGCAGAGAAGTATGAACTGACGATCCCGCAGCTGCTGAGGGTGAATCAGCTTGAGGCCAATCAGGACGTGTACGGCGGTCAAGTGCTGTATATCCCGCCTGAGGAGCCCGCTTTTAGGTAAGGGTGCAAGGGAAGCCGGACTGACGCGTTAGGGTTGGTCCGGCTTTTTTAGAGTATACAGGCAGAAGGTGATAAACATGGAACAACCCCTGGAAGCATTGAGGCCCGTACTCCAGCCATATGGCGTCGAACCTTATTTTGTCGAGAGCTTCGGCAAAATCTCCAAGGTGTTTTCGAATAAAGGGACTCTTGCCGTCAAAAAACTCTCTCCGCAAAACGGGGTGGATTTCGTCCGCAACATCCAGACCCTTTTTCAAAGGGGCTATAACCGCATCGTGCCGATTTATCCTACGCTTGACGGCCGCTATGCGGTGTGGAATGAAGGCAGCCTGTTCTACGTGATGCCCTGGCTCATCAATCAGGACAGGGAAGACCGCTTCGAGAAGCATCAGAAGCTGTTCAGGGAGCTTGCCCGCCTTCATACCCTATCCTCCCAAGACGTGAAGATCGATACAGAAGAGAGGGAATCCCACTACGAGTTGCTTACCACACGATGGGAGAAAGAACAGCAGTTCCTCGATGAGTATATCGATACATGTGAGCGGGTCACATATATGTCGCCGTTTCAATACCATTACTGTATGTACTATAAAGATGCGTCGCAGGCGTTGAAGTTTTCGAGAAAGATGCTCGATGAGTGGTATGAGGAAACGAAGGAGCTCGAGAAAGTTCGGACGGTCATCACCCACGGGAAGGTGTCTTCCGAGCACTTCCTATATGATGACAGGGGGATGGGGTATTTTCACAACTTCGAGCAGTCCAAGGTCGCCTCCCCCTTCCATGACCTCCTCCCGTTCCTGTCAAGGACGCTGAAAACGTATCCGAAGTATTATGAAGAATGCGTGGAATGGCTCACGACCTATTTTCATCATTTTGCCGTCCGGAATGAGGAGCGACAGCTGTTCATGAGCTATCTTGCCTATCCGAGCTCCGTGATCGCCGTGGTGGAGAAATATTTCCATACCCCGAAGCATAAACGCAATGAGCGTAAATCACTGAAGAAGCTTCAGCGTCACTATTGGCTTCTGAAAAATACGGAGTACGTGGTCATGCGGCTGGATGAAATGGAACGGCAGAAAAAAGAAGCAGAGGAAGCATCCTCGTCATAAGAAATGCCCCGGACAGGATCCGGGGCTTTGTTTTTTATATCCAGTCGAAATAGATGGCAGCGGCTATCGCAAGGAAGAGGGTCAGTAAAAGGACGTCGAACGTGGATGGGATCAGGATCGTCCGTATCCCTTGGAATATGGTGAAGGGGACAATGAATTGCTTACATATGGCACGGGTGTTCCTCAGCCAGGGGGGCTGGGTATAGGAGCTGAATTTCTTCATACCGGTCACTCTCTTTCCTGGGTGATTTCACTACTGTATCCTATGAAGGGGGAGGGAAATGGTGTCAGACGGGCCTTCTCATGAATATTTTACGGCGAAATGGGCGATAATGATTGACGAACCTGAATCAAATCTTATACTATAATAAATAACTATATAACATGTAAATGCAATGAACAGGAAGAGTACGTTGAACCTGGCATTCAGAGAGGGAGGCATAAGCTGAGAGCCTTCCATGCCAAGACAATGGAATGTCGCCTGAGAGCAGTTCCCGTGAACTTTAAGTAGTGGGAACCGGTGAAAAGCCGTTATGGGTCTTTGAGAGCCTGGGGAAACCCGGGAATTAAGGTGGTACCGCGAATGAGAGATCCTTCGTCCTTTTTATAGGACGGGGGATCTTTTTATGTGTACCCAGGGCCCGCATGCATGCACGAAATGGAGGAAAACCAATGGAAAATCAAGAGTTATCAATGCCGACAAAATATGATCCGAAGGCGATCGAGGATGGCCGCTACAAGTGGTGGATCGATGGGAAGTTCTTCGAAGCGACACCCGATGAAGGGAAGGAACCATACAGCATCGTCATCCCGCCTCCGAACGTAACCGGAAAGCTTCACCTCGGTCACGCGTGGGATACGACCCTTCAAGACATCCTGACGCGCATGAAGCGCATGCAGGGCTACGACGTCCTCTGGCTTCCGGGGATGGACCACGCAGGGATCGCGACGCAGGCAAAAGTAGATGAGAAGCTGCGCAATCAGGGCATCTCACGCTATGACCTCGGCCGCGAAAAGTTCGTGGAAGAAACATGGAAGTGGAAGGAAGAATATGCTTCCCACATCCGTGAGCAGTGGGCGAAGGTCGGCCTCGGACTCGATTACAGCCGTGAGCGTTTCACCCTTGATGAAGGATTATCCGACGCCGTACGCAAAGTATTCGTCGACCTTTACAACAAAGGGCTCATTTACCGCGGGGAGTACATCATCAACTGGGATCCGGCGACGAAAACGGCCCTGTCGGATATCGAGGTTATCCACCAGGACGTTCAAGGCGCCTTCTACCACATGCGCTATCCACTGAGCGACGGATCCGGTCATATCGAAATCGCGACGACGCGTCCTGAGACGATGCTCGGTGACACAGCCGTTGCCGTTCACCCTGAAGATGACCGCTACAAGCATCTCATCGGTAAAACCGTGATCCTTCCGATCACAGGGCGTGAGATCCCGATCGTCGGAGACGACTATGTGGACATGGAATTCGGTTCGGGTGCAGTGAAGATCACACCTGCCCATGACCCGAATGACTTCGAAATCGGCAACCGTCATGACCTGCAGCGCATCCTCGTGATGCATGAAGACGGGTCCATGAACGAAAAAGCCAGCAAGTACTCTGGTATGGACCGTTTCGACTGCCGTAAGCAAATCGTGAAAGATCTCCAGGAAGACGGCGTCCTCTTCAAAATCGAAGAGCATCTTCACTCTGTCGGTCATTCTGAGCGAAGCGGGGCCGTTGTTGAACCATACCTGTCCACACAATGGTTCGTGAAAATGGATCCCCTTGCCCAGAAAGCCGTGACGCTTCAGGACGGGGAAGAGAAGGTGAATTTCGTTCCGGACCGCTTCGAAACGAGCTACCTTCGCTGGATGGAGAATACGCGTGATTGGTGTATTTCTCGTCAACTATGGTGGGGTCACCGCATCCCGGCTTGGTACCATAAGGAAACAGGTGAGATCCACGTTGCCCATGAAGCACCTGAAGATCTTGAAAACTGGGTGCAGGAGGAAGATGTCCTGGATACATGGTTCAGCTCGGCGCTATGGCCGTTCTCCACAATGGGCTGGCCGGATCTTGAAGCAGAGGACTTCAAACGCTACTATCCGACCAATACCCTCGTGACGGGCTATGACATCATCGGATTCTGGGTATCCCGCATGATCTTCCAGGGACTTGAATTCACGAATGAACGCCCATTCAAAGACGTATTGATCCACGGTCTCGTGCGCGATGCCGATGGCCGCAAGATGAGTAAATCCCTCGGAAACGGCGTCGATCCCATGGATGTAATCGAGAAATACGGAGCCGATGCCCTGCGCTACTTCCTTTCGACAGGAAGCTCGCCTGGTCAGGATCTGAGATTCTCCTTCGAAAAGGTGGAATCCGTTTGGAACTTTGCCAACAAGATCTGGAATGCTTCCCGATTCGCCTTGATGAATATGGACGGCATGACCTATGACGAAATCGACCTTTCCGGTGAAAAGTCGGTGGCAGACAAATGGATCCTCACCCGTCTCAATGAGACGATTGAAACCGTTACACGCCTTGCCGACAAGTATGAGTTCGGTGAAGTGGGGCGCATCCTTTATAACTTCATCTGGGATGATTTCTGTGACTGGTATATCGAAATGGCGAAGCTGCCTCTTTACGGGGAAGACGAAGCCGCGAAGAAGACGACTCGTTCAATCCTTGCCTATGTTCTCGACAACACGATGAGACTTCTTCACCCGTTCATGCCGTTTATTACCGAGGAAATATGGCAGAACCTGCCGCATGAAGGCGAATCCATCACCGTGGCTGCCTGGCCGGAAGTCGATTCAGCCCTTACGGATGATGCCGCTGCTGAAGAAATGAAGCTTCTCGTGGACATCATCCGTGCGGTACGGAATATCCGTGCAGAAGTGAATACGCCGATGAGCAAGCAGATCAAACTCATGCTGAAGGCGAAAGATGAAGAAACGCTTGCGGTTCTTAAGAAGAATGCGGCCTACATCGAGCGTTTCTGTAATCCGGAATCCCTTGAGCTATCCACTGATGCATCTGCACCTGAAAAAGCGATGACAGCGGTCGTGACAGGAGTTGAGCTATTCCTTCCACTTGCAGGCCTCATCAACATAGATGAAGAGATCGCACGCCTGGAGAAAGAGCTCGACAAATGGACGAAGGAAGTATCACGCGTACAAGGGAAGCTGAGCAACGAACGATTCGTAAGCAAGGCGCCTCAAAAAGTCGTGGATGAAGAAAAAGCAAAAGAACAGGACTACTTGGATAAACAGGCCACGGTTAAGGCCCGGATCGAAGAGTTGAAGACGGTATAATCACACCGCAAAGACAAGAGGGCTGATGACCGATCAGCCCTCTTTTTCTTTACGAAGACAAGGAGGACAACCAGTATGATGCAGTATGAAGATGCGGTAAGTTGGATTCATTCACGCTTGCGCCTCGGTATCAAACCCGGTTTGCAGCGAATGGAGGAGCTTCTTGAGAAGCTTGGAAATCCCCATCAAACGATCCGGACCGTCCACATCGGAGGGACGAATGGAAAGGGGTCCACGGTCACTTTCCTACGGAATATGCTCCAGGAAGCGGGCTACACAGTGGGGACGTTCACTTCTCCGTATTTCGAGAGATTCAATGAGCGGATCAGCATGAATGGGGTTCCGATATCCGATGAAGCCCTGACTTCTCTCGTCGAACGCGTAAAACCGATTGCAGAGGAAATGGAGGATTCCGAATGGGGGGGACCATCGGAATTCGAAGTTATCACGGCCATGAATTTCTTGTATTTTGCCGAATATGAAACACCCGACATCGTACTCGAGGAAGTCGGACTCGGAGGGAGACTCGATTCCACCAACGTCATCACCCCACTCGTTTCCGTTATTACGAGCATCGGGATGGACCACATGCAGTTCTTGGGGAACTCACTGGAGGACATCGCTTTTGAAAAAGCAGGGATCATCAAAGCAGGTATCCCGGTCGTATCGGGTGTATCACAACCCGAAGCCGCTGCAGTCATTTCTGAGCAAGCAGAACAGAATCATAGCCAACTCCACGTATTGGGAGAAGGATTTTCGGCCGTCTCCATGGAACATTTACCTGACGGGGAACGGTTCCGCTATGAAGAGGGGGGCGCTACAGAATTGTTCGATATGACCATGATTGGGATGCATCAGGTGCGAAATGCCTCCGTATCCATAAAAGTAGCTAGGCTTCTCGGTGAACATGGGTTCCGGATTGATCCGGTGCATATGAAACGGGGACTCCTGAATGCGTACTGGCCTGGAAGGATGGAAAAGGTTTCGGATACCCCATTGATCTTCCTGGATGGCGCCCACAATCCAGAAGGCGTGGCGGCACTCGTCTCCACAATTCAGGAGCGATTCCGAGGAAGGCGTGTATCCAGTTTGTTCGCCGCCCTCAAGGATAAAGACTTGAAGCCGATGATCGAACCGCTGAAAACCGCCGTCGATCACCTGGTCCTCACGCAATTTGACTTCCCGAGGGCTGCTTCCGGCAGTGAACTGCGCGAACTGGCAGGCGGGGGAATGGTTGAAGGCGATTGGAAGCAGTTTGTGGATGAATATGTTGCCACTCCAAAGGAAGGGGAAGTCCTACTTATTACGGGATCACTCTACTTCTTATCGGAAGTAAAACCATATTTATTGAAAAAATTAGAAAATAATAGAATTAATAAGTGACTTTAATAGGGTACTCTGATAAAATATTCGTAAACTTGTGACTATTTAACTAGATGAGCAAGAGATCAGAATATTGTGAGGGATGGCCATGCCGCTTTCGTTGAGTAAAAAAGTATTATTTGTGATCATTTGGCTTGCTGTTGTACCAGCAGGCTTATATTTCACCTATATTCATTATCCACCTGAGAATGTAGAAGGAAATGAAGCAACACTCGTTAGTCTTGTTGTCTTTTCTACTGTCATCCTTTTATTGCCGATTGTTGTAAATGGTACGATGATTTTCCTTTTTCAGTGGGTTGCTTTAGCTGCATTTATTCAATTTGGGCTTTTTATAGAAATTTTACTCATGCAACTGTCGGTCATCCCTTTTGTATTCCGGTTAAGAGTGGCAAAACAGGATTGGCACCGGATACCGTTGAATTCCACGATGTTCTTCCTTGTATCTTTTTTCAGTGGCCTTCTTTTCTATGAAGTAGGCGGGGTCGTCGGTTCAATGGGTTTAGAGACCCTTATTATCCCAATCTTTTTCTATCAAGTAGCTTCTGTACTTATTAACCAGATCCTCCTGTTTAGCTATCTGAAATACATAGCCAAAGCATCGATCCCATTCTATAGCAAAGACTTTATATGGGATGGCATTTCTAACCTCATCATGATGCCTATTGCTCTCTCTTTTTACTATCTTACCTTCCAAATTGGGGGATATGCTTCTCTCTTAATTGGAGTCCCGTTCATAAGTCTTGTCATCATCATGAAGCTGTATAATTCTTCTGAAAAAATCAATCTCTATTTACAAAAAGCCGGTGAAATCGGTCACCAGCTCACGGAGAGACTTAAGGTGAGTGAAGTATTGGATATCTTCATCGAGAAAATCACCTCTACGCTCCCTGTCGAGTATGCATACATCCTCGATTGCTATGACCCGGATCTCGTTTTGATCCGAAGGGTGGAAAATGGCCGGCGCATGCCGAATGATCTGCCCCCTTTGAAGAAAGGGGAAGGCATCAGCGGCAGGGTGTGGGACAGCGGCGAATCCATGCTCTTCACGTCCAAGAGAGAATGGCAGGATATTGCCGAGGGCTACATGCCAGAAAACGTGGAAAGCGTCCTGTGTGTCCCCATCGTGAGGAATCAGAAAGTGAGGGGGATCCTGCTTCTTGCGACGTCGAAGAAAAAGGCATATGAAAAAATGCAGCTCATGATTGTGGATATTCTCTGCTCTTATTTCGGCGTGGCCATGGAAAATGCGCGTCATCATGAAATGACCAAGCATAATAGCGAACGATGTGCCCTCACAGACCTTTACAATTACCGGTACTTCGAAGATCTTCTCGCACTGGAATTCAATTATCTGGAGAGCGGCCAGCGCCGGTGCCTGTCCCTTATCATGCTTGACCTGGATCATTTCAAGACCATCAATGATACGTATGGACATCAGGGCGGGAATGAAATCCTGAAGGGACTTTCGAACCATCTCGTGGAATTGATCGGCGTCGCCGGAACCGTCGCCCGTTACGGCGGCGAAGAGTTCGTGATCCTTCTGCCTGATATCGAAAATCATGAGGCGTTCCAGATAGCGGAAAAAGTCCGTCGGCACATTGCAGATACTCCATTCCTTCTTCATGATTCCCTTAATGGTCAGGACAGGCGGAAGATGGTGAGGATCACGGCAAGCATCGGGGTTGCGACGGCACCGGTTGATGCAGATGATCCCCTGGCACTGATCAGGCATGCAGACCGGGCGCTCTATACAGGTGCAAAGCAGCTTGGACGGAACCGGGTTGCTCAATATGTTAAGTGAAAGAAACGCGGCTGACGGGCCGCGTTTCTTTTTTTTACAAGAAATGAGTTTTTTGATCTTTTTTTTGTATAAGCCTATTATCATATTCCAAAATACCCATAGATGAGATAGACTAGGATTATATTGGAATCGGATGAATCTTTTTACTTACTTATAGAGGAGTTGTGAGGAACGTGGCTTATCTATTTATCTGCATCACCGCCATCATACTGATTCCCATCCTGTATGTGGTTCCCATGGGATTATCACTGAAAGGGAAGCATCTTGTCGCTTCGAGTACCATTCTCCTTTCCGTGGTCGGTGCGGCGGCTTCTGCCACCTATCCCCTTTGGATGATCCTGCTTATGCTAGCAGTGACCGTGAGCCTGATGGCCTATCTCATGGATCAGCGGATCTCAGGCTTGTTCAGGAGCTTAGTGCCGGCAGGAGATGGAGCCATGGCAGGGATCTTGAACGATGTGAATGAGCCGGATAAAACAGAAACTATCATACATAGTGTGAAGGAAGATACGCGTGAGGAAACAGAAATGGTTTCAGAGGTGGCTGCAACAGTCGAGGTTCAGCAGCCTTTGGAAGTGGAAGATGACGAAAGCGAATGGTTTGTGGAATCCGTGAATGAAGGAATGGCGCCGGAAACTTCCGTGTTGGATGATGAAGTTGAATTGGAAGAGGATGAGCTCATACTGGGTTCATGGTTTGATAATGCCGAACCGGCTGAGGGATCGGAAGAAGACCCTGAACTGATGTTCATCCAGCCCGTGGAGCCTCCCCTTCAAGACGTTCAGGAAGACGATTCGATCGCTAAGTATATGGAGGAGCTCTTTGAAGAAGGAAACAGTGCGGATGGGCAGGAAGACGGTCAGCCGCCTGTATCGGTTCCAGAGCTGGAGGATCTTTCAAACGAGATGCTCGAAGAAGAGCCCCTGGTAACAGAAGAGGAGACGGGCGGAATTCTTGAAGAAGATAGAGTTGATGCCAGTCCGGAAGAGGAAGACCACCTCCTTCTCGAAGAAAGCCTCGAAGACAATCCCTCTCATGAAGAATGGGAGGATCTGCAGGAGGAGCCGGTGTCCCGGTCGCGCATTGACGGGCCCATCATGAAGACGATGCTGGAGATCATCGCCTTATCAGAAACGTCCCTCCCAGAAGAAGCATTTCACGAGCTGGTGAGTTCCTATCTGCATCCGGCCCTCCATGACCGTGATTATTACACGTTTGCCAAGATCTTGATTGATCATCATCTTGCGCACGCTCAGTTTGAGAAGTGTTCGACCTTTATCACCGGGATCGAAGACCGCTTCCATTCCTATGGATACCTGTCGGAAGAACTTAGCCATATAAAGCAATATGCCCGAAATCAAATGAACTAGAATAGGAGAATATCAATGAAAAAGAGTACTGAAATCCAATCCCTACCCATCATCAACATTTCGGACGGCAGTGAAATCGGGAAGGTTCGCTCCCTTGTTGTCAACCCTGAGAAAGGATCAGTCGATTTCCTGACAGTGGAGCATGAAGACTGGCAGATCAGCGTAAGGGCGATCCCGTTCAAAAAGGTCGTGGGAATCGGTGAATACGCCGTCACGGTGGAACATGAGAATGCCGTCATCGACCTGAATGAAATCCCCATTGCCAACTCCCTTGTGAACAAAAAGATCCGGGTGACAGATACCCGCCTCATGACGAGGAAGGGACAGATGATCGGTGAAATCGTCGAGTTCCATGTGGACGATGAGAGCGGCGCGATCCGGACCCTCGAAGTGAAAAGCAAGAGTGACACGTACTATCTGGACTCTCCTCATGTGCTGACGTGGGGAAAGGATATCGTCATCGTGAAAGAGGATGCTGCCGAGTACTTCCGGGAAACCCTCGTAGAAGTAGAAGTGGAAGTGGAAGACATTTCGACGCCGCAGGAAGTCGTTGCCATGCAGGAACCGGTTGTCATGCAGGAAGCAGCTGCCACGCAGGCTGACGGGCTGAAGGACATCGAAAACAGGCAAATGGAACTTCTTGTTGGAAGGCAAACGGCAGATGATATATTCAGTCTCGAAGGGGAACTGCTCATACCGAAGGGTGCGGAGCTGACCCGGACGAACATCCAATCGGTCAAGGAAGCGGGTCCATCCGTCTTTGTTGAATTGACCATGAACATCAGATAAGGGGGCGCATCAGATGAAAAATCGGCGCCTGATCCAATTATTGGCACCTATGTTCATCATGACCGTTTTATACGTCGGTGTATCGCAGCTGGGTGTTTTCCTTTATGAAAAAATAACCTCGGTTTCGTTCATACAAAACGCAGAGGCAGCATCGGTGGACCTGTCGGGGAAAACAAGGAAGCAGGCCGTAAAGCTTCTTGAAACGAAGGTCGAATCGTGGAAGGGGGAGCAGGAAATCATGCTCTCATTCGATGGGCGGGACGTCCTTCTGGATTCCGATGCCGTCGCATTCCATTTCAAAGAATCTGTCGGGGCACTGAAGGAACAGGGGAATTCTCCATTAATCGTTTCCGTCGATGAAGGCGGTTTGAACGGCTTTATAGAGGAACGATTCCCAGGATATCAGCTGGATCAGTTTCCGGGACTTCAGAAAGAAATCATGGATGCCACGTCCATGCTGAAGGTGGAGGGAACGATCGACCTGGATGAGTACTTCGAAGGGGAAGAAAATGTCTTCTATGCAGGGGAGCTCGATAAGATCGAAGTCACTCCGGGGCTTTCAGCGTTCGTTGACGCCAATCCTGTGATCGATATCCCTGCAAATGCACGATTTTCGTTCCTGGAGTTTCTTGATTCAAATGGTTCTTCAGTGAGTTCTCCCGACGATCTCGGTCCGGTCGCTTCCTTGCTGTACGAGCTGATTTTGCACACAGACCTGGCGATTGCCGAGCGCAATATCTCCATGGTTCTCCCGTCTTATGCAACCCTCGGTCTTGAAGCGAGGGTGAATCCTGTCACAGGACAGGATCTCGTATTCATGAATGCACGGGATTCAGCTTATACGGTGACCTTCTCCCTCCATGACAATACTTTGAAGGCACAGATTTCCGGCATGGCGAGCCCGTATGAATACAAGGTGAGGACGACCGGGAAGAAGGAATATCCGCCGCGCGTCGTGAAGCAGTTCAGCGCCTTCATCCCCCAGGGGGGCCTTGCGACCACACAGGAAGGCAAGAAGGGACGGCTGATCACCGTCTACCGGGATAAGTATTCTTCCGACGGAGATGTGATCGATGAAGAGCGGGTCAGTGAAGATTTTTACGCACCGACAAATCGCGTGGAAATCTGGCCGCTTAACGCCGCTGAAACGGATGTAACCCTATCGGACGAGGTATCCGTACAGGATCAGGAAAATGAAGATGGAAGCAGTGAACCGGACAGTGAAGGAAGCACGGAAGGCATCCGGGAAGATTCCCCCGAGATCGAAGGGGATGACGACGCCGATGAGGAAGAAAGTACATCGGATGAGCAGCAATCAGCAGACGGCAACAAAAATGGAACAACGGATAAGAAGGATTCATCCGATGTGAAAACCGCCCCGAAGAAGAAAAAGGAAGAAAAGTGAAGGAGGGTAATCCATGACGACAACCCGGAAAAGGCTTGGGGATCTCCTGGTCGAAGCGGGGATCATCTCTGAAGAGCAGCTTCAGGAAACGCTTGCCGACAAAGTGAAGGGTCAGAAGACGGGAGATGCCCTCCTACAGAAGGGCTTCATCACGGAGCAGCAGCTCATCGAAGTGCTTGAGTTTCAGCTCGGTATTCCCCACGTCAGCCTGTATCGCTATCCGTTCGAGGCGAACCTGTTTCACCTGATCCCGAAGGAGACGGCCAAAAGGACGCTGATGATTCCGCTCAAGACAGAGGGGGACCGCCTGTTTGTGGCCATGAATGACCCCCTTGATTTCTACGCCATTGAAGATTTGCGATTGGCGACGGGTTTTAAAATCGAGCCGGCGATCGCGACGAAGGATGATATCCTCAAGGTCATCAATAAATATTATGACCTTGAAGAAGGGTTCGAAGAGCTTTTCCGTGAGGAGCAGGTGCAGGTCGATGAGCCGTCCGTAACCGATGCGGAGTCGCCCATCGTGCGCCTGGTGAATCAGATCCTCTCCAATGCGGTGACGCAAAAGGCGAGTGATATCCATATTGATCCACAGGAAACCAAGGTGGCGATCCGCTTCAGGGTCGACGGCATCCTCCGGACAGAGCGGAATCTTCCCAAGCATATGCAGAGCATGCTCCTTGCCCGCCTCAAGATCATGGCCAACCTGGATATCACGGAGTTCAGGGTTCCACAAGACGGCAGGATGAAGGCGAATGTCGATGTCCACCCAATCGATCTCAGGGTTTCCACCCTCCCGACCGTTTATGGTGAGAAAATCGTCCTTCGACTCCTTGATCTCGGCTCGCAGCTCAATGACCTACAAAAGCTCGGCTTCAATAAAGTGAACCACCGGCGGTTCATGAATCTGATCAAACAGCCGACGGGCATCGTCCTCATCACGGGGCCAACGGGGTCGGGGAAATCATCGACCCTCTATGCCGCACTCAATCATCTTAACAGTGAAGAAGTAAACATCATCACCGTCGAAGATCCCGTCGAGTATCAGCTTGAAGGCATCAATCAGATATCTGTGAACCATCAGGTCGGCCTGACGTTCGCGAAGGGGCTCAGGGCGATCCTGCGCCAGGATCCCAATGTGATCATGGTAGGGGAAATCCGTGACAAAGAAACGGTCGAAGTATCGATCCGTGCATCCCTCACAGGGCATCTCGTCCTGAGCACCCTTCATACAAATGATTCGATCTCCACCATCACCCGTCTTCTCGACATGGGGGTGGAGCCGTTTCTTGTCGCGTCTTCCCTGAGCGGAGTCGTCGCACAGCGGTTGATCCGCAGAGTCTGCCGCGACTGCAAGCAGGTCGTACCGGCCACGGCCCGTGAAATCGGGATCTTCGCCAAAAGGGGCATGAAGATTGAGACCATCACCCGTGGAACCGGATGCTCCTCCTGTAATATGACGGGGTACAAGGGGCGGATCGCGATCCATGAAATCCTAATGATGAATGAAGAAATGAAGAAAGTCATCCTGAACGACGAGCCGATTTCGAAACTGCGGGAGCTCGCCGTACGCAACAAAACCATATTCCTTGTGGATGATGGACTTTTGAAGGTGAAACAGGGATTGACGACAACGGAAGAAGTGTTACGAGTTTCAATAGCAGAGTAGGTGAAAACATGAAAGATAAAATAGATGCTCTCCTCAGAAGCGCGTATGAACTCGGGGCCTCAGACATCCACCTGACCGTCGGGGCGCCGCCGGTATTCCGCATTCATGGGGACCTGAAACGGTACGGGAAGGATGCCCTCTCCCCGGAAACGACCGAGGGGATGGCAAAAGCATTGATTGCCCCGCCCATGTATACGAGCTTTGAAGACGCAGGCGAACTTGATTTCTCATATGGTATCCCAGGTGTATCCCGGTTCAGGATCAATGCTTTCCGACAGCGCTCCTGCGTGTCCCTGGCGATCCGGGTGATACCGACATCGATTCCAACAATGGAGGATCTGTTCCTTCCCCATGCGCTGAAAGGGATCGCCGGAAGGCCCCAGGGCCTCTTCCTCGTGACGGGACCGACGGGCAGTGGGAAATCCACGACCCTAGCGTCCATCATCGATCATATGAACAGGACGATGAGGAAGCATATCATCACCCTGGAGGACCCCATCGAGTATCTTCACCGCCACGGCAGTTCCATCATCGATCAGCGGGAGGTCGGTTTTGATACGGGTTCTTTTTCCAGAGGATTGAGGAGTGCTCTGAGGCAGGACCCCGACATCATCCTTGTGGGGGAAATGAGGGATCTTGAAACGATCCATACGGCCATCACGGCTGCGGAGACGGGTCACCTCGTGCTGGCGACCCTTCATACCTCCAGTGCGCCGGCAACCATCGAGCGCATCGTCGATGTTTTTCCGCCTGAGCAACAGGCACAGATCCGCGTCCAGCTTGCGTCCGTCTTGACGGGCATCCTTTCGCAGCGCCTGTTCCCGACCGTGGACCGGAAAGGCCGCCGTGCTGCGACGGAGCTCCTGTTGAATAATGCGGCAGTGGCCAACCTCATCCGTTCGGAGAAAGTGCATCAAATCCAAAACGTCATGCAGACGTCGCGGGCTTCGGGCATGCATCTTATGAGCGACAGCGTCCAGGGACTGTACGAGGCGGGGATCGTCTCCAAGGAAATGGCGCTGCCCTATATCCGGGAGGGGGCGTAGATGGCCAGGTTCAAATATACGGGCCGCGACCGCTCGGGTCCTAAGAACGGTGTGGTCACGGCGTCAAATAAGCGGGAGGCCCTCCTGCAACTGAAAAAGCTCGAGGTGAGGGTGATCGGGATCGATGAGCTTCCGGAGACCCTGCTGACCAAGGATCTGGCCATCGGGAATTCGGTGAAGCTTCGCCACCTCCTCATCTTCCTGCGGCAGTTCGCCACCTTGCTCCAGGCGGGAGTGACCGTCGTGGATGCCACCCACATCCTTTCGCGGCAGACGGAGAGCAAGCCCCTGTCAAGGGCACTGGGTGAGGTGGAAGAGAACCTCAGGGGAGGACATCCCCTCTCAGAAGCCCTCGGGAAGCATGGGAGGATCTTTGAGCCCCTCCTCATCAATATGGTGAGGGCGGGGGAGGCGTCGGGGAGCCTCGATGAAACTCTTGACGGACTGGCCACGCACTACGAGAAACAGCATGCCACGAGACAGAAGATCGTATCGGCCCTTACCTATCCGGCCGTCGTCGCCGTCCTTGCCCTCGGTGTCGTCATCTATCTCCTGACCTCCGTCGTCCCGACCTTTGTCGACATGTTCATCGACTTCGGGGGAGAGCTGCCGGCCATCACGAAATTTGTCATCTCCGCCAGCGAATTCATGCAGCGGTTCTGGTACATCCTGATCGGTCTCATATTCCTTCTTATCCTGGGGATTGCTCTGTTGAGAAAGAATAAGGAAACGAAGTACCATCTCGACTACGTGATCCTCAGGCTGCCCATATTCGGGAAGATGCTCCAAAAAGCCGTCCTTGCCAGGATGACACGGACCCTGAGCTCCCTATTCTCAAGCTCGGTTCCCATACTCCAGGCGCTGTCGATCGTGGAGCGGGTCGTCGAGAATGAAGTGGTGGCAAAGGTCATCTCGCAATCGAGGAGGGCATTGGAAGAAGGGTCATCCCTTACAGAGCCCATGAAGGCCCACTGGGCATTCCCTCCCCTCGTCACGCAGATGATTGCCATCGGCGAAGAGACAGGGGCCCTCGATACGATGCTAGATAAAGTAGCCGACTTCTATGAAAAAGAAGTCGAAAGTGCCACGGACCGCCTTAAATCCTTGATTGAACCCCTCATGATCGTCGTACTGGCCGGGGTAGTGGGGACTATTGTCATAGCGATCATGGTTCCGATGTTTGAAATCTTCAACAGTGTGCAAAACTATTAAGAAGTACCTATTAAAATGTAAAAATATATAATTTTATGACAATTAATGTTGTATAATAGTCCTAGATTGTCCGACTGGCAATCCAGAAAATATCAGGAGGAATTCCCATGTTAAAGAAATTGCGTCAACGCTTGAAAAATGAGCGCGGCCTCACCCTTATCGAGCTTCTAGCCGTCGTCGTCATCCTCGGCATCATCGCAGCCATCGCGATCCCGAGCATCGGCGGCCTCATCGACAACTCGAAGAAAGATGCCCATGTGGCGAATGCAAAGCAGATGGTGAGTTCGGCGAAGTTGGAGATTTCGTCAAAAGCAGCAGAGTCCACAGCTGCTACAGAAGGTAAAGTTACCCTTGGTGAACTTGAAGAAGGTGGGTATATTGACACTCTTAAAGATCCAGACGGTGATAAGGAATCGTACAGCCGAACAGATTCGTTTGTAACATATGACGCGACAAAGAAATCTTATTCTGTAACGCTAAAAGGGAAGAAGCGTACGATAACTGGTACCTCAGATTCAATTACTCGTGCATCAGTAAATAACAATTAATAACATGATTATCTTACTATTCCTATACGGCCTCATCCTAGGTTCCTTCTACAACGTGGTCGGTCTCAGGGTGCCGTTGAAAACGTCCATCGTCACTCCTCGGTCATCATGCCCCTCCTGCGGCCACAGGCTGACGGCCAGGGAATTGATTCCCGTTCTATCGTATCTCATTCAAGGGGGGAAGTGCTCTCAGTGCAAAGAGGGCATTTCTCCGCTTTATCCGTTGATGGAATTTGCGACGGGCGCGCTTTTTGCCCTCGCTTATTATCTGTACGGCTGGCAGCCGGAGCTGCTTGTCACCCTCACCCTTGTTTCCCTATTCATGATCATTACGGTCAGTGATCTCGCGTATATGCTCATCCCCGATAGAATCCTCGGATTTTTTGCCCTCATGTTCATACTGGAACGTTTGTTCATTCCCCTTGATCTGTGGTGGGACAGCCTTCTTGGAGCTGCGGCCGGTTTTGCCCTCCTGCTGGTCATCGCCGTCATCAGCAGGGGAGGGATGGGCGGTGGAGATATCAAGCTCTTTGCTGTCATCGGATTTGTCCTCGGCGCCAAAGGGATGCTCCTCGCCTTTTTCCTGGCCACCTTGTTCGGGGCGGTATTCGGGATCATCGGCCTTGCCGCAGGCTTTTATAAGAGGGGCAAACCCATCGCATTCGGTCCGTACATCGTCGTCGGCACACTGGTGAGCGTGTTTTATGGCCGCCAGGTACTGCTTTGGTATTCGTCTTTATTCATCTAAAAGGGGTCATCGCCATGCTATCCAATCTGTTCGTGAAGAAGAAAAATCGAATTTCCCTTGTCATCAGCGACGACTGGGTGCGTTATGCAGAGGTTAAAAGCACGTCCCCCCTCTATATCCAACGGCACGGGGAGAAGCGCCTTCCCGAGGGGATTATTTCAAACGGGAAGATCCTTGAGCCGGCAATCTTGCGCTCGTTCATGGAGCAGTGCGTGGAGGAGTGGGGAATTGCAAGGCAGCATGTCCAGTTCCTCGTTCCGAACACCCAGATGATTGTCAGGCGTGTGCTGATCCCGGCCGATGTACAGGATGATGAGGTGGAAAGCCATTTGTTCATGGAGCTCGGGACAAGTATTCATCTCCCGTTCGAACATCCCCTTTACGACGCCGTTGTCGCGGGGATGAAGGACGGGAAGAAGGAAGTGATCCTCATTGCAGCGGAGGAGAAGACGGTCCTCGAGTATCAGGATCTTCTTGAGCTCTCTTCCCTCAAGCCGGTGGTAGCGGATATTTCCCCCCTTGCCCTGTACCGCTATCTTCATTTGCTTCAGCTGACCGATGGAAACGACCATGAGATGGTCCTTTTCTTCCATGAAGGATCCATCGCGGTTTCGGTGTTCCACCGCCATCAGCCTGTCTTTTTCAGGAATATTTCCCTAAGTGGGAATAGTGACGTGATGGATCCCATCCAGTCGGATGAAATCTTGAAGGAAGTGGAAAAGGTGATCAGCTTCTACCGCTACACCCTCCACGATGACGGGACGATGATCACGAAGCTGTTCGTAGGAGGAGAGCATGTCCTCTCTGAATCCTATCACTCGATGCTTGCCAACCGGTTGGAAGTCCCATCAAGGTACATCGCGAGTGAAGCGAAATCTGCCCATACGGGTGAGCCCGTACCTGCGCGGTTCCTGCTTCCGGTCGGTTTGGGACTGAAAGAGGTGCGATGATGCTTGTAGATATCAATCTATTACCTCATGATGAACGAAAACAGAGTTCCTGGCTGAAGGCGGTCATCGCCATCGCTGCCTTGGGGCTGATCCTCATCCTCACTTTTGTAATCCTCGGAATCTATCAGGGGAGAGCAGTGGATACTTTGGCGTCCCAGCTGTCACAGGAACAGAAGCTCCGTGCTCAGAAGGAAGAAAAGATCGCAGAGCTGGAATCGTTGGACACGTGGGCCAATCTCGATGCGGCCGTCAAATGGGCGGAGGGGTACCCCATGCCCATGCTTCCGGTCCTTGGCGAAGTGGTCGATGCCCTTCCTGAAAGGGGCTTTCTCGAGGAATTCACCTATACCGGGGCAGGTGCACTGGAGCTTGGCATCCAGTTCGATTCGAGCCGGGAGGCGGCCTATTATCTTGAACGCATTTCCTCAACCAAGCTCGTGAGCGATGTGAAGCTCCTTGGAGTGGAGACGGAGGCACTCGAAGAGGGGGAGGACGCTGATGCCGGGGTTCTTCCCCGGTATCTGGCACGGTACGCCCTGACTTTGGACCGTGAAGCCGTCAAAGGGACAGCGGATGAAGAGGAGGCGGGAGAATGAAGCTGACACGGAAGGATTGGAGCATCATCTCCCTCGCATTTGTATTCTTTGCCCTCCTTGTCTGGGTGGTTTATTGGTTCTTTTATCTTCCCGTTCGCGAGGAAAAAGACAGGCTCACCACCGAGATCTCCAATGAAGAAAAGCTTACCGGCGTCCTGGATGAGCGGCTGACAGCCATGAAGGGAGGTTCATTGGAGACGACCGCTGTCCTGCAGAGGGTGGTTCCGGTCAAACCTATGACGGATCAGCTCCTCATCGATCTCGAGAAAGCCGAGGTCGTTTCTGGAGGCTTGATCACCAAGATGGACTTCACGGAATCACCCATGGCGGCTGCAGCAGAAGGAGAGGGGGTGGAAACACCGGCGGGACTTCAGAAGCTCACCGCCGTCCTCACCCTCGAGGCCGATGATTACTTCATGATCGAGGGCTTCATCGAAGAATTGGAGCGTACGCAGAGGATTTTAGAAATCGAGGAAATCTCGCTGGAAGGTCCCGAGGAATTGAAAAATATGAATGATGAAACGGAAAAAATCGAATATGGAGTCACCTTCTCGACATTTTTCCTCCCTGAGGCCGAAACGACAGAAGGGGATGGGAAAGCGACAGATTCCCCTCCTTCCGCCCATAAGAATGATCCGTTCCAGCAGTTCCCGGATTCGACTGAAGGAGAGTAAGTTGGCAGAAACGGGGGAAACCCTCCGTAAATTGGCGAAAACCTCTTAGAACAAGACGACAAAAGTCTTGTTCTTTTTTTATTTGGATATGATAGCATGGAAAAAACTAGATGAGGGAGGGCGGTGATGATGGCGAAAAAGTCCAAGGTTTCGATTAAAATCAATGGTGAAAAAAAGACGTTCGACGAAGATCTTCCTGTGCATGACTGGAAGGGGGCTGAAGAGGAAATCGCCTCCGCAGAGGAAAAAGTGGACGACAAGGACTTTGAATGGGTGCTTCCGGAAGGTGATTTCCAGCCGCCGAAGGAGTATAAAAAGATCAACTATGTGTCTGGTAAGAATAAAAAACGAAAATCCTTCCGCAACCCTTTCCAGGATTCGATCAATCTCCTCATGTCCCTTGTAGGGGCGATCGTCGTCGGGGCCGTCCTGGGGTTCGGTACGCTGAAGGTGATCACGGCAACGGAAAGCGACGCGGCCCCGGCCGCCCTTCAGGAAAAACCCGTCGCCCAGGAGGAAACCACCGCTTCCAAAGTGGCAGCAGTCGAAGTGGACGGGCTCAAAACGTCCATTCTCCAAGGAGGAGTATTCTCCAAAGAGGAGGCTTTGGTTTCCATGAAGGAAACCCTGGCGACAAAAGGGATCCCGGGTGCTCAGATCGAGAAGGACGGGCAGTGGATCCTCATCCTCGGGGTGTCTGATGATCTTACGAGCGCGCGTGCCCTCGGTGAAGAGGTGAAAAAACTCGGGGTCGATGTATACGCAAAGGATTTTGAACTGTCGGCAAAAGGCATCAATGCAACAAAGGGAGAGCAGTCGTTCCTTGAAAAAGGAGGAAGTCTGTTCCAAGAACTTACCAAGGCAAGCAGCGCTGCTGTCGTTTCAGGTAAGATGGAGGCAGGTTCTGTGAAGGACATCGAAACGGCTGCCAAGGAAGTGGAAGGGATCAAGGTGGAGCAGGAGGGCTTTGTTAGCATGAAGAAGTCGCTGCAGGAAGCTTCTGCCAAAGCAGCGGCGATTTCTTCGGCGGAGGATGCCCGGGAGGTCCAGGGGGAACTGCTGAAATATGTTGAACAGTATGGTGGCCTCTGACCGTTCGACGCGTTGAGACTATTTTCTAGGAAATAATCGGGCATTTCCCCTTGGAGATGCCCTTTTTCGTGCTTGTGAAGGGGGAGTCGTTTTGGTAGTATAAATCTTGTATCTCCCAAACTGTCACTGAAAGGAATTGGTATGTGTGTCAAGCCTCATTCTTGCTTCTCAATCTCCCCGACGAAAAGAACTCCTCAAGCAGATCCAACTCTCATTCACCACCCTTAGCCCGCAAGTAGAAGAAACGTTTGAAGAAGGCATGTTGCCCGGTGATGTGGTCATGTACCTCGCTGATATCAAGGCTGCAGCCGTATCGGGTGAACACCCGGATTCCTTTGTGATCGGCTCCGATACCGTCGTCACCAAAGACGGGAAGATCCTTGGGAAACCGAAGGACGAAGACGATGCGCGTGCCATGCTGACGGAGCTGTCCGGCTCCACGCATGACGTCTATACAGGTGTGTCCATCCACCACGGCCGTGAAGTAAACCGTTTTTATGAAAGAACCACCGTCACATTCTGGGAGCTGTCCCCAAGTGAGATCGACGGATACATCGCTTCCGGTGAACCCTTCGACAAAGCCGGGGCCTACGGGATCCAGGGGATTGGCGCCAAGTTTGTCAAAGGGATCGAAGGGGATTATTATGCCGTCGTCGGCCTCCCTGTCTCGAGGGTGAACAGGACCCTAGCGGAAATGGGCTATCGAGCTTGAGGCCGTCTCCTTACTAGAAGGAGGAAACCATGGTCAAAGTTGAATCAACCCCATCACTCATGATCCGTGATTACCCGCAGGATGAGCGCCCGAGGGAGCGGCTCATCCAAAGCGGACCCGCAAGCCTCTCCAATCAGGAAATCATTGCGATCCTCCTTAGGACGGGGACGAAATCTGAATCCGTCCTCCAGGTATCGAACCGCCTCCTTACTTCATTCGAAGGCCTCAACCTATTGAAAGATGCTTCCCTTGAAGAAATCACGTCCATCAATGGAATCGGCCTTGCCAAAGCCGTCCAGCTCATGGCCGCCGTCGAACTCGGTCGGCGCATCAGCAACCTTGGATTCGATGATCGCTACAGCATCCGATCCCCGGAGGACGGTGCAAACTATGTGATGAACGACATGCGATTCCTTTCTCAGGAACACTTCGTTTGCCTATACCTCAATACCAAGAATCAGGTCCTCCACAAGCAGACCATCTTCATCGGCAGCCTGAATGCCTCCATCGTACACCCCCGGGAAGTCTTCAAGGAAGCCTTCCGCCGCTCAGCTGCCTCCATCATATGCGTCCACAATCACCCTTCTGGAGACCCCACCCCCAGCAGGGAAGATATCGAGGTCACCAAGCGACTGGTGGAATGTGGCCGCATCATCGGTATAGACGTCCTCGATCACCTCATCATCGGCGAGAAAAAATTCATCAGTTTAAAGGAAAAAGGGTATTTATGACACTAGGATTTTTCCTCCAGTTGCGGTATAATAAAGCTTATGATTTTTGCAAACAATGTAAGCATGTTTCTTAAACGTAACGGATGAGGAATCAAGAGTCATTCACACCAGAATGAGTCTTTTCGTTATGCATGAACGAATGAACCTTGTGAAAATTCAACGTGTAGAGAGTCGGACAGCTCTCTTTATAAAAAACACATACATGCCAATTGGAATCAGCAGTAGAAAGGGAGATACCAGAAATGTTTGGAACAAAGGATTTAGGAATCGATTTAGGAACCGCCAACACACTCGTCTATGTAAAAGGAAAAGGAATTGTTGTGAGGGAGCCGTCCGTAGTGGCCCTTCAAACCGATTCAAAACAGATCGTTGCCGTCGGGAATGACGCGAAGAACATGATCGGACGTACACCTGGTAACGTCGTGGCCCTACGCCCCATGAAGGACGGTGTCATCGCCGATTACGAAACGACTGCCACGATGATGAAATATTATATCAAACAAGCGAACAAGAATAAGAGTGCGTTCTCCCGTAAGCCTTATGTAATGGTGTGTGTCCCTTCAGGCATCACCGGAGTGGAAGAGCGTGCGGTCATCGATGCGACGCGTCAAGCGGGCGCAAGGGATGCCTATACGATTGAAGAACCTTTTGCTGCCGCCATCGGTGCCAACCTTCCTGTATGGGAACCGACTGGAAGCATGGTCGTTGATATCGGTGGAGGTACGACGGAAGTGGCCATCATTTCCCTCGGTGGTATCGTGACGAGCCAGTCGATCCGCGTGGCCGGGGATGAAATGGATGATGCGATCATCAACTACATCCGCAAAACGTACAACCTCATGATCGGGGACCGTACAGCTGAAACGATCAAAGTGGAAGTGGGCTCTGCCGGCGCAACGGACGGTGTCGAAACCATGGAAATCCGCGGTCGTGACCTTTTGACTGGACTGCCGAAAACGCTTGAGATCTCTGCTGAAGAAATCGGTGCGGCGCTGCGTGATACGGTCTATACGATCGTCGATGCCGTGAAGAGCACGCTGGAAAAAACGCCTCCTGAGCTTGCGGCCGACATCATGGACCGTGGGATCGTCCTCACCGGTGGGGGAGCCCTTCTCCGCAATCTGGACAAGGTCATCAGCGAAGAAACGAAAATGCCTGTATTGATCGCCGAAGAACCACTCGACTGCGTGGCCATCGGAACGGGTAAAGCCCTTGATCATATCCATTTGTTCAAAGGGAACAATAAATAAGTTTGTCTTGAAGAGGGGACGTTCTCCAATGGGTTGCTGCCATTGGACCGGCCCCATCTTTTTTATTTCGAACAGCGAATATTTTGGTGAATAATATCAATCCCTAGCGAAATTTGGTATAGTTAAATAGAATTTGATAATGATTGAGGTGTACGTCATGCCACAATTCTTCCTGAATAAACGATTGATCATCTTATTGGTGAGCGTCATCGTTTTAGTCGGGCTGATCGGGTTTTCCCTCCGTGAGCGGGACAACATCAGCTGGCCGGAGCAGTTTGGTAAAGATATGGTAGGATTCGGACAGTCGCTGGTTTCAAAACCTGTGAATTATGTCGGCGGAGTATTCGAAAACCTGAAGGATCTGCAAAATACATACAAAGAAAACGAAAAACTGAAAACGCGCCTCGATGAGCTCGTGAAGCTTGAAACGCAGGTGAGGGACCTGAAGCAGGATAACGATGAGCTGAGGGACGTCCTTGATAAGAAAGAGAGTCTGACAGATTATAATCCAATTCAGGCGACAGTCATAGCCCGAAATCCCGATCGCTGGCAAGAACTCCTGACCATCGACAAAGGGGAAGTGAACGGAATTAAATCCGATATGGCCGTTATCTCCTCGAAGGGACTCATCGGAAAAGTGAAAAGCGTCAATAAGTTTTCATCCACAATCGAGTTGATCTCCACCAACAATACGAAAAACCGCATCTCCACCATCATTCAAGGGGAGAAGCAGGATGTGAACGGATGGATTGAAGGCTATGATGTGGAGAAGAAGCAGATCCTCATTAAAAAGATCGTCAATGATGTGAAGGTTGAGAAAGGATCCAAGGTCATTACATCCGGTCTCGGAGGCGTGTTCCCGAAAGGGCTTGTCGTCGGCGAGGTTACAGACGTGCAGCCGGATCAGTATGGATTGACCCAGACGGCATACGTGAAGCCGTCGGCGGACTTCTATCATCTCGAGCACGTCATGGTCATCGACCGTGACATGCCGCCTCCTGAAGAAGATGACGATGCCGAGGGTGACGCGCAATGATCGGGCGCTTCATCCTCCCTCTCATCACCCTGTTGGTGTTTTATGGTGAGAGCCTTTTCGTTCATCTCTTCCAGACGGAATCATGGTTCGGGGACAAGGTAATGGTTCCCCATTTCCTTGTCATCACCCTGATCTTGATCTGTGCCTTTTACCGGTACCGAACGGCCTTATTGTTCGGGTTCATCTTCGGATTCTTTTTTGATATCTATTACACGGAGATCAACGGAATCTATTTGATCCTGTTCCCGTTCATGGTTGTCCTGACCCAGCAGATGATGAAGATGCTACACAACAACATCATTGTCCTGGGGATGATTGCCGTGGTGAATCTATCGATCTTGGAAGTCATCGTCTACTATATCTATGTGATACTCAATCGGACGAATCTGACGTTCATGGAGTTTGTCGACTGGAGATTGTGGCCGACCCTGGTTCTGAACATTGTCTTCTATTTGATCGTATCGATCCCATTCAAACATTATTTATTATCCAGAAGAAAAGCTTGGTTGGGCGAATAAAGTCTGCCAGGCTTTCTCTTCCATAGGGGGTCTGTTCCTCCTGCCATCCTTCAGAGGACGGCAGGGGCGAAATTGTTTCAAATCTGTACCTTCCAAAAAGGAATCAGCACTGCTTATGTCGAATTATATGACGACTGAGGTGAAAAATGACGCCATGAACATGAATAAAAGGCCCAATGTTGTGATTAAAGGAACGAAAGAGGGGCTGACCCTCCATTTGAACGATCAATGCTCGTTTCACGAGCTGAAGGCAGAACTTGCCGAAAAGTTGTCTGCTCATCATCGTGAAACTGAAGGCCATACGCTGGCCGTGCATATCCAGACGGGGAACCGCTACGTGACCGATGAGCAATCCGAAGAACTTAAGGACATCGTCAGGCAAAAGCGGAACCTTGTGGTCAACGGACTCTCCAGCAATGTCATGACAAAGGATGAAGCGGAGAGACTCGTGGATGAACGGAATATCGAGACCATGACCGGTGTTGTGCGATCGGGTCAGGTGATTGAAGTATCCGGGGATATCCTTGTCGTCGGTGATGTCAATCCTGGCGGTAAGATCCACGCCGGCGGGAATATATACATATTGGGCACACTTAAAGGCATTGCCCATGCCGGCATCAACGGCAGGAAAGATGCCGTGATCGTCGCATCGAGGATGCTCCCTTCCCAGCTCCGGATCGCAGATGCCCTGAACCGGGCGCCGGACCGGATGGAGGAAGATGAAGAGCATGACATGGAGTGTGCATTCGTGGATGCCGAGGGTCAGATCGTCGTCGATCGACTGCAGGTATTGAGGCATCTTCGACCAAATATTACGAGTTTCAAAGGAGGACGCTAATGTGGGTGAAGCCATAGTTGTTACTTCAGGAAAAGGCGGAGTGGGCAAGACGACTACTTCTGCCAATGTTGGTACAGCATTAGCTCTACAAGGCAAAAAAGTATGTTTGATCGATACCGATATCGGCCTCAGGAATCTTGATGTGGTCATGGGCCTTGAAAATCGGATCATCTATGATCTGGTGGACGTGGTGGAAGGCCGCTGCAAAGTCCATCAGGCACTTGTGAAGGACAAGCGCTTCGAAGATAAACTGTATCTTCTCCCTGCTGCCCAGACAAGCGATAAATCGGCTGTCAATCCGGAACAGATGAAGAAACTGATCCAGGATCTGAAGCAGGACTATGATTATATCATCATCGACTGCCCTGCCGGAATCGAACAGGGATACAAAAACGCCGTGGCCGGTGCCGATCGTGCCATCGTCGTCACAACGCCGGAAATCTCTGCGGTCCGGGATGCCGACCGTATCATCGGGCTTCTTGAACAGGAGGAAATCGAGCCTCCGAAGCTTGTGATCAACCGGATCCGGAACCATATGATGAAAAGCGGGGAAATGCTCGACGTGAATGAAATCACGACCCATCTTTCTATCGATTTGATCGGAATCGTAGCCGATGACGAGAACGTGATCCGGTCTTCGAATAAAGGAGAACCCATCGCCCTCGATTCAACGAGCAAAGCATCCATCTCCTATCGGAATATCGCAAGGAGGATCCTTGGTGAGTCCGTACCCCTTCAATCCCTTGAAGAGGAAAAACCGGGTGTCTTTACGAAAATCAAACGATTATTCGGCGTAAAAGCCTGACCAAACCCGTGCATGAGTGCACGGGTTTTTTCTATGCGCTTTTGTGCCTTCCCGGTCATAATCATTTCGGACAAGTCATACATTGAAAGCAAGACAAGGTGCAGGGGAATCCCCGTGCAGCCAAAGAAAAGGATGGATGATGATGGGCAATCGAGCCGATGAAATCAGGAAGCGCATCGCCAGACGAAAAAAAATGAACGACGGGGCGTCCCGGGAGTACCCCATCGTCCCGTTGGTGGGGGATGAAGAAAAATACGGGATTGGTCAATCCTCATTCGAAGGGGGACCGCCATCCGATGGCCATCCCCTTTTCAAAAAGGAAACCTTTTTGTTGAAGGTGCTTGCTTCCGGGATCCTGGTCCTCTTGACA
This sequence comes from Rossellomorea sp. RS05, assembly GCF_039822645.1. Taxonomy (NCBI): domain Bacteria; kingdom Bacillati; phylum Bacillota; class Bacilli; order Caryophanales; family Bacillaceae; genus Rossellomorea; species Rossellomorea sp. RS05. The sequence goes on along the minus strand of NZ_JBDKWY010000003.1, from coordinate 52,482 downwards.
GCGATCATGTTCAAAAGCCCGAGCCCTGCCTTTGAAGAGGCGAGGACCATGGTGCATAAGACGATGGAAAACGACTTTCAATTCGCTGCGGTCTCTACGTGGTACGAGGATCAGTTCGGAAAACCCCTGGCACTGCTTCCGGATACGGGGAAACAGGAGGCGAAGGAGGAAACTGCGATTTCCATGCCTGCCACGGGCAAGGTGGTGGAGAATTTCAAAACGAACGGTCAAGGGATTATGCTTGAGACAGGTCTCGGAGAAGAGGTTGGGGCCATGAAGGGGGGACTCGTTATCTTCGCAGGGAAAAAGGATGACCTCGGCAACACGGTCGTCATCCAGCATGCAGACAAATCGGAGTCATGGTACGGGCATCTTGAGGCCATTGACGTGAAGCAGTATGAAAAGGTGGAAAAAGGTGGAGCGGTCGGAAAGGTATCAGCAGCGGAGGACGATGCATCGGGAGAATTTTATTTCGCCATCAAGATGGGGGAGGAATTCGTCGATCCGGTCCAGGTGATCTCCTTTGACTAATCTTTTAGCCATGCTTCGGAAATTCTATATCCACCCCCTCCTTTGGGTCGTCATCGCCGTGGCCGTCATGACGGCCCATTTTACGGAGATGATCATGCTCCTTGGCATCATCATCATCCACGAGCTCGGTCATGCCTGTACGGCCCAATATTTTTCGTGGAGGGTCAGAAGGATCGCCCTTCTGCCCTTTGGTGGTGTGGCAGAAGTAGATGAACATGGGAACCGGTCACTCGATGAGGAATTCTGGGTCGTGGCAGCTGGTCCCCTCCAGCATGTGTGGATGATCGGTGCTGGGTGGGTGCTCGCCAACCTTGATATCATCGCTCCCGGTACATTCCTGTTATTCCTGCATCTGAATCTTGCCGTCCTCCTCTTCAATCTCTTGCCGATCTGGCCCCTTGACGGAGGGAAGCTCGTTTCCCTTCTCATGGCCATGAAATGGAACTACCTGAAGGCGTACGAATACACGCTCCTCCTGTCGTTCGCGCTTCTCCTGTGCTTTCATGCCTTCGTCCTGCTGACTTCACCGGCGAACCTGAACCTTTGGGTGATCCTCACCTTCCTCTACTTCTCCTTATGGAAAGATTGGAAGCAAAGGCGGTACGTGTTCATGAAATTCCTGATGGAGCGTTACTATGGTGATCATCGTCAGTTCTTGGAGCTGAAGCCCCTTCCCGTCGATAGCGAATCTTCGGTCCTTGAGGTCGTGGAACGCTTCCACAGGGGAGTCAAGCACCCCCTTGTCGTCATGAAGGATGGCCAGGAGGTGGGGAAGCTTGATGAGAACGAACTCCTCCACGCATTCTTTGCCGACAAAATGACATCGGCCAAAACAAAGGATCTTCTCTATCTTTATTGACTGTGTACGGTGGAGAAGGGTAAAGTAAGGACATATGCCGGGAAGGGGCTGCCCCTTCCCGATTCTTTATGATAAGGGGGGATCAGCGTTGGACGAAATCATCATCCAGGCGAAAACGAGGGAAAAGCGCTGGGTATCCAGATCAGGCGGAGCCGTCAGTGGGCTGCGCGTGTATCGACCGGTCGGTGACACTTTGACCGGGAATCTCTATATCGGCAGGGTCGTTCGGATCCACAAAGGGCTGGATGCCGCGTTTGTCGATATCGGTGAAGGCAAAAACGGCTATCTGCATGCAAAGGACTGTCCTGATAATGTCAGAGCCTTCCATGGAGGGGATGAAGCGCTGCCCATCAATCAAGCCGTGCATGAAGGGGAAAAGCTCCTGGTGCAGGTCACGAAAGATCCAACGGGGACAAAAGGAGCCAAGCTCAGCGCTGTCATCGAGCTGAAGGGGGAATACCTCGTCTATATGCCGCAAGGGGTCTACGTGGCGGCCTCAAAGAAGCTGGATGAGAAAGAACGCAGTCATGTCAAAGCCGTGGCACACCGCTGGAAGCTCCCAGAAGAAGGGGTCGTGCTCAGGACAAGCAGTGCGGGTATTCCCGAAGAGGACATCAAGGAAGAGATTGTCCGCCTGAGGGGAAAGGCAGAGGACCTTAGGAAGCGTGCGCTTAAAGGAAAAGCCCCGTTTCTCCTTGAGAATCAGGATGCTTTGAAGGACGATCTCAAGGAACTGATGAAAAAAGGAGAAGGTCGGATCCTCGTGGATGATTATAACTTCTCCAATGAGCTTCAGAGCCTTGCAGCCCATCATGAAGGATGGAGTGTGGAGTTCGATCAGGGACGTGACGATATTTTCAGCAGGCACGGAGTCGACAGTGCGTGGGACAGGGCATTGAAGAAAGTGGTCTGGTTGAAGAACGGTGCCTATCTCGTGATTGAAACCACCGAGGCAATGACGGTGGTGGATGTGAACTCCGGGAAATTCACGGGGCGCGCAACCATGGAACAGACAACCCTCGAAACCAATCTCCTAGCAGCGGAAGAAACCGCCCATCAGCTCGCCTTGAGGAATATCGGCGGGATGATCCTCATCGATTTCATCGGTATGAAGACGGAGGGCGACCGTCAGCAGGTAGAGGATGCGTTCCGGACGGCCCTCGGCGCCGACCGCCAGCGGACGACGGTGGAGGGCTTCACGAAGCTCGGGATCCTGGAGGTGACGAGGAAACGTGCTCGTCAGGCGCTGGAGGAGTATCTGACAGAGCCGTGTCATGCATGCGGGGGAACCGGACGCACTGAAAGTCCCGATAGCCTCGCCTTCAGACTTGAACGTGAGATTTGGGACATGGATCATCCTGCCTGCGTGTCGGTTGAAGGGACCCCTGACGTGCGGGCGGCATTTTCCGGACCTGGTGATCGTCATATCGACCGGCTTGAGGCCCGTCTTGGGGTGAAGGTGGACTGGCTGGAGACCCAGGCAGTGAATCCATTCTATCGAATCACAAAGATCCAGTGATTTTCACTCATTGTGTTGACATCCATCACGAAAATATGATAGGATTCTACTGTTATTGATTGTAGCACCCGTGCTACAACCGCTCATAACAGGTCTTGAAGTACGGGCAACCGTCACCTGTGATTGGCGAGTCTGAGTCTATTAAGGAGGTGCGATTATGTACGCAATTATCGAAACAGGTGGTAAGCAAATCCGTGTAACGGAAGGTCAAGAGATCTTCATCGAAAAGCTAAGCGCTGAGCAAGGTGATACGGTAACGTTTGACAAAGTTCTTTTCGTTGGTGGCGACGATGTGAAAGTAGGAAGCCCATTGGTGGCTGGTGCTACTGTAACAGCGAAGGTTGAAAAACAAGGCCGCGCGAAGAAGCTTGTAGTATTCAAATACAAAGCGAAAAAGAACTACCGTCGTAAGCAAGGTCACCGTCAACCTTACACTAAAGTTGTCATCGACACAATCAACGCGTAAGGCGTGATCCCATGATCAACGTTAAGGTAGAGAAAGCCAAGGGAAGGATCCGTTCTTTCTCCATGGATGGTCATGCGAATTTCGATGAGCATGGTCAGGATATTGTTTGTGCCGGAGCTTCTGCCGTTTCATTCGGAAGCGTCAATGCCATCATGGCGTTGACGGGGATTGAACCTCACATCGAGCAAAACGATGGGGGACATTTCGTCTGTGTCATCCCTGATGACCTGCCGGAAGAGACTGACAGGAACGTCCAGCTGCTATTAGATGGCATGGTGGTAAGCCTGCAGACGATTGAAACTACTTACAGTGATTTTATTAAAATAACCTTCAAAAAGTAGGAGGTGGAACAGATGTTAAGATTAGATCTTCAATTTTTCGCGTCTAAGAAAGGGGTAGGTTCGACTAAAAACGGTCGTGACTCTATCTCAAAGCGTCTTGGTGCTAAGCGTGCAGACGGTCAAATGGTAAGTGGTGGATCAATCCTATACCGTCAACGCGGTACTAAGATTTATCCAGGACTAAACGTAGGCCGTGGTGGTGACGATACACTTTTCGCTAAAACTGACGGTGTTGTTCGTTTCGAACGCATGGGACGTGACAAGAAAAAAGTGAGCGTATACCCTGTTGCGAATGAAGCTTAATCGCATATCTTTAACGAAAACTCTAACCGACTTTCGGTTAGAGTTTTATTTATGTGCGGGGAAGTGAAATTTCATAAACGATATACGGAGGGGTCTTATCTTTGTTATACTAACAGATAAGCACTTAGTATAGGAGTTAGATTATGAGCCGAAAATGGGATGTCGTCGAGGTACTGCGGCATGCACGCCACGACTGGATGAATGATTTGCAACTGATAAAGGGAAATCTCGATCTCAATCGGATCGACCGGGCAAAACAAGTCATCGAAGAAATGGTCCTCGCAGCACAGAACGAATCTAAGCTATCGAATTTGAAACTTCCATTACTGACAGAATGGATCTTAACATATAATTGGTCCGGGTCGATGATCAAGCTGGATTTCGAAATACTCGATTGCACCGCTGATCATGGACTTGACGATCAAGGATTGGTTTCCTGGTGCACTCGCTTTGTGGACGAGCTGGTACAGTGTGTCAGCGGCAATGGGGAAAACCAATTGTCAATCCTGCTGCACATCACCAAGGACGCCCCCCGTTTTATATTCGATTTCACAGGTATACTAAGTCATGCAGGCGCCATGAAGGAATGGCTGGAGAATGAGCGCCGAAATGGCACCAACATCAGCATTGAACAAATCGAAGAAGAAGTTCTCGTTTTTCATGTTTCATTATAAGGGCATGAGAGCGTAAGGAGTGAAGAAAAAATGTTTGTCGATCAGGTCAAGATTTACACAAAAGGCGGAGATGGAGGTAACGGAATGGTTGCCTTCCGCCGTGAGAAATATGTACCAAAAGGTGGACCGGCTGGTGGAGACGGAGGACACGGTGCGAACGTCGTGTTCGAAGTGGATGAGGGTCTGCGCACGTTGATGGACTTCCGCTACCAACGCCACTTCAAAGCACCGAGGGGCGAGCACGGCATGAGTAAGAACCAGCATGGCCGGAACGCAGAGGAAATGATCGTAAAGGTTCCACCCGGTACCGTCGTCAAGGATGATGACACCGGCGAAACGATTGCCGACCTGCTTGAACACGGTCAGCGCGCCGTGATCACAAAAGGCGGCCGTGGCGGCAGGGGGAATACACGATTCGCGACACCTGCCAACCCGGCTCCGGAGCTGTCTGAGAAAGGGGAACCCGGTCAGGAGCGCTATATCGTCATGGAGCTCAAACTTCTTGCCGATGTAGGGCTTGTCGGATTCCCGAGCGTCGGAAAGTCGACGTTGCTTTCCGTTGTATCGGCAGCGAAACCGAAGATTGCTTCCTATCATTTCACAACGATCGTACCAAATCTAGGAATGGTTGAGACGGGAGATGGAAGAACCTTCGTCATGGCCGACCTTCCTGGACTGATCGAAGGAGCCCATGAAGGAGTGGGACTCGGACATCAGTTCCTCCGCCATATCGAGCGGACGCGTGTCATCGTTCATGTCATCGATATGAGCGGGATGGAAGGAAGAGATCCATACGACGATTACGTGACGATCAATGAGGAGTTGAAGCAGTACAATCTCAGATTGACTGAACGCCCTCAGATCATCGTAGCCAACAAAATGGATATGCCTGAAGCCGAAGAGAATCTGAAGGCGTTCAAGGAACGTTTGGACGATGAGTATCCGGTATTCCCGATTTCCGCCTTCACGCAACAGGGGCTGAAGGAACTTCTATTCGCTGTAGCGGATAAACTTGAGACAACAGCAGAGTTCCCGCTTCAGGTGGAAGAAGAGGAAACAGGCATCCACCGCGTGATGTACAAGCACGAAGAAGAAGAGAAAGAGTTCGAAATCACACGCGACCCGGATGGTGTATTCGTCGTGAGCGGTGCGAAGATCGAACGTCTCTTCAAGATGACCGACTTCACAAGGGAAGACTCGACAAGGCGTTTCGCCCGTCAGCTCCGTTCATACGGTGTGGATGAGGCCCTTCGTGAGCGCGGTGCAGAGAACGGTGATACGATCCGACTGATGAAATATGAATTTGAATTCGTTGACTGATCCAGCAGACGTCCCTGCAGGGGACGGCTGGACCTCGGGCTTCCCTTCAGCCGGATAACAGGAGGAATTGTCATTGGGGAAAAAATTTCAAGAAGGCAAGTTTTATCTGGTCAGGGAGGATGTCCTTCCTGAAGCGATGAAGAAAACGCTCGATGCCAAGGAACTGATCGAACGGGGAAAAGCTGAATCGGTCTGGGAGGCCGTCCAGCGTGTGGATCTCAGCAGAAGTGCCTTTTATAAGTACAGGGATACGGTTTTTCCGTTCCACACAATCGTGAAGGAACGGATCATCACCTTATTCTTTCAGCTGGAGGATCGCTCCGGGACGCTTTCGCATCTTCTCGGTGAAACGGCCAAGCATGGCTGTAACATCCTGACGATCCACCAGACGATCCCGCTTCAGGGCAGGGCCAATGTGACCCTATCCCTGAATGTGACGGATCTCTCCATCGGCCTCGAGGATTTCCTCGGAAAGCTGCGCCGGCTTGAATTTGTCGAAAAAGTAGAAGTGTTGGGCTCGGGAGCCTGACACTTCTTTTTTTTATCCCCAACATGATGGGACGGACAAACAGAGTCGTCTATTTGAGGGAACACCCTATTCTACAGTGAATGTCATGCTTCAAAAAAGAATCGGAAGGTGAGATGAAGGAGCAGAGGGACTGCAAAGAAAGCGATTTCAATCTTTTGGTCGTTTGGAATCCCCCTTCCGCTTTCCACAGCAACGTGATAGAATGTTCAATAAATTTAAGGCTCAGCTATGAGCCATCTACCGGTGAGAGGAAGAGTTCAGTGAAAATCGCATATTTAGGCCCTCAATCATCATTCACAGATCTTGCTGTGAAGAAAGCATTCCCAGAAGAAGAAACACTCCCGTTCACCACGATCCCTGACTGCATTGAAGCGGTCATGGAAGGGGAAGTGGACTATGCAGTCGTTCCCTTGGAGAATGCATTGGAAGGATCCGTACATATCACCGTTGACTATCTGTTCCATGAAGCCGACCTTGCCATTGTCGCAGAGTTGACCTCGGCGATTCAACAGCATCTCATGGTTCATCCCGACTGGAAGGATCAACCGGGACAACCCGAGAAAATCATGTCCCATCCCCATGCGCTTGCACAGTGTCACAAGTTCCTGCGCGGAACCTATAAGGGCGTGCCCCTTGAGCAGTCGACCTCGACTTCAGCCGGGGCAAAGTTTGTCAGTGAACACCCTGAATCCTTCCTGGGAGCGATCGGGAACGAGCTTGCGGCCGAGCACTATGGCCTGGCAATCCTCCATGATCATATCCATGATGTGACCTATAACCACACCCGTTTCATTGTCCTTCATAAGAAGCACAGGGAGGTCTCGATTCCCCATGAAACCAGTCTGCATAAGACGACACTGATGGTGACCCTGCCAAAAGACCGTTCTGGTGCACTCCACCAAGTGCTTTCTGCATTTGCTTGGAGGCAGCTTAATTTGAGTAAAATTGAATCGCGCCCATTGAAAACGGGGCTTGGCGACTACTTCTTCCTCATCGATGTGGATCATGAGCTGGATGACGTCCTCCTCCCTGGTGCGATCAATGAGATGGAGGCCCTTGGCTGTAGCGTAAAGCTGGTCGGGCATTACCCCTCCTTCATGCTCTCCTGATAGAAAAGGATCACCAAGAGCCCCTGATGCACATGCATCAGGGGCTCTTTCTGGTTGGCTATAAAGAACGGATCAGGAAGCCGGCCCTTTCCAGAGCGTTTTCTGCTTCTGAAAGTGCTTCACTTGTGGTGGCAGACAGGGTATGAAGGTGGACGCCATCTGTCAGTTCAGATAGGAATGCGGCGTTGGTAGACCTGATCTTCGTGAGGAATTGCTTCACTTCCTTGCGATTGGATACCATGATGGAGGCGGTAAGGTCACCGTATACCCCGTGCTCGATCTTTACGTCCTTTACAGTGACACCATGATCGACCAGGAGATTCAGCTCCTCTTCAGCCCGGTCGGGTGTGTGCTGACAGGCGACGGTCTTTTCATGGTGCGCTCCTTCATTGGGGTTCAGGTAAAGATATCCCTGGCTCGTGGCGATGATCGGTTCACCCTTGGCCTTAAGGAGCGTGATGTCGCTGACGATCACCTGGCGGCTGACCCTGCTCTCCTTTGCAAGTTCCCCACCCGTGATGGGAATCCCTCTGCTTTTGAGCGTATGGAGGATCCAATCCCGCCGCTCGTCCCCTAATAATTTTTTCTGTGACAACGTAATCTCCCCCGAGTAATTGATAAGAAAATCATATCACACCCCCGCTTAAAATGGACAGCCTGACTTCGGCGAGGGTGTCGGTGAGCCGGTCGATTTTCTCCAGTGTCGTGGAGGGACCGAACGATATCCGGATGAACTCCTTTCCATCCCGTTCAGTAGCTCCCATGCTTTTCAGCGTGATGGGAATTCCCTGCATTCCGGATTGACAGGCACTTCCCGTGGAAATGGCGATGCCCCGACGGTTGCATTCAAGCATGAGCCACTGCCCCTCAATGCCTTCAATCGCAAGCCCGATGACCTGTGGAAGCTGATGACCCACGGGTCCTTCGTAAACGCGATAGCTGTTCCCCATCTTCGAATCAAGGGAAGCGAAAAAGGAATTCCTCAGCATCTGATAATGATCCGGCATGGGGGTGGCTCTTTCTGCAGCGGCCGTAAAAGCAGTGATACCCGGCAGGTCCGGTGTGCCTGAGATCCTCTGTACAGGAAGGAGGTCAATCGACGGATCGATGTAAAGGGCACCCATCCCTTTCGGACCGTGGATCTTATGGGAAGACACCGTAAAGCTGTCTGCATGACGGATGGCCTCTTCGATGGGCCACTTCCCGAACGATTGGACAAGGTCAGAGTGAAGCAGGGCCGCGCTGTCGCGGAGGATCTCCTTGATATCCCCCATCGGCTGGATCACCCCGATTTCTCCATTGCAGTGGGCGATGCTGACGAGGATCGTATCCATCCTGACAGACGATTGCAGCCGCCGGAGATCGATGAGTCCGTTTTCCCTACTGGGGATGAACGTGATCTCGAACCCTGCTGACTGCAGTTGTCCAGAAGCGTTATGGATGGAGGCATGCTCTGCTCCACCGATGATGATATGGGATCCCAGGTGCTTCCTGCCGTGAGAAAGGCCGATCAGGGCGGCAGCATTTCCTGCACTCCCCCCTGAGGTGAAGGTCAAGCCTGCAGATGGCACCCCAAAAAGGCTGGCAAGGGTGTCTGTACACCGATCGAGAATCTCCTTGGCTGATCCGCCTATATCGTGAAGGCTGTTCGGGTTGCCCCAGTAATGCTCGGCGACCTCGCGATAGATGTCCAGGACTCTGGCATCCATGGGGGTGGTAGAGGCGTAGTCGAAATAATCCATGATGATATCATCCTTTATCGAATAATCTGACAAATGAGTTCGGAAGAAAAAACTCTTGTTATTAGTTTAATAATGTGTAAATATATGTGTCAAGACACCTGTAAGGTAAAACGGGAGGATTCTCTATGAGAAAAGCGGACGTATTGATCATCGGAAGCGGGGTAGCCGCATTACAGCTTGCAAAAAATATTCAAGATCGCATGAATGTGATGATTATCACAAAGTCGCGGATGAAATCGTCCAACTCCTACCTGGCACAAGGCGGGATCGCGGCTGCCCTTTCCCCGGATGATTCTCCCGGACTTCACATGAGGGATACGATCATAGCCGGGGAAGGTCTTCAGGAAGAGGGAAAGGTCATGTCTTTCGTCGAGGACGGGAAACGCGCCGTGAAAGCATTGCTCTCAGCTGGCATGACTTTTGATCCGAAACTCGGAATGGAAGGAGCACACAGCAAGAAGAGGATTGTGCACAGCGGCGGAGATCAGACGGGGAGGTTCTTGATTGATTTCCTGATTTCATCCCTTTCTGAAAATGTGAAGGTCATCGAAGGAGAGATGGCCTATCATCTTCTGAAAGATCGTAATGGACGGATTGCCGGAGTGAGAACAAAGGATGAAGCGGGTGTGATACATACGTACACCGGGGATCACATCGTCCTCGCAAGCGGCGGGGTCGGAGGGATTTATGCGTCCACATCCAATCATCCTTCGGTCACAGGAACAGGGATCGCCATGGCATTTTTGGCTGGAGCTGTAGTGGGCGATATGGAGTTCATCCAGTTCCATCCGACCCTCATGATATCGGGCGGGAGAACAAAGGGACTGATCTCGGAAGCCGTGAGAGGGGAAGGGGGAGTGCTCGTAAGGGAAGACGGAATAGCCCTTATGGAATCGATCCATCCATTGAAGGACCTGGCGCCGAGACATGTGGTGGCAGAAGCGATCTACAGGGAGAGGCTCGGGGGAGGAAACGTGTATCTCGACATTACAGGTATCCGGAATTTCCCAACCCGGTTCCCTTCAATCACGGCCCGCTGTGAAAAAGAAGGATTTCCGATTGAAAGGGGGAGGATCCCTGTGGCTCCGGGATGCCATTTCATCATGGGTGGGGTCGTGGTGGATGACGTTGGGAGGACGAATCTTGATGGCCTGTATGCAATCGGGGAAGCTGCATGCACCGGGGTTCATGGGGCGAATCGATTAGCCAGCAATTCCCTACTGGAAGGGATTGTATATGGGCAGAGGCTTGCGGACCATTTAAAGGAGGCGCTTCCCTCGAAGACCGCACCACTCGCCCATGCACCGATCACAGGCACACCCGGACAACTTCCCGATCGCACCATGTTAAAGAAGAGGATGATGGAAGAAGCCGGCATCATCCGTTCGAAGGAGGGCCTGCAGCGGTTAATGCAATGGCTGGGTGGATTCGGTCTCACCTATGAAAGCAAGATGGACGATCTGGACGTTGAGGACATGGAAGATTACTTAATCTGGGTTGTTTCACGTCTCATCGGGACGGCTTCCCTCCTGCGGGAAGAAAGCAGGGGTGGCCACATCAGGAGGGATCATCCCAAAAAGCGTCCGGAATGGGATAAAAAAAGCATTCACATGAAAATACAAACGGGAAGGTTGAAGGTGTCTGTCTATGAATCTGTTGAAACTAAGATCCATGCTTGAGGAATTTTACAGGGAGGACTTGGGGGAGGGGGACCTTTCATCAGAGACGCTCTTTCATTCACAGGAAGGGATGATCACGCTGATGGCCAAACAGCCTGGTGTCTTTTGCGGAGAAGACATCGTCCGGACCGCTTACGCCATGTTTGATGCATCCATTGAAGTGGATCTTTTCGTAAAGGATGGGGAGATCGTTGTTGAGGGGCAGCACCTTGGAACCGTGAAGGGCAGGATGAAGGATCTTCTGCAGGGAGAAAGGGTTATTCTCAATCTCATTCAACGCATGAGCGGGATTGCGAAAGAAACGGCAGAAGCGGTCAAGGCTGTCGAGGGAAGCGGTGCGAGAATCTGTGACACCAGGAAGACGACACCAGGCCTGCGCATGCTCGAGAAATATGCTGTCAGGGTCGGGGGAGGGTATAATCACCGATTTGGGCTTTACGATGCCGTGATGCTGAAGGATAATCATATCGCTTTTGCCGGTTCCATCACCAAGGCTGTGGAAACGATTCGGTCGGCTACGGGGCATATGGTGAAGATCGAAGTGGAGATCGAGACGGAAGAACAACTCATCGAAGCTGTCGCAAGCCATGTGGATGTAATTATGTTCGATAATTGCACCCCGGAAGAGATCAAGGAATGGATGCGCCACGTTCCCGCCGGGATCATCACGGAAGCGTCGGGGGGCATTTCCCGTGAAATGCTTAAAGACTATGCGTGGACAGGGATCGACTACATTTCACTCGGATACTTGACCCACTCGGTCGCGGCACTCGACATCAGCGCACGAGTGGACATCAGAAAGGATGAACAAACACATGGGAATTCTTGATACACTGCATGTTTCCCTCCCACCGTCCATCACCTCCATGACGACGGCTGAAATGGAGGAAAGGGTAAGGGAGATCAAACAACTGATGGGAAGCAGGCTCTTTATCCCTGGTCATCATTATCAAAAGGATGAAGTGATCCAGTTTGCCGATGCCGTTGGGGATTCACTCCAGCTCGCACAGGTTTCAGCCGAGAATAAGGAAGCGGAGTACATCGTCTTCTGCGGGGTCCATTTCATGGCAGAGACAGCTGATATGCTGACCTCACCCGAACAGACGGTCATCCTCCCTGACATGCGGGCAGGGTGTTCTATGGCCGACATGGCCGATATCTTCCAGACAGAGAAAGCTTGGAGAAAATTGACGGAGACGTTTGGCGATGGGATCCTGCCGTTGACCTATGTGAATTCCACCGCAGCCATTAAAAGCTTTGTAGGAAGGTACGGGGGGGCAACGGTTACCTCGTCAAATGCCCATAAGATGGTGGAATGGGCACTGGGGGAAAAAGAAAGGATCCTGTTCCTCCCTGATCAGCACCTCGGCAGGAACACGGCTGCAGACCTCGGGATATCCCTTGATGACATGGCCGTATTCGATCCAGCCACAAATGACCTTGTCTATGATGGGGATTTTGAAAACATCAAAGTCATCCTTTGGAAGGGCCATTGTTCCGTGCATGAGAATTTCACCGTGAAGAATATAGAGAGCGTGCGTAAGAATCACCCGGACATGCAGGTCATCGTCCATCCTGAGTGCAGGAGGGAAGTGGTTGAGCAATCCGATTACAACGGCAGCACCAAATATATCATCGACATGATCGAGCGTGCACCATCCGGATCATCGTGGGCTATCGGGACGGAAATGAACCTGGTGAAACGTCTCATTGCGAATCATCCAGACAAACACATCATATCGTTGAACCCGTATATGTGCCCTTGCCTCACCATGAACCGGATTGACCTGCCGCATCTCCTATGGGCCCTTGAGCATGTAATGGCAGACGATCCTGTCAATGTGATCAAAGTGGAACCTTCCGTAACAAAAGAAGCCGTTCGGGCACTGGAGCGCATGTTGATTCGGGCCTGACCTTACGCCGGGGGATTCTCTCCGGCATTTTTTTCGTGCTGTTCAAATCAGGGGCCCTGGCATAAAAGAATCCGCATAATCATAAGTTTTTATGTAGATGATTAGCAATTTGCCCATCTTATCATAGGATATATAGACTTATGCCTGAGGAGGGGAATGACGCGTGAAGATTCATATCGTACAAAAAGGTGATACGCTCTGGAAAATCGCCAAAAAATATGGCGTCAATTTTGAAGAGTTGAAGCACATGAACGCCCAGCTGTCCAACCCGGATATGATCATGCCCGGAATGAAGATCAAAGTCCCTACATCCGGCGGTACCGTAAAAAAAGAGACACAGATCAAGTACGGTTCCAAGGAGGCTCCCAAAAAGGAAATGCCGAAAGCAGAGCATCCTTTTAAAGAGCAGAAACCGATGACGATGCCGGCGGAACAGCCCAAGGCTGAAAAGCCGAAAGAAGCACAAAAACCGTTCACGCCAAAGATGCCACAGCCGGTCATTCCGGAGATCGACATCAATAACTATTACATGATGAATATGCAGGTCCAACCAAAGCAGCAACCGATGCAACAACCAGTCCAGCAGCCGAAACAACAGCCGATGCAACAAGTAAAACCGCAAGCAAAGCCTCAGCCACAGACTCCGCCTAAACCTACCAATATCCTTCCAAAAGCAACAGAACCAAAAAAAGAAGCACCAAAAGCAAAGCACAGCGTACAAGGGGTACAACAGGAAGAAAGCCTGGAAATGCCTCAACCACAACAAGGGGGATTCACTCAGCCTATGTATTATAATCCAAATCAATGTGTTCCTGTTTCACCGGTCATGCCGGGATTCGGTCAAGGTGGAAGCATGCAGCCGTGGCAAGGCGGCGGAATGGGCCACTGGAACCAAGTCCAGGGAGCTCAAGCACCGTGGAATCAGGTTCAGGGAGCCCAATATCCTCAGATGAACATGCCGATGATGCAGCAAGGATATGATGAAGACTCTTCCTCATTCATGCCGTTCATGCCGAATGCCCAGTCGCCGATGCAAATGCCAATGCAGTCACCGATGCAGTCACCGATGCAAATGCCAATGCAGTCACCGATGCAGATGCCGATGCAATCACCGATGCAAATGCCGATGCAAATGCCAATGCAGATGCCAATGGGCCAGCCTGGAGTAATGGGTGCAGAGGATGAGAATCAAATGATGCACCAGGGGATGCCACAACCATGCCATCCGGTATCACCAATAATGCCTGGACCAGGTTTCTGCGGACCTGGAGGATTTGGAATGCCTGGACCATGGGGGCAAAACCAAGTGCAAGGCGCCATGATGGATGGACAAATGCCGATGGGTCAGCCAGGTGTGATGGGAGCAGAGATGCATCATCAGATGCCAATGGGTCAGCCGGGTGTGATGGGAGCAGAGATGCACCATCAGATGCCAATGGGTCAGCCGGGCGTGATGGGAGCACAGATGAACCAACAAATGCCGATGGGTCAACCCGGTGTGATGGGAGCGAGTGATCAGGAAGATTGTGGATGCGGGGGTCCTCAACCACAGGGTCAGCCACAATGGCAGCAGCAGGCTCCCCAATGGAATCAGCCGATGCCATATGGAATGCCTCAGCCACAAGGTTTCGGGCCGGGAATGATGGGGCAGGGTTTGCCTCAAGGTATGCAAATGGGTGCCCCAAGAGCATTCTCCATGCCGAACTTTTATGACGAAGACAATGAAGGATAGATGGGAGCATGGAGGAGACGACTACACAGTTCGTCTCCTTTCTTTTTTGCAATGGAAGTTGGGGGAAGTCGGAGCGTCGATTGAACCCCTGAAAGACGGGAAATGGGTATTGAGGTCCGGAGGCAGGAAGTGGTTTGTCAAACGTTACTCCTCGGAGAAACGGTTTATCATCCAAGAAATGCTGATCAAGGAGCTTCTGCAAGGAGGGTTTGACCATGTCATCCCGATGCATCCACTGCATCAGACCGGAGTCATCTCGTTCGAGGGTAGTGTGATCGGGATTTCATACTGGCTTGAGACAGCTTCTGACATCGATTACGCAGATGCTTCAGACAGGCAGGAAGCGTGGCGTGTATTAAAAGGATTCCACCGTGCCTCAAGGAGGATTCAGAGCTCATGGGTCGAAGATGTGCCTGAATTCAGGTGGATTGACAAGTGGAAGAAACGGATGACGTTATTTGATTATCATCAGCCTTATCTTCAACACTTTATCGCCCCGTATTATCTGTCCACCTATCATGAATGGGGAAGGTGGGCATTGGAGGAGCTTGATGCACTTGGTCCTTATAAAGGGAGAAGATGCATGGTCCACGGGGATGTGGCCCATCACAATTTTTTGAGAGGAACAGACGGCCGTGTATACCTCATCGACTTTGATTTGTTATCAAGGTCTCCTGCCATCACAGATGATATCCAGATGGCGAACCGGGTCCTTCCGTATTTGGATTGGTCTTTGGCGGATGTAATGGCCATACCTTCTATAAGGAAGTATCGACATGATGCAGCATTCTTTCTTGGACTGATGTATCCGAGTGATATTTTCAGGGAATGGAACCGGTTCATCCGGGAAGGACAGTCATACAGGGAGCATGTGTGGCCTTATCTGGTACAGATCACATTGGGGCAGTTTCACCAGCGGATGCGTTTCGTTCAAGAGCTGCACAGTGAATTAAGGAGGATCGTCACCCATTTGTAGGAGGTTGTCCCAACTATTGATGGAATGATTGGCTCCGTTCCTCCGCACCCTATAAACGAGCACTATGCTCAAATAGTGGTGAGGGGGAATGAATACGTTGAAGAGGCGCTATGCATTTCTTGGTATGACAGCATTCATGTCGCTTAACCTTGCTGCCTGTAGCAGTGGGGAGAAAGAATCCGGTCAGCAATACACCAATTCTTATGAACCACTGGGCTACTATTCGAATGAAGGTCACGGTGGAGATAAAAATGACCGCCATGATGGTCCTTTGACCGAAATGTTTGATCACTCCGTAGGCATGGAAGGTCAAGACATCCGCAGTCAGAAACAGAAATTTCTGCAGGTGAGGGATGATGACGGCAATCCCCAGAATCCCACCACCCCCCTGGCGCCATATGACGCAGGTTTCTTTGCCCAGGATAACCGTGGAAGCCACGGCGATGCCAATTATCATGGCCATTTGGATGATAATACGCGCAAAGCACGGAATTCGTACTATACTGCCTATGAGGGAGATCTTGCCGAAAAGATCGGCGATGTCACGGGGCATGTGAAGAACGTCAGTGACGTTCGCGCCGTATCGTACGGAACCGACGTGCTGATCGCCATCGAGGTCAGGGACCATTCAAAAGAAGAAGAAACAAAGCAACGCGTAGAAAAAGCAGTACAGCCATACCTCGAAGGCAGGACGGTTTCCGTCGTGACAGATGAAGGCACATTCAGCCGGGTCCGAAATATCGATAATGACCTGAGGGGCGGCGGACCGCTGGATGGAATCAATCTGGACCTTCATGATATGTTCAATACAATCCGCAATTCGTAGAAGCTTGACTGTACGAAGGGGTGCTCCTTTGTACAGTCTTTTTTCAACGATCGGGATAAATCGTCCCACGGATGGTAAGACTAGGGATAGCAATACATAATGAATCCCGAGGTGATCACGATGACGATGAACGTTCGAATCGTGTTTATGGTGATGTTGTTGACTGGAGCCACATATTTTACTTTCTTCTATTCAGATGAAAAGCAGGCGGCGGACGGGCCGGTTCTAGAAGTACCCGTAGAGGAGACATCCGCGCATACCGTCACGCTGATCCTGGAAAGGATTTATCTGGATGGTGAAGTAAGTGAAGAAATCGTACAGGAAACCATCTGGAGCATGGAAGATTTCTGGGCTGCCTACGAAGAGTGGCAACTGATTGATATGAGCGAAGAACAAATCGTCTTCCAGAAGCAGATGGATGATATTTCACCTCTGCTCAAAACGAATGGTTACTTCGGCCTGACCGAAAAAGGGGTATTATCCATTTTCAACGGCAAGCCAGGTCAAGCGGAAATCATCCAATCCTTTTTCCAAATCGATCTTGATAAGCTGGAAAGCAATCGGCATGATGATCTGGTAAATGGGATCCCCATTACATCCAAGGAAGCGTATGTAGACGTTCTCGAACAATTGAAACCTTACTCCCTGCCACAGTGAACAGCCGGTCATTTGACCGGCTGTTTTTTCATGCGCGCATTTCAGAGGAAGCTTGTGTCGGACAAAAACCGAAAAACAAGAACAAACGTTTCTTTTTATCGGTGCTTTTCCATAAAATCAATAAGTGATATGATACAATAGATTTAATATGCGAGGCGGCGATGGCCAGTACGGAAGGCTCCCGTGAGGAGATGCACAAGGGGATTGAGAGTATAAGTGGAACCGGACCAAAAGTCAAAAGACGCCTTTCCGCTCAGCCCATCTTATGCTTGTCGCCCCTATCAAAGCCCCTCCGCATTTCTGTTGTCCAGCTCCGGAGGGTTGGCCCTCGAGGTCTTAAGTCGAGCCGGACCAAAAGGCAAAGGACGCCTTTCAGCCCGTCCCGCCTTAAGCTTGTCGGGCCAGAGCGACCCTCCTGCGTATTTCTTGTCAGAAAGTGAAGTGATATTATGTATGAATATATTCGAGGTACTGTACAGATGGTGAGTCCCGAGTATGTGGTTGTTGAAAATGGAGGGATTGGGTATCAATTGTTTGCAGCCAATCCGTTTGCATATTCGAAATATCAGGGTCAGGAAATTCAGATTTTTACATATCAGCATGTGAGGGAAGACATCATTGCCCTCTATGGGTTCCTTGCTTTGGAAGAGAAACTATTGTTCATGAAGCTCCTTAATGTATCAGGCATCGGGCCGAAAGGGGCTCTTGCCATCCTTGCATCGGGTGCGCCTCAGCAGGTGATTACCGCCATTGAGGAAGAGAATGATACATTCCTGACGAAATTCCCCGGCGTAGGGAAAAAGACGGCGAGGCAAATGATCCTTGACCTGAAAGGGAAACTGCAGGATGTTGTTCCGGACTACTTCCCAAGCCTCTTCAATCCTGAAGAAACGGTCCTTGATTCCGGGGATGAAGCATTTGAGGAAGCCATCCTTGCCCTGAAGGCGCTTGGGTATTCCGATCGAGAGGTCAAGAAAATCAAACCGAAGCTCAAAGGGCAGGAGCTCTCTTCGGATGAATATATCAGGAAGGGCCTCCAGCTTCTTCTGAAATCATAATGGAAAGGAGCAGATGAGATGGACGATCGATTGGTATCAGGCGAATCGGAACAGAATGAGGATCGTTTCGAGTTCTCCTTAAGACCACAGACCATCAAACAATATATCGGTCAGGACAAGGTCAAACACAATCTTAAAGTATTCATCGAAGCGGCGAAGATGCGGGAGGAAACCCTTGATCACGTACTCTTGTACGGGCCGCCTGGTCTCGGAAAGACGACCCTTGCAGCAGTCATCGCCAATGAGATGGGAGTCAACATGAAAACGACATCGGGTCCTGCCATTGAAAGACCGGGGGATCTTGCTGCCGTACTGACGGCCCTTGAGCCCGGAGACGTGCTGTTCATTGATGAGATCCACCGTCTGCCACGTGCCATCGAGGAGGTCCTTTATCCAGCCATGGAAGACTTCTGCCTGGATATTGTCATCGGCACCGGTCCGAGTGCACGTTCTGTCAGGCTGGATCTTCCGCCGTTCACCCTCGTGGGGGCCACGACGCGCGCCGGCGCACTCTCCGCTCCCCTCAGGGACCGCTTCGGTGTCCTCTGCAGGCTGGAGTACTATAATGAAGATCAGCTGAATGAGATCGTGAAGCGGACCGCCGCGATCCTCAGGACCGAGATCGACCCCGTGGCCGCAAGGGAGCTCGCCAGGAGATCCAGGGGTACGCCCCGAATCGCCAACCGACTCCTGAGGCGCGTAAGGGATTTTGCCCAGGTCAAATCGGACGGGAACATTTCATCGACGCTATCGAAGGAAGCGCTGGATCTTCTACAAGTGGATCAGCTCGGACTCGACCACATCGATCATAAGCTTCTCAGGGGCATCATCGAACGCTTCAGGGGTGGTCCCGTGGGGCTCGATACCATTGCAGCAAGCATAGGGGAGGAATCCCATACGATCGAAGATGTGTATGAACCTTATCTCCTGCAGATCGGATTTCTGCAACGGACCCCCAGGGGCAGGATCGTGACGCATCTTGTGTATGAGCATTTCCAACTGGAGGTGCCGGCCAATTGAGCGGCCTACCGAAACTTTTGATGATCGCGGGAGCCGTCCTTCTCGTGGCCGGCTTGCTCCTTCAATTCACGAAACTCGGGAAACTACCGGGTGATATCGTAGTGAAGAAGGAGAATGCAACTTTTTATTTCCCGCTTATGACTTCTGTCCTGTTAAGTGTTATACTGTCGTTGGTCTTTTATTTTATCGGCCGATTCAAATAATGATAAGTCAGGTGACCTAAAGTGAAAGTTGAAGATTTTGATTTCCATCTGCCGGAGGAACTGATCGCTCAGACCCCGCTTGAGAATCGTTCTGAAAGCAGACTGATGGTACTGGATAAAGAAGATGGATCCATAGATCATCTTCGATTTAAAAATATTGTAGATCTACTGGATGAAGGCGATTGCCTCGTACTGAATGATACACGTGTATTACCGGCCCGGCTTTTTGGGCAAAAAGAAGAGACGGGGGCCAACATCGAAGTCCTTCTCCTCAAACAGGAAGAAGGGGATCAATGGGAGACCCTCGTCAAACCCGCCAAGCGCGTGAAGGTGGGTACGGAGGTCGTCTTCGGGGACGGGAAGCTGAAAGCAACCTGTGTCGGGACGAAGGACCATGGCGGGAGGATCATGGAATTTGCGTACGATGGCATTTTCTATGAGGTACTTGAAGAGCTTGGTGAAATGCCTCTGCCTCCATACATCAGGGAGCGACTCGAAGAGCAGGACCGCTATCAGACCGTCTATGCCAAGGAGCGCGGATCTGCCGCAGCCCCTACTGCCGGACTCCACTTCACCGAGGAGCTACTGGAAGAGCTAAAGCAAAAGGGTGTTCATATTGCCTTCATCACGCTTCATGTCGGCCTCGGAACATTCCGCCCGGTGTCGGTGGATTCCATCGAGGATCATGATATGCATTCGGAATTCTATCAAATCTCTGAAGGCACTGCACGCCTCTTGAATGATGTCAGGGATAAGGGCGGGCGCATCATCACCGTCGGTACCACATCGACTCGGACGTTGGAGACAATTGCCTCCAAGCATGATCGTTTTGTGGAAGAGAACGGATGGACGAATATCTTCATCTACCCGGGGTATGAGTTCAAAGGCATCGATGGCTTGATTACAAACTTCCATCTGCCGAAATCGACCCTCATCATGCTCGTAAGTGCCTTCGCAGGTCAGGAGCATGTCTTGAAAGCCTATGAAACAGCCGTTCAAGAGAAGTATCGCTTCTTCAGCTTCGGCGACGCCATGTTCTTAAAATAATCAGCTGCAACACTGAAAAAGGAGAATCACACGTTGACTGCAATCAGATATGAGCACATTAAAACATGTAAGCAAACAGGTGCGCGGCTCGGGAAGGTCCATACCCCACACGGCACATTCGAAACACCGGTATTCATGCCTGTCGGTACCCTTGCCACGGTCAAGACGATGTCACCGGAAGATCTGAAGGCGATGGATGCAGGAATCATCCTGAGCAACACCTATCACCTTTGGCTGCGCCCGGGTCATGAGATCATCCGGGAAGCGGGCGGTCTCCACAAGTTCATGAACTGGGACCGTGCCATCTTGACTGATTCAGGCGGTTTCCAGGTATTCAGCCTGAGCAAGCTCCGTAAAATTGAAGAAGAAGGGGTCCATTTCCGTCACCATCTGAACGGCGATAAGCTTTTCCTTAGCCCCGAGAAGGCAATGGAGATCCAAAATGCCCTCGGATCCGATATCATGATGGCCTTTGATGAATGCCCGCCGTACCCAGCAGAATATGATTATATGAAGAGTTCAGTCGAGCGTACATCGCGCTGGGCAGAACGCTGTCTCGAAGCCCATCAGCGTCCGCAGGATCAAGGGTTGTTCGGAATTGTACAAGGAGGGGAGTATGAGGAACTCAGGAAGCAAAGTGCCCGTGACCTCACTTCACTCGACTTCCCTGGATATGCAGTCGGTGGATTGTCTGTAGGAGAACCGAAGGACGTCATGAACAGGGTCCTTGAGTTCACCACTCCTCATCTGCCTTTCGATAAGCCGAGATACCTCATGGGCGTAGGATCCCCGGATTCATTGATCGACGGAGCCATCAGGGGGATTGATATGTTCGATTGTGTCCTGCCGACGAGGATTGCCCGTAACGGTACCCTTATGACGAGTGAAGGCCGTCTCGTGGTGAAAAATGCCAAGTATGCGAGAGACTTCAGACCGATCGATGAAAAGTGCGACTGCTATACATGTAAGAACTACAGCAGGGCTTATATCCGTCATTTGATCAAATGTGACGAAACGTTCGGAATTAGGCTTACGACTTATCATAACCTGCATTTTCTGTTAAACTTAATGGAACAAGTCAGACAAGCGATTCGAGAAGATCGACTGGGGGACTTTAGGGAAGAATTCTTCGAACAGTACGGTTTCAACCGTCCGGACGCGAAGAACTTCTAATTTGAAAGGAGGGGAAACACATGCAAGGAGGACTAGGTTCAATCATCATGCTCGTCTTGATGTTCGTATTGTTTTATTTCCTGCTTATCCGCCCGCAGCAGAAACGTCAAAAAGCCGTTTCACAAATGCAAAGCGAGCTGGCTAAAGGCGATAAGGTAATAACGATCGGCGGACTTCACGGCTTCATCGATGCCATCGAAGAAGGAAAAGTCATCATCAAATGCGGTGATGGAAGCCGTCTTACATATGATCGGAATGCGATCAGGGAGATTGTTAAGACAGAAGTATAAGTATAAAAAAAGCCTGTGCTCTTCCATGCTGTCAAGCGTGGACGGGTGCAGGCCTTTTTTGTGTGATTCAGTTTTCCTGAGGGTTGCCTCCGCTCAGATTGACCCCGAGTACGCCACCCATCATCGCCGTCAGGATATAGCAACCATGATAGATGAGCTGCTCTGAAGACGGGGATGAGTCCAGCCCGAGATATTGAAAAAGGAAGACGAAAAGGGTATAAAGTATTCCCGTGGAACCTCCGAGCATCCATCCCTTGGTCTTGCCTTTTCCCCCAGACATGAATCCCCCGATGAACAGCGCCAGGAACGAAACGATGGTAATGAATAAGGAAATGGAACTCTCCGTCAGACTAGTGAACCGCAACAGCAATGAAAAGATCAAGCTTGCAGCGATGGCAATCACAAAGATGGTGACCGTGCCGAAGAGTACTGCGCCCCCTAATTTTTTGGCTTCTATGATCGATCTCTCCCTTCCAATTCTTCATTTGATGAGCTCTAGTACAAGCATATTCAGCACTAGCGGAAAAAAGACTGGCTTTTGGGCAAATATCCCTCTCATGAATGATTATCTCGAGTCGATACTATGAAGGATGAGCTGATGGAGGTGAAGTATATGGAGGAATATATCGTCATCGTGGCCCGGACGCTTATTCTTTACTTTTTGATTGTATTGATCTTCCGGATCATGGGGAAACGGGAGATAGGCGAACTGAGCATCTTGGATCTTGTGGTGTTCATCATGCTCGCCGAAATTGCGGTCATGGCAATCGAAAAGCCGAAAGATCCACTTGCCCATTCCTTGATTCCCATGGTTGTGATGGTCGTTCTGCAGCTGCTGTTCGCCATGATATCCCTCCGTTCAAAATCCTTCCGGGAGATGATCGACGGGAAGCCGGCTGTCGTCATTCATAATGGGAAGATCGACGAAGCGGTAATGAAGAAACAGCGATACAACTTCGACGATCTCCTTCTCCAGCTGAGGGAAAAGGATGTATTCAACGTGGCGGATGTCGAATTTGCAATCCTTGAAACATCGGGAAAGCTGTCGGTACTGAAGAAGCAGGGGAGCGCCGACACTTATGCTCTTCCCATCATCCTCGACGGCGAGATCCAGACCGAACATCTCCAGCAGCTCGGTAAATCCCCATTCTGGCTGAGGGGAGAGATGAAAAAGAGGGGCTATCCTGCGATCAGGGATATTGCGTTCTGCAGCTATGACAACGGAGAATTCTATATAGATGAAAAATGATCCGTGCCGAGGTCCGGATCATTTTTCTATGGTTAGACAAACCGTTTGATTACGGGGATCTTCTTCATGTCTTCCTTTGTAATCAAGCGAAGAAGGACTGAACAAAAGATATAGACGATGCACGTCGTGATAATCCCGATGACCAGGCGGATGGAAACGGGCTCAGATGGGAAGAAAGTGAGCCAGGAGTAATGACCCCACAGTCCCGAGATCACGATGACGGCTGCCACCACTGCATAGTCTCTGATATAGATCATGATGGGGACGGCTTTTAAAATGGTCATGAAGTGCAGGATGGTCACAAGGACGAAACCGACTACCATGCCTAGGGCCGCACCGTTGATACCGAACCCCGCCTGTGACGCAAGGACGAAGATCACCCCGGTCTTCACGACGGCCCCGATCAGGCTGTTGATCATGGCTGCCCTTGCGAGGTTCAGTGCTTGGAGGACTGCCTGCAACGGGCCTTGGTAGTAATAGAACAGAAGGAAAGGCGCCATGATCATGATGAACATTGCCCCACTTTCGCTGCCATACATCAGTTGCATGAGAGGCTTAGCGTAGATATAGAGGATCACGATGGATAAACCACCCGTGATCAGGCAGATCCTCAGAGCCTGTTGAAGCCGATGCTCAATCAATTTGTAATTCTTCCCGGCGTTCGCTTCGCTGATTGCCGGCACGAGGGATTGAGATAGCGATACGGTGATGAAGGAAGGGAGAAACAGGAGCGGCATGGCATAACCTGTCAGTGAACCGTATTGGGCCGTGGCCATGGAAGCTGTCACACCGGCGAGGGCCAGGCTGTGTGCGACCACGATCGGTTCGAAGAATAATGAAACCGATCCGATCATCCTGCTCCCCGTTGACGGGAGTGCCACTTGCATGAGTTCCCGCAGGGTTTCTTTCCCCTTATGGATGGATGAAAAGAATTGCTTCCGCACCCGGAATGTCTTTTTTCGTTTAAAGTAGGTGAAAAGGAAAGCCAAAGATGCAAGCTCCCCGAGGACGGAAGCCACCATGGCCGCCGCTGCAGCATATTCGATGCCGTATGGGAGGAAGGTTTTGGTCAGGACAGCGATGAGTGTGATCCTTACCACCTGCTCGATGACTTGGGAATAGGCAGGGGGCTTCATCTGCTGCCTCCCTTGGAAATAGCCCCGCAGCACGGAGGAAATGGCCACGACCGGGATGATCGGTGCGATGGCGACCAACGGATAATATGTACGCGGATCCGTAAACAGCGTCTGGGATAGATAAGGGGCCAGGAGGATGAGGGCAGGTGTGAAGATCAGGGATAGACCAAGGGTGATGGAGAGGGAGACGACCAGGATCTTTTTTACCTTTTGCCGGTCCCCGTTGCTCTCTGCTTCCGATACCGTTTTGGAAATGGAGATAGGAAGCCCGAATTGGGTGATGGTGATGACAAGGAGCAGCGTAGGGAAGGCCATCATGAAGAGACCGACACCCTCTGCCCCGATGAACCGGGCCACCACGATGCGGTTGACGAACCCCAGGACCCTCGTGATCAAGGAAGCGAGCATGAGGATGACCGTGCCTTTCAGAAATTTTGACATATACTTCCCTGCCTTCTCAAAATTGGTATAATCGTATACAATGATATATATGCATCCCAATGGTCCAAGCATGACAAGTTGGGAATAAATACGGCCGTATATTGCCGATCTTCCAAAATGGAGTGGGGAATGGAATGAAACCTAATCAGCATCCTTACGATCGATTTTATGATTCACTGGAACCTGCACTGTTAAGCAAGGTGGAGGAATTCCAACTATTCGGGTACGAGGAAGCAACTCTGGAAAGACTATGGTTATACCTGACCAAGAAGAAATGGAAAAAGCCCGAAGTGGATGTGAAAGTGTACGAGTTGGTCAGCGATATCCTCTCGGCAAAAGCAGGGGAATATATGACCTTCGAGACGATCCAGGCATATCGCTCGCCGAATTGGTTCGCCGATGTGAATGAGGATGAATTGAAGGAACTTCTGCATCCTTCCAGGGAAGAGAAATAGCACGGGAACAAATTGACATGGAATTCGTTCTCCGCCATAATGGGAATGTTGAAAGATAAAGGAATGGATTGAATATCACAGGCGATTGAAGGGGATATCTCAGACAGCCCCGGCGATCAGTCAATACGAAAAGATCATATTTGGGATGGTTTTCAAGGAGGAACTGTACATAATGGTAAAGCGTGGCCGCATCGTTGCCTTTTTCGTCCTGCTCGTCCTGCTGGCAGGAACGGTCGGGGGAACGGCAAAATCGATTATCAATGATATCAAACTCGGTCTTGACCTCCAAGGTGGATTCGAAGTGCTGTATGAAGTGCAGCCAGTCAATGGAGAAAAGATCACGAAACAGACAGTCGCCAATACGGCAGAAGCTCTCGATGAGCGGATCAACGTCCTGGGTGTAAGTGAACCAAGCATCCAGATCGAGGATAACAACAGGATCCGCGTTCAGCTCGCAGGTGTCGAAGATCAGAACCAGGCAAGGGAAATCCTATCTACTCAGGCAAATCTATCGTTCCGTGATGTAGATGATAAAGTCCGCCTGGACGGATCAGACCTGGTATCCGGTTCTGCGAAACAAACATTCAACGATAAAAATCAGCCAATCGTATCCTTGAAGCTGAAGGATCGCAAGAAATTTTATGAGCTGACACAGAATATCTATCAGATGGCTCCCCAAAATCAGCTTGTCATCTGGCTGGATTTTGAAGAAGGAAAAGATTCTTATAAGAAGGAAGCAGGCAAGGAAGATCCTAAGTTCCTTTCAGCTCCTAATGTCAACAAGCCAATCAACTCCGATGAAGTCATCATCGAAGGGAACTTCACCGTAGAGGAAGCGCAGAATCTAGCCAAACTTCTTGACGCAGGAGCACTTCCAGTCAAGCTTGAAGAGAAGTATTCCACTTCCGTCGGTGCCCAATTCGGTCAGGAAGCACTGGATAAGACCATCACGGCAGGGATCATCGGGGTGGCCCTGATCTTCTTGTTCATGATTGTGTATTATCGCCTGCCAGGATTCGTTGCCACCGTCACTCTATCGGTATACATGTATCTCGTCCTTCTACTATTCGAATTGATGAACGGGGTCCTTACATTACCTGGTATCGCCGCGATCATATTGGGAGTAGGTATGGCCGTAGATGCCAATATCATCACGTATGAGAGGATCAAAGAGGAAATCCGGGTTGGGAAACCGATTAAATCGGCCTTCCAGGCAGGGAACAAGACTTCCTTCCTTACCATCCTTGATGCCAACTTGACGACTCTCATCGCAGCGGCCGTGCTGTTCTACTTCGGGACAAGTTCGGTCAAAGGATTCGCTACCATGCTTATCATCTCCATCCTCGTCAGCTTCATCACGGCTGTCTGGGGATCAAGGGTATTGCTCAGTCTGTTGGTCAACAGCAAGCTGTTCCACAACAAACCGGGCTGGTTCGGGGTTCATAAGAAAAATGTCCACTCCCTCGCTGAGAATGTGGATACGCTCGATCTGAAAACGAAATTCGATCGCTTCGAATTTGCCAAGAACCGCAGGAAGTTCTATGCAATTTCAGCCGTTCTCATGATTGTCGGTGTGATTGCTCTTTCAATCTTCCGACTGAATCTCGGCATTGATTTCGTCAGCGGTTCCCGCGTGGATCTCATGTCCGATAAACCGCTTCAGACGGAAACGCTCAAAAAGGAACTTGATCAGATCGACCTTTCGACAGACGATATCGTCATCTCAGGCGATAACAGCCAGACAGCTGTCATCCGCTATTCAGATGATCTGTCCAAGGAAGAAATCGCAAAGTTGAAAACCTCGATGCATGATCTGTACGGGAAAGATCCAAGCATCAGCACCGTTTCCCCGGTTGTCGGGAAGGAACTTGCTAAAAACGCTGTCAAAGCCGTGGGTATTGCTTCCCTGTTCATCATCTTGTATGTAACATTTAGGTTTGAATGGAGGATGGCGATCGGTGCTATCATTGCCCTGCTGTTTGATGCGTTTCTCATTGTGTTCTTCTTCAGCGCGACCCACCTTGAGGTCGATATTACGTTCATTGCGGCGGTCTTGACGATCATCGGGTATTCCATCAATGATACGATCGTGACCTTCGACCGTCTGAGGGAGAACCTCCTCAAGCTGAAGCGGGTCAAGACTCAGGAAGAATTAGAAGATGCCGTCAACAAGAGTATCAGGCAGACGCTTGGCCGTTCCGTCAATACCGTCTTGACTGTTGTTTTCACAGTTGTTGCCATCCTGATCTTCGGAAGTGAGTCGATCCGTAACTTCTCCATCGCCTTATTGGTCGGATTACTTTCAGGGGTCTTCTCTTCTATCTACATCGCTTCTCAGATTTACCTGTCACTCAAGATCCGACAGTTGAAGAAGCACGGTCCGTTCAAAACCGTGAAAGAGAAGAAGAAATGGAGCAACGAACCTCAGGTTTAATCAGAAAGCGGGATAGGGGGCAACCCCTATCCCGCTTTTTTCATAAAGAGCAGATAAGTGGGAATCCTATGAGGAAAACGGACTAAAAGTCCGCATAGGGTTTCAGGAATCCGGAGAAAAGGGTAAATGACTAACATCCATTAGAAATCAGATGGACAGAGAAAAAGTCATATGAGGAGGGAAATGTATGAAATTTCAATGGACGTTGCTATTGGGGATCGTATTCGCACTCATCGTATCGATCTTTGCCGTCATCAATGTCGACCCGGTAACAGTAAACTACCTTTTTGGTGAAGCAGACTGGCCTCTTATATTAGTTATTCTCGGATCTGTGTTCATGGGCGGCATCATCATCGGGTCTGTAGGGCTGTTTCGGTTATTCGTCGTTCAGAGAAGGGTGAAGGCCCTTGAAAAGGAAAACCTGACCTTGAGGGAACAGATTGAGAAGACCCGGGATCAAAAGCGCCTCGATTCACAGGATACCTCATTAAAGAAGCAGGCACCCGATTCCATACAAGAAACATCTGAATGACCGGAATGAAGGCACCCATAAAGGGTGTCTTTTTCTTTTGTTCGACTTTGATGTAGATTGAAACCCCCTTACTGTTTTTGTATAATGAGAAAGGCTGAGGGGTGAAAATATGTTAAATGCAAAAACACGCTGGAAAATGAAAGATTCTGACCAGCACAAGATAGCAGAATTGGCAGAAGAGTTGAAGGTTCCCCCGCTTGTTGCGAAATTATTGATAAATCGGGATCTGGCAGATGCCGATGATGCCCGGGACTTTTTATTTGATACAGGCGGATCGTTTCATGATCCATTTCTTTTTGATGATATGCAAAAAGCGAAAGAGCGCATCATGCGGGCAATCGAGCATGAGGAGCGCATCCTTGTGTATGGTGACTATGATGCCGACGGAGTAAGTTCCACATCAGTCCTGATGACGGCACTCACAGATCTCGGAGCACAGGCTGAATTTTATATCCCCAACCGGTTTACAGAAGGATATGGACCGAATGAAGACGCCTTCAGATGGGCTGCTGATGAAGGGTTCGCCGTTATCATTACGGTGGATACCGGTATATCCGCAGTGGGAGAAGCCAAGCTTGCCAAAGAACTTGGCATCGACTTGATCTTGACGGATCACCATGAACCGGGTCCCGAATTGCCGCCGGTCTTCGCGATGATCCACCCGAAAGTGGAAGGATGCTCCTATCCATTCAAGGAACTGGCAGGGGTCGGGGTGGCTTTGAAGCTGGCTCACGCTCTCTACGGGGAGTTTCCCGACCATCTGCTGGATTTGGCCGCAATCGGTACGATTGCCGATCTGGTTCCCCTCCATGGGGAAAACCGGCTGATTGCTAAAAAGGGGATCGCCAGGCTGAAGGTAACGGACCGCCTTGGAATCAAGGCCCTGTGCCGTGTGGCGAATGCCCAGCAAAATGAGATGAATGAAGAGACCGTTGGATTCATGATTGCACCGAGGATCAATGCCGTCGGCAGGCTGGGTGATGCCGATCCCGCAGTGGATCTCATGCTTTCCCGTGATCCGGAAGAAGCAAAGGCACTCGCAGAAGAGATTGACGGCTTGAACAAAGAGCGCCAATCCATCGTAGCGAAAATGACGGAAGAAGCTGTAGAGATGGTGGAGAAGGAATTCCCTCCATCTGAAAACGGTGTTCTTGTCATCGGGAAGGAAGGCTGGAACCCTGGGGTAGTGGGGATCGTTGCCTCCCGTCTCGTCGACAGGTTTTACCGTCCGACTATTGTCCTTAGTTTCGATCCTGATTCGAATAAAGCGAAAGGTTCGGCAAGAAGCATTGCCGGGTTCGATCTGTTCAAGAATCTGTCCATGAATCGTAAACTCCTTCCCCATTTCGGGGGGCATCCGATGGCTGCGGGAATGACCCTTGCCCTATCCGATGTCGATGAGCTCCGTTCAAGATTGAATGAACAGGCAAAAGAAGTCCTGAGCGAAGACGATTTCATCCCGGTTACAGAGCTCGATGCCGAAGTCGCCGTGGACGAGATCACCGTTGAATCCATCGAGAAAATGCAGCTCCTTGCGCCATTCGGGATGAACAACCCGAAGCCGAAGTGGGTCATACGGGATGTATCGATCGATCATTATAAAAAGATCGGTTCTGCTCAGAATCACCTTAAGCTTGTCCTAGCCGAAAACGGTGTACAAGTGGATGGGGTTGGGTTCGGCCTCGGTGAACTTGCCGATCACATGACGCCTTATGTAAAAGCTTCCGTTATCGGAGAACTGTCGATTAATGAATGGAATAATCGCAAGAAGCCTCAGATCTTCCTGCAGGATATCCAGATTTCGTCCTGGCAGCTTTTCGATATGAGGGGGATCAAGCAGGTGACGAAATGGGCCCCTCTCATTCCTGATGGTGACAGGGTGATCGTATGCTTCCATCCGAAATCGGCGGATACAACGCTGTTCAAAGGGGAAGTCCGGTACATCCAGAGTGAATCCGATCTTGAAGGGCTCGTGGTGGATGGATGCAATCTCGTACTCCTCGATCTCCCTGGGGACCGTCGACTGATGGAGCAGCTTCTTGAACTCGGCAGGCCGCATCGCATCTACGCCCATTTCCACCAGCATGAAGACCATTTCTTCAGTACGATGCCCACCCGTGATCATTTCAAATGGTATTATGCCTTCCTTCATAAGAGGGGTTCATTCGATCTGAAGAAACACGGTAATGACCTTGCCAAGTACAAGGGGTGGTCCTTGGAAACAATCGATTTCATGTCAAAGGTGTTTTTTGAATTGAAGTTTGTTACAATAGAAGATGGTTTGATTTCTCTTCATCCTGTCAAAGTGAAGAAAGACCTGTCCGAATCTCCTGCCTACATGAGGAAGCAGCATCAGTACGAGCTTGAAAATGAGCTCCTGTACTCGTCATATCAGGAACTGAAGACATGGTTCAGCGAAAGGATGAAAGAGTCCGCTATAGTTGAGGAGGAAGTAGAAGCATGGACTTGAAACAATATGTCACGATCGTTGATAACTGGCCTAAAGAAGGCATTAAGTTTAAAGACATCACCACTCTAATGGACAATGGTGATGCATATAGATACGCAACGGATCAGATCGTGGAATACGCAAAGGAAAAACAGATCGATCTGGTTGTCGGACCGGAAGCAAGGGGCTTCATCATCGGCTGCCCAGTGGCGTATGCTCTTGGGGTAGGATTCGCTCCTGTCAGGAAACCTGGCAAGCTCCCACGTGAGACGATCCAACAGCAATACGGGCTTGAGTACGGAAAAGATGCCCTGACCATCCATAAGGATGCCATCAAACCGGGACAGCGCGTATTGATCACAGACGATCTACTCGCTACAGGCGGTACGATCGATGCGACAATCAAGCTTGTAGAAGAGCTCGGCGGGATCGTTGCCGGTACAGCCTTCTTGATCGAACTGACCTATCTTGACGGTCGTGATAAGCTTGAAGGCTACGATATCATGACTTTGATGCAATACTGATCATACATAAGGGACCGACATCATAGAAAGATGCCGGCCCTTATTTTTTTATAGCCGTTCACGATCCATGTCGGAAGTTCCCTCCATGACAGGTAAGTTATCTTTCTATGTAATCGTCACCATTCGACAAAACCAGATGAAATCTGAGAATTTTAGCCCAAACCCTTTACATAATCGCTTTTTTTTTTGATAATGGTAACAATCGTTTTATTTTCAAAACGCGTCAGAGCGTTCGAATAGATAGAGTATGTCGGTGCCTTTCATTAGGCGCTGAACCAAATTTATATATAAAGGTGATTTTGATCATGGCGAAGGATCAAGTATTAACCCCTGAACAGGTTATAGATAAAACAAGAGAATATTTGAATGACGAGCATGTAGGATTGGTGGAAAAGGCATACGAGTATGCACGGGAAGCCCATAGCGAACAGTACCGAAAGTCGGGTGAACCCTATATCATCCACCCGATTCAGGTGGCTGGGATCCTGGCAGATCTCGAGATGGATCCGGCAACTGTGGCTGCCGGTTTTCTTCATGATGTTGTAGAGGATACAGGGATATCCCTGCAGCAGATCGAAGAAGACTTCAACTCTGAAGTGGCCATGCTTGTTGACGGGGTGACAAAGCTCGGGAAGATCAAGTACAAGTCCCAGGAAGAGCAACAGGCAGAAAACCACCGGAAGATGTTCGTGGCCATGGCAAGGGATATCCGTGTCATCTTGATCAAGCTCGCCGACCGCCTCCATAATATGAGGACGCTCAAGCATCTTCCTCAGGAAAAACAGCGCAGGATCGCGAACGAGACACTGGAAATCTTCGCCCCTCTTGCCCACCGTCTTGGTATATCCAAGATCAAATGGGAGCTCGAGGACACCAGTCTCCGGTACTTGAATCCACAGCAGTATTACCGCATCGTCAACCTCATGAAGAAGAAGCGTGCAGAGCGGGAAGAGTATTTGGAGGAAGTCGTCGACGATGTGAAGGATCACCTCAGTGATGTAAAGATCATCGCTGACATTTCCGGCCGTCCGAAGCACATTTACAGCATCTACCGGAAAATGGCCCTTCAAAATAAACAATTCAATGAAATTTATGACCTTCTGGCCGTAAGGATCGTCGTGGACAGCATCAAGGATTGCTATGCCGTCCTCGGAATCATCCATACAAGATGGAAGCCGATGCCAGGCCGTTTCAAAGACTACATCGCCATGCCCAAACCGAATATGTACCAGTCCCTCCATACGACCGTGATCGGACCGAAAGGGGATCCCCTTGAAGTGCAGATCAGGACGCTTGAAATGCATGAGATCGCGGAGTACGGTGTTGCAGCCCACTGGGCATATAAAGAAGGCAAGGAAGCCAATGAACCGGTTTCCTTCGATAAGAAACTCTCATGGTTCAGGGAGATCCTTGAGTTCCAGAATGAATCGGCAAACGCCGAGGAGTTCATGGAGTCCCTTAAGATCGACCTATTTTCCGACATGGTCTTTGTCTTCACTCCGAAAGGGGATGTCCTGGAGCTTCCGTCCGGATCGGTACCGATTGATTTTTCATACCGGATCCATTCGGAAATCGGGAATAAAACGATCGGGGCCAAGGTCAACGGGAAGATGGTCACCCTCGATTATAAATTGAAAACCGGGGATATCATTGAAATCCTTACGTCCAAGCACTCCTATGGACCGAGTCAGGACTGGCTGAAGCTTGCCCAGACGTCTCAGGCGAAAAATAAGATCCGACAGTTCTTCAAAAAGCAGAGAAGAGAAGAAAACATCGAGAAGGGCCGGGAAATGGTCGAGAAAGAGATCAAGGCCCAGGATTTCGATGTGAAGGAAATTCTCACGTCTGAAAACATCAAGCGGGTGTTCGAGAAGTTCAATTTCTCCAATGAAGATGATATGTACGCGGCTGTCGGCTATAACGGCATCACCGCAGCGCAAATCGCCAACCGCCTCACGGAGAAGGAACGAAGGAAACGGGAACAGGAAGATATTCTTGAAGAAACCGTGAAAGAACTGAACGCCCAGCCTCAGAAGCGGAAGAAGAAGGATGCAGGTGTGCATGTGGAAGGGATCGATAACCTTCTGATCCGTCTGTCCCGCTGCTGTTCACCTGTACCTGGCGATGAGATCGTCGGCTTCATTACGAAGGGCCGTGGTGTGTCCGTCCACCGCTCCGACTGTACGAATGTCTTGGCGGAAGGGGTGGAACAACGCCTCATACCCGTTTCGTGGGAAAGCGACCGCTATGACCAGAAAGAGTACAACGTGGATATCGAGATCTCAGGTTATGACCGTCGCGGTCTTCTGAACGAAGTGCTCCAAGCGGTCAACGAAACCAAAACGAATATATCGGCTGTCAGTGGGAAGTCAGATCGGAATAAAGTGGCAACCATCAATATGTCGATTTCCATTCATAATATTTCCCATCTCCATAAAGTTGTGGAGCGGATCAAGCAGATTTCTGATATTTATGCTGTGCGAAGAATTATGAACTAAAGGGGTTTTAGGTAATGAAAGTTGTACTGCAACGGAGCAAACAAGCATCCGTGACGGTGGACGGCGAAGTGAAGGGCCGTATTCAGTCTGGACTCGTCCTCCTTGTCGGGATCACTCACGGGGATACGGAGGCGGAAGCGGCCTATATTGCCGATAAGGTCGTAAACCTCAGGATCTTCGAAGACGGAGATGGAAAGATGAATGATTCCCTTCTAGACCGGGGAGGAGAGATTCTCTCCATATCACAGTTCACCCTCTACGGGGACACCCGGAAGGGCAGGAGGCCCAACTTCATGGATGCTGCTAAGCCTGAAGAGGCAGAAGCCATCTATGACCGTTTCAATGCACTCCTCAGGGAGAAGGGCATTCAGGTAGAAACCGGGGTTTTTGGTGCCATGATGGACGTACAACTCATCAATGATGGCCCTGTGACCTTGATTGTAGAGAAATAAACGCAATGAGAAAAGCCAGGGAGGTGAGCCTCCCTGGCTTTTCGTCAATCTGTAAAGTATTCGCTCAATCCGTAATAGATGCTGGTGGCCGCAGTATCCTGGAAGTAGGCCGTATTTACATTTGCCTCTTCGGATGCATTGCTGAGGAATCCAAGCTCCACCAGGACGGCCGGCCTCATGTTTTCACGGATCACATGGTAGTCGCCGTTCCGGACGCCGCGATCGGCATTAGGCATTCTTCCGGAAAGGGCAGAATGGACCGATTCGGCCAAATCCTTTTGCTGTGCCCCGTTATAATAGGTGGTATGTCCTGTGATGGACGAATCGTAGATGCTGTCGAAGTGAAGACTGACAAACGCATCGGCCATATAATAATGAGATAATGATACCCTGGATGGAAGGGAGATGAATTCATCGTTCCTTCTCGTCAGAATCACTTCCGCACCTGCACTCCTTAATTTGTCTGCCACGAGCTGGGCAGTCTTCAGGGTCAGGTTTTTTTCATGTGTGCCGTTGACACCTGTCGTCCCTCCGTCACGTCCGCCGTGCCCCGGATCGAGGACGATGGTCTTACCTTCAAGTCCGCCGGACGTTTCAGGAGCCGGGGACGTACCGCCTTTTTTGCTTGATACAATCCAGTTGGCTACAAACGCACTGGCACCGTCGGAGAGCCTGATTTCGTACCAGTCACCCGATGTTCCCACCACATCGAAGGTCGAACCGCTGCCGGCCCTTTCCACGACGCTTGCCTGGCTGTTTGGACTGCTTCTGAGGTTGGTGCCATCATACAGGATTGTGATGGAATCAGGAGCGCCTTCTGACATGGACGTTCCTTCAGTTTGTTCCTCTTTGTCATCACCGGCGATTTTCATGAACCAGCCTGCCACCCATCCATCCCCGCCGTTCGAGAGTTGGATCCGATACCATTCATTTGATTCTTCAAGGATGGAATAGGATTCTCCTCGGGTGACTTTCCCGACGATACTGCCATTCAGGGAGGCCTCATCGCGCACTAGCAGCGATTCCACATTGACGGTGGCGGTAGCAGAAGGAGAACCGGGTTCTTCTTCTGCGCCGGATTCTATACCGGAAAGGGACAGATAATCTTGATTGATCCAGGCTGTGCCCCCATCATAAGAGATTTCATACCAGCCCTGTACACTTCCGGTGATTGACACTTCTTCCCCGCTTGATAGGGTGCCGAGGCGATCGCTATCCGTGGACGGGGCTTTCCTTATATTGATCGAATCTTCTGTCGTCGTCCCTTTAAGACCGGAGGATGCAGAAGCCTGCGCTGTCCCTGCAGAATCAGATTGGGTAACGAGCCACTCAGCTACCCAGCCTTCTCCTTGGGGCGTATCGATTTTGTACCAGTCCCCATCATTCCCGGTGACCGTATACTCTTCCCCTTTGGCTGCCTGCATGAGGATTGGATAGCTGAGTCCTGGCCCCGTCCTCACATTGAGGGTAGGAACCCCGATACTCACCTGTTCCCCGGATGCACTTGCCTTCACAGAGGTAAGAAGGGGGACCAGGAGACAGACGATCAGGAAGGATATGTAGATTTTCTTGATGTTGACAACCTCCTCTCTCTTCATGGACATCATTAGTAATATCGGACTGTCACACGTATTCTGAACTCATTTTGAAGAAAACACCTTCAAAAATGACCCATACCCACATAAATACGAGATAAAAAATAAAATTCCTTTATTACAATAGAAATTTAGTCATTTGGAAAGGATAGATGGTAGGAATAGTGAAAGGGAGGGTACTATGCGATCAAGCGATAAAGCTTTTCTGAATATGACTAGTGAAAAAGCACTATTTCAGACGGATTTTCACCATTTCATGGAAATGGAAAAAGGCGCGTTGAACATGGAGCTTGCATCTGAGTTCGGTCTGACGCTGAAGGATGTCCGCCTATTGAAAAAGAAAATGGAGAGGTCCTGACGAAACCCCTTGACATGAACCTGCCTCATCCGTATTATTATAGAAATAATATAGCTTTCAAAAACCGACGATCGAGAATAGTAGCTGGTCTCCACCTGCGAAGAGAGGAAATGCCCTGGGCTGCAAGCATTTCTGCAAGGTACATCAGTGAATGAACACTCGGGAGGCTCCGCCCTGAAACCAGAGTAGGGGATGGACGTACCAGGCGTTAACTGGTGAAGTGGGAGTCTATAGGACTCCAATTAGGGTGGCACCACGGGAATAACAGCTCTCGTCCCTTGTATTTATTACAAGGGATCGAGGGCTTTTTTTATTGCCTCGATTTACGGGGACATACATATCAAGGCTTTATGAAAAGGAGGAATCCCCTTGTCTATTCAAATACCAAGAGGAACACAGGACATTCTGCCCGGAGAAGTAGAAAAGTGGCAATATATCGAAAAGGTGGCGACCGATCTTTGTCGCGCTTATCAATACAATGAAATCCGAACGCCGATCTTTGAATCGAGTGAACTTTTCACGCGTGGTGTCGGTGACACGACCGATATTGTACAAAAGGAAATGTACATGTTCGAAGATCGCGGAGGAAGGAGCCTGGCACTCCGCCCTGAAGGTACGGCGTCCGTCGTACGTTCATTCGTAGGAAATAAGCTGTTCGGAAATGCGAATCAGCCGACCAAACTGTTCTATACCGGACCGATGTTCCGCTACGAGCGTCCACAAGCTGGCCGCTACCGCCAGTTCGTACAGTTCGGTGTGGAAGCACTTGGAAGTGAAGACCCGGCCATCGACGCAGAGGTCCTCTCGCTCGCCATGGGCATTTACAAAAAACTTGGACTTCGCAAGTTGAAACTTGTTGTCAACAGCCTGGGTGATGGAGGCAGCCGACAAGCGCATCGTGAAGCGCTGATCAATCACTTCAAGCCTAGGATCGGTGAGTTCTGCTCCGATTGTCAGAATCGACTAGAGAAGAATCCACTTAGGATCCTGGACTGTAAGAAGGACCGCGACCATGAATTGATGGCAACGGCTCCGTCCATCCTAGACTACCTGAATGAAGAATCCAAGGCCTATTTTGAAAAGGTGCAATCGTATCTCACCAGCATGGACGTAGAGTTCGTCGTAGATCCGACTCTTGTTCGCGGCCTGGACTACTATAACCATACAGCGTTTGAAATCATGAGTGAGGCAGAAGGCTTCGGTGCCATCACCACCCTCTGCGGAGGGGGTCGCTACAACGGACTCGTTCAGGAAATCGGCGGACCCGAAACACCGGGTATCGGATTTGCATTCAGCATTGAAAGGCTCATCGCGGCCCTTGAAGCCGAAAAAGTGGAGCTCCCGATCCAACAAGGCGTCGATTGCTATATCGTCGCCATGGGGGAAGAGGCCAAAGCATATGGCGTTAAACTCCTTCATCAGCTGAGGGAAGCGGGGATCTCTTCCGAGAAAGATTATCTTGACCGAAAAGTGAAGGCCCAGTTCAAGAGCGCTGACCGTCATCAGGCCAAATACGTAGCTGTGATCGGTGAAAATGAACTTCAGGAAAACAAAGTGAACGTGAAAGATATGGCAACAGGGGAGCAAGAGGAAGTCGCCATTGACTCATTCGTTGACCACATCAAGAGCAAGCTTGTCTAACATAATCGCCAGGAGGAGAAAAAAATGCCAAAACGAACAACCTATTGTGGAAACGTAACGGAATCATTCATCGGTGAAACGATTACCATCAAAGGATGGGTGCAAAAACGACGTGACCTTGGGGGTCTGATCTTCATCGACCTCCGCGACCGTGAAGGGATCGTTCAGGTCGTATTCAATCCCGATCTTTCTCAGGAAGCACTCGAACTGGCGGAAAGAATCCGAAACGAGTATGTCATTTCCGTAACGGGATCGGTCGTTGCACGGGGTGAAGGAACGGTCAACCCGAACCTGAAAACCGGAAAAATTGAGATTCATGCAGAAGATGTACAGATCATCAATGAAGCGAAGACCCCACCATTCATGATCGACGATCAAATGGAAGTATCAGAAGACGTGCGCTTGAAATACCGCTATGTGGATCTCCGCCGCCCGGCTATGGCCGAGACGTTCAGAATGCGCCATAATGTCACTACGTCATTCCGCAGTTTCCTGAATGAGAATGGATTTCTTGATGTGGAAACCCCGATCCTGACGAAGAGCACGCCTGAAGGAGCACGTGACTATCTTGTGCCGAGCCGGGTTCATCAAGGAGAATTCTACGCCCTTCCTCAATCGCCGCAGATTTTCAAACAGCTTCTGATGGTGTCCGGATTCGATCGTTATTACCAAATTGCCCGCTGCTTCCGTGATGAGGATCTTCGTGCAGACCGTCAGCCTGAATTCACCCAGATCGATATGGAAATGAGCTTCATGGAACAGGAAGAGATCATCCTGTTGGTCGAAGAAATGATGGCGAAGCTAATGAAGGACGTGAAAGGCCTGGATATCGAATCGGTCTTCCCACGCATGACATATGATGAAGCCATGAGCCGCTATGGATCGGATAAGCCTGATACCCGTTTTGCCATGGAACTGATCGATGTATCCGAAATCGTGAAGGATTCAGGATTCAAGGTGTTCTCGGGTGCTGTAGCAGGCGGTGGTCAAGTGAAATTGATCAATGTGAAAGGGGCCGCTTCCAACTACTCAAGGAAAGATATCGATGGTCTCACAGAATTCGTATCCCGCTATGGAGCAAAAGGGCTCGCATGGTTGAAGGTAGAAGAAGAAGGTCTTAAAGGCCCGATTTCCAAGTTCGTATCGGAAGAGGATGCATCCAGCCTGTCTGCTGCTTCAGAAGCAGAAACAGGGGACCTTCTCCTATTCGTCGCCGACAAAAAATCCGTCGTGGCCGATGCCCTTGGGGCGCTTCGCCTCAAGCTTGGTAAAGAGCTCGGCCTGATTGATGAGTCTATGTTCAACTTCCTATGGGTGACGGACTGGCCGCTTCTTGAGTTCGATGAAGGAGACAATCGCTACTATGCAGCACACCATCCTTTCACCATGCCTGTGAGGGAAGATCTCGAGCTTCTTGAGACCAACCCGGGTGAAGTAAGGGCTCAGGCCTATGACCTTGTATTGAACGGATATGAGCTTGGCGGTGGATCACTCAGGATCTATGAGCGTGACATCCAGGAAAAAATGTTCAGCGTCCTCGGATTCTCTAAAGAAGAAGCGAATGAGCAGTTCGGATTCCTTCTGGAAGCATTTGAGTACGGTACTCCTCCACACGGCGGGATCGCCCTTGGCCTTGATCGTTTGGTGATGCTCCTTGCAGGTCGTTCGAACCTTCGCGATACCATTGCATTCCCTAAAACGGCCAGTGCAAGCTGCGTCCTCACCGATGCACCTGGAGGCGTTAGCGAAGCCCAGTTGAAAGAACTGTCACTATCACTGGATGTTGAATGATGTCGGAAATTCTCCAGCGGTTGTGAATTGCAAAATTGGCCGCTCCCATGCTATGATGATGTAAATAACAGACGAGTCCTGATGTGTCCGACGTTTTAACCTATCAGTTTTGACCGAACACTTCAAACCTTGGGAGCTTGACTTTTCGCTAGGCGTTCATGCCTCGCTTCAAGAGGACTAACAAGTAGTGGAATAAAGCACCCACCTGCCGAGAGCGGGTTCAAAACAAAGGAAACGCAGCGACGGCACGATTGGGACTCGTTTCACAAATGGATACGTAATGCACAAGAGCCGGATCTTTCGAGATCCGGCTCTTTTTTATAGTTACAAGAGTTGCTTCGTAAAATATGTTTGTTTAAAAATACATGAAAATGAATAAATATCAAAAAACCATTGCGGAAACTGTCGACAAGCCCTATACTTTTTAAAGGTAATCTTTGCTAACTTTACATCATAGGAGTGGTCAAAATGGAACATATGGGCTGGTTATCCCTACTGCCGCCGATCATCGCCGTGCTGCTGGCGGTCATCACGAAAAATGTCATTATTTCTTTATTCTCCGGCGTATATGTCGGTGTCCTCATGCTTGTGGGCGGAAGGCCCCTTGAGGCCACAATGCAAACCATCGGGGAATTTATGTTCCCGCAGGTGGCAGACAGCTATAATGCCGCTGTGCTAGTCCTGCTCTTTTTCATCGGGGGATTCGTCGCCCTCATGGAGAAGTCGGGAGGAGGAGCGGCCCTGGCCAATAGTGCCACCAACTTAATCAATTCAAAGGCGAAAGCCCAAGTATCAGCCTGGATCGGCGGCATCATCATCTTCTTCTCCGATCTCGGCACCCCTTTGATCGTAGGGCCCGTTTTTGAGAAGATATTCGATAAAGTGAAAGTCTCACGTGAGAAGCTTGCATGGATCATTGACTCCACTTCCTCACCGGTGGCGGTGTTGGTTCCGTTTATCGGGTGGGGCGTCTACATCATGGGACTGATCAAGAAGGAGTTTGATCATCTCGATATCACCACCTCTGAATTCAGCACGCTGGTTCATGTGATCCCGTTTCAATTTTATGCTCTCCTTGCCGTGTCTATGGTGCCACTGGTCGCACTTCTGAAGCTGGACTTCGGACCGATGAAATTGGCTGAGGATAGGGCCAACAGAGGTGAACTCTACTGGAAAACATCTAAGCCTCTGAGAAAAGCAGAGGATGGGGGACTCAAGCCGAGTAATCCGGTTTTAATCTGGCTTCCCCTATTGATCCTATTCATCACGCTCTTCGGTCTCCTGGCATCAAAAGGCTTCCCGTTCAAACCGGTGGAAGGCAGTGCTTTCAGGGTGGCACTGAGTACCGCCTATCTTTTTGCGGCCATATCCCTTATCATTCTGATGATTTCGTACAAATTGAAGACATTCAATGAGATCTTTGAGATCTATACGGGGGGCATGCAAAAGATGGTGTATGTCGCCGTGACCCTTGTGCTTGCCTGGTCGCTCAGCAAGGTGATCAGCGAAATGGGGACAGCTTCCTACATCGTTGAACTGGTGAAGGGGAATATTCCAGCCTTCATCATCCCGGCGATCCTCTTCCTGGTAGGAGCAGGCATGTCCCTTGCATCCGGTTCCTCCTGGGGGACATTTGCTATCATGCTCCCGATTGCCATCCCAATGGCGGTCTCACTAGATGCCGAGCTTCTCGTGTGCATCGGAGCGGTTCTATCCGGGGGGATCTTCGGAGATCACAGTTCTCCGATCTCGGATACGACGCTATTGTCGTCAACAGGTGCCGGTGCGGATCATATCGATCACGTGAAAACGCAATTCCCGTATGCAGCAGTGAATGCAAGCATCGCACTCATCGGTTTTGTCATCGCCGGCCTGACCGGGAACCCGTATACCATCATCATCCTCCTTGCAGGCTTGGTCGCATTGATGCTGTTCCTTGGGAAGCGAAAAGCTTCCAAGCTTCAACACTCACAGGAATTAAACTCCTGAAGAAGCAAAACTCCATGGAGAATGAACGCAATATATTGATTTTCAGTGCTCAATCCTTTATTCTAATTCAGAATAAACCTAGTTGAATACTTACAATGGAGTTGATCATATTGCTTCACCAGTTCTCACGTAATGAGTTAGCGATCGGGAAAGAAGGTCTTCAGACCCTTAAAAATAGTACAGTGGCCGTTCTCGGGATCGGCGGTGTCGGTTCGTTCGCAGCCGAAGCCCTCGCCCGTTCCGGAGTTGGCCGCCTTGTCCTTGTTGATAAGGATGACGTGGATATCACAAATGTGAATCGTCAGGTGCATGCCCTGCTTTCTACCGTTGGCCAGCCGAAGGTCGACCTGATGCGGGACAGGATCAAGGATATCAATCCAGACTGTGAAGTCATCGCCCTTAAGATGTTCTATACCGAAGAAACGTATGAAGAGTTCTTCCATTACGGGCTGGACTTCGTAGTGGATGCATCCGATACGATTTCGTACAAGATCCATCTGATGAAAGAGTGCTTGACGCGTGACATTCCGCTTATCGCATCCATGGGTGCTGCGAACAAGAATGACCCTACCCGCTTCCAGATTGCGGATATCTCCAAGACCCATACGGATCCCATCGCCAAGGTCATCCGCACCCGTCTGAAAAAAGAAGGGATCAAAAAAGGGGTTACGGTCGTCTTCTCCGACGAGAGTCCGATCGTCATCCGTGAAGAAGTACGGAAGGAAGTGGGGAAGGATGATGCCAAAATTCGAAAGGCACAGCTTCCGCCTTCATCGAATGCATTCGTTCCGTCTGTTGCCGGCCTCATCGCTGCCAGCCATGTCATCAATCAGCTCTTAAAAGAAATTGAAATCAGACGTGTGAAAGATAAATAACAAATTGAAAGGCCCGTACCTCCCTTGAGGCACGGGCCTTTTTGCGTGCAGTATTAACATTCCTTTGGAGTGCATACAAATTTTAGGCAAAAACCCTATTGACTACTATTTGTGTCTTAGTGTATTATCTAACTAGTACACTGGAACACAAACAGAAAGGAGTGAAAAAATGAATGCATTCAGAGGCCTTCTTTGGAAGGATTTCCATACATCCAAGGTGTGGTTCATAGGGTGGTTGGCGATTATCATCGTCGTTTATTCCCTTGGGCTCGGCGCAGGGGGATACTTCGATGAGAAAGGGATCCCTGTCGGATTCGCTATCATGCTCGGCGTCTTCCACTTTGCTTTTCTACCGGTCATCGTCTACTCCATGCTCCGGCTGGAAGGGAAGACACAGCTTTGGTTGCATACCCCGCTCAGCGGATTTACACTGCTTTCTTCAAAACTACTCGTCGCAATGGTTTACTTGATCATTTCCTTGCTTCTCGTAGATCTTCTTGGATTCATCAGCTTCAGCAGGCTTCCTGATATCGGATACTGGCCGGTCAAGGAGGGCGTGTATTTCAATATCGGTGTTCTCTTGCTCGGCCTCAACATGTCGGGATGGCTGATCTTTTTCTGGACGGTCTATCACTCCATGGGGAAATTCCCGGCAATCAAGAACATTCGCTGGCTCATCCTCGCCGGATTATGGATCTTGTACACATCGGTGACAACATTCGTTACCAGTCTGAAACCTGTGGAAACCTTCGTTAACAACACATGGGTAGTCGACCTTCCAGCCAGTTTCTTTTTCACCATCGGCTCAGGAGGAGAAGACAGTGGATTCAATATCGATATCATTCCCCTGCCGCTTCTCCCATTCATCTGGGAAGGGGTCATGTGGCTCATATTATTCATCATTTCATGTAGACTATTAGATCGCAGGATTGAGGTGTAGATCATGGTAGAAGAATACTCAGCGTCCAAACCCATATACCTGCAAATCGCCGATCGGATCATCCGTGAAATCGTCAGGAGGGAACGACACCCTGGCGATAAGCTTCCCTCAGTCAGAGAGATGGCTTTGCAAGCCGGGGTGAATCCGAACACCATACAGCGGACATACAGTGAGTTGGAAAGGATGACCATTGTGGAAACGAAACGAGGACAGGGAACGTTTGTGACGGAGGAAGATGACGTGCTATCTGTGTTAAATCAAAGAGTGCAGCGAGAAGTAATCGAAATCTTCATTAAAAATATGAAGGAGCTCGGTCTCAGTAAAGAAGAAATGATTGAAAGCATCAAACGGTACGGAGAGGAGAATGATCGTGATCCGGTTTGAGAATGTCACGAAGAAATACGGCAGCGGACTTGCTCTTCGGAACACCTCCTTGCAATTTGAAAAAGGAAAGATCTACGGACTCCTCGGACCGAATGGTAGCGGGAAATCCACAACGCTGAAAATGATCGCCGGCCTTGTACTCCCCAGTGCAGGCAAGGTGATGCTCGATGATGAACCGATCAATCGTAAGGTGGCTGAAGAAGTGGCCTACCTGACGGAGCTTGATATGTTCTATGAGACGTTTACGGTGAAAGGGATGCTCAAATTTTACAA
Organism: Rossellomorea sp. RS05; assembly: GCF_039822645.1. Classification (NCBI taxonomy): domain Bacteria; kingdom Bacillati; phylum Bacillota; class Bacilli; order Caryophanales; family Bacillaceae; genus Rossellomorea; species Rossellomorea sp. RS05. Next base: position 8,499 of record NZ_JBDKWY010000003.1, on the reverse strand, counting down.
CTCACAGTTCAGCGACTTCGATATGGAACGGGCAGAAGAGCTTGTCTCGTTCATGCAGCTGGATGGGTCGAAAAAGATCAAGCACCTTTCCAAAGGGACGCGTGGAAGGCTGAAGCTTGTCCTCACACTATCCAGGCAGGCTAGAGTCATCCTACTCGACGAGCCATTCTCAGGTCTAGATCCGATGGTGAGGGACACCATTGTGAAGGGGCTCCTTTCCTATATCGACTGGGGAGAGCAGACGGTCCTCATCGCCACTCATGAAATCGATGAAATCGAGGCCATCCTCGATGAAGCCTACATCATCCATAACGGAGAAGTGAAAGGTCACTGCAACGTTGAACAATTACGGGAAGAACAAGGACTGTCGGTCCTTCAATGGTTGAAGCGCACGACTCAAATAGAAGGGATGGAACTGGAATGAAGACGATTGCTCAATTGCAAAATGTCACGAAAGTCATCAAAGGCAAGAAAATCATCGATTCACTATCATTCGAAGTGAATGAAGGGGAGGTCTTCGGATTCCTCGGGCCGAACGGTGCCGGAAAGACCACGACGATCCGGATGATCGTCGGACTGATGAAGATTACAGAAGGGGATGTCCTTATCTCAGGTAAGAGCATCCAGAAGGACTTCGCTGAAGCCATCAGTGAAGTCGGGGCCATCGTGGAAAATCCCGAGCTCTATAAGTTCCTTTCAGGCTACCAAAATCTGAAGCACTTTGCCCGCATGCATAAAGGCATCACGGAAGAGCGAATCAAGGAAGTAGTGGAACTCGTCGGATTGACGAGCCGGATCAAGGATAAGGTCAAAACCTATTCACTCGGGATGCGCCAGCGCCTAGGTATCGCCCAATGTCTTCTCCATAAGCCGAAGCTCCTTATCTTGGATGAGCCGACCAACGGACTCGATCCTGCAGGAATCCGTGAGATCCGTGCGTATATCCGCAAGCTAGCAGCTGAGGAAGGAATGGCCGTCATCGTTTCATCCCATCTTCTTTCTGAAATGGAAATGATGTGTGACCGCATCGCCATCCTGCAATCTGGAAAACTGGTAGACGTCCAGGATATTCGCGCCTTCGTCGGTGGAACCGAACAGATCTACCAGATCGATGTCGCTGATGCATCCCTGATCAAAGCCTCGATCAAGACGTTCGATCCTGCAATCCAATTCGAAGTGAAAGACAATCAGGTGCAGCTGGCTATCGAAAAAGAACGGATCCCTGCACTGGTCAAAGCACTGGTGGAAGATGGAATGGACATTTTCGGAGTCATGCCGATTTCGAAAACCCTTGAAGATCGCTTCCTGGAAATCACCAACGACAAAGGAGAGACAGTCAATGTTTAATTTGATCAGAAATGAATGGATGAAGATTTTCAAGCGTGTCGGTACATACGTCATGCTGGGCCTCCTCGTGGCCATCATTGGGATCACGGGAGCAACAAGCAAGTATCTGGACAGCCAGTCGAAGGTGTCTGATGATTGGAAGAAGGACGTCCAGACTCAGATTGCTGACGATAAGGAAATGCTCAAAGGGAACATGCCTGGTTATATGAAAGAAGAAACGGAAAAGGGTATTGCTATCAATGAGTACCGTCTTAAAAATGATTTGAAACCTTATGAAAAAGCAAATGTGTGGTCATATGTAGAAGACAATGCCTACCTTGTGATGTTTGTCGGATTGTTCACCATCATCGTATCTGCCGGGATCGTGGCGAGTGAGTTCACATGGGGCACGATCAAGCTCCTATTGATCCGTCCGATTTCAAGGAGTAAAATACTGATCTCGAAATATATCACGGTCTTATTGTATGGTTTGAGCCAGCTTGTCGTCCTGTTTGTGGTTTCATTCCTCCTGGGTCTCATCCTTTTCGGTGGAATCGGGGAATCGGCGCATCTTGCCTATGTTGATGGAGCTGTCGTGGAACAAAACATGGTATGGTACCTCATCAAGACGTATCTATTGAAAACGATCGATGTCGCCATGATGGCAACAATGGCCTTCATGATATCGGCTGTGTTCAGAAGCAGCTCTTTGGCAATCGGAATCTCAGTGTTCCTATTGTTTATGGGGTCGAATCTTACCAGCCTGATTGCGATGAAATTCGACTGGGCGAAGTTCAGTTTGTTCGCGAATACGGATCTCACGCAGTACACAGGATTCCAGCCTCCGCTTGTGAAGGGGATGACGATGGGCTTTTCCATCACGATGATCCTGATTTACTTTGTGATTTTCCAAGTGCTTGCTTTCGTCTTCTTTACGAAGCGTGATGTGGCTTCATAAGCAGATTCAAAAAAAGGATGCCGGTTTCGGTATCCTTTTTTTGTCGCGTCTTTTTGCTTTTGGAAAGGTTCGTTCCTTTCCGCTGCGGGCGCTTGCTTTCCTGCGGGGAGGTAGGTGGTCAAGCCTCCTCGTGCCTGCGGGGTCTTGCCCGACCTCCTATTCCGCTGGAGTCAACCGCCCTCCGCTCCAATCCACTCTGTGCTTGTGTATTGGGGAGTGGCCGTAGATTGGGTGCTTTTTGTAATTGTGTACGTTCGAACTGGAGGTTTAGTAGGCGATCGTACGGTGGCTGCAATGGGTAGTGGGTTGGTAGTGCGATGAACGGTCTGTGCCTGCTGTTGGGTGTTTGCTGAAGTGTTGCGTTACTCTTCGGCCCTTTTTATCGTCTGTAGGGGTAGAATCTTGCTGAGTTCAACCGGGTCACCTGATTGAGTAGGTAGGCGGATTTTTTTGCTCCTTCGATTCTCAGGGTGTCCAATGCTTCGATCATCTTTTTGTGCGAAACCATGCCGATTCCGTGACCGAAGTAAAGATCTTCTGCCATATAAACGGAGTTTTCTCCCATCCATATGGGGTCGGCGTAATCTGGGTTGTAGAAGTAATACACGTCTCCTGGGATGCGATCGACGCCGCGGTATGTTTCCATCCATAGGTTTTCATTGTAATTGGAGCCCCAGATGAACAAATGGGAATAGAGGTCATTGAATATGGATGGTTCAATGGAGTCAAGGATGCTCTTATAGTAGATCAGGACGATCGTGGTCACGCACTCGAAGCTGTAGAGGGCGCTGTTGGTGAAGACGTCCCGGATGGCGTCGGAGGGAAGTCGGCCCCGCCTGAGCTCATATCCATATGGGGTCTTGATCCAAAAAGCCGGATTGAAGCGGGAGTCGGCGAAAGCGGAGAATTCCGAATCACCTTCATCGATCTTTTTGGCGTTTTGAAGTATATGGGTTCTCATATTGATTTCAAACTTCAGCTGGTCTTTTGACGGGAAATTATAATCCATGGGGGAATTGTTCAATGCTTCATAGATGGCGCGCTGTTCGTCGGGGAGGCTTTTCGGGTCCATGGGCATTCCTTCATTCAGATGTATCAAGATAGATCACCTCCTGGTTAGTATCAGGGTATGTAGATTTTGGTCATGGGTGAGAGCGGAAAGGCTAGAGACAGCATGAAAAAAGCCCGGAGCGCTTTGCCCCGGGCTTAACCTGTCACTACCTATGCTTATTGATATTTTCATAAACCTGGCCGATGGCCTGTTCGAATTTGCCTGTTTTCTTTGGTTGATAGTATTTGGCGTTTTTGATCCGGTCAGGCAGATAGTCCTGTTTGACCCAGCCCGATTCATGATCGTGGGGGTACTTGTATTCGATTCCTCTGCCAAGTTCTGCAGCGCCCTGGTAGTGGGCGTCCTTGAGATGAGGTGGTACTTCGCCGCTTTTCCCCTTCCGGATATCGGATAGGGCCGAATCAATGGCCGAGATCGCCGAATTGGATTTCGGTGACAAGCAAAGCTCGATGACAGCATTGGCAAGGGGGATCCGGGCTTCGGGGAATCCGATCTTCTCAGCCGTCTCCACGGCAGCAAGGGTGCGAGGCCCTGCCTGGGGACTGGCAAGACCGATGTCTTCATAGGCGATGACCAACAATCTTCTGGCGATGCTCGGCAGGTCCCCTGCTTCCACCAGTCTTCCGAGATAGTGGAGAGCGGCATTGGCATCGCTTCCCCTGATCGATTTCTGGAATGCGCTGATCACATCATAATGGGCGTCCCCGTCTTTATCATGGGAGAAACTTTTCTTCTGTAAGCACTCCTCGGCTATGGGAAGGGTAATGTGAATGACTCCCTCTGCATCAGGGGAAGTGGAGAGCACGGCAAGCTCCAATGCGTTCAGTGAGCTCCTGACATCACCGAAACTGCTGCTGGCAAAGTGCTCGACCGCTTCTTCGCTGACATCGAGCTTGTACGTTCCAAGTCCGCGTTCTTCATCTTGGATGGCCCGGCGGATGGCCTGCTTCATTTCATCTGTGGATAATGGCTTCAGCTCGAAGATCTGACACCGGCTCCTGATGGCAGGGTTGATGGCGTGATAAGGGTTGCTCGTGGTGGCACCGATCATGGTGATCATCCCATTTTCAAGATAAGGAAGGAGAAAGTCTTGTTTTCCTTTATCAAGGCGATGGACCTCATCGAGGAGGAGGATGACCTTGCCTGACATTTTGGCTTCCTCCACTACGATCTGGATGTCCTTCTTATTATTGGTGACCGCATTCAATGTTTTGAACCGGTACTGGGTGCTCCCTGCAATGGCACTGGCGATAGACGTTTTCCCGATTCCGGGCGGTCCATACAGAATCATCGATGATAGCTGTTTCGCCTTGACCATCCGATCGATGATCTTTCCTTCTCCGACAAGATGCTGCTGACCGAGGATCTCATCGATGGTCCGCGGCCTCATTTTGAAAGCGAGTGGTTTTATCGACATGGTATATCTCTCCAAACTGGCGTTCTGATACCTTTTACTTTATCACAGGGGTACCCTTTATGGAAATAACCTGCGCATGTGCCACCTTTCACAGTGGGACATGGAATATGCTATAATGGCAGGAGCGAATGAAACCATACAGTTAATGTAATTACCCTATATAGCAGAGGTGCTTGAAATGAAGATATCCACGAAGGGCCGGTACGGCTTGACGATTATGATCGAACTGGCCAAACGCCACGGCGAGGGACCGACATCCCTCAAGACAATCGCGCAACAGCATGATTTATCAGAACACTATCTTGAACAGCTGGTCGCCCCGCTTCGCAACGGCGGGTTGGTCAGGAGCATTCGGGGGGCTTATGGGGGATATGTCCTCGGCCACGAACCTAAGGATATTACCGCTGGTGATATCATCCGGATCCTGGAGGGGCCGATCAGCCCAGTGGAAGGGATCGAGGATGAGGAGCCTGCAAAGCGCGAGCTCTGGATCCGCATCCGAGATGCCGTGAAGGACGTGCTTGATAATACAACGATCGAGGATCTCGCCAATCATACAGATGACGGAGAATCCGATGCATACATGTTTTACATCTAGGAGGTAAGTGAATGAACAGAATCTACTTGGATCATGCGGCAACATCTCCCATTCACCCTGCGGTGATCGAGGAGATGATGACGGTCATGCAGGGAACGTTCGGTAATCCGTCGAGCATCCATTCATTCGGAAGGGAAGCCCGCTCCATCGTGGACCGCTCCCGTTCCATTGCTGCAGCATCGATTCACGCAGACCATAATGAGATCATCTTCACTAGCGGTGGTACGGAGGCCGACAATATGGCCATCATCGGCGCTGCCATGAAGAATCGGAAGCTCGGGAATCATATCATCACCACTGAAATCGAGCATCACGCCGTTCTCCATACATGTCAGCATCTTGAACAACAGGGGTATGAGGTGACCTATCTGCCCGTTGATAAGACAGGAAGGATCAGTGTGGATGCCGTGAAGGCCGTCCTGCGTGAAGACACGATCCTAGTCACAATCATGTTCGGGAATAACGAAGTGGGGACGATCCAGCCCATCTCCGAGATCGGACATCTCCTGAAGGATCACCAGGCCCTCTTTCATACGGATGCGGTACAAGCCTATGGACTCCATGAGCTGCATGTCGGCGAACTGGGAGTCGATCTTCTTTCTGTTTCAGGACATAAGATCAATGGACCCAAAGGGGTGGGCTTCCTCTATTGCAGGAAGGATGTGGACATCCTCCCCCTCGCATATGGCGGTGAACAAGAGAGGAAGCGCCGCGCAGGAACGGAGAATGTTCCTGGAATCGCCGGACTGGCCAAAGCCATTGAGATAGCCTCTTCATCCATGGAAGAGAAGCGCACACGATACGTAGGATTCAAAGAGATCCTCAAGGGGAACCTCGATGAATCCGGTATTTCTTATGAGGAAAACGGATCGCTTGAGCACGGGCTTCCTCATGTGCTAAACTTGAGCTTTGCCGGCACGGATGTCGAATCCATGCTGGTGAATTTCGATATGTCAGGAATCGCCGTATCAAGCGGATCTGCTTGTACGGCTGGATCAATAGAACCATCTCATGTCCTGGTGGCGATGTTTGGAGGGGACTCGGAGAAGATCCGCAACTCCATCCGTTTCAGCTTCGGACTCGGGAACACGGAAGAAGACATCGTGCGGGCCGCAGATGAAGCGGTGAAGATCATCCATCGTCTCACGACATGAAGAAGGAAAGATAAGGGAGGTGGCATAGATGAAAAAAGAACCGAAAGACACAAGGGTGGTCGTCGGAATGTCAGGTGGGGTGGACTCATCTGTCGCGGCGCTCCTCCTGAAAGAGCAGGGCTATGAAGTCATCGGCGTGTTCATGAAAAACTGGGATGACACCGATGAGAATGGCGTCTGCACTGCAACGGAAGATTATGATGATGTCATCCGCGTCTGCAATCAGATTGGAATTCCGTATTATGCAGTCAACTTCGAGAAGCAATACTGGGATAAGGTCTTTACCTATTTCCTTGATGAATACAAAGCGGGACGTACACCGAACCCGGATGTGATGTGCAATAAGGAAATCAAGTTCAAGGCATTCCTTGATCATGCACTGAAGCTTGGGGCGGACTATCTTGCCACAGGGCATTACGCACAGGTGGAATACCGCGACGGAGAATACAAAATGCTCCGTGGGGTAGACAACAATAAGGATCAAACCTACTTCCTCAATCAGCTTGGGCAGGATCAGCTTGAGAAAGTCATGTTCCCCCTTGGAAACATCGACAAGAAGAAGGTTCGCGAAATCGCGAAAGAAGCAGGACTTGCCACGGCAACAAAGAAAGACAGCACGGGTATCTGCTTTATCGGCGAACGGAATTTCAAGGACTTCCTCGGAAACTATCTTCCAGCACAGCCTGGTAATATGGAAACCTTGGACGGAAAAGTCATGGGTAAACATGATGGACTCATGTATTACACCATCGGACAGCGCCATGGACTTGGAATCGGCGGAGCCGGTGACCCTTGGTTTGCCATCGGGAAAGACCTTGAACGCAATGTCCTCTATGTGGGACAAAGCTTTGAGCATCCGGCCCTGTACTCAGATTCCATCTTGGCGACGGACGTTCACTGGACATCCAATGACCCTAAACGGGAATCCTTCGCGTGCACCGCGAAATTCCGCTACCGTCAGGATGACAACAAAGTGACCGTCATCCCCCAGGAAGATGGCACCGTATCCGTCGTATTCGATGAACCGATCCGCGCCGTCACACCTGGACAGGCCGTCGTCTTCTATAACGGAGATGAATGCCTTGGAGGCGGAACCATCGACACCATCTACCGAAACCAAGAAAAACTCACCTACGTGGGGTAAAGAAAAGCGGAGGGGGCTCGATCTGGGGCGACAAGCATAAGAGGGGAAAGCCAAAAAGGCGTTCTGTGCCTTTATGGATTTCACAGCTTATGACCTCGAGCCCCAAGCCCTCAGAGAGTAATAAGACCCAAATTAACGGCCATAATGGCCGCTACGCGGCGGGAGGTCACACCGAACTTCCGCCGAATATTTCCCATATGGAAGTTCACATTGGCTTCCGAGCAGTTGCAGATAACCGATATCTCCCAACTGGTCTTGCCGATGGCGCACCACTGCAACACTTCCTTCTCCCGGCTGGTCAGAACCACCGGTTTGCTGACCGGATGTTCGAAGGCCAGTCCGGCACCGCTCTGCAGTGCGTAGTCCTTGAGCATCCACAGGGTCGGCAGGACCGACTCTATGAAACGGTTGGCCTCGGCCCGGTTTTCCGCTTCCACGCTGAGGCTCAGCGCGCCGAGTTCGCCGCGAGCACCATGCAGCGGCATGGTCAGCCCATACACCAGGCCGGCGGCCGAGGCTTCCTCGAAGAACTCGTGCTGCTTTCGCGTCTGGTAGATGGACGGTTCCCAGAAAATCGGCAGTACGCTCTGGGTACAGTGACTGACCGTCGGGTCGACCCGCGCGTAGCCAGCCCGGTCGTAATGCTCGCGCCAGGCGGCCGGGTAGTTGCCGACGATGAAGGCGTTCTCGTAGTCCTGGCTGTCCTTAGGCAACAGGCCGAACAGGATCTTCGAGAATCCAAGGTCGCTCGCCATCTTCTGCAGGATGGCGCTCCACTCCAATTTTCCACTTGAGCGTTCCAGCTCAAGAAAACCGTCAACCAAGGCCAT
>NZ_JBDKWY010000002.1:0-412929 GCF_039822645.1 Rossellomorea sp. RS05 | reverse complement strand
TCAGGGAGCAAGCTCCCATCGATCCGCTCGACTTGCATGTATTAGGCACGCCGCCAGCGTTCGTCCTGAGCCAGGATCAAACTCTCCATAAAAAGTTTGAATAGCTCTTTTAAAATAAATCTAGAATTAACGTTGACGTGTTTGTCTTGTTTTGTTCAGTTTTCAAGGTTCAAATAGATTGTAAGCGCTTCGTTTCTCTCTGAAGCGACTTTCTAATCTTATCAAGTTGCCGTTCGTTTGTCAACAACTTTTTTAATTTTATCAGGTCGCCACTGACCGTTTTTGCTTTCGTTCAGCGGCGACTTAACTACTATATCAAGCCGTATAAAAGAAGTCAACACAAATTAATATTTTAATATAATTATTTTTTTACCCGGTAATATCTATGGTAAATCCCCTGTCCTTTGGTCTCCACATCAACCACCTCGATGAAACCCTTATCCGTCAGATACTCGATCATCATGCTCAGATCCACAGAATAATGTTTGGCTCCTTCATTATTCAAGAGTTCCTGGAATGTCCAATACTCTTTTTGCTCCAGTATGCTGATGAGGTGTTCTGAAGCTACCTTCATCCTCGAATGGATAAGGAATTCACTTGCCAGGAAAAGCAGCTCCAGACGCTTGTCGATTTCCTCATCGCTCGTCACCAGCTCTTCATACAACTTGTAAATTTCCGGTTCGATCTGCTTGACCTGATTCCACACGGTCACTTCAGGATGGAATCCATGCTCGATGACTGAGAGTCTTGCAAGGTGATGAAGGGAATGGACAATATGATTATAGGCATCAAGGTAATGCTTACTCTCGAAGAATACTTTTCCATCCATATATCGTCTGATCAGTTTGGCAAACTCAAGACCCATTTTGATTTTCCTTCCATAGAAAGGGAAATCTCTCAGTTCGATCTTCAGATTCTGGATGAACTCATTCCGATCAAATAATACTTTCCCATTGAAAATCCAGTCGATGACTTTACGGTTGGAACCAAGCAGGATCCATTCCCGGAGCTTTTCCTCCGTCACCACGTGCAGGGCTGCTTTTTGATCTTTATAGGAATAATGCTTGATGAAGACAGGCTCTTCTGCCTCCTTCACCACAAGGAACAGGACGATATCAAAGGTATCGGTCAAGGGGCTGAATTTGTTGCTCTGTTCTACCAACAGGGCGCCCAGCGTATTAGGGTGACTGGTACGCTCCTGGTATATCGGTCTTAAAATGTCTTCCATTGCTTACTCCTCCACATCAATCATTGGTTGGTAACTATTTCGACATGAACACTGGATTTCCTTCTGTAATTATAGTCATTTTTCGACAAACGTCATTCCCGTCCCCCGTTCCATCCTGATTATGGTATAGTATTTTTTTAGGAGGGGGATGGAGATGGCAAAGAAGTATTCTAGCAAAATCAATAAAATCCGGACCTTTGCGTTAAGCTTGGTTTTCATCGGATTCATCATTATGTATGTAGGTATCTATTTTAGACAGCACCCGTGGGTCATGACAACCTTCATGCTATTGGGGTTTCTGTCAATCATCGGAAGTACGGTCGTCTACTTCTGGATCGGCATGCTCTCGACGAAGGCCGTCCAAGTGACGTGTCCCAATTGCGGGAAGGTCACGAAGGTGCTCGGGCGTGTCGATATGTGCATGTATTGCAATGAGCCGCTTACGTTGGATCCGAAGCTTGAAGGCGAAGAGTTCAACGAAGACTATAATAAAAAACGCAGCCGATAGGGACCTTAACAGGCCCCTATCTTTTTTATGATGCGCAACAAAAAAGAATGGTCCGGGTGGGCCATTCTTAATGGGTTTCTTTGTTGATTTTACTGCATTCAGGACATGTTCCGTAAATCTCCATGCGATGACTGTTAACCTTGAATCCCGTCACGTGAGAGGCGAGATGCTCCACTTCATCGAGTCCCGGGTAGTGGAAATCGACAATCTTTCCGCAGCTATCGCAGATGACATGATAGTGTTCCGTGGTGACAAAATCAAAGCGGCTGGACGCATCCCCGTAGGTAAGTTCCTTTACCAGTCCGACTTCACGGAAGACCCGAAGATTGTTATAGACGGTTGCCACACTCATATTAGGGAATTTTCCTTCAAGGGCTTTGTATATGTCATCAGCAGTCGGATGAGCCATTGATTCAATGAGAAACTCTAATATCGCATGACGTTGAGGAGTTATTCGCACTCCCGTTTCCTTCAATGTCGAGATCGCTTCTTTCAATTGGCTTTCGTCAGACATCGTCATGCACCTCTTTTCATAAAAATTATTAGTTTATAATCTTTATAAATAGTGTACTAATGGAGGCGCTGATTGTCAATCCATGCCACCATCAACCATGCAAATTTTTCTCTCCCTCACCCATCTGCTGGTTGATGTATCTCCCTGCCACGAACAGGTAATCAGACAATCGGTTCAGATAGGAGAGAACGAGGGGATTGACCGGTTCATCGATTCCTACCGCTTCCCGCTCAGCCCTCCTCACAATCGTCCTCGCCATGTGAAACGCAGCACCGGAAGGATGGCCACCTGGCAGGATGAAATTCGTCAGCGGAGTGAGCGTACCGTCGAGGGCGTCGATCTGTTCTTCAAGCTCTTTCACATGCTCCTCCTCCAGCTTCCATTTCACTTCCTTGCCCTCGGGGGTGGCAAGCTCCGCTCCTACGTGGAACAGGATCGTCTGCACTTTGTGAAGGAAGGCCTCGAATGAGTCTTTCCCTTCGAAGAATTCATTTTTCATATGGCTTAGTGCCAGTCCAAGCATGGAATTTGCTTCATCGCATGTACCATATGCTTCTACACGCTGATCCTTTTTGGACACCCTGGTACCGTATATAAGGGATGTAGATCCTTTATCCCCGGTCTTTGTATAAATTTTCAACTTAATAACCCCTTTCAGTATCAATGATATTGATAAGCTCTTCACCATTATGATATGCAAGCAGATTGGTTTTAAATATGGAGAGCGCCCTCGGCATATAGTGTTCCGTTATGCTCGACACATGAGGTGTGATGGTGATTGACTCCTCTTCCCAGAAAGGATGATCTGCAGGCAGGGGTTCATCCTTGAATACATCCAGGTAGATCTTCTCAATCAGGTGATCCCCGGCCGCACGGAGGAGTACTTCCTCCTCCACTAGATCCCCCCTCCCGATATTGATGAAGGCGGCGCTCTCTTTCATGGCTTTGAAGTGATCGATTGTCAGCAAAGAGCGTGTCTCCTTCGTACTCGGAAGGACCGAAACGATATAGTCAGCAGATCCAAGGACCTTATCCATCCCTTCAAAGGTGTACATCTCATCGAAATGGTCTTTTGCCTCACCGGATGAATTGATGCCGATCACCTTCATCCCGAATGCTTTTGACAGCCTGGCGACCTCCCCTCCGATCGCCCCGGCACCGAGCACGAGGAGAACATGATCATGAAGCTCCGTGGAACCGATCCGGCGCGACCACCTCTTTTCTTTCTCCTGCTCACCGAGGATTGGGAATTTTTTTGCATGTTGCAGCATCAGGCCCAATGTGAACTCGGCCATTGGGATCTTATGGATTCCCCTTGCATTTGTCACCATGACCCCTTTTTGACGGATGGAATCAAACGGCATCTTCTCCAAGCCGGCAGACGTTACCATGATCCACTTCAACTGCCGACAATTTTCAAGGATTTCAGGGGTCAAGTCCTCCCCCATTGTTACAACAACTTTGGCCACAGTCAGTATTTCCCCAGCTTCCTTCACATTTTTGCAGAAGTGAAATTGCTGATCGGGGAATTCACGCATCAGCTCAACACGGAAATCTTCTTTTGGCTCATATGTAAATACTACATCCATCGCGACACCCACACTCCTTTCTCCCATTTTATCACACCGCCATACAGCCCTCTAATCTCAAGCGGCAAAAAAAAGAGGGCGGTCATTGACCGGCCCTGTCTATGGGAGACTGACTTATTTGAGGAGGTTGCCCTACTCTTACTATATGTACCTGCAGTAAAAGTGAATGGACAAACGCCTCTGAAAAGAAAAATAGGCGATTTCGCTTCAGGAAAGATGCTCTTCGATGTATTGAAGGGCCTCTTCCACATGCCCTTTCACCTTAACTTTCCTCCACTCCTTGGAGAGAGTGCCTTCTTTATCAATGATAAAAGTGGAGCGTTCGATACCCATGTATTCCTTCCCAAAGTTCTTCTTGAGCTTCCACACCCCGTAAGCCTCCGCTACCTTATGATCTTCATCCACAAGAAGTTGGAACGGGAGACCGTGTTTCTCGATGAACTTTTCATGGCGTTCGGCCGGATCGGGGCTTACACCGAGGATGACTGCATCAAGCTCTTCAAAATTCTCATGGTGATCACGGAAGTCACAGGCCTCCGTCGTACATCCCGGTGTCATATCTTTCGGATAAAAATAGAGCACGACATTCTTGCCTCTGTAATCGGATAGTTTCACTGTTCCACCATTATTCGCCGTCAGTTCGAATTCCGGTGCCTTCTGACCAACTGTCATTATTGATCCCTCCAAAGGTTTGATTACCGATAGCGTAACCAAAACAGTGATAAAACTCAACTTATTCGATCATCTTTTGGTCGCATGAAGTTTTTAACCACAAAGGCAGCCGGTACCGTATAGCCCAGCCACGATTCTATGAGGGCGACACCCCGGCCGACCCCTACCGGCGTAACATCCCCATATCCAAGAGAAAAGAGCGTCACGCCGCTGAAGTAGATGCTCGTGAAGAAATGTTCAATGAAGGTACCACTGATGGGTGCACCATCTTCCACCAGGATTTGAACTCCCTCAAGATCGAGAAGGAGGTAAATGGCGCCGAAACCAATCATGATGGTCAAGTAGCACATCCCCAGAAAGAAAAAGTGGTGCAGGGAAAAAACGTGGTCCTTTTTCCCACTAGGAGTGAAAAGTGCCCATACGCTCATCATCATGCACAGAAAGATCATTGATCCGATTACATACAGCATCCGCATCCCTCATCCATGAGCTTGTCTTCTAATATGTACGCATCCTCCTGCGAAAACATTCTCCTATCCAGTATTCCCCTATTTGCTAAACCCTGTGGCGCAGTACTACAATAGAGAAGGAAGTTTCAAAGAATACTAGGAGGTTACCATGCAATTTTCTAAATCAGAATCATTACATACAGAAGCCCTGGAGCATATCGTCGGTGGTGTGAATAGCCCATCACGCTCGTATAAAGCAGTCGGCGGCGGGTCTCCCGTCGCGATGGAACGCGGAGAGGGAGCGTATTTCTGGGACGTAGATGGGAATAAGTACATTGACTACCTTGCTGCCTACGGTCCGATCATCACGGGGCACGCTCATCCCCACGTGACTGAAGCCATCAAAACGGCTGCGGAAAACGGGGTATTATACGGTACGCCGACGCGCCATGAAGTCAAGTTTGCGAAAATGATCAAAGAAGCCATGCCTTATATGGATAAAGTACGTTTCGTCAACTCCGGTACAGAAGCCGTCATGACGACCATTCGCGTTGCCCGTGCCTACACAGGCAAAGATAAAGTCATCAAGTTCGCGGGCTGTTACCACGGCCATTCCGACCTTGTCCTTGTGGCAGCAGGTTCAGGTCCGTCCACCCTTGGGACACCGGATTCAGCAGGCGTACCGAAAAGCATCGCCCAGGAAGTGATCACCGTTCCATTCAATGAAATCGGACCTTTTAAAGAAGCGATGGAAAAATGGGGCGACCAGATCGCAGCCGTTCTTGTCGAGCCGATTGTAGGAAACTTCGGGATCGTCGAGCCGAAGGAAGGTTTCCTCGAAGCCATCAATGATATCGCTCACGAAGCCGGCTCCCTTGTGATCTATGATGAAGTCATCACGGCATTCCGCTTCATGTACGGAGGAGCTCAGGACCTTCTCAAAGTGAAGCCCGACCTGACCGCACTCGGAAAGATCATCGGTGGAGGGCTTCCGATTGGTGCCTACGGCGGTAAAAAAGAGATCATGGAGCAAGTGGCTCCACTCGGCCCTGCTTATCAGGCTGGAACGATGGCCGGTAATCCAGCATCAATCCTGTCGGGAATCGCCTGCCTAGAAGTACTGCAGGAACAAGGTGTATACGAAAAGCTCGATGCACTCGGCGCCAAGCTTGAAGAGGGAATCCTCGCAGCAGCGAAGAAACACGGTACACCGATTTCCATCAACCGCCTGAAAGGAGCTTTGACCCTTTACTTCACAGAAGAAACAGTAGAGAACTATGAGCAGGCAGAAGCCACAGACGGTGAAATGTTCGCCAGGTTCTTCAAACTTATGCTGAATCAAGGGATCAATCTTGCTCCATCAAAATATGAAGCATGGTTCTTGACCACAGCCCACACAGAAGAAGATATCGATGCGACACTCGTTGCCGTCGATAATGCATTCTCGCAGCTTTGATTACACCAGCCCGTCTCTTACACGAGACGGGCTTTTTTTGATTCAGCCACCCATGATAATCCCACCTCCTTCTTCATATACTAAAGAGCAATACACCCGTTTAATCTCCTTACCAAAGTGGTACTAACCCTAGTAAGAAAAGCCTTGTGATACCAAGCAGCAACCTTCTGAAATAAATTGAAATTGCCTATTGATATTGTACTGAAGTACCTGTATAGTACAGTATTGTTTATTGAAAAAGTCAAGAATGGAAAGGATCTATATACATGAAATTTGGTGCCCGCATCCTCAAGACGGGGATTGCGATCGTTTTGGCTCTCCTTATCTCAGAAATACTGAAACTGCCTGCCCCTGTGTTCGCAGGAATTGCAGCAGTATTCGCCGTACAGCCGACGATCTACCGCTCATACCTGACCATCATTGAGCAGGTCCAGGCAAATCTGGTCGGCGCCGGGATCGCCGTGATCTTTGTATTGATTTTCGGCAGCAGCCCTCTTGTGGTCGGCCTTGCGGTCATTATCGCCATCGCCATCATTTTGAAACTGAAACTGCAAAACACCATCGGCCTTGCTCTTGTCACACTCATCGCCATCATGGAGGTAACCGATCAGGACTTTATTACATTTGCACTCATCCGTTTTTCTACGATCTTGATTGGGGTATTCTCCTCTTTCATCATCAACCTGATCTTCTTGCCACCAAAGTATGAGACAAAGCTATTTCACCGGGTGTCGGATTCCACAGAAGAGATCCTGAAGTGGATCAGGCTCAGCACAAGGCACGCAACCGAATTCCACCTTGTAAAAAAAGATCTGGAGCGTATCAAAGAAAAGCTCATCAAGGTCGATCAGCTTTATCTGCTGTACAAAGAAGAGCGTGAATACTTCAAGCGGAACACGATTGTCAGAAGCCGGAAGCTTGTCATCTTCAGGCAGATGATTTCGTCTACGTACCGCAGCTTTGAAGTGTTAAAAAGGTTAAACCGCTATGAAAACGAAATCTACCAGCTTCCCGATGAACTCCGGGGTGTCATCAAGGCTCAGCTCGATTGTCTCCTGACCTATCATGAACAATTACACCTGAAGTTCCTTGGCAAGATGCATCCCCAAGCTGAATCGGAAGCACAGCAGGATGTTTGTCTTCACCGAAAAGAATTGATGACCATCATGCTGGAGGAAGTCAAACAGCACACCAAAAACGACGATATCCATAATTTCCACCTGCTTCATATCTTCTCTGCCATCTTTGAATACGATGAAAACCTTGAGCATCTGGAGCGATTGATCACAAGCTTCCAGTCGTATCACAAAGAAGATAACGAAGTGTCCATCTCGGAAGAAGAAGAAGTATAAAAAAAAGAAGGAGCCGATGCTGTCGGCTCTTCTTTTTTGTCAATTTTTCATTTTTGGATCAAGCGCATCCCTGAGGCCATCGCCCATGAGATTGAACCCGAGAACCGTCAGCATGATGGCAAGTCCCGGAAAAATCATCGTCCAAGGTGCTTGCAACATGAACGTCCTAGCATCGGCGAGCATCTTCCCCCACTCCGGTTGAGGAGCCTGTGCCCCCAGACCGAGGAAACCAAGGGCGGCCGCTTCGATGATGGCCGTAGCAATAGCCAACGTCCCCTGAACAATGATCGGAGCCATACTGTTCGGGAGGATATGATGCAGCAGGATGCGGTTATCTTTCATGCCGATTGCCTTAGCCGCCATCACATACTCCTCCTGCTTCACGCTCAGCACCCTGGAGCGGACGAGCCTTCCAAAGTTCGGTATGTTGATGATGGCAATGGCGATAAGGGCATTCCTTAAGGATGGCCCGAGTGCCGCAACGACGGCGATGGCCAGGAGGATACTTGGAAATGCGAGCATGATATCAAAGATCCTGGAGATAATCGTATCAACCCAGCGCCCATAATAACCTGCAACAATCCCCAGCAGGCTCCCTGCTACGGCGGAACCGATGACAGCAAAGAATCCAACCCATAGGGAAATCCTTGCTCCGTGGATGATCCTTGAAAGAATATCACGGCCGAAATCATCTGTTCCGAACCAGTGCTCGGAGGACGGTGCCTGAAGCCTTTTCGCCAGGTTCTGCTCATTGATCCCCTGAGGAGCAATAAGAGGAGCCGCTATTGCGAGAATGACAAAGAACAAAACGATGAAGAGACCGATCAGGGCTATTTTATTCTTCCGGAAGCTCTTCCACGCCTCCTTCCACGGAGAAACATGCTCCTCATGAAGAGCAGGACTGAGTTCCTTTTGCGGTTCTGCTATTTCTGCCATAAGAGTTCACCTCTTCCTGTAGATGCTAGTTATATTTAATGCGCGGATCAACAGCCGCATAGAGTAGGTCCACGATAAGATTGATGGTGACAAAGATCATGGCGACGACCAGGATCCCTGACTGAATGACGGGGTAATCCCGATAGGCTATGGCATCGTAAATATAGCGGCCGATACCAGGCCATCCAAAGATTGTTTCCGTCAGGATTGCTCCCCCGAGAAGGAGACCCATCTGTAGCCCGATGACGGTCAGGACCGGAATGATGGCATTCTTCAAAGAATGCTTGTATACAACCCAGAACATCTTCAATCCTTTAGCCCGTGCCGTCCGGATATAATCAGATCTCATGACTTCGAGCATGCTAGATCTCGTCATCCGTGCAATGATAGCCATGGGAATAGTCGCGAGGGCAATCCCCGGTAGGATGAGATGCTTGAAGACATCACCGAATTGATCAAATCTCCCTTGTATCAAGGTGTCGAGCAAATAAAAATTCGTAATGGACGAAACAGGATTCCGGACATTTTCCCGGCCAGATGTAGGAAGCCAGTCAAGCTGAATCCCGAAAACCCACTGCTCCATTAAACCAAGCCAGAAGATTGGAAGCGATACCCCGATCAGAGCGAGGATCATGGCTGTGTAATCAAACCAGGAGTTCTGGAACCACGCACTGATGATTCCTGCATTGACCCCAATGACAACAGCAATGATCATGGCCACGATGGCCAGTTCAGCGGTGGCTGCCAGATACGGCCAGATTTCGGATGAGACCTCTGTCTTCGTTCTGAGGGAATTACCAAGATCACCTGTAAGGAGACCTTTTAGATAGTCAAAATATTGAACATACCAGGCGGTATCAAGTCCAAGCTGATTCCTCAGCTGCTCGATGGCTTCCTTCGAGGCCTGCTGCCCAAGAATGACCTGTGCCGGATCACCAGGAATGGCACGGATGATGAAGAATACAATCAATGTCATCCCCAACAGAACCGGAATCAGCTGCAATAATCTTCGGATGGTGTATTGAAACATCAGTGTTCACCTCTTTTTAAAAGGAATGGTTGCTATGTTTATGAATCCAAAAAGGCAAAGGACGCCTTTCTGTCTTTCATGCCTTATGCTTGTCGCCCCAGATCGAGCGCCCTCCGCTTTTCTTTCCTGTCTAGCTACGGGCGCTTGGGGCTCGAGGTCATAAGTCTTGAAACCCAAAAAGGCAAAGGACGCCTTTCTGTCTTTCATGCCTTATGCTTGTCGCCCCAGATCGAGCGCCCTCCGCTTTTCTTTCCTGTCCAGCTACGGGCGCTTGGCCCTCGAGGTCATAAGCCTGAAATCCAAAAAGGCAGAGAACGCCTTTCCGGATTTCTGTCTTATGCTTGTCGGGCCAGATCGAGCGCCCTCCGCTTTTCTATGTACAAAGGGGAGAGCTTTTGGCGTCTCCCCTTTGGTGGTGATGGATTATTCGATGTCTACTGCTCCGAGGAAGTCGGATCCAGTTGGATGTGGCTTGAAGTTTTTGACTTTGTTGCTGCCCGCTAGAAGTGGCGTCGAGTGGGCAAGCGGTACCCAAGGGGCATCTTCATGGATGATTTCCTGGGCTTTCTTGTACATCTCGTTACGTTTGTCTTGATCGGTTTCCGATTGGGCATCGATCAGGAGTTTGTGTAGCTCGTCATTGCTATAGTACGTATAGTTGTTGCTTCCGATGTTGTCTTTATCGAGAAGAACATAAAGGAAGTTATCGGCATCTCCGTTATCACCGGTCCAACCAAGTAGGAAGGCATCGGCTTCACCTTTACGGGCTTTTTCAAGATACGTTGCCCACTCATAGGAGACGATTTTGGCTTTGACTCCGACTTTTTCAAGGTCAGCCTGGATGGCTTCTGCCACCTTTTGACCGTCCGGCATATACGGGCGCGGTACTGGCATCGCCCACAGATCCATCTCGAAACCGTCTTCAAGACCTGCTTCCTTCAATAATTCCTTCGCTTTTTCAGGATCGTATTCATACCCCTCAAGCTCATCGTTATAACCTGCTACGACAGGAGGCATAGGATTTTTGGCAATTTCAGCTTTCCCTTCGAAGAAAGCGTCGATGATCGATTGCTTATTGATGGCATAGTTGATGGCTTGACGCACTTTCGGATTGTCGAACGGCTTACGCGTAGAAGTCAAACCGAGGTAGCCTACGTTCATGGATGGGCGTTCAAAGATTTGAAGGTCAGCATTGCTTTCAACTTGGCCTGCATCACTTGGATTGACTCCATCGGCAAGATCGATTTCCCCGGAAATCAGGGCGTTCAGACGAGCAGAGTTTTCAGGGATGGCGCGGAATACCACTTCATCCAATTTAGGTTGATCTTTTTGCCAATAGTCTTCATTTTTCACGAGGACGATTTTGTCGTTACGCTTCCACTCTTTGAATTTAAATGGACCAGTTCCTGCATCCACTGGGTTTTCTCCGAGCTTATCGCCTTGTTCGTCGATTGCTTTCGGGCTGACAATCGCAAACGGACTCATGGCAATGTTCTTAAGGAAAGGAGCCTGTGGACGTTTCAGCTTGAATTCAACGGTTTTCTCGTCAACAGCCTTCACGTCTTCAATAACGTGCCCTTCGTCTCCTTTAAATCCACCGAACATGGATTTATAGTAATAGAATGCTTCTTCGTTCCCGTTCATCCAGCGATCGAAGTTCTTAACGACCGCATCCGCATTGAAGTCCGTTCCGTCTTGGAACTTCACTCCTTCACGAAGGTGGAAAGTATACGTCAATCCATCTTCGGCTACGTCCCACTTCTCTGCAAGACCAGGATTCGGTTCTGTATCCTGTTCCCCGAACTCGATGAGCGTTTCGAAGATATTCTTTGTAACCTTGAATGATTCTCCGTCAGTTACCACTGCCGGGTCTAGTGCCACGGAATCTCCACCACGACCGAATATCAATTGCTTTGGTGCAGCATTATCCTTGTCTCCCCCGCCTTCGCCGGATGAACCTTCGGATCCACATCCGTAAAGCAGTGTGGATACGAGAAGGATCATGAGCATGATCATTGACCAACCTTTTCTCTTCAAACAAATCCCCTCCTGTGGTTTATATATACTTTATACCGCCCGCCTAATAAAGATGGCAGGCAACATAATGCCCTGGTTGCTGTTCCCTGAACTCAGGAACCTTTTGCTTGCATATCTCCGTTGCGTGCGGGCACCTGGTGTGGAACGTGCATCCGCTCGGAGGATTGGAAGGACTCGGGATATCCCCTTGTAAAAGGATGGTTTCCCTTTTAAACTCCGGATCCGGAATCGGCACTGCCGACAGAAGCGCCTGCGTATACGGATGCATCGGCTTATCGTAGAGGGCTTCACTGCTGCTGAGTTCCACCATCCTGCCGAGATACATGACGCCTACACGGTCACTGATATGCCTGACGACGCCAAGATCATGTGCGATGAATATATAGGTGAGGCCGAATTCTTTTTGTAGATCCTGCATGAGGTTGAGCACCTGTGATTGGATGGAAACATCAAGGGCTGACACAGGCTCGTCTGCAATGATGAGCTTCGGACGCGTCATGAGTGCTCTAGCAATCCCGATCCGCTGTCTCTGCCCACCACTGAATTGATGGGGATATCGCTTTGCATGGTAGCTGCTCAAACCTACAATTTCGAGAAGCTCCCTTACCCTTTGGCGCCTTTCTTTCTGAGACCCGATCCCGTGGACCTTGAGGGGTTCTTCCAAAATCTGTTCCACTGTATGCCTAGGATTCAAAGAGGCATACGGATCCTGGAAGACCATTTGGATCTCCCTTCTCATCTTCCGCATTTCGGAATTTGATAGACTCGTAAGCTCCCGGTCCTGAAACGTCACTTTCCCATCGGTTGGATCGATCAATCGCATGAGCATCCTTCCGGTTGTGGACTTTCCACATCCACTTTCCCCGACGATTCCCAGGGTCTCCCCTTTGTTGACGGTGAAGGATACGCCATCAACCGCCTTGACCGAGCTGATTTGCCTCCCCAGCAGTCCCCCCGTGATGGGGAAGTGTTTTTGGAGATTCTCAACCTTCAACAATGGTTCCGTCATAAACTCCCTCCTCCGCTCCATCGAATAGGAAGCATCTTGTGCAATGTCCTTTGGATGTTTCATATAGTTCAGGTGTTTCAACCAGGCAGCGATCGAAGGCCGCTTCACATCTGGCAGCGAATCTACATCCGGTCTTGATCGATCCGGGCCTTGGTACGCTGCCTTTGATCGAATGGAGACGCTGCTGTTTCATCCTCATATCGGGAACCGATTGGATCAACCCCTTAGTGTAAGGGTGCTGAGGATTTTTAAAAATTTCTTCGACCGTTCCTTCTTCAACCACTTTCCCGGAGTACATGACGACGACACGCTCACACGTTTCGGCTACAACGCCGAGATCATGGGTGATCAGGAGAACGGCCGTATTCAATTCCTTATTCAGATTTTTCATCAGCTTCAGGATCTGCGCCTGGATGGTCACGTCAAGGGCTGTGGTCGGCTCGTCTGCAATGAGGACATTCGGATCGCACACCATAGCCATGGCGATCATGACCCGTTGACGCATTCCTCCCGACAGTTGATGAGGGTATTCCTTCACCAGCTCCTCGGATCTTGGAAGCCCGACTTTCTTCAACATCTCAATGGCTCTCTTAAGTGCTTCCTTCTTGCTCAGTTTCATATGTATACGTATGGACTCTGTCAGTTGATCTCCTATGGTAAACACCGGATTAAGGGAAGTCATCGGTTCCTGAAAGATCATGGCAATGTCATTCCCCCTGATCTCCCTCATCCGCTTATCGGTAGCGCTAGTCAAATCTTCCCCTTTGTAAAGAATATGGCCTCCCGTGATTTTACCTGGTGGTGAGGGAATTAGTCCCATGACCGAAAGGGATGTGACGCTCTTACCGCATCCACTTTCTCCTACCACCCCGAGGATCTCTCCTTCATTCACATGAAAACTTACCCCGTCGACTGCCGGAACCTCTCCATCATCAGTGAAAAAGGAGGTCCTCAAGTCTTCCACCTGCAATAAAGGACGTGCTTTCCCCATCAAACCTCTCCCTTTCCGTTATCTAAAAAATCTTTATTTTCTAATTTTATCTGTTTCTTATTATACAAGATGCTACAAATGTTGCAATCTATTTTCAGAATTTTTATTCTTAATAGACAATTATCCTTTCTCTCACTATATGCCGTATGTCCTAGATCATTCCTTCACTCACCAAGGAAAATACTCCCATTTGGGCACCACAAAAAAAGCCGGTGAAGAAACGAATGTTTCTCCACCGGCTTTCTATTAATTATCTAATTGTTGAACCTGGAACAGTCTATAATAATGATCCTGCTTTTTCATTAGTTCCTCATGGGTACCCATCTCTGCAATTTCACCGTTTTCCATATGGATAATGCGATCTGCATGGGTTATCGTGGATAATCGGTGGGCAACGATGAAAGTCGTTCTGTCTTTTGCTAGCATCTCCAATGATTCCTGAATGAGATGTTCACTCTCAAGATCGAGGGCGGAGGTTGCCTCATCCAAGATCAAGATCGGTGGATTCTTCAAGAATACCCTGGCAATGGCCACCCTCTGCTTTTGACCTCCAGAAAGTTTCACACCACGTTCCCCGACTTTCGTATCGTAGCCTTCCGGCAGCTTCATGATGAAGTCATGGGCATTTGCTGCTTTGGCGGCCTCAATCACATCTTCATCCGTTGCATCCGGATTACCGAATTTGATATTCATCTTGACCGATTCACTGAAAAGGATGTTGTCCTGAAGAACCATACCGATTTTATCCCTGAGCGTCCTTACCTGGAACCTTCTGATATCTGTACCATCAAGGCGTATGCTCCCTTCGGAAACATCATAGAACCTAGGGATCAAGCTGACAAGGGAGGATTTCCCCCCTCCGCTCATTCCGACAAGGGCGACCGTTTCACCTGAATGAATATCCAGGTTCAGATTGCTCAACACCGCTTCTTCTTCTTCCTCGTATTTAAATGATACCTGATCGAATTTGATGTCCCCTTTTACCGTGGTACACGGAATGGCTCCGGGCTCATCGTCGATATCGTATTTCTCGTCCATGAACTCAAACACCCTGTCCATAGACGCAATGGACTGCGTCAAGGTCGTAGAAGAATTCACCAGTCTCCTCAGTGGGCTATAAAGACGGTCGATATAGGCGACAAATGCGGCCATCGTCCCGATGGTCAAGTCTCCTTGTATGACCTGATAACCTGCGTACCCGATAATGATGAGGGGTGAAATGTCTGTAATCGTATTGACGACAGCAAATGCTTTCGCATTCCAGCTCGTCTGATCCAAAGCCTTCTGCAGGAAGTTCTTATTCTGACTGCGGAAAGCCGTTTGCTCGTGATCTTCCACAGCAAAGCTCTTGATTACCGGCATTCCCTGGACCCGTTCGTGAAGATGGCTCTGTACTTCCGCAAGAGCCTGGGACCGGTCCCGAGTAAGCCCACGGAGACGCCCGAAGAAATAGCGTACTGAAAGGGCGTAGAACGGAAAGGCAATCAATGATACAAAGGTCAATGATACGTCCATGGTGAACATGATGGCCACTGCGATCAAGATTGTGGCAAGATCCAGCCAGAGGTTCATCAGGCCCGTCATGACGAAGTTTTTTGTCTGCTCCACATCATTGATGACCCTGGAGATGACTTCTCCTGCCCGCGTGTTCGAATAATACTTGAAACTGAGCTTTTGTATATGAGAGAAAAGCTGGTCCCTGATATCATAGAGAATTTTATTCCCTGTCCACTGAGCAAAGTATTGGCGGTAATATTCAACAGGCGGACGAATGATCAGAAATACCACAACCATGATCCCCATCACAAGGAGGAGATGGTTCGTCTTTTCACCGGCTGTAAGGGTGGTGTTCCCTACTACATCATCGATGACATATTTGATGAGCACCGGAATGAGAAGCGGGATTGCGAATTTGATGATTCCTATAATGAGCGTACCTATGATTTGCCAGCGGTAAGGCTTTACAAACTGCAGGTACCGTTTGATACTGTCCACTTCAAAACTCCTTTCAATCTGACCATGAAAAAGGGATGACCCCGTTGATCGAGAAGCCATGCACGGATCGGATTGAATCCGGCGGCTCTCAGAAAGGGTCAGCCCTCCTATCGGTAACTACTTCCTTTATCCTCTGTGCATTAAATAGCGCTCGTACCAAATATCGATGAAATCAGGGGCAAATGGTCCCTTCCGCTGCCTGATCCATCTGACGAGCTTGTCCACATTCCTTTGCAAAATGTGATCGATAACATCGGGATAACCGTACAACTTGCGATGGGCATCATACTCATCTTCATCCAAGAGCGTATAGGTCATATCAGGATACACCTTGATATCAAGATCATAATCGATATACTTGATCGCTTCGTGATCGTACACGAACGGGGAGCTAAGATTGCAATAATAATAAATACCGTCTTCCCGGATCATGCAGATGATATTGAACCATAATTCTGAATGAAAGTAGCAAATTGCAGGCTCTCGGGTCATCCACGTCCTGCCGTCGGACTCGGTCACCATCGTCCGGTCGTTTCCACCGATGATCATATTGCTCGTCCCTTTCAGGATGGTTGTCTCATTCCATATACGGTGGATGTTTCCATCATGCTTGAAGCTATGTATTTGTACTGAATGCCCTTCTGTGGGAACCGCCATTTTCTACCCTTCTTTCCTTCGGATTGCACGTATAAATAAAAGTCTATTCTATTATTATAACGTTTCCTTCCGAAATTTAAAACAAAAGGGCTACCCATTAGGAAAATACATTCGCTGGGCGCCCTTGTCCTTCATTCGTTTTATACCTTAAAGGGATACTTCCTGTTCTTTTTTATACGAGCGGATGACTTCATCAGTCTGCTCTTGAAAAACTTTTTGAATGTCTTTCAATTCACATTTCTTCATTTCGATTTCTTTTTTCAGTGACTCGGCAAGAGCCATCTCTTCAAGCTCGACCAGCTCCTTTTCAAGCTCTTGGCAACGCTCGATTTCGGATTGAAGGAAGAGCAGCTTGTCCATCGTTTCCAACTGCTCATGAATCAGTTCATTAAATAACTCCTGCATATCCCATCCACTCCCTGTTAAAGACTCTCTACACAGATTCTCCTTTCAAACGGTAATCCCTTTGACTTTTCCTGTCCCTTTCCCACCAGTTTTGTCGAAGGGAAAATGAAAAAGCACCCGGAAGGTATCCGGATGCTTTTCATTGGTCATGGAATAGCTCTATGCTATTTCAGACATTATTTTTGTTTCTTTTGAGCTGATTGTTGGTTTTGCTTTCTTACTTCAGCAGCGTTTGTTTCAGAAGCAAATTCAGTTCCGTATTGTTGTTGACCGGATTGAGCTTTGCTAGCCGATTGTTGGTTTTGTTTTTTCACTTCTTGAGCGTTTGTCTCAGAAGCAAATTCGTTGTTGTAGTTGTTTTTCTTTGCCATTGTAATCACCTCCACGCTTATTAAGATAACCAAGGGTGGAGGTGACTATTCGACTTTTTTTCGAAAAAGCGGATCAGACGAGAAGCGATCGTCCGCCGTCAACGATGATCGTCTGTCCCCTGATCATAGACGAATCATCCGACACGAGGAACATGACGGACTTCACAAGGTCGTCAATTTCGACCATTCTTCCAGCAGGAGTATTCTGGCGGGCATCTTCAAGAAGCTCTTCGCGATTCGGGAAATGCTTGAGCGCATCCGTATCAATCGCCCCCCCTGATACGGCATTCACGATAATATTCCTTGGGGCAAGCTCGACAGCCAGATAACGGGTCAATGCTTCAACCGCTGCCTTTGAGACGCCTACAGTCGTGTAGTTATCAAGGTAGCGGATGGAACCGAGGGAGCTGATGCTGACGATCCTTCCGCCGTCATCCATCAACTTTGCAGCTTCCTGAGCACAGAAGAGGAGCGCTTTGCTGTTGATGTTCATTGTCCAGTCCCAGTGGGACTCTTCCAGCTCCATAACAGGACGCAGCACGCCGGAAGCCGCATTGCTGATGAGAACATCCAATCGCCCGAATTCCTCCTTGATTTGTTCGAACATGGCCTTGATTTTATCCACATCCCCGACATTTGCACGAACGATGAACGCCTTTCGTCCAAGCTTTTCGATCTGTTCAGCCGTCTCAAGGGCTCCCTTCTTACTGCGTGCGTAATTGACGACGATATCGTATCCTTTTTCAGCAAGCTGAATGGCGATTTCCCTTCCCAATCCACGACTGCTTCCAGTTACCAATGCTACTTTTTGACTCATGTTCATCTTCCTTCCTTACCCTCTGTATATTCGTCCTTCATTCATCCAAACTAAGGACAGGAGGGATCATTAATGTATGTAGGTAGAGATATGACCGAACTTTCCATGGTACCAAAGAGTGATTGGAAGGAATCCGAACTTGCCTTCTTCCATCACTCACTACAACAAATAGTACCTTATTTGAACAGTGAAGGACAATCCATCCATCGTGAAATCATCAAAGAGATCGAGTCACGCGGAGGCCTGTCCCATCATGAAGCCACTTATACCAATGGAACAAAGGTCAGTTATGATTAGGGGTGCACTTGCCCCTTTTCAAGCTGTGAGCTGACTTCCTTCCATATCTTTTGATGGGATACGGGAAATGCATATTTTTCAAGCTCTTCCGGTGTGACCGCAATAAGATCACCATATGAGTCATGATCTTCAACAGCCCCAACGAATACATCGATATCCCATATGATGTGAGAGAAGATATGTTGGAAGGTCGAAGCGATTTCCCTTTTTAACGCACTCTCCACCCCATATACTTCAATGAGGCTTTCATGGAGCTGTTCACGGATGTGACCGGTACTTCCGACTTCAAAGTTCGGAAACTCCCACAAATTCGCAAGAAGTCCAGTGCCGGGACGCTTATGGATCAAAACCTTTCCATCTGTGTTGAAAAGCACGGCTGCTGCCATATTGAGCTTACGGGCACTTTTCTTTTTTGATTTGATGGGAAGTTCAGACTGAACGCCCTCTTCAAATGCATGACAATGCTCCCTTACAGGACAGAGCAAGCATGAAGGGGACGTCGGCGTACAGGTTAACGCACCAAGTTCCATCAGTGCCTGATTGAAGTAAGAAGGGTTTTCTTCAGAAATGAGGGCCCGTACCGCATCTTCGAACACCTTTCGCGATGAAGGCTTGGCAATATCGAGCCAGATCGATAATATGCGCGAGAAGACCCTCATGACATTGCCGTCCACGGCCGGTTCGGGTTTCCCGTAGGCGATACTTAGGATGGCGCCAGCCGTATAGGGCCCTACCCCCTTCAGGGTGGCGATATCTTTCGGATCATCAGGAACGATCCCGCCGTATGAGTCCCTCACCTCCCGGACCGCTGCCTGCAGATTCCTTACGCGTGAATAATACCCTAGCCCTTCCCAGGCTTTCAGGATTTCTTCTTCATCGGCAGAGGCAAGAGCATCTATCGTAGGAAATTTTCCGATAAATCGGTTAAAATAAGGTATGACCGTATCGACACGAGTTTGCTGAAGCATGATTTCCGACACCCAGACTTTATAGGGGTCCTGGTCCTTCCTCCATGGAAGATCCCGCTGCTCATTGGTGAACCAGGAGATCAGGTCTTCCTGGAACGCTTCACGGTCGATGGAATGGAGATTCTTTAATGGTTCATCTATCACTTTTGTCCCTCCAGGATGTTATTTGTTACTCAATATAGGGAATAACCCCTGTAAGCAGGGGGAGCTTGCCCTCCTGCTACCACGAATTATCACAAAACTGTAATCATTCTTACCTTGAAATTCACACCCATTAACCATATCATGTTCAGAAACGATTCGCGACACAAAACATGCGAGCCAAGGAGGACTTACTTTTGGATACAGGTACACACATCGTCATGGGGTTTGCACTCGGGGGGCTTGCAACGCTGGATCCGGTCGTGGCCGAAAATGCATCCACCGCTCACAGCGTGTTGATTGCTGCGGTTATCGGCTCCCAGATCCCCGATGTCGATACCATACTTAAACTTCGGAACAATGCCGTTTACATCAGGCATCACCGGGGCATCACCCATAGCATACCCGCTGTCATCCTGTGGCCACTCCTGATCGTCGCCTGCCTGTACCCATTCTTCCCGGGTGCAAATCTGCTTCATCTTTGGTTATGGACCTTTTTCGCCGTCTTTCTCCACGTGTTCGTGGATATCTTCAATGCGTACGGCACTCAGGCCATCCGGCCGATTTCATCGAAATGGGTGGCTCTAGGGGTCATCAACACGTTCGACCCCATCATTTTCGGTATCCACATCGTCGGATTGATTCTATGGGCCGTTGGCTTTCCGCCCGGCCAGACGTTCCTTGTGATGTATGCAGTCATTATCGGATACTACCTCCTGCGCTTCATCGTGCAGAAGACGGTCAAAAACGCAGTCAAAAGAAGGATCCCCAATGCCGAACGGATCATCGTCTCCCCGACGATCCGATTCTTCCAATGGAGGCTGGCCATACTTACCAAACATCACTACTATGTGGCACGTGCCTACAGGAGATCCATCACGATCTACGATGAGTTCAAGCGGGTTCCGATACCGGATATCCCGGTTATGAACGCTGCCCGGAAAGATAAAAATCTGGCCGCATTCCTTTCCTTTTCCCCAATCTACCGTTGGGAAATGGACGAATACGATGACCATTATGAAGTAAGATTCATCGACCTCAGGTACCGCAACAATGGTCACTATCCATTCGTTGCTCTCGTGCAGCTCGATAAAGATCTGAACATCGTCAGCTCTTATACGGGTTGGGTGTTCAGCGAAGAGAAATTACGCCAGAAGGTGGATATCAATGTCATCATTGATTGAATGACGAAAGGGACGGCCAATTGGCTGTCCCTTTTGATTTCCACCTGATCAGTGGACCGTATGATCTCCGTCATCAAGCAAATGACTGTATTTCGGATTACTCGCCGCGAAATCATGCACATTTGTTCCATACGTCGCAATCCATTGCCTTACGACCTTTTCAGTGACTTCTTTTCCTTTATATTCATAACCAGCCTTGGCATAAGTCGTTTCAAAATCTTCCCAAACAAGCTCAACCCAAGTCCTGGCCTTTTCATACGTCAGTTTGGAATTTTCATCCATAAGAAGCTGTGTCAGTTCGTGAAAAATCGATTCCATTATCCACCCTCCTTTTCCAGTGACAGTAACGTGTTTTCTATCTGAAAAATCATCATACTATAGATGTGGCATCGTCCACAAACATTCCACCCTTTAAGGAGGCAGTCACATGCGCAATAAGACAACAGGGTTTCCGAATGAACATGGCAATAAATTCGAAGGAGAACCCCGTGCCAAAGCGGAATATGCATCCAAAAGGGCGGATGGCACCATCAATACCCACCCTCAAGAACGAATGAAGGCTTCAAATAATCGCAAGCAGGATTCACTCTAGAGCAGGGGGGAATAGTTGATGAAATTCAATCGAGATTACAACAGTCCATTTAAAAAGGCATTCTACAATCCGAAGCATGCCCATGCACAAGCAAATGGACAAACAACCCAGACACAGAATCTGATCATCCTTGAGCGCGATACTAAAAAGCGCACATAACATGTTGCCCGTTCCCTTTGCGGAATGGGCTTCACTTTTTCTTATCCGGGGCAAGTAGTGAAATCGGCAATGCCTCTTCTTCCCCATTTCCGCCGAGGCGGTAACCCCAGGCAAACACTCCATTCAGGTAGTCGACCTTAAAGTATACACCGGGATCTCCTTCGATCCCATATACCCCGCCGGCCTCATAATCAGCAGGATTCCTCAAATAAGCCTGTGCCATCAGCGTCTTACGCTCCAACACCGCAAACTCATTCACAATGCCCAGTTGCTCAGCCTTGCGTGCCTTCTCCCTCAACGAAGCAATCTCCTGATTCAACTCATGCTCCGTCATCTCACTATAACGTCTCTCCTGATCCATTTCCTCACTCCTCCCTACTATTGTAGTATAAGGAAAATGGTATAATAAGAAAAGCGGAGGGCGCTTGGTCTAGGGCGACAAGCATAAGACGGGAGGGACGGAAAGGCGTCCTGTGCCTTTTTGGCCATCACGGCTTATGACCTCGAGCCCCAAGCGCCCGGAGCTGGACAATAAGAAAAGCGCAGGCGGGTTGGGCTGACCCGACAAGCATAAGGAGAGGAACACAGAAAGGCGTTCTGTGCCTTTTTGGGTTTCTTGACTTATGACCTCGAGGGGCAACCCGCCGGAGCTGGACAATAGAAAAGCGGAGGGCGCTTGGTCTGTGGCGACAAGCATAAGACGGGAGGGATGGAAAGGCGTCCTGTGCCTTTTTGGCCATCACGGCTTATGACCTCGAGCCCCAAGCGCCCGGAGCTGGACAATAAGAAAAGCGCAGGCGGGTTGGGCTGACCCGACAAGCATAAGGCGAGGAACCCGGAAAGGCGTCCTGTGCCTTTTTGGGTTCCTTGATTTATGACCTCGAGGGGCAACCCGCCGGAGCTAGCCAAAAGAAAAGCGCAGACGATCCACCATTTGCTCAACAATAGTACATACGCCGAAAGGATTGATCATCATGGGAACAGCAGTCATAACTGGTGGAGGCACCGGGTTAGGAAAAGAACTTGCAAAACAGCTCAGCGCAAAGGGATATGATATTCTTCTTGTCGGCCGCAGGGAACAGCCGTTAAAAGAAACTGTCCAGAGTATCCTTGCATCAGGTGGGCAAGCTTCATATGTCATCATGGACGTCCGCTCACAATCTGAGATTGAACATACGCTTTCAACATGGGGCGCGCGAGATATTGAACTGCTCGTCCATAATGCAGGGGTGGGTTATTTCGGTCCACTTGAATCATCCACCGACGAAGAATTGGTCGCCACCTTTGAAACAAACGTGTTTGGTCCTATCCGCCTGACAAAGGCCTTGATCGAAGCTGTCCCCCATCCCAGGTTCACTGTTATCAATGTCATCTCGACGGCGGGGCTCCGTGGTAAGAAGAATGAATCGCTCTATGCGGCAAGTAAATTTGCACTCAGGGGATTCGGTGAAAGTCTTCAGAAAGAATATGAAGAGAGCCCGATCCGGATCGTGAATGCCTTTATGGGGGGAATGAATACACCATTCTGGGATAACAGCGACCATGTTGAAGATGCCCGCCGATTCCGCTCACCCTCAGAAGTGGCAGAGATGATCGTATCCCAGTACACGGAAACGGAAGAAATCATCATTGAATCCAAGAAATAAAAAAAGAACCGGGAAGGTCACTCTTCCTGGTTCTTGATTTCCTCTATTGCCCTGTCGATATCCTCCATGGAGAACCCTTTTCGGTACAACGCCTGCTTCATCCTCTGATTATAGTCGTACCCTTCATACTTTGAGCTCAGCTTGCGATGGGCCTTCAATGCCTGATGGTAGACTGCCTGCCACGCTTCGTCATCATCCCGCTGGTTGTCGACCGTTTCCCAAGCCTGCTTCATGATGGGGCCGGTGTAGCCTTTCCTCATCAAGTTCTGTTCAATTTTTTGTTTTGCCACGGTGATGGAGTCATTTTTGTACTTCTTCAGCATCTTCTCCATAAGGGCAGCAGCCTTTTCAACCTGCTGATCCTGAGAGAAGGCCTCTAGAGCCTCTTCGATATACTGGGCATCCACGCCTTTCCTTCTCAGTTCTCCACTTATCCACTTCGGCCCTTTATCCGATGTATTCATATGGGTCCCCGTGAAGGCATGGGCAAACTCCTCATCGTTTGTATATTTCAATTCCTTCAGCTTATCCATCACCTCTTGTACGATCCCATCCTCCCACTCCGACTCAAGAAGGTGGTCACGCACTTCCTTCTCCGTTCTCATCCGGTAGGAAAGATAATGGCTTGCTTTATTGAAAGCTTTCTTCACGTCATCCGCATATTGAAGCTCACTGATGGCAAGCTCGTCCACTTCAAGACCCTTTCGTAAATGATGCGAGGTCAGTATCCCTTCATCGACACTGAATGCATATTTTCCATCTATAAATAGGTTATAACGTTCTGTATTTTTGATCTGCCTTGTTATCTTTGTGATGGTTCCCATCTTTATCACCTCATTTCAATCGTAACACATCCTTTATGTTTTTAATTCTGCAAAGAGGTAAAATAATAAGTATTAACTGGAGGGATGATCATGAAAATAGCGATTACCGGCGGGACAGGATTTGTTGGAAACGTGTTATCAGAGGAACTTCTCAAACATGGGCATGAGCTATTCATCTTGACCCGCAATCCTGACAAACAAACCGCGCACGAAAACATAACCTTTATCGGCTGGATGACCGAAGGAGCCGCTCCTGAAAGCCACCTTGAAGGAATCGATGCCTTCATCAACCTGGCAGGTGAATCCATCAACAGCGGCAGGTGGACGGAAGAACGAAAGCGCAGGATCCTCGCAAGCAGGATTGACGCCACCCAGGAAGCACTGCGCATCATAAAGAATCTGGAAAACAAGCCGGCTTCCTTCATCAATGCAAGCGCCATCGGAATCTACCCTTCTTCTGTATCCAAGACCTATACAGAAGCTTCTACTGAACAAAGCGAAGAATTCCTTGGACAGACGGTACAGATATGGGAACGCGAAGCAGGAAGGGCCCGTGAGATGGGTCTCCGTGTCGCTTTTATGCGATTCGGGATCGTATTGGGAAAAGACGGCGGCGCTCTGCCAAAGATGGCCATTCCTTATAAGCTCTTCGCCGGAGGTCCTGTAGGAAGCGGGGAACAGTGGATGTCATGGATCCATATACAGGATATCGCCAAGGGGATCTCCTATACCCTCCAACATGAAGACATTGAAGGTCCAGTCAATCTGACGGCACCCAACCCGCTTCAGATGAATGAGTTTGGAAAGGTGCTTGCCGAAGTACTCGGAAGGCCCCATTGGCTGCCGGTTCCTTCCCTTGCTCTTAAAGCGGCCATGGGAGATATGAGCACCCTCGTACTCGATGGACAAAAAGTCATTCCAGAAGTCCTTTTGAATCACGGATATGAATTTGAATACCCGCACTTGAAGGATGCACTTCAGTCCATTTATAGGTAATTTACGTATACAACACCCTCTTCAAGGAAAAGATGGAAGTAGGTTTTAATGGAAGGGGTGTACAGATATGGACAAGAAAAAGGGCGATCAAAACAAGGCCACACTGACCTCTGCTCAACAGGTCACCTATTCCCATCAGTTCAAGGCAGCTGACCGTGCTGCAGGCTATGCGCCGAAACGAAATCGCTAGGAAATTTTCCCTTATTAAAATGGGTGACAATGACCCACACTATACGTACAGGCGCCAGCGCTTGTACCGACTATGTATGATAAGGGGATGTTTCGATTGGGAAGATCGCATAAGAATCGTGATAAAAATGCCAATTCATTGCCTCAGACTCCGGCCCAGAACAAAATGGGCGTCGACGAAGAGTTCTCACGTGAACTTGCCGACCAGGCCGATCTAGAAGCCCAGGCCCGCGCCAACGCTGCCAATCAGCGTGCCCGGGCGAAGAAATAGCACCATCATACGACAGAAGCCCCCGCTCACGTTTGTGAGCGGGGGCTTTCCTTTATTCCTCTTCCAAAGGCAGTGGCTCATAGCGGTAGTGATCGAGATTGACTGTCCCGTTCTGAAAGAGGACCCCTTCCTGACGAAGAGCTTCCATTTGGTGCTGACCTTCTTTTCCACCTAGACTGATTTTCCCTTTCGCATTCAAGACTCGATGCCAGGGTAACCCGCGCTTTGCACTCATGGAATGCAGGATCCTGACCACCTGTCTTGCACCCCGAGGACTGCCGGCGTGCGCAGCAACCTGTCCATAGGTCATAACCCTTCCATGAGGTATCGACTTGATGATGCAGACTGCACGTTCTGTGAATGGCTTCAATTCTCCAGCCCTTCACGTTCACCGATCCTCAGCTGCTGCTTGGCAAAATCACGGTACAATGCGTGTGAAGCAAATAGTTCTTCATGATTTCCGCTACCTGTCACCCTCCCTTTCTCAAGGAAGATGATCTGGTCAGAATCAACAATGGTTGACAGGCGATGAGCAATCACGATCGTCGTCCTCCCCTTCATGAGATTCTTGAGCGCTTCCTGTACAACGATCTCAGACTGACTATCGAGGCTAGAAGTCGCCTCATCGAGCATGAGGATATCGGGGTCCCTGAGAAGTGCCCTAGCAATGGCTATACGCTGGCGCTGCCCACCTGAAAGCTTGATCCCGCGCTCCCCTACTTCCGTATCGTACCCATCCGGAAGGTCCTTGATGAAGTCATGGGCAAATGCCATCCTTGCGGCTTCGATCATTCTTTCTTCAGATATTTCCCCTTCAAGCCCATAAGAGATATTATCCCGGATAGAACCGGAATAGATCGGACTATCCTGGGAAACGTATCCCAGCAGGCTTCTCCATGATTTCAAGGAGAAGGTGCTGATAGGCGTTTGCCCAAAGCGGATTGAACCGTGTTGGGGGCGATAGAATTGTTCAATCAAAGAGAACAACGTGGTCTTTCCGCTGCCGCTCGGCCCGACGATGGCGGTGACCTTTCCTTTTTCAGCCATGATACTTACTTCTTTAAGGACCATTTCTTCGGTCTCGTACCCGAATGATACATCTTCGAGGATGAGGGCTTCATCAAGATCCTTCACCTCTTCCCCTTCATCGAGGCGCTCCTCTCCAAGCTGAAGGATGGAAAGAACTTTTTCCGTCGCGCCCACTGTTTTTTGGAACTGGGTGAAAAAGACGATGATCTGTGTGATGGGCATGATGATCTGGAACAGGTAAATGAAAAAGGCAACCAATTCTCCTGCCGTCATGGCTCCGGACGTTACCCGAATACCACCGAATCCGATGATCAGGACAAGGACGATGATGATCATGGATGAGACGACAGGTGACATAAGGGACTGGATGATCCCTTCCCTTATCCCCAACCGGTAAAGCTTTCTGATGCCAGCCTTCCCCTTATCAAATTCAATGTCTTCTGCATTCGAAGATTTCACAAGCCTTATTTCAGAAAGGACACGGGTAAGGTTGGCTGAGAAGCTGGCCGTTTCACCTTGGATGCCCCTTGAGATCTCCGCCATCTTCTTGCCTACGGGAATCAGGAACAAGAGAGCGAGGGGAATGATGGAAAACATCACAAGGGTCAATGGCCAATCGAGGTAGAAGAGGACGATGATTGCCCCGGCAACCGAAATGATGCCTGTAATGAATCCGGTGAGATGCTCTGTGATCAGGTTTTTGATGACTCCTGTATCGTTGGTCATCCTGCTGACAGAGTCCCCCGTTTCATGTGTATCGTAATAAGGGACCGGCAGCGTCAACAGTTTACTCCAAAGCTTTTCACGCAGGGAGGCAATGACGTGCTGACCTACCTTGGCGAGCAGATAGACCGAGACACCACCAGCAAGTGCTTGGATGAAAAAGGCTGCAATCATCGCGATGATCACTCCCCTGCTCAGTGAGTCTAAGCTGAAATCATCAATAAGCTTGCTTGTAAGCAGTGGAATGGCAAGTCCTGCGAGCGTCGTCAGGAGACTAAGCCCAAGGGAAATGCCAAACAATAATTTGGGCGGTTTCGTTTCACGGATAAGTGTGAATAGATGCTTCCAAGAATTTTTCTGATTTGAAGGATTCATTGGGTCTTCCTTTCGAGGGTTTTGTCATGCATTAATTATCCTTTGATATGTTGGATCTTATTGTTCGTGGTTGAAAGCAAGAAGAGCATAGGACGTCATTCCGGGTTCCTCGCCTTATGCTTGTCGCCCCATGGCCAGCGCCCTCCGCTTTTCTTTATTCTATACTGTTTTACTCTCTGACTAAAGCTTCTTTCCTAGATGGATGGTGGTTTTTGTATTACACTAGAGAAGAATTCTAAGAAGGACGTGATTGTCAATGCCAACAGATATTAAATTGATCGCACTCGATATGGACGGGACGCTTGTGAATGACGAGGGAATGGTCTCTCCGGAGAATGAGAAGGCTATTGAGCTCGCCAAAGAAAAAGGCATCCATGTTGTATTGAGTACGGGACGCTCTTTGCGCACATGCCGCGATATTTCGGATCAGCTCGGAAGATCCTCTTACCTTGTGACCGTTAACGGCGGGGAGATCTACGACAAAGAGTACAATCTTGTCCATGGGACGCCTTTGGATAACGAGCTTGTGAAGGACCTTTGGAAACTGAAGGAAACCCACGATAAGGATAGCGTTTATTTCTGGTCTTCCACTTCTCAAGGCCTTTTTAACAGCCATAATCCATTCGATGGTAAGATCGAAGATTATAATTGGCTCAAATTCGGCTTTGATATCAAGGATGATGAGGTCAGGAAGGTCATTTTGGACGAGCTTATGAATAACGAAGCACTCGAAGTTTCGAACTCAAGCCCGACCAATATTGAAATCAATCCAGCCGGCGTGAACAAGGCCGCGGCACTCGTCAAAGTATGTGAATGGCTCGGACTATCCATGGACCAAGTGATGGCCTGCGGAGACAGCCTGAATGACATGGCCATGATTCGTGAAGCCGGGATCGGTGTCGCCATGGGCAATGCACAGGAATCAGTCAAGGAGGCGGCAGACTGGGTAACCGGCCGCAATACGGATCACGGGGTGGCACAGGCCATTCATAAACTATTGGAGCAACAATAATTCTCTACAATAAAAGGCGTATCGGCCAAACCGATACGCCTTTTTGTCTTTATGAGCCGACGATAATATTGTCATCTTTCACAGACACGTTTACTTCCTTCACACCGTCTTCTTCAAGAAGTAGATCGGCGATGCGATCTTCCACCTGTTCTTGGATGACGCGGCGGAGAGGACGTGCACCGAATGCAGGATGATAACCAAGGTCCACCAGTTTTTCCTTGGCGACCGTATCGACCGTAATGGAGATGCCTTGTTCGGATAGATCCTTCCTTAGATCATCGAGCATAAGGTCGAGAATCGTAAGAAGTTCTTCTTTTTCGAGTGATTGGAACTGGATGATGCTGTCGAAGCGATTCAAGAATTCCGGTTTGAAGTACGCTCCGAGAGAGGTCAGAATGTTGGTTTCTTTGATAGCATCCGTTCCACCTGTATCGAAACCGACGACTTTTTCCTTCACATCCGTCACTCCGGCGTTGCTTGTCATGATGATGACAGCATCCTTGAAACTGACTGTCCTTCCCTGGCTATCAGTTAAACGGCCATCTTCAAGGATCTGCAGGAACATATGCTGGACATCTGGGTGCGCTTTCTCGATTTCATCAAGAAGGATGATGGAATACGGGTTCCGTCTTACCTTTTCTGTAAGCTGACCTGATTCCTCATGACCGACATATCCAGGTGGTGATCCGATAAGTTTTGAAACAGAGTGCTTCTCCATATACTCACTCATGTCAAGTCGGAGCATCGCTTCTTTGGAGCCGAAGAGTTCTTCTGCAAGGGTCTTCGTGAGCTCGGTTTTCCCGACACCGGTAGGGCCGACGAAGAGGAATGTACCGATTGGACGATGCTTCGCCTTCAGTCCTGCACGGCTGCGGCGGATGGCTTTAGCCACTTTTTTCACGGCTTCCTCTTGGCCGATGACTTTGCCGGCAAGATTTTCTTCAAGTGATTTCATGCGCTCACGATCGTCGCTTTGGAGCTTGCCGACAGGAATACCTGTCTTAGATTCCACCAGGGATTGAATAAGCTCGGTTTCGACAGTGGCATCATGTGTTTGATGTCCCTCATCCAACTGTTTTTCAATAGCCGCTTCCTGATCTCTCAGGCGGGCTGCTTCTTCATAGTTCTCTGCTTTTGTAGCCTGCTCTTTTTTCAACTTAATGTCACTCAGCTTTTGATGAAGTTCGGCTGTATCTTTTCCTTCAGACAGCAAGTTCACTTTTGAACCGGCTTCGTCCATGAGGTCGATCGCCTTATCAGGAAGGAAGCGATCCTGGATATAGCGGTGTGAAAGCTTCACACATGCTTCAAGGGCTTCATCCGTGAATGTGACTTTGTGGTACGCTTCGTATTTACCCTTGAGGCCTTTCAGGATTTCAATGGATTCCTCAAGTGTAGGCTCGTTGACCATCACGGGTTGGAAGCGGCGTTCGAGAGCCGCGTCTTTTTCGATCTGGCGGTATTCTTTAAGGGTTGTCGCTCCTATGACCTGAAGCTCACCGCGGGCGAGGGCAGGTTTCAGGATATTTCCTGCATCCATGCTTCCTTCCGCAGATCCTGCACCAACCAGCTGGTGGATCTCATCGATGAAGAGCATGACGTTTTTACGGTTTTGAAGCTCATTGATGATACCTTTCAGGCGCTCTTCAAACGAACCTCTCACACCTGTTCCCGCTGTAAGGGAAGCGACATCCATGACATAGACTTCTTTATTCATTAATTTCGAAGGCACGTCTCCAGCGACGATTTTCAATGCAAGACCTTCCGCGATAGCCGTCTTACCGACACCCGGTTCCCCGATGAGGACCGGATTGTTTTTGTTGCGGCGATTCAGGATTTCGATCACCCGGTCGACTTCTTTGTCGCGTCCGATGACAGGGTCGATCAGTCCTGCTCTTGCTCCGTCGGTCACATTGCGTCCGAATTGGTCAAGCAACCCTCCGCCCCTCTGTTGAGTCTGCGGCTGGCTTCCTTGTCCGGACTTGAATCCTGACTGCTGGCTACCTCCGATATTCATGCCTTTAAATAATTCATCGAACGGGAATCCACCGTGCATTCCAGAAGGTGCGGTCTGCTGTTGAAAGCATGTTGAACACATATGCACTTTGGATTTCGTTCCGTTCACTTGAGTAAACAATTCAATGGTTGCCTGATGTTGTTGACAAACTTCACATTTCATTGTGTATGACCTCCTGTTCAAAATTCATCAATAGGTAAGGTCTCATTTGACTTTGACTAACTTTGACCTTATGAACATAGTATACTCTGACCTTTTTTGACTTTCAAGGTTTTTGCTTATTTTTTTATTTCACCCTGTCTTGTTATGGAGTGTGAAAAAAGTATAAAACCTCATTGATTTTCTCTCAAGTAATTTGCTCGGTAAATAAATCTCCATATGACGGTTCGTTCACTTGGTGAATTGTTTCATTCGTTCGAAATTATTGGATCATATCTTCCGCAAGAGGCCCTTTCCGATTTCGAGAAAAGCGATTAGCTTAGACTTCTTTCAAAAGTTATATTTCTCCATTATAGATATTTCAGCATACAAAATAAAAATGATCCCTGATTTATCAGAGATCATTCATCTATGTGAATCCTTATTACAGGAGAATTTTAGTACCATTGCTCCCAGTTGTTTGATTTGATATATTTCTTGATCATTTGTATATCAGACTTCATCTTCTCAATATCCGCATTTACATTGCCTGCGCCACGGTTCATCCGTTTGCTCATGACATTGTTCAGCATGGATGAGATATCGAAGTTCTTTGCCATACCCAGGAGATTTTCCGTTGATCCCAGCCCTGTCCCCTTCATCAGGTTTTTCAGACTGTCTTCATTCATGATGGAATTCATCTGTTCCTTCAATGTATCCATATCGATAGATTGACCTTGATCCTTTGATACTTTGTTGATCATATCGAATAATCCTTCAAGTGGATTTCCTTTTTCGCTCATTCTCCGTTCCTCCCTTCAAGGTCTTCATATTATCTCCTGAAGAAGGGAGCCTGTCCCATCTTCAGGAGCGTCATTCTTACAACTCGCCTACCACTAACAATACAAGTAGCGCAATTCCGATTACTAGTGCCGCAAGAGGGGCAATAGCAAGCGTGATAAGGAACGCAGCCACAAGAATCACCAACAAAAGGCTGTAGAAATCAAATTCATAGCTTGGTTGAGATTTTGAGTAACCCATATCCAGTCACCTCCTTGTTCTTTTCTAGTAAATCACCTTACAACGTTATTCTATGTAGAACTGTAAGTTTCGCATCTGATAGAAGCCTATTTCTAGTAAAACGGGCGAAAATAGACATCAGTATAGATTGAGAGGATCTCTTTGACGCTACTGCTCACAAAACAAATTAAAAACCCGAATTCATTCACCTGATTGCAGGCAAATGAATTCGGGTTTTACTATGACTAAATCACGTTTGTCCCAGCCTCACTGTATTTCTCTTATTTAAACAACTTCACGATCCCAGTGGCGGTGTTCGGAAATGACGGTGATGAATCGTTTGGAGAAATCATCTCCTCCATTCGTAACAACTCCTGAGCCTTGCTGGATACCGGCAGAAGCAAGCCACTCAGATCCTTCATGGACAGCACCGATCGGTTTGAAGTGCGAGAAGGCTTCCTTCACGAAATACTGAGTTTCACTTGTAAACTTCTTATCTACTTCGGTTCCACCAGCGAGTAAGATGCTGTCGAACAGAACCGATTCACCTGTAAGGAATGTATGATCCACCTCAAGCTCCGCCCCGTCAGCTCCTTTGATAACGCCGAGCTTGCCGGATATGATCTCTGGCTGCACCCCTTCTTCTTTAAGAGCATTCAGGATGGCCGATACTTCGCTGTTGAATCCTCCCGCCACGATCACACCGACTTTTCGGGTCTGAGGTTTCTTCTTCGTGTTTTCCTGGCTGAGTGCAGGAGATGATTTCGTTACAGTGGAACCGGCATCCTGAGGAGCCTCAAGGCCGATCTGTTCCGCAAAGCCTTCGGCAAGTTCCTTACTGACATTGGCAAACATGGCCACAATCTGCTTCCTCACGTCCACACTCTCCACTTTTCCAAGCTCAAAGCTGAACGCCTGGATGATGTGATCCTTTTCCGGACGGCTCATGCTGTTCCAGAACATCGTCGCCTGGGAGAAATGGTCTTTGAAGCTCTCACTCCTGGCCCTGACCTTATGGCCCTCAACCTTCTCCTGATAGTGGACATAGCCACCTTCCTCAGGACTTGCCGGTGCAGGGGTATTGTTGGCGAGTGAGTTTTTGTGATAGCTCACCTGACCGCGGTTGATCGTCTGGCGGCCGTAACCATCCCGCTGATTATTATGGAACGGGCAGACCGGTCGGTTAATCGGAAGTTCATGGAAGTTCGGTCCGCCTAAACGGATGAGCTGAGTATCCGTGTAGGAGAAGAGCCTACCCTGTAGTAGGGGGTCGTTGGAAAAGTCGATGCCAGGAACGACAGATCCCGGATGGAATGCCACTTGCTCCGTTTCGGCGAAAACGTTGTCTACATTACGATTGAGCGTCATCTTCCCAATAATCTTCACCGGTACATCTTCTTCCGGCCATAGCTTGGTCGGATCCAATACGTCGAAGTCGAACTTGAATTCGTCTTCCTGCTTGATGAGCTGAACGCCAAGTTCGAATTCCGGATAGTCTCCGTTTTCAATGGACTCAAAAAGATCACGGCGGTGGAAGTCAGGGTCCTTCCCGTTGATTTTCTGTGCTTCATCCCATACGAGGGAATGGGTCCCTAGGACAGGCTTCCAGTGGAACTTCACGAAGTGTGCCTTCCCTTCATCGTTGACAAAGCGGAATGTATGGACACCAAAGCCCTCCATCATGCGGAGACTTCTTGGGATGGCACGGTCGGACATGGCCCACATGACCATATGCGCAGATTCCTGGTTATTGGCGACGAAATCCCAGAATGTATCGTGGGCGGAAGCAGCCTGCGGCATTTCATTATGAGGCTCCGGCTTCACCGCATGGACGAAATCAGGGAATTTGATGGCATCCTGGATGAAGAAGACTGGTATGTTATTCCCAACAAGATCGTAGTTCCCTTCTTCTGTATAGAACTTCGTTGCGAACCCGCGGGCATCGCGTACGGTTTCAGCAGACCCCTTCGATCCTGCCACCGTAGAAAACCGCACGAATACCGGCGTCTTCACGGATGGATCCTGAAGGAATTTCGCCATTGTATAGTCTTTCATCGATTCATATACTTCGAACTCACCGTGTGCGGCATAGCCCCTGGCATGGACGATGCGCTCAGGGATCCGTTCATGGTCAAAGTGTGTCATCTTCTCACGGAAGTGGAAATCCTCGATCAGGGTCGGACCGCGTTCCCCCGCCTTGAGGGAAAATTCATCTTCCGATACCTTCAGGCCCTGATTCGTGGTGAGATGCTTATCCTTATCATCCACACGGTACTGTTCCAGCTGTTCATCCTTGCTATTCCCGTTCACCTTGCCATGACGTTCATTACTCATTCTCTCAACCCTCTCCACCTGTTTTGTAATGCTGTTTACTATGTAAACAAATCCACTTACAAACTACCCTTCTATTGGTAGAATAAACATGATTTTCTGGAGAGGTATTCCTCTTCACCTATTATTTTCATAGAAAAAGAGGCACCATCCAAAGATGCCTCCTTCCTCCCTTATTCTATTCATTTTTCGTCATCGATCATTCTAGATCCCTTACCCATTCAACGGGGCCTGATACGAGTGTACCTTTTGGAACTGTGATATAAACAGTTTCATAGCCGATACTTGAATCGTACATTCCTTCCTCGAATAATGGCTTTCCTTTGAACTGCTTCGTGACAAACGAACTACTATATTGATTAATCGTAAGCGTTTTCTCAGGTTGTCCTTTAACGATCAATGTCCCCTCCTTAAAAGAAACTTGTGGTGAGGGTACTTCACTCGTTATATCCATTTTTCGCACGATACTTCTCGATACAATATGGTGGACCACAATTCGGTCTGCTTCACCCCTGTCGTCGATCAGAATGAAAGGATCGCCTACATTCCAATCCACCGTCTTTACATCGAATGATTTTTTGGGATAGGGAAAATCCCATTCTTTTTTCTGAATAGCTGTTGAAAGCTTATCAATCGTTCCATCCTTCAGTCCATTCATGAATTGTTCATATTCCTTCTCTTCATTAGGGTAATCGTCATTATATGGATACTTTACATTTTTTAAATGAGCAGGAACAAGAGCAAAAACGAGAATCGAGCATAGCAAAAGAATTGAGTACCCCGCCAAGATTTTTTCAGGAAGAATGCGTCTACTGCCCTTTCTTGTTCTGATACGCTTAAATGAAAAACCGATCAACAATGCAAGTAGCCCAAAGATACCAATCAGTGATATGAGACTAATGATCATCATGGTCTCACCGCCAATCTGTTTCCAGCAGTAAAGGTGATTAATAGGAGCGAAATGCTGACAACTAAGAACTTCCCAATAAATAAGAGGAAGGACGTTTCATTAAAAAAGAATTGTAATATGTCTTCAGTAAAAAATCTGATTCCAAGAATAAATGACATTGTAATCGGTATCCCGATAACCACCAAAGGGATGATAAAAAGGAATATTTTTTTGAGTTGAACCAAAATCCCACAAGTATACCCGATAAGAGAGAATAGAAGTAAATAAACACAGGATCCGATCACACCTTGAAACGTTGGGGTCGACCCTTCAAAGATTAATGCCGTATCTTTGAACAAAAGTAACAGATCTCTTAGTAAGTAATCTGCCCCAATGGCTGTAAGTCCACCAATAATGGAGGAGATAACTAAAAACAACAGCGATGAGATTTGACTGGTCATTCTCGTACTTACCATAACAAAGTCATCATATCGGTAAGCTTTAGTTGTAATTAATATGGCTGTCATGAGCCCCCAAAGCATCGTGAAAATCAAGATCAAACTTCCTGAGTACCCGTACACATTGTATGACAAGCCGATAGATGAGGAACCGCTCATACTACTGGTACTACCAAAAGAAAACAACAAAGCCAACACTTGAACCGTAATCAACGACGTATAAATCCCCCTATACGCCTTCAGCTTATACCGAAGCTGTTTCATGACGATACTCCAAAAGTCTGCCTTAGCGATAGACATCATCGATTCCCCCTTTTCCTCTTCCTGTGATGTACACGCATGCGTCTTCTGCCGCTACTTCCCTGACCGAAAACGTTTCAGGGATCCGCCCTTCAAGCCGGTCCTGTCTTACAGCAGCTAACGTCAGGTGAGGGGTGGTGACTTTCATGTGAAGCACGTCCTGCGCGGAAGCCCATTTTTCAAGTTCTTCTTTCGGTCCGCTCACTTCGATGACAAGCTGCCTGACTTCATCAACGGTCTTATGAAGGCACAGTCCGCCGTCCTTCATGAGGAGGATATTCTCTATGAGATCCTCCATCTCGGTCAAGAGATGACTGGAGAGGATCATGGTCCTCGGATGGGCGAGATAATCCTTCAGCATCATGCGATAAAAGTCCTTCCTTACGGCTGCGTCCATACCCGTGACGGGCTCATCCATGATGGTCAAAGGGCACCGTGCAGC
This sequence comes from Rossellomorea sp. RS05, assembly GCF_039822645.1. Classification (NCBI taxonomy): domain Bacteria; kingdom Bacillati; phylum Bacillota; class Bacilli; order Caryophanales; family Bacillaceae; genus Rossellomorea; species Rossellomorea sp. RS05. The sequence continues at coordinate 376,912 of NZ_JBDKWY010000002.1, read as the reverse complement.
AAGGCCGACAATGACATTGAAAGTGCTTTTCATGCCTTTGGACAGCTGGCTATGATACGCATTTCCGTCAAGGGAGAAATGGGCCATCAGCTTCCGGGCGATCTCCATATCCCAATTGGGATAGAAATCCTTCATGGCATGGAGGATTTCCTTCAGATTCAGATAAGGGGAAAAGGTCATTTGGTCATCCACATAGATACTGTTGGCGGATACCTTCAAAGAATTGAAGGGAGTTTCTTCAAAAATGCGGATTTCCCCATCCGTCGGCCGTATGAAGCCTGTCAGGAGCTTCAATAAAGTCGTTTTCCCTGCGCCGTTCCTCCCGATCAAACCCGTGATTACATTCTCCTCGATCGTGAAGGTCAGCTGATTCACGGCCTTTTTCCCAACGTAGGTCTTTGAGACTCGATTACACTCGATGACACTCATTCTTCATTCCTCCTTCCCATTTCTTCCCTGATCAACCGGATCAGTTCGTCTTCCGATACATTCAGATACGCGGCTTCCTTCACCAGATTTTCGATGAGTTCCCCAAGCGTTTCATTTTTTCTCCTCATCAAAATGATGTTCTTGGCCTTTTCCGATACAAACATACCCAGCCCCCTTTTTTTGTACAGCACTTCTTCATCTACTAATAGTGATAGGCCCTTTCCTGCCGTCGCCGGATTGATATTGAGCATGTCGGCGAGCTGATACTGGGAGTACACTTTCTGATCTGCCTGTAGGGCATCAGAAAGGATCTCCGTCTCGATCCATTCGGCAATCTGGACGTATATCGGCTTCGAACTGTTTGAATTTAAGATCAAGAGTGCATTCACCTCTTCCCACCATAGTGCATTACTGATGTAATGTACTATATACTGATTTCCATTGTTTTGCAATAGGCAAAGAGGAATTTTTTTCAAACTCACTTGCCAACGTAACATTGTTCTGTTATTGTGAATACAGATATAACGTAACAATGTTTTGTTACAAGGAGGTTGAGTATGAGTGAAGAACTGATTTCAAAACGTGAAGTCCTCGATATGACCGGCATTTCCTATGGACAGCTCTACCGGTGGAAAAGAAAGAACATCCTCCCTGAAAGTTGGTTTATCAAAAAGTCCAGCTTCACGGGACAAGAAACCTATTTTCCAAAAGTGAAGGTGCTCGAACGCATACAAAAAATCAAAGAGCTGAAGGATGACCACTCCCTCGACGAGCTATCAGCGATCTTCTCTCCTGATTCGTCCACCATCCAACTGAGTGGACAGCAGGTAAGGGCACTGAACCTGATACCGGAAGATCTTTGGAACCTGTTCCAAGTAAGGGAAAGCTTTACCGGTCAGGATCTGCTGCATGGCAAGGTCGTGTACCAAGCCAAAGAACAAGGCGTCAAGGAAGAAGCACTGAAGGAGCTGGTTTCCTTTCTGGAATCATCCCCTCCTCCCCTCGACTACTTGCTCATCGGCATGAGTAAAGGATCGGAATGGATGTGGATGCAGCTTCCCGGTGACAGTAAATGGGTCATGGAAGAATCCGCGAACTCCTTGGAGATTGACATCGGTTCGTTGATGGAACAAGTGAACGGCAGCATTGCAACAAAGTGAAAATATTTTGAGGAGGATCATGATGAGTACAGCTCAAACGAAATTACATGACTTGAAGATCAGTGGAAGCGGGACATCGGGAGGCGGAACATTCAAAGATGTAAAAATTAGCGGGAGTGGGAAAATTCACGGCGATCTATCCTGCAAGGAATTCCATATGTCGGGTTCGGGTAAGGTGAATGGAAAAGTGGACGCGGAGCAAATGAAAACGAGCGGTTCATCCGTGTTTTCAGGCGATATCGAAACAGGGACCTTCACCGTAAGCGGCTCTTCCAAATGTAACGGGAACCTTACCGCACAAGAAGTTGACATCAGTGGATCGGTGAAGATCGCAGGCAATTTATGCGCTCAGACACTTGAGAGCAGCGGTGCCTGTAAAGTGGACGGAAAGATCCAGGGGCAATCCTTAGAGACAACCGGCTCTCTCAAGGTCGGCAAAGACTGTGAAGTGGAAAGCTTCACTTCTTCAGGCTCCGTCCATATTGACGGATTGCTGAATGCAGATAATATTGAAATCAAGCTGCATCATCACTCCTCCATCAAGGAAATCGGCGGCGAAACAGTGGTGGTCAAACAGAGCCGCACGGGGAAATTCTTCAAGCAGGTGGTCAATTTCTTCACACAAAAGGATGAGTTCCTACACTGTGACCTCATTGAAGGAGATCTCATCACCCTGGAAAATACAAAAGCAAAGCTCGTTCGCGGAAAGCACATCATCATCGGAGAAAATTGTGAAATCGATCATGTGGAATATTCCCATGAACTCGATACAAAAGAAAATGCAAAGGTCGAGCGTTCAACCAAGATTTAATCACGAGATTGGGACAAAACAAAAAAGGTCATGACGAACAATATCAGTATGGCTTCTTTATACCGCTAATGATTTCCGTGCAAGACTACGCTTTCCGCGGGTAGCCCGTGAGCCTCCTCGGCAAGCCTGGGGTCTCACATCCGCTACTCTTCCCGCTGGAGTCTTCGTCTTGCACTCCAATCAACCGCTAGGATCAAGTAAATAGTAATGGTCATGAACCAAATCAAAAACCCGAACGATCTCAGGCAAGATAGTTCGGGTTTTACTATGACTTAAACACTCTTGTCCCAGCCTTTTTTCATTTCCTTTACCTGTTTTTAACAAAAGCACATATATACATTCTGAATCTTCTGCTATATTAATAGATATATAGTATATTTCCCTGTTGGAGGTACACATGACCCGCCTGACTGAGCATCTTATCGTCGTATCATTTGACTGCCTGTCTTCACTGGATTATCCCCTTTTGCAAGAGCTCCCGCACTTCAGACGCCTGCTCGATGAAGGGGCATTATGCCGGAATGTGCGCACCATTTATCCATCAGTCACCTACCCTTGTCATGCGTCGATCGTGACGGGTAACTATCCGAAGCGTCATGGGATCATCAATAATACGCTCATCCAGCCGGGACGCCCTTCGCCCGACTGGTACTGGCACCGCTCTCACATCCAGGGAACCACCCTCTACGATGAAGCAAAGGCAGCCGGGCTTACAACGGCCGCCCTTCTATGGCCCGTCACTGCGAAAGCAAACATCGATTACAATCTTCCCGAGATATTCGCCAACCGTCCGTGGCACCACCAGATCATGGTTTCACTCATGAATGGGACCCCGCTCTATCAAATGGATCTTCAACGGCGATTCGGTTCAATAAGGAACGGACTTGAACAACCCGCTTTGGATGCTTTTGTACTAGAGTCAGCGGTCCATACGATCCGCACGAAGAAACCAGGCCTGACACTCATCCATTTCACCGACCTCGATACAATGAGGCACTACCACGGATTCTCTTCCAAGGAAGCTGTTGATGCCATCCACCGTCATGATGATCGCCTCGGAAGGATCATGCATGCACTGGATGAAAGTGGGTGTGAGTATACCTTGATTGCTTTGGGCGATCATAGTGCACTCGACGAAGAGACAGCCATCCAACTGAACGTATGCTTTAAACAGAAAGGTTGGATTACATGTGATCGAAAAGGAAAGGTGACCGACTGGCAGGTTTATGCAAAAGGGTGCGACGGCTCTTCGTATGTGTATGTAAGGGACGATCGTCTTATGGATGAGATCCACCAACTATTGAAAGCGCTTCAAAAAGAAGAAGGAATTGAAGCCATCATCACGGGATATGAAGCCGGGCTCATGGGTGCAGACGGAAGTGCTGCATTCATGCTAGAGGCAGAGAGAGGCTATTACTTCAAGGACTTCACCGAGGGCCACTTTCTTCATCGCATTTCACCGGAAGATGTCAAGGATCGCACCTATACATGGGGTTCTCATGGGTACTCCCCTTTTAAAGAGCAGTACGGGACTATATTCATGGCCATGGGCAAAGGAATCAGAAAGACGGAAATCCCCGTAATGAATCTTGTGGATGAGGGGCCTACCATGGCACGCCTCCTCGGCCTTGACCTTGGGAATACAGATGGGATATGCCGAGATGAATTACTGGACGCAGCGAACATTGAACAGGAGGATCAAAAGGATGAAAAAATTCACAAAAGAAGAGAACAGTTGGATCCTTTATGATTGGGCGAACTCAGCCTATTCCATCATCATCTCCACGGCGGTTTTCCCGCTATTCTTCAAGGCAGCCGCTACAAGTGCAGGAGTGAGTTCCGTGGACTCCACGGCGTATCTCGGTTACACCATTGCCATCGCGACGTTCATTTTGGCCATGCTCGGTCCGATTTTGGGCACGATTGCTGATTACGAAGGCTACAAGAAAAAATTCTTCACCTTCTTCTTCACCCTGGGTATCATCTTTACAGCTTCCCTCGCCTTCATTCCAGGGGAGCAGTGGATCCTCCTCCTCATCTTTTACACGGTTTCCACTGTAGGGTTTGCGGGAGCCAACGTCTTTTATGATGCCTTCCTCACCGATGTGACAAGTGAAGACCGGATGGACCGTGTTTCTGCGAGGGGCTATGGGCTCGGTTACATCGGAAGCACGATCCCGTTTATCATCGCCATCGCCATCATCGTGCTCGCCCAGAGCCAGGTCATTCCCATCGCCGTCGAAACGGCCAGTGGCATCGCCTTTGTTATAACAGCCATATGGTGGGGGATTTTCACCATTCCACTTCTCAAGCATGTCAAACAGCACTACTTCATCAAACGCGAAAAAAACCCTGTTGCGAAAAGCTTCAAACGCCTCGGCAAGACCTTTAAAGAAATCCGGAAATACAGAGCCCTTTTTCTATTCCTATTGGCTTATTTCTTTTATATCGATGGAGTCGGTACGATCATCACCATGTCCACCGCCTATGGAAGTGATCTTGGCATCACTTCTACCAACCTGTTGATCATCCTATTTGTCACCCAAGTGGTGGCAGGGCCGTTTTCCATCCTTTACGGCAGGCTTTCAGAGAAGTTCACGGGGAAGAAAATGTTGTACGCAGGCATCGTCGTCTATATAGGCGTCTGCATCTACGCCTATTTCCTTGAAACAACCCTCGATTTTTGGATTCTTGCCATGCTTGTCGCCTCCTCTCAGGGCGGTATCCAGGCACTAAGCAGATCCTATTTTGCCAAGATGGTTCCTAAAAAGAACGCCAATGAGTTCTTCGGTTTTTATAATATTTTCGGGAAATTCGCATCGATCATGGGACCATTGCTCGTGGCTGTGACGTCCCAGGTGACAGGGCAGTCGAACAGCGGGGTGTTCTCGCTGGTGATCCTTTTCGTGATCGGGATCGTCATCCTCGCCTTTGTACCTGAGCCTAAGGAAGAATCCGTCGATCGCTCCGCCATCATCTGATAGAAAAATCCGGCCGAAACCATTTCGGCCGGATTTTCTTATTAGAACTTCGGAGCAGCGGCTTTTGCCTTTTCAATGGCTTCCGCTTTGATTTCTTCGGCTTTATCCGGCATAGCCGCATGCCCTTCGACGAAGATCCCTTCAAAAGACGGTACCCCGAAAAATTGCATGATGATCCCAAGATATCGGTGACCCATCTCAAGCTCCGCCTGGGGACCATGGGAATAGATGCCACCTCTTGCCTGGATGTGGATCGCCTTCTTGTCCGTTAAAAGACCGACAGGACCATTCTCTGTATACTTGAATGATTTCCCTGCGACGGCAACCGAGTCTATATATGCTTTCATGACCGGTGGGAATGAGAAATTCCAGAGTGGCGTGACGAACACATATTTATCGGCTTCGACGAACTGTTCCGAAAGCTCATTCAGGCGGCTTACCTTTGTCTTCTCATCCGGGGACAGATCTCCACCTGACTGAAGTTTCCCCCATCCACTGAACACATCGGCATCGATGGCCGGTATATGTTCCTTATAGAGATCAAGATGGGTGATCTGGTCATCCTGGTGGCTTTCTTGATAGGACGTCATGAACGCGGATGCAACCGCCATGCTGTAAGATTGGGTTTCATCGTGCGGGTGTGCGGTGATATATAGAACCTTTGCCATGTCGGAAACTCCTCCTTTTATGCTCTCTTCTCAATTGAAGAAAGAACCTCCATAGTTTTCTCTTTCGGCAAATGATTATCCCGTTTTTCAAAAAAAGAGCGACCCCAGTTGTATGAACGTGGGTTCGCTCCTATTCATTCTTCCATTCCGTATGGATTCCCGAGATGCTCTTCCGCATGTCTTCGGTCAAAACGAAGGGCCCCTGTACCCCTTCGCCTTCCTTGACTACAGGATGACTCCCATCATAATGCAATGGTTTTCCTTCCATATGATCACACCTCCGTTTTAATCGCTCGCATCTCCGGATGACTGATTCTTTATACCTATTTCTCCTTCTTACAACTTTTTCCCTTTTTTGTACTGATAATATTTATTTTCAAGGTCAATTATTTGTCCCTGATGTGTTTCATATGCGTTGCGTTTTGTTTCTTCCACAAGCTTTTCCAGATACACCCTGCACTGCTTCGCTCCCCTTAACAGCAATGGGACACCGATGGCATCCAGCCCGAGTCCCCTGGCAAAAAAACCACCTGCGGTCATGACCGGGGGCACAACGGGGGATGTGTTCGAGAAAATGATCTTTCCGTCACGATCATAGCGGGAAAGAAGCATCTTACTTACATCTTTCATGGCGGGCAGTACATACTTAGAAGACCGTTTCCCGATTGTATACACATCATGACCGTCATGATCCGTCCCTTTGAAAAAAAGGTGGCCGGCATCTTTTTTCTTCAGCTGATTGAAGTCCGGGATATCTAGGATTTCCTCATCGGTCCACTCTCTATCCGGAAGCAATCTCAGGTGGATCGCTGCAGCCATGGAGGTCGTGTGGGTCCCGCCAAAATCATGGTAAATAAAAATCATCTCATCACCCTTACCGATTATCTTTTTATCAGTATGGGCCTTTTCCTACTTTTTATCCCCCTGCTGCACCCGCTCCTCCTGCGGCCCCAGCCGGTGTCCTTTGCCCGAGCTCCTGATCGAGGACCAAGATGGCGGCTGAATTGTTCCCTGCAAGGGTCAGCCGGTCTACAATCGTTTTTGACTGGGCTTCTTCATCGACCTGCTCACGGAGGAATTCCTGAATGATGATGGCAGACTGTTGATCATTCTGGGCAGCGTACTCATAAGCTTTCCGGTATGCATCCGTGACGAAACGCTCGTGCTCCAAGACCTTTTGGAAGGTTTCAAGCGGTGTGCCGAAGGTGTTCGGCTGTGCAGGGAGAGCCGCCAATTCAACCACACCCCCACGATCAGTCAGGTAGTCGATCAGTTTCAATAGATGCGTCCTCTCTTCTTCCGATTGGACCCGAAGCCAATTGGCCATTCCTGTGTAGTTTTGATTGGCAAGGTAAGCAGACATGGCAAGGTATAGGGTGGTAGAAACATGTTCAATTTGAATCAGATTATTGATGAGCTTTTGCATCTGTTCATTCATGATCCTTTTCCTCCTTTTGTTCATTAGGGACTCATGCCCATTACATTCATATATATAGTGGATGGAAGCAGGATATGAATAAATAACCTTGATGATTCTTTGGGCATATATTGTACAGAATGAGAAAGGGTGGATGACATAAACATCTATGCAATCAGGAATCACAGACCTGTTCACGGCGGAGGCGGTCACGTCAACTGGGGCAACAGCTCGGCCAGCTGGCATCACGGGGGCGGATGGAATACAGGAGGTTGGAACCACGGTGGAAACTGGGGACCGGGTTGGAATCATGGATGGGGGTATCCCGGTGCAGGCTTCGCCGCAGGAACGGTCACCGGTCTTGCCGTTGGGGCAGCTGCCTCACCAGGACCCTACCCTGTCCCCGTGCCCGCTTATTCATATCCCTATCCTTACCCCTATCCAGCACAGTAGGCTGTCGGCCGGTCATTTGCCGGCCTCTTTTTCATTTTGGGAAAATGGGATGACGATGGTTTTAGTGCTATAATAAGTGGGCAACATACTGCTTGAGATAAGAAACAGGAGGAACCATTATGGATTTATCTTTTTCATCCGAAGCCATCATTGCGCTGTTGAAGATCATCGCCATTGACATCATCCTGTCTGGTGATAATGCCGTAGTCATCGCCATGGCTACGAGAAGACTCCCTAAAGATCTGCAGAATAAAGCTATCTTCTGGGGCACAGGCGGCGCAGTCATACTAAGGATATTATTTGCAGCTATCATTGTTTATCTTTTAAAGATCCCTTATGTTCATCTGCTCGGAGGCATCCTTTTACTATGGATCGCCTATAATGTCCTCGTCGAAGATGAAGGAGATGCCGATATCAAATCGCATTCCAAACTGGGACAAGCAATCGGGACCATCATCCTTGCCGATGCAGTCATGAGCCTTGATAATGTCGTGGCAGTGGCAGGAGCCGCTCATGGTCATATCGGCATGATTGCACTCGGGGTATTCATCAGTATCCCGATCATGATCTTCGGTTCGAAACTCATCGTCAAGGTTCTCGAGAAATATCGCTGGATCGCCTACTTGGGCTCGGGGATCCTTGCCTATACGGCAGGGGAAATGATCGTCGGGGATGAAAAATTCATGAAGTTCCTGAACCTTCATGAAGGTCCTGCCACCATGACAATCACGATCGCCCTTACCATCGCCATCCTTTTGATCGGCTTCCTGGTGAATAAGCGCAGATCCTCTAAACACGAAAACCAATATGGGTAAATAAAAAAATCCAGACAGCTGTCTGGATTTTTTTATTTACCTACCATCTTTTTGATCAATTCACGGTTCCTCTTTTTGAATACTTCGTTATGGGAAGACACCATTCCTGACCGGTCGGCATCTGGTGAAATAAAGTTTTTTGCACGGTTGACGGCATTCGCCGCGTCCTGAAACGCTCCTGCGATCAAATGGACCTTTCCTTCGTGCTTCAAGATATCGCCTGCTGCGTACAATCCTTCCACGGATGTTTCGCTCACGGCATTCCCTTTCATATAAAAGTCATCCAGCATTTCAATGCCGAGGGAGCTGTCTTTCAAGAGAGAGGAATCGATTTCGAACCCATGATTGACGATGACGTCGTCGACCGACACGACCGTTGTATTCTTTGTCTCCACATTCATCAGCTCCACCTTCTCGATCCTCTCCCCGTCCTCAGAACCGATCAAGCGCGTAATGGTTGTGTTGAATAGGCAATCGGCCGAGCTGTTCATGAGCTGGGAGCATTGGGCTTCATGCCCGGTGAAGGAAGCCTTCCTGTATGTGACCATGACCTTTCCTGCCACAGGCTCCAACTCATTCGCCCAATCAACAGCCGAGTTCCCGCCTCCGGAGATCAAGACGGTCCTGCCCTTGAATTGTTTGAGGGATTTCACTGTGTAATGAAGATTGGACACCTCGAACCGCTCTGCTCCTTCGATCTTGAGTTTCTGAGGATTGATGATGCCACTCCCCACCGCCACGATGACCGTTTTGGACAAATGGACATCACCTGAATCTCCTTCAAGAATAAAGATTCCCTCCGAATCTTTTCTGATAGACGAAACCTTTTCATTGAGTACGACGGTCGGATCGAATGTGAGACCCTGCTTCACGAGCTGCTTGATCAGATCGGCCCCCGATAAAGGTGTAAGGCCCCCGACATCCCATATCATTTTCTCTGGATAAACATGGATCTTACCGCCCAATCGCTGCTGGGACTCAATCAGCTTCGTTTTCATTTCCCGTAATCCACTATAGAAAGCAGAATATAGACCAGCTGGCCCTCCGCCGATTATCGTGACATCATAGATCTCCTTCTCTCTCATCCTAATCCCCCGCTATCTAAATGATTATCATTCTCAATTACATCCTACCTCTTTTCATCTGTTTTGACAACCAATTTTCTATTGACAATGGGCAAAAAGGAATATAACATGAGTATTAGTTGACACTGAGAATCATTATCACCGATTAGGAGGGATAGGATGAATCGTCTCTTTTCTACCGAGCTTTCCGTAGGCTATGACGATCGACTCATCGTGAAGAATCTGAGCGTAAGCATACCGGACAAACAGATCACCACGATCATCGGACCGAACGGCTGCGGGAAGTCGACCTTGTTGAAAGCGATTACCCGGATCATTCCCCATCAGACGGGGAATATCCTTCTGGATGGACAAAACATCCATAAACAGAGTACGAAGGAATTGGCCAAAAAAATGGCCATACTTCCCCAGACCCCTGAAAGCGCAAGCGGATTGACCGTCGGTGAACTGGTATCGTACGGACGATTCCCCCATCAGAAAGGCTTGGGCCGCTTGACGAAGAAAGATCTGGATATGATCCACTGGGCCATGGAAGAGACTGGCACGCTGCCTTTCAAACACAGGGAGGTAGATGCCTTATCTGGGGGACAACGGCAGCGCGTATGGATCGCCATGGCCCTCGCCCAGGAAACAGACATCATCTTCTTGGACGAACCGACAACGTATCTCGATATGGCCCACCAACTGGAGGTCCTCGAGCTCTTGGAGAGGCTTAACCGGGAACAAGGACGCACGATCGTCATGGTCCTCCATGATCTGAATCAGGCAGCACGGTTTGCCGATCATATCATCGCCCTGAAGGACGGCGACTTGGTGAGTTCCGGCACAGGGGAGCAGGTCATTACCCGCGAGACCTTGAGGAAGGTATTCAACATCGACGCCGAAATCGGCCGCGATCCCCGCACCCTCAAACCGATGTGCATCACCTACAACTTAATCAAAGGAGAAGAACAACATGAAGAAATGGCTGGCACCTATCATTCTGCTATTCGTGCTACTAGTTAGTGCATGCGGCAACCAAACATCAACGGATCAAAAGGAAGAGAAAAAGAAAGAAGACAAAGGAACCATTACCTATCAATCTGAAAACGGGCCCGTAGAAGTTCCGGCCGACCCTAAACGCGTCGTTGTCCTGTCCTCTTTCGCAGGTAATGTCATGGCCCTAGATGTCCCTCTTGTCGGAGTGGATTCATGGTCCAAGATGAACCCTCGCTGGGATGACTCCCTTAAAGATGTGAAAGAAGTGAGCGATGAAGACCTGGAGAAGATCATCGAGTTGGACCCGGATCTCATTATCGGACTATCCAATATCAAGAATGTCGATAAACTCAAAAAAATCGCCCCTACCGTTACATACACGTATGGAAAAGTCGATTACCTCACGCAGCATCTTGAGATCGGAAAACTCCTGAACAAAGAAGATGAAGCAAAAGCATGGGTAGATGATTTCAAAAAACGGGCAGCTACTACTGGAGACGATATCAAAGCGAAAATCGGTGATGATGCCACTGTTTCCGTCATCGAAAGCTTCAATAAACAACTCTATGTGTATGGAAACAACTGGGGACGCGGAACCGAGATCCTCTATCAGGAAATGGGACTGAATATGCCTGATAAAGTAAAAGAAGAAGCGCTTGAGCCAGGTTACTTCGCCCTTTCCACCGAAGTTCTACCTGACTTCGCCGGTGACTACCTGATTGTCAGCAGGGATCCGAATGCAGAGAATTCTTTCACCAAGACGGATACGTATCGTTCGATTCCTGCAGTGAAGAATAACCGCGTATATGAAGTGAACATGATGGAATTCTACTTCAATGATCCTCTGACGCTGGATTACCAGCTCGAGTTCTTCAAAGAGAAATTCCTAGGAAACCAGTAATCTCCCGAAAGGAATTCTTACTATAAGAATTCCTTTCTCTTATACTACGACAGAAAAGATGATGGCTATGAGTCGAAAACTACCATACATACCTGCACTATCCATACTGATAATCGTATTATGCGCAACATTCCTTGTATCGGTCACCTTTGGTGCGGCTGACACGTCCCTTGCCGATGTCTGGGGGGCGCTGACCAATACCGGGAGCGGGGACAAGATCTCGATCCTCCAGGAACTCCGTTTCCCGCGTGAAGTGGCTGCCATCCTGGTCGGCGCCGCCCTCAGCGTTTCAGGAGCCATCATGCAGGGTATGACCCGCAACCCCCTGGCTGATCCGGGGCTGCTCGGTCTGACGGCTGGAGCCAATGCCGCCCTTGCTGCCGCCCTTGCCTTCCTGCCTTCCATCGGTCCCTTCGGTATCATGCTTGCGTGTTTCATAGGAGCTGCTATAGGCGCAGGGCTCGTCTTCGGGATCGGAGCAGTGAAGAGGGGAGGATTCTCCCCCTTCCGGATCGTCCTTGCGGGAGCTGCTGTGTCTGCTTTTTTATTTGCTGTTTCAGAAGGAATCGGCCTTTACTTCAAACTCTCAAAAGACATCTCCATGTGGACCGCGGGAGGACTGATCGGCACGACGTGGAATCAAATCTATATCATCGGTCCTTGCATCCTCTTAAGTGTAATCATTTCAATGGGGTTCTCAAGGCAATTGACCATCCTGAGCCTGAATGAGGAAGTCGCAGTCGGATTGGGTCAAAGAACGGTCCTCGTCAAGTCGGCCCTCTTCATATTGACGGTCATCCTTGCAGGTTCTGCTGTCGCCCTCGTAGGGAATATGGCCTTTCTCGGACTGATGGTCCCTCATATCGCCAGGGCACTGACAGGGACCGATTACCGCACCACCATCCCTGTCTCGGTCGTCCTCGGAAGCACGTTCATGCTTCTGGCCGATACGATCGGCCGGACCGTGAATGCACCCTACGAGACTCCCGTTGCGGCCATTGTATCCATGATGGGCCTCCCCTTCTTCTTATTCATTGTTCGGAAAGGCGGTAAACTATGATCCATCCCAAGCTACTTAAAAAACAACGGGGGATCTTGATCGCCCTTCTGCTTTTCATTGTGTCTACTGTTTTGATCGGCATCAGCCTGGGGTATTCCTCCGTGTCGATTGACCGGCTGATCCCCACCATCATGGGGAATGGCTCGTTCAAAGATGAATTCATCCTTTTCTCCATCAGGCTACCGAGGATCGTGATTACCGTCCTTGCCGGTATGGCCCTTGCCCTTTCAGGCTCCATCTTGCAGACGATGACAAAAAATGATCTTGCAGATCCGGGTATCATCGGGATCAATTCCGGTGCCGGTGTCGCCATCACGGTCTTTTTCCTGTTCTTCCCCATCGATGCAGGATCTTTCGCCTTCATGCTTCCAATCGTGGCCTTCGCCGGTGCGATTCTGACTGCTGGTCTCATCTACTTCTTCTCCTCCACACGGGGAGGCGGACTTCAGCCCGTCAAGATGATCCTTGTGGGAGTCGGATTCTCCACGGCATTCTCGGGATTGATGATCATCATGATCTCAAGCGCGGAACGGGCAAAAGTCGACTTCATTGCCAACTGGCTTGCCGGTAACATATGGGGAGCTGATTGGCCCTTCGTATGGGCGGTCCTTCCTTGGCTGGTGATACTGATACCGTTCACTCTGTATAAAGCCCGTACACTGAACCTCCTAGCCCTGAGCGACTCCGCTTCCATCGGCGTCGGGGTCGCACTGAAGCGAGAGAGGATCGTCCTTCTATTCACAGCCGTCGCCCTGGCCGCCTCGGCCGTCTCCGTGACGGGTGGGATTGCCTTCATAGGCCTGATGGCCCCCCATCTCGCCAAATCCCTTGTGGGGCCGCGCCATCAGCTGTATCTTCCGGTAGCCTTGCTCCTCGGTGGATGGCTGCTCCTTGCAGCCGATACGGTCGGCAGAAATGTCCTCGATCCCGATGGTCTTCCCGCCGGGATCATGGCCGCTTTGATCGGGGCTCCCTATTTCGTGTATCTGCTTCTGAAAAAATAGCAGGGCAAAAGCCGGATCTTCCGAGATCCGGCTTTTTTATGCTCATGAAATGGTCAGGATAGTAACCACCGTCCTCATGGTATTCCTGTATTAGTCAGAGAAAAGGCTGAAGGGGAGTTATCCTCCCTTCAGCCTTTTATGATTATCCAGCCTTCACCTTCTCTTCCGCCTCGTCGACTTTAGCAGGTTTCTTACTCCAATAGGTTGCGAGGATCGGACCTGATATATTGTGCCAGACTGCGCCAATAACACTTGGAAGTGCGGCAAGTGGACCAAAATGGGCGGTGGCGAGTGCCACACCGAGTCCAGAATTCTGCATTCCGACCTCGATGGAAATCGCCCTTCTGTCCCCTTCCTTCAGTTTCATGATGATGGCCGCCACATATCCAAGTGTCAGACCAAGCAGATTATGAAGGATCACAGCAATAAAGATGATGGCTCCTGAAGTACGGATATTGGATGAATTGGCAGAAACCACGGCCGTTACAATCGTCATGATGGCAAGTACAGAGATCAGCGGGATGATCTCCAGACTCTTCTCAACAACGCCAGGAAGAAGCTTCTGGACGATGATACCAAGCGTAATCGGCACGATGATCACCTGAAAGATCGACAGGAACATGGCCATGGGATCCACCGGCATCCACTGCCCGGCCAATCCAAGCAGAATCAAAGGAGTCGCAACTGGGGCTATCAAAGTGGATAATGACGTCATGGCAACGGACAATGCAAGGTTACCCTTGGCAAGATAGACCATCACGTTCGATGCTGTCCCGCCCGGTACAGAGCCTAAAAGGACAAGTCCAGCGGCAAGTTGACCTGAAAGGCCGAGGACGTACACAATGAGAAGCGCGCCGAGGGGCATGATCAAAAACTGTGCCAGGATTCCGACGATGACCGGAAGCGGCTTCTTCACGACCAGCTGAAAATCCACCGGTTTTAGCGTCAATCCCATCCCGAACATGACCACACCGAGGAGGATGGTGATGTATCCTCCAAGGGGAAGGAAAGGTGCCGGGATGAAATAGGCCACGACCGCTACAAGGATGACCCAGAAGGCAAAGTACTTTCCTGCAGCCCTGCTGATGGTCTCAAGGAATTTCATTGTCCCGCCTCCTTTTGTTTGATCAGTTTGTTGGGGTTGAAGATTCCCTTGGGATCGAGGGCTTCTTTGATCCGTTCCATCACCCGCAGTGAATCACCGTGCTCCAGTTCCTGATACTTTTGCTTCCCTACCCCGACCCCATGCTCACCCGTACAGGTCCCCCTGCGTTCAAGTGCGTATTCAACGATCTGTTCATTGAACTGTGCAGCTTTCTCCACTTCCCTGGGATCTTCCATATCGATCATGAGGAGCACATGGTAGTTTCCATCGCCTACGTGACCGAGTATGCCTCCAGTGAGTCCGAAGGTATCTAGCCTCTTCCTAGCGTCCCTGATGGCCCCTGAAAGCTCGGAAATGGGAACACAAACATCGGTCACCATCATCTTCTTGCCTTTGTTTCCATGAATATAGGCATAGGCAAGATTATGACGGGCATCCCATAACCGATTCCTTGCCCCTTGATCGGTTTCAAAGGCAACAGACTCGCACCCATGATCAGAGACGATTTCCTTTGTGAATTCCACATCTTGGGCGAGACCCGCTTCGTTCCCGTGAAACTCAAGGAAGAGCGTAGGCTTTTCATGATAATCCGTTTCACTGAATCGATTGGCCTGCACCATGGACGTTTCATCGAGAAGCTCGACCCTGGCAATCGGGACACCCGCCTGCAGGATCGATACAACGGCTTCCACTGCATCATCGAGCTCTTGGAACGAGGCTCTTGCCGCCACGATATGCTCTGGTATCCCGTATACTCTCAAGGTCAGTTCCGTTATGCACCCGAGCGTTCCTTCAGACCCTACAAACAAACTGTTGAGATGGTAACCCGAGGAAGATTTCTGTGCAAGGTTCCCGGTATGTATGATACTGCCGTCGGGAGTCACCACCTCCAGATCTCGGACCTGGTCACGCATGACCCCATATTTTACTGAAGTTGTCCCGCTGGCATTGGTAGCCGCCATTCCGCCAAGGGTTGCATCGGCCCCGGGGTCGACGGAAAAGAACAATCCATGTTTCTTGAGTTCCTTATTGAGCTGGGAGCGTGTCACACCCGGCTGCACGGTAACCAAAAAATCCTTCTCCCTTACTTCCACTATCTCATTCATTCCGGAGAAATCGATGGTGATCCCCCGGTCATACGGAATGACATGACCTTCCAAACTTGTTCCCAGTCCAAATGGAATCACCGGTACTTCGTGAGCAGCCGCTGTCTTCACGATGGCCCTTACGTCTTCTGCACAAGAGGGGAAGACCACGAAATCGGGATTACTCGGTTCGTGATAGGACTCATCCCTCCCGTGCTGCTCCCTTACTGTTATATTGGTTGATAACTGGTCTTTACCCAGTACGTTTTGAAGTTCTTCATATAATGTTTCTGTGTTTGTGTTCATATGCTTCTCCTCCTGATGATGGGTATTGTCGAATTATACCTAATAATCAGAATTTTTCAATGATATGAGAAGAACTTTTTTCAAAAACTTCTTATTTCCTTTTAATCACATAAAAAATCCGTCCCCTGATTACAGTAAGGAACGGATTATTCTCAATTCTTTTCTTCCTGTTCCATCATCGCTTCATTGACAAAGTCGATGACTTTCGTGCTATATTCTGTTTCATTCACGAGAAATCCTTCCGTATGACCTGCTTCCGGGACGATCCACATGTCCTTTTTCCCTCCGGCTGCCTTATAGATTTCCGTTGCCATCTCCGTTGGGACCAGTTCATCTTCAGCTCCGTGAATGATCAGGAGGGGGAGATCATTCTTCTTTACCTGCTCAACAGCAGATGCCTCTTTGAAAGAGTACCCCGCCCGGATCTTGGTGACGATGGAAGTGGCGTCAACAAGGGGGAAGGCTGGCAGATCATAGAGGTATTTCAGCTGATGGGCAAGCTCGTCCTCCAGATTCGTATACGCACTATCGGAAATGATCCCCTTCACTTCCGGCGGCAGATCTTCTCCACTCGTCATCAGGACAGTGGATGCCCCCATTGAGAACCCGTGAAGGAAGATTGCTTCCTCCCCTTTCTCCTTGACGAGGAAATCGATCCATTTCACATAATCGAGCCGGTCTGGCCAGCCATACCCGATATAGTCGCCTTCACTATCCCCGTGTCCCCTCGCATCGGGCTTAAGGATGTTATAGCCTTGGCGATAATAAAACCGTGTCACCTCCGGAAGCTGGTCACTGTTTCCCTTGTATCCGTGGGCAAGAACGACCGTCTTTCCGTTCGGATACTTATTCTTGAGGTAAAGGCCTTTCAAGGTCAGACCGTCGTCTGATTGGATGGATACCTGTTCGAATTTTTGCCTGCTCGTCCAACTGCGCAGTTCTTCCAGCCTTTTTTGTTCTTCTTCCAATGCGCTCACAGCTTCCACCGCCTCATCCGTTCCTCCGTAGAGCTGGACAACACCGCTGTTGCGGCTGATGGCAAGATCATATATATAGTTACCCGCAAGCCCCAGGACGATGACAACGAGGGCCAACAATGAACCGATCAACCAAATGATTCGTCTTTTCATCACTCGTTCTCCTTCGATCGTCAGTCATCTAATGGAAGCCTGTCAATGGTAAGTAGGATCACCCGTCAGTTGTGGAAAGGGTATCTTCCGAAGATTTCTGAACTAGATTGTCTCTACCCCTTTTTCCCTTATTCCCTAAGCAGTTAAACCCTATTATGTGTTGAAGATGAAGGCACGGGAGAGATGATCATTCCACAAATGGAACATGCCTCCATACCTGTAAGGATTCACTACCACCTGAAAAAAAGCATCCGGTTCACCCGGATGCTTTTTCATCTGTGACGAGCTCTGTATAAACGACCAGTCGCTCGACATAATTATGAATATCGTGGTCAAAATATCCTGTGCACGTAATGATATTAAGACCGATATGATCTCCCGGCCCGAAAATCTTCCGAAGGGGGGCATCATCTTTCAGATAGGCTTGTTTATCCTTCACCTCAAAGACCAGTTCTTCATCATCCTTTCCCTTCAGGATGATCCTGTCCCCCTTCTTGATATTTTTCAGGTCGAAAAAGACCGCAGGTTGCTTTTCGTCATCGACATGCCCTGCCAGGACGGCATTTCCTCGTTCCCCCGGGCGAATCCCCGGTGAGAACCAGGCGACATCCTTCCCGTTTTTGGGAAGCTCCATATTCCCTTCCTTATCCAGACCGAATGCTTTCACAGGGGCATCAATATCAAGCGAAGGGATCGTAATCGATTCAGGAGTAATCGATTGTTCATCATCCTGCACGTTGGCTGTTTGAACAGCAGGCTTCACCGCTTGTACCTTTTGGACGGGTTCATCCGCTTCCGGTGCAGTGGAAGGGTCATTGGAGCATGCGGCCAGAAGCAATGGAATGAACAAGACAACCGCAATCCGCTTCATTAAGAAGAGAATAATTTTTTACGGTTGATGAATAGTAGTGCTCCTCCACCAAGCACTGCAACGGCTGCTACGATCGGAAGCATCGTATTTTGATCAGCTGCTCCTCCCATACCGGTTTCAGGCATTCCACCAGGCATAAGCGTGTAATCTTTCAATACAAGTACTTCAAGTTTGTCTGCTGTATTGATGGCAAACACACTGTATACGGTATTTTCAGCTAGTTCCGTTCCGGAAAGATCCAATACTTGCTCTCCCTCAGGTGTGCGGATTTCAAGATCATACGTTCCAGGATCCAATTCCTGATAATCCGTGATGGCTTTGAATTCTGCTCCTTCGAACAACGCATCTCCATCCTTCAGTCCAACATCGACTGTTGGTGCATCAGGGGATAAATGGCCGCCCCTTACTTTTGTCTTGCCTTCCGTTACGTCCATTGAATCATTGGCTACGACAAGTTCAAGATTCTCAAGGGTATTGGTGGCTGCGACCGTGTAAGCCATACCAGCTTCAACGGTAAGATCTTGTGAAATCACCGGATCTTCCTTTGTTCCAGCTGCAAAAATCTCCACTTTGTGGTCACCTGCAGGAAGCTCCATATAGTCAGTGGCGGCTTTGAATTCTGCTCCCTCAACCACTGCATTACCATCTACATAAACATCGACAGCCGGTGCGTCAGGGGATGCGTGCACGATTCGCACCATGGCATCTCCATCTGCCGCAAAGGCAGCTCCCGATACACCAAACGTCATCAACACTGCGACCAACATTGCAAAAAGCTTTTTCATTCACTCCACTCCTTGTATATGTTTTATGCAAGGTTTGTTCGAACCTTGTATATCTAATGTATAACGGTTACATTTTTCCTACAACTCTCAACCTGCCGATTGAGCACATTGGATGTGCTCACCCGACCGGTAACCTGAATCCACCCTTTTCCGATCCATTCTTTCCATTTTTCATTGACATTTCTAAAGAGCAGCATATACAATGTTCCTTAAACATTTTAATAGCAGCATGAGTGTTCTCGTATAATATTGGAAATATGGTCCAAAAGTTTCTACCAAACTACCGTAAATGGTTTGACTACGAGGAGACAGGGGCCGTATGCCCTGTCCTTCTCCAACGTCGAACCCTGGGTGAACCCCGGGGCTTTTTGTTTATAAAGGAGAGAAAACGTTGATGAAAAAGACTGATTTGACAAGACGGATACAGGCAGCCGCCGGTACTGCCGCGGCTGATATCGTGATAAAGAATGCCCGAATCATAGATGTATTCAACAGGGAGATCGCAGAAGGTGATGTCGCGATCACAGATGGCATCATTGTGGGAATCGGAAACTACCAAGGAAAGGAAACGATTGATGCAGAAGGGAAGTGGCTCTGCCCTTCGTTCATCGATGGTCACGTGCATATCGAATCATCCATGGTACCGCCATCGGAATTTGCAAAAGTGGTCCTCCCCCATGGTGTGACAACGGTCATCACCGACCCGCATGAGATCGGGAATGTCTCAGGAGTCGAAGGCATACAGTTCATGCTCGATGATTCAGAAAACCTTCCCCTTGATGCGTTGACCATGCTGCCATCCTGTGTACCTGCAACGCCATTTGAGAATTCGGGAGCGGAACTTGGCGCTGATGACCTTGCCCCTCTCTTCGAGCATGATCGCGTTATCGGGCTTGCCGAAGTGATGGATTATCCTTCCCTGCGATCAGCCTCCCCCGGCCTTATAGACAAGATTGCCTTGACCTCTGAGTATAGCCGTCTTGTCGATGGCCATCTGGCCGGTCTTCCCGAGGAAGCCATCAATGTGTACCGTGCAGCAGGCGTATCAACCGACCATGAGTGCAATACAGTGGAAGACGCAAAGGCCAGACTTCAACGTGGGATGTACCTTCTTATACGTGAAGGGTCTGTGGCTAAAGACTTGAAGAAATTGCTACCCGTCGTGAATGAACGCAATGTACGCCGCTGCCTATTCTGCACAGACGACAAGCATCTCGATGATCTAGTTGAGGAAGGAAGCATCGATCACAATATCCGCCTGGCCATCGGGGAAGGAATGAACCCTCTCATGGCCATTCAAATGGCCACGCTGAATGCAGCGGAATGTTATGGTCTCTACACCAAGGGGGCCATCGCACCTGGATTCGATGCCGATTTCCTCCTTCTTGACGATCTAGATGCCTTGCACATCGCTTCTGTCTATAAAGGAGGGCGCCTGGTTGCCCGGAACGGGGAGACCCTTTCCATCAATGGTGCGAATATAACCCCGCCCATGTCATTGACCGATACCCTCCACTTTCCTGATGTAGCGGCAGAAGACCTTTCAATCCGAATGGATGGCGGTAGCACAGCAAACGTCCTTCAGATCATCCCGAATCAGCTTCAAACCATTAAACGGGTCGAGACCGTGGACACAGCCGGAGGTATCTTCTCCGTTTCAATTGAACATGATCAATTGAAGATGGCCGTGGTGGAGAGGCATCACGCAACAGGCAATATCGGGCTCGGCATCGTTAAGGGCTTCGGACTGAAGGCAGGGGCCATTGCTACGACGGTTGCCCATGATTCACATAATCTTGTTGCCGTCGGTACCAACGATTCCGACCTGCTTACAGCGGTCAGGTCTCTGCGCGACATGAAGGGCGGACTTGTAATGGTGAAGGACGGATCGGTGATTGCATCCCTCTCCCTTGAGATCGGGGGATTGATGTCCAGTGCCGGTCATGAAGAAGTTCTCAAGGGGCTGGAGGAGCTTAATACGTCCTTGAAGGATATCGGATTCACTGGAGATTTCAATCCTTTCCTCACCCTTTCCTTCCTGACCTTGCCCGTCATCCCGAGCATCAAGCTCACCGACCTCGGCCTGTTCGATGTCGATGAGATGAAGCATATCCCGGTTCGTGCAGAAGGTTGAACGTGAGGATGTTCTGAAGCCGTCCGTTCCTTTCCGCTGCAGTCACTTGCTTTCCGCGGGGAGGAAGTCGAGCCTCCTCGGCTGAAGAGCGCCTCCGGGGTCTCGATCATTCCTCCATTTCCGCAGGAGTCAAGCGCCTTCCGCTCCAATCCACTCAGTAATGGCAGGAACATCTGCACGATCCTTCAAGCTCTTCGACCACCAACTTGAAGCCATCCGACACAAAAAATCCGAACGCATTCGATATCTTGGAGACTATCGAATGATCGTTCGGATTTTTTTGTGGACAAGGATTTTATGAGATTATTCTTTCGGTTCTTGACTCTCTTCCGTTTCGTCGGTTTCTTTAGTAGCCGCTGCTTCCGCGTGATTCGGCTGGGAAGCGACAGGCTGGTTGACTTCGATTTTCTGTGTCCGATTGGCGTAGGATTTCAAGAGGTCACCCACGTCGATCCCTGTCATTTCCTTCAAGGGTTCCTGCATATCGAGCATGGTGCGGGTGATGCTTTTCCCGAAAGACGGGACACCCTGGCCGTTGCCTGAGTCAATGATTTTCACAGAGTCGATATTATTAAGCGGCTGTGCAATCTTCTCGGCGAAGACGGGTAGCATCTCGATGAGTTTCTCGGTGATGATGACATCGCCGTGTTTCTCCATCGCTTCTGCCAATAGCTTCCGTGATTCTGCTTCGGCCTTACCGCGCTCCCTGATGACGTCTGCCTCGGCGGATCCTTCTTCCCTGCGGATCTTCGCTTTTGCTTCCCCGTCGATTTCAGCTTTGCGCGCTTCGGCTTCCGCTTTACGAGTCGTTTCATAGTAATCGGCATCGGCCTTGGTTTTTCTCACTTTGGTTTCTTCAGCCTCGAGTTTTACGGCACGTTCCCTTTCAAGGAATTGAAGGGTCAATTCTTCTTCTTTTACTTCCTTGGCAAGCTTTGCTCTTTCCAGTTCATAGGACTGCTCTGATTTCGCCCGTGCACGCTCTGTTTCTTCCTTGAAGGAAGCATCCTTGATGTCCTTTTCCTTCTTGGATTCAGCAATCGTGATCTGGCGTTTGTATTCTTCTTCTTTTGCCTCTTGATCGGTCTGGGCACGGTGAATCCGCGTTTCACGTTCTGTGTTGGCCTCGGCGATTTCTGCCAGCTTGCGTACTTCGGCAATCCTTGGACGCCCAAGATTTTCTAAGTATCCATTTTGTTCGTCCGCATCGCGGATGTCTGTCAGCCCGAGAGATGTGATTTTGAAGCCCATGAGATCAAGCTGTTGCTGGGCGATTTCCTGCACATCAGCATTGAATTTCTCACGGTTGCTATTGATATCCTCAACCGTCATTTTTGACAAAATGGCACGGAGATTACTTCCGAGTACTTCAATGATTTCATCTTCGATTTCCTTCTGATCTTTTCCGAGGAACTGCTCGGCGTAGTTGGCGATTCCGTTCAGTGAATCTGCCACCTTCACCATGGCAACGGCATCTGCCACGATCGGGACGCCTCCGTTCGTATATACACGTGGCGTTGAAAGTTTGAGCTGGAATGATGTGAGGTTTACAGGAGTGGACGTCTGGAACCGGCGCAGCCTGTATCCTCCACCCCTGATGATTTTCATCGATCGTCCTTCACTATCGGTGAATATATTCGTTTCTTTTTCCGGATCACCCAATCTTGGTCCCGTGATGATAAGTGCCTGATTCGACTTCGCCGTACGATAGCGGAAACGGATCCAGAAATAATAACCGACCCCTGCGATTGCGGCGATGACCAATAGAGGGATGAGAATGACGAACACCCCTGCCAATGTTAATCCTGCCATGATAAAACCCCTTTCTGTTGATGGTTCATAAATAGATTGGAATATTCCTACACCACTATCTACGGAAGGACCTGCCAAAAAGTTTCATGATTTGACGAAATGAATTATTTTCCACTACCCATTGTAAAGGATTCACTCGTGATTTCTACTCTATCTGCCTTTTGATCTCGCACTCTTCTTTTCTTCATGGATGGAACGATGCCGTCCACCAGCCCCTTCTTCAAGGTTGTACTGATGGAATTGGCACACAGGATGCTCACAGCGAAGAACAGAAGTGGAATGAGCACAAGATGCACCCTATTGAAAACTTCCCTGATATTGATGGCGATGGTCGCTCCCCACTCATTCGTCTCGGAAAAATAAACAAGGGACTGGGTCATGACTCCGACGTCCGCTATCTTCAATCCACCGAGACACATGAGCATGATGCCCAGCTGAATGATCAGCGCAAGGGCCGCTGCAATCTGTTCTGAGAATAGCACTACAGAATGCCTCATGAACTGCGGGAACAGGTGACGTCTCAGCAAATGGAAGCGATTGGCACCCATGGTTTGGGATGCAACGATAAAGTCATTCTTCATGAACAGCTTCATTTCTTCACCGAGATAGATTCCGAGAGAAGGAATCGACACCAGGGCGATGACGGCAATCTGGATGGCAAAGTATTTACTTGATGACAACACATCCCCCGAGAAGGCAATTTCAAGGGGAATCAGGAGGATGAAAACAATGATCACAAGAGGAATATACTGAAACGCTTCCGTCACACCCTTCAGGATCCGATTGATCAAGGACGGAAGGAAGGCATACACGCAGGCAAAGAGGAAGCCGAAGAGCATTCTCAGCAGCGCAATGGCTACAGCAGCCAACAGTGTATACTTCGCTCCTGCCACTAATAGATAGAATAGATTCCTTCCAAGCACATCCCCTCCGAACGGCGGCATCTCACTGATTGAATAAGGAGGGGCTGCAATCACCCTGCCCTCATCGTTCTGCAAGTACTTAGTCTTTTCATCAAAGTCCGGATTCACATAAGGAAGTAAAAAGCTTGCCAGCACGAGTCCAGTCAGGAACAATACGGGCAGTGCGAGTCGTTTCAACATCCAAGGCTTCATGCGTGTTCACCCCCGAGCCAACGGCTCAAGATCCATGAACCGAGTTGGAATACAATAAAGAACGGTATGAAGATCAGAAGCAGCCCGATAAAAAAGCCTGCCGGTACGGAAATCGCTGCGGTTGCGAGTGTCATCATGAAGCCGTTGATGTTGAATAGGATCTCAATGATCAACAAATTCGACAACATTAACAGGAAGATCGGCTTCAAATGAAGGAAGAAGTGGATCCATACGTTCCTGAAGATATGCCGCCATACCGTGTAGGACTTCCTGAACCCCTTGGCAAAGGAAAATTCGACGTACGGCTTATTTTCTTCTTCTTTCAACTGGAAGATGAATTGCTTCACCAGGAAGACGACAGGGAGAAGCGACAGACACAGAATCGGAAGGAAGTAGATCTTCTCCTCTCCGAATGCGTAAATCTCAAAAACCAATAGACCCGTCTGCTTGAATAGCCAGATGATGAAAAGCTGGAAACCGACCACGATGAATACATCGGGAAGGGCATCTATGGCATTCACAATTTTCATGGTGAAACGGTAGCCCTTGCCCGGTAGCATCATGATGGAATAGCTGATGATGATGGCAAATGCCACAGCCACGAAAAATGCCGCAATCAAGATGGAAAACGAATAAAAGTAGGTTTTGGAAAATACGGTCGTGATGGGGTATGTCTTATTCCCCTCTCCCCACGGCATGGCAATCTGGGCTGGATGAAGGATCTGATGGAAGATTTCCTTCAGTCTGACCCCGTAGTCCCCTAAATTGATGACAAGCTCAGTATCGTAGGATAGCAGCGCCCCAAGGCCGCTCAATAAAAACAAACCAGTAATGACTAAAATAAAGTGTAGAGGAGTATACAGTACTCTCTTCATCTCTTCTCCCCTTTTCGTTTCCATATTTATGTAGAATCAAACTAAAAACAATGTTACAATACTGAAATGGAATTGTAAATATTATTCTGAATATACGAATAAGGGTGACACATATGAAATACGTAACGTTGATTGTTGCTACCACTGCCGTGATGCTCCTTTCAGGCTGCAGGGTTACCTTTACCCCAACAGTGCAAGAAGCGTCCGCAGGGAATGAAATGGCGGCTGCACCGGAAGACACCCAGGTACCCGATCGTTCCGAGTTGATTGCAGCCACCATGCAGGTGGATAACCCCAAGGTGATCTTAAGGGGTCAAACCTCCCTACCGCCAGGAACCGTCCTGAACGTAGAGATGAAACCGTATGCAAAGGAAGAGGCATTCGAGCAGATTGAAGCGGGCCAGGTGGAGCCGGATCCCAAACCGGTCCTGACCTCAGAAGCCGTCATCAGTGACAACGGTGAGATGGAGCTTACAGTGCTGAGAAGACCTGATAATGAGAGCAGCTATCGTGTTGATCTGATGCTCATACCGGACAACCAGCCGGAGGCAGTTCAATCAGATGTAGAAGAGGCAGTAACAGAAGGATCTGCTCCCGTCTTTTTCAATGGAGAGGAAAGCAGGGGCTTGCGATTCTCGGCCATTATTTCGGAAGAGGAAGAATGGTACGGAAATCATTTTACGTCCGATATGAAACCACCTGCCAACTAAAAAAAGAGCCCAATGGGCTCTTTTTTGATTCGTCTTCAATAATGGCCTTCAGCCTCATCCTCTTCCGGCATCTGATACTTTGTGAAATAGGCGCCGATGAGGAGGAAGGCAACAGACAGGCCCCAGCTGATCAAACCGATGAAGTCAAATAATAAGGCGAGGATATTCAAAACCCCGACGGATAAAAAACAGATCGGTGTGAGGGCCGATTTGATACCGGTCACTCCATGCGCCTTCCTTTTCCTTATAACAACCCTGATGGTCCAGAGGAAAATAGGGATGAAGAGGATCGCAAGCAATATGTCGAACATGATAGATGACCTCCTTGCCCTCAGTCTATCACAAACGAGAATGACCTTGGATCATACATTGAATCTTTTCTTTCGGTATTCATTGAAGGAATCATCGTCCAAATCCTTTTTATTCAAGCGCCCGTCCTCCCACTCCGTCATAGACCCCTTTGTAAGGGTGACACTGCCGGTGTCGGTCCGCTTTGTCAACAGAGGGGACCGGTTGAAAGGGGATTCTGGATGGACAGATACTGTTTTTTGAACTTCTGCCAGTTCATTTAGATCCGTTACAGGTTTTGTGGTGTCGAATGCATACCCTTTCTGCCACTCGTCGGACCTATACGACAGCTTCATCTGAAGAATATAATCCCCATGGGATGTATTTTCCTTTGCTATCCTGAAGTCTCCGTTTGCAGACGTTACGACTTCCCCTGTGAGAGGGACCGGTTTCAGCGGGATATTCCCCCCGAACCCTCCGTCCACTACCCAGCTTTCTCCTCCATGCTCGAGAAGGATCAGGACATGGGTACGCCCGATATCATGGAAATCCCCTTTCCCCTGATGATAGACGACTCCCCTTACAAGCGTGACACTGAAGCCCGCCTCCTTGAGATAGAGGTATAAGAGACCGTTCAAGTCGTAGCACAATCCTCCCTCGCCACGA
Source organism: Rossellomorea sp. RS05 (assembly GCF_039822645.1). Lineage (NCBI taxonomy): Bacteria > Bacillati > Bacillota > Bacilli > Caryophanales > Bacillaceae > Rossellomorea > Rossellomorea sp. RS05. Next base: position 350,268 of record NZ_JBDKWY010000002.1, on the reverse strand, counting down.
ACCAGGATCTTCTCCTTCAAGGATTGTTCAGAGAATGGAGTGAGACGATCTTCTGTGATGGCCATGTTCTCAAAGGGAACGGCCTTGGCAAATGCCTCGAGGAGGACCGGTATCTCCGCAAAAGCGGGTGACCAGCTCTCTTCCATACCGATTCTGCGATTTAGGTCTTGCTGTACGTTATCCATTTTGTTCCCTCCTGCCATAGTTATTCCTATTATTATGGCAGGATTCCATTCATTTAGCAGTACATATGCTTATCCATACTTTTTCAGGTAATGGCTGATGGTCACCATGGGCCAGATCCACTGGTAGCTGTGATAATGGATATAAAGATTCCCCGGTAAGCCGGCACCGGTAGGGTAATCATCCTTTTCCTCCAGAAGTTCAAGCAGGGTCTGCATGCCCGTATCAATGGCTGGGGTCGGTTCCTCCTCCAATGAAATCAAGGCATCCAGTGCCCACGCCGTCTGGGATATGGTCGCTCTAGACAAGGGGATATAATGTTTCACTTGATCGCTGAGACATGATTCTCCCCATCCGCCGCCGCGGTGCTGAATTTTTTCTAGCCACTGTTTGGCAAGCACAAGATGATGGTCATCCCCTGGCACACCTACAGCCCTCATGCCCGTAACAGCCGCCCAGGTCCCATAGATATAACAGACTCCCCATCTCCCGTACCAGGACCCATCGATCTCCTGTGCTTTCTTCAGCCAACTGACCCCCTTTTTGATTCCCCTGCGGTTCTTCTTCAGTCCCGCATATCCGCCTAGGAACTCAAGTGCCCTTCCTGTAAGGTCGGGCGTCGAAGGATCGATGGCCGCTGCTTCTGCTCCGTTGATGGGAAAGAGCGTGAGAAGCTCATTCGTTTTGTTCGGTTCAAATGCCGGCCACCCACCATCAGGATTTTGCATCCCGACCATGAAGTCCACCCCCCGCTGCCAGGAGTCCCGCATCTCAGGCCGGTCTGCTGCTGTTGATGTCAGGGCCCTCAAGGCAGCAGACGTATCGTCCACATCCGGGTGAATCGTATTACCCGCGGTGAATCCCCAGCCCCCAGGAGCTACCGGGGACTCCATTCCCCAATCCCCATAGCGGAATTGCTGATGCTTCTGCAGGAATTGTATGGATTTCCGAATGGGTCCATCGGCAGCCGATCTCCCCGCCGACTGAAGGGCATAGGACAATAACGCCGTGTCCCATATGGAGGATGGGGAATTCTGTTGATGATAGCCCCTTTCCGTCTTAAGGATCATCGCCTTCAATCCTTCAACGCATTTCTCGATCAACGGATCATCCTTGCGATACCCGATGGACAGGAGTGCATAGATCATGAAGAAGCTTGAGCTGAAGTATTTCATATAGGTCCCGTCAGGCTCGATCCTTTCGAGCATATAGTCCCGCGTGAACTGTTCGGCACGCTCCTTGAGGGATGACGACAGTCCTCCCATGCTCCCAAGAGCACCGGAGATCTTATTCAGGAAGTGCCTCTCCCCGTCAGGTATTCGCTCTTCCCCTTCCCGGTTCATCGCCTTCAATTCCCCTGCGATTCCCTGCGGACCGTGTGCGTACCCACGGCTTTTCAATAACAGGATCGGAGCCATATGGGCCCTCGCATAGCTTGAAAAGTCCCAGAATCCCACGGGTGAGGAAGGAGGAATAAGGACGAACTCAATCGGGACCGGAAGAACCTTTTTCCACTTCATTCCGCCGAGTATCGCCAGCATGAAGCGGGTAAGGGAGTGAGCTTTTCCTACACCGCCGTTATCCTGGATGAAACGCTTAGCACGTGTGATCCTCTCATCATTTTCTTTTATTCCGCTCATCCGCAGGGCGACATACGCTTCGATTGTAGAGGAAAGATTACCTTCCTCTTCATCCTTGAACAGTTTCCACGTCCCTTCTCTCGTTTGCAGACAGAAGAGACGCTCCACAAGTTTATCCACCCACTGGTCTTCCCTTCGACCCAGGCTACAGAGAAGAATGATCATGAACGCATCGGTCATGGGGCTGTTTTCAAAACAAAACGTCCAGCTTCCGTCAGGATTTTGACGCTGTTCTAGTTGTTCTGCCATCCTGTCCAACTTGGACCTCATCCGTTTCTTCACAGTGCCACCCCCTTTTGCTCGGTCTCATCACATGTATATGTCAGGGTAGGGCGTGGTAGAAACAATCAAAAAGGACCCCGGACATCAATCCGTGGACCCTTCTTCCGTGCTATACGTTTCAAGGAGATCCGGGTAGTCGAGCATTTCCCTCTTCCCTTTATCCGTGAGCTCATATACTCCTCTTTTGACCCTGTCGTACCATCCATAGTAATTCTTCTGAAGGATCAGTGGGGTTTTATCCCCTGTCCCGAGTTCTTTGAGAGATTTCGGTGAAAGGGGGCCATGGCGATCGAGCAGGACGGCAATGTGAATGCAGCTTTCTTTATAAGCCGTCATGATCTTCAGCTTATTGCTTCCCCCCACATTGTAATCTGCGCTCCTTCCTTCGATTTCCCTCACAAGCTGCGCACGCTTTTTCTTTCCATATGAAAGGCTTGCCTTCCGATCAAAGGGAGCCGGATGATGCACGAACTCGATTTTATCCCCCTTGGCATGGGGCGCCACGGTAATCAAGCCTAGCTCCAGCCTTCTCACCAGGTGACAGGCATCCCTCCACCTTTTGGATCTCGTCCGCTTCGGTCTCGGGACGGCTATGTATACCATATCTGTCAGTCTGAGCCTCTTGGCGGCCTGGACGAGAAGATCCACTGTAAGGGAAAGCTTCATCTCCACGATGATAAGCTCTTCTCCTTTCATGGCCGTTACATCACAATCCTTCACCTCTCCGTTGACACGGTAGCCCAGGGAATGGAAATGGTTGCGTATAGGTGGATACAGATCAGCTTCTTTCATATTGATCCTCCTATCAGGCACTGCCTGTTGATTGCAGATTCTTCTATGAATCTAGTGTTAGTGAAAAGTATAGACCATTTTCAGCAAATGAAAAACCTCTTGTCACTAAAAACCCCCCGGATCCTGAACGATCCGGAGGGCAGCCAATCATTTTCTTATTTTGTGGATTTCATCCGCGACGAATTGTACGGATGTACCGACGATTACTTGAATGCTATGTTCTCCTACAACATGTATGCCGGGCACACCTGTGCGCCTGATCCTGTTCTGATCCACGACGTCCATATTATCCACTTCGATTCGCAGACGGGTTACACAGTTATCAACGGATGTCACATTTTCGTCTCCACCAAGGCCCGCATAGATCTCAGTAGCCATAGCTGAGAACTTATCTTCCTTTGATGTCTCAGGCTGAGCCGTCTCTTGAACGGCTTCTTCCAAGTCATCTTCTCCCCTTCCAGGTGTCTTAAGATTGAACTTCACAATCAAGAAGCGGAAGAGGAAGTAGTAGATCAGTCCGAAAACGATTCCCTGTACGAGGAGCATGTAGGGCACATTGGCGATCGGCAGTCTTGAACTCAGTAAAAAGTCGATAAGCCCTGCCGAGAAACCAAATCCGGCCGTCCAATGGAAGAACGCCGCTACTGCAAGTGATAAGCCCATAAGCACCGCATGCACAAGGAACAGCACAGGTGCCGCAAACATGAAGGCAAACTCAAGGGGCTCTGTCACACCAGTGAAGAAGGATGCAAAACCAGCCGCAAGCATGAGGGACCCGATCTGCTTCTTCTTGCCCGGCTTTGCCGTATGGTAGATGGCAAGCGCCGCAGCCGGAAGACCGAACATCATGATCGGGAAGAATCCGGCCATGTACATGCCCGTAATGCCTTTATCCCCTTTTCCGGACCAGAAGTTCCCGATATCATTGATTCCCGCGACGTCGAACCAGAATACAGCGTTCAACGCGTGATGAAGGCCTGTCGGAATCAGCAGGCGGTTAAAGAACCCATAGAGTCCGGCACCGACATAGCTGAGGGAACTGATGGCCTCCCCGAAGGCAATCAATCCTGAGAAGATGAGCGGCCACAAGAAAAGCATGATGACGGAAACCACAAGCATAGAAACGGCCGTCATGATCGGCACAAGCCGCTTGCCACTGAAGAAGGCGAAGGCATCAGGAAGCTTCACTTCACTGAAGCGGTTGAAGTTCCAAGCCGCTATGATCCCGCAGAGGATCCCGATAAACTGGTTGTTGATTTTGCCGAAGGCTATATTGACCGAATCAACATCGACACCCTGAAGCATGGCCACGCTATCCGGGGACAAAAGGGTGGTAATGATCAGGAAGGCCACCAAGCCGCTGAGAGCCGCCGATCCATCCTTTACTTTAGTCATTCCGAGGGCAATCCCGATGGCAAACAGGAAGCCCATGTTGTTAATCAGCGATTCTCCTCCCTTGATCAAGAAGGCGGCAAAAGGATTATTACCTCCCCACCCATCAGAATCAATCCAGTAACCGATTCCCATAAGAATGGCAGCCGCAGGAAGGACTGCAACCGGTAGCATAAGAGATTTACCGATTCGCTGCAAATAGTTCATCATACACATTTCCCCCTTTTTTCTTTAAGATGCTCAACACATTATAATTTCATAAACCGGGGCAATTCTATAGGAAAATGAACATAATGATAAATTGCCCATGCATCCGCCTCTTACAAAGAGACGAACAGGACATAAAATCCTATAGTAGACGATATTCGCAGATTGTGCAATTTAGAAGAAAGGGGAATGGATGTTTTTTGGTCTCTCACCACAAAAAAAGACCCTCCGGATTCCATATTCCGAAGAGTCTTTCCCTCTTATTAAGGCAGTTGGGTCGCACCCATCAGGTAGCGGTCGCACTCCCTCGCTGCTTCCCTGCCTTCATTGATCGCCCATACAATCAGGCTTTGGCCGCGTCGCATGTCACCGGCGGCGAATACGCCTTCCACATTGGTCTTGTAGTCACCATATTCCGCCTTCACGGTTGAATTTTGGTTCGTTTCAAGTTCCATGGCCTTGATGAGATCCTGTTCAGGACCACTGAATCCGATAGCGAGAAGAACAAGGTCAGCTGGCCACGCCTTTTCACTTCCCGGGATTTCCTCACGGATTTTGTTGCCTTCTTCATCATAACGAAGTTTCACATTGACCGTGTGTACTTCTTTGATATGCCCATTCTCGTCACCGACGAATCTCTTCGTCATGACAGCATACGCGCGGGGGTCGGTACCGAATGTTTCTTCTGCTTCCTTCTGGCCATATTCAACCCGGTGAATCACTGGATACTGCGGCCACGGATTGCCCACCTCATCACGCATGGCGCCTTTCTTGTCATAAATGTCGAACTGGGTGAGGCTCTTGCAGTTGTGTCGTACAGAAGTAGCGAGGCAGTCTGTACCCGTATCCCCGCCTCCGATCACAATGACATTCTTGCCTGCGGCAGAGATATACTCCCCGTCGCCGTGATTGGAATCCAACAGGCTCTTCGTGTTGGAGTGCAGGAATTCCATAGCATAATGGACGCCCTTCAATGCACGTCCTTCCACCTGTACATCGCGATGGACTGCAGCTCCTCCGCACAGGATGACGGCATCGAAGTTTTCACGCAGCTGTTCGACGGTATAGTCCTTCCCGACTTCTGTATTGGTCACAAAGTCGATCCCTTCTTCCTCAAGGATCTTGACCCTGCGCTCCACTACAGAATAGGGGAGCTTCATTTCAGGGATCCCGTACGTGAGAAGACCACCCACGCGGTCATGCTTCTCAAATACGGTCACTAGATGACCCGCTTTGTTCAGCTGCGCAGCCGATGCAAGCCCGGCAGGACCGGAACCGACGACAGCAACCCGTTTGCCCGTACGGTGCTCCGGCGGCTCAGGGATCACCCATCCTTCCTGGAATCCCTTCTCGATGATGGAACGTTCTACCGTGCGGATGGCAACGGGCGGCTCGTTGATGCCGAGGACACATGCCCCTTCACACGGTGCCGGGCATGCAAACCCTGTGAACTCGGGGAAGTTATTCATTTGATGCTCCCTCTTCAGCGCTTCCTTCCATTGCCCCTGGTATACGAGATCATTCCATTCGGGGATCAGGTGATAGACCGGACAGCCTGTAGTGGAGCCATTGATCTCCATTCCCGATTGACAGGTGGGAACGCCGCAGTCCATGCAGCGCGCTCCCTGATTCCTGACTTCCTGTTCCGATAGGGGGAGTGTGTAGTCGTCCCAGTCCTTCGTCCTTTCACTAGGATGCCTTTCCTTTAATGTTTGCCTGCTGTATTCCATAAAGCCAGTCGCTTTTCCCATGAGTCCCCCTCCTTTTCTACTTCGCTGTTTCTAGCACTTTCTTTTTCTCTTCCTTCGTTCCTTCTTCAAATGCGGCCATCTCTGCATCGAATTTCTCAAGGCCCTTGCTTTCGAATTCACTGATCCGTTCTTTCATTTTCAGATAGGATTTCGGGATCACCCGCACGAATTTCGATAGATAGGATTCCCAGTTTGCAAGGATTTTGCGACCATTATCACTATTGGTATACGAGACATATCGCTCGATCATTTCATACAATTCTTTCGATTCTTCGGGATCAAACAGCGGTTGCACATGGACAAGCTCCTGATTGCAGCGGCTTCGGAACGTTCCATCGTCATCCAGTACATACGCGACGCCTCCGGACATTCCGGCAGCAAAGTTCCGTCCCGTCATACCCAGAACAACAACCTTTCCACCCGTCATGTATTCACATCCGTGATCTCCGACTCCTTCGACCACCACGTCGGCACCGCTGTTACGGACACAGAAACGTTCTCCCGCGATACCATAAATGTAAGCCTCCCCTGATGAAGCACCATAGAAGGATACGTTCCCAACGATGGTATTGCGCTCAGGGATGAACGTAGCCGTCGGATCAGGATGAACGATGATTTTACCTCCAGATAATCCCTTCCCGACAAAGTCATTGGAGTCCCCAACAAGTCTCAACGTAAGGCCTTTTGGGATAAAAGCCCCGAAGCTTTGACCGGCCGACCCCTTGAAGGTCAGGCGGATTGTATCTTCCGGAAGTCCCTCCGCGCCGTAGCGCTTCGTGATTTCACTTCCGAGCATCGTTCCCGTAACACGGTGGATATTCCGGATGGCTGTGGTCCACTCTACTTTTTCACCTTTATCGATGGCGTTCCGGCAGCGTGGAATAAGCTCCTGATAATCCAGGGTCTTCGTCAATTCATGATCTTGTTTGCGCGTTGCATACCGAGTCACTTTAGCAGGTACATCAGGCTGATAAAGAAGGGCGGATAAATCGATTCCCTTTCCTTTCCAGTGGTCGATGGCTTCATTCGCTTCAAGGACATCGGTCCTTCCGATCATCTCATTGATCGTCCTAAATCCGAGCTGGGCCATGATCTCCCTTGCTTCCTGAGCCACAAAGCGCATGAAATTCTCGACATGTTCAGGGTCACCCATATATTTCTTCCTCAGTTCAGGATCTTGTGTGGCAATCCCTACCGGACATGTATTCATATGGCATACTCTCATCATCACGCATCCAAGTACCACAAGTGGTGCCGTTGAGAATCCATATTCTTCTGCTCCGAGCAAGGAGGCGATGACCACATCTCTTCCGGTCATCATCTTCCCGTCCGTTTCCACGACGATCCGGTCCCTTAGATGATTGAGGAGCAAAGTCTGATGGGCTTCTGCAAGACCGATTTCCCACGGGAGGCCAGTGTGCTTCAAGCTCGTTCTCGGAGCGGCACCGGTCCCTCCGTCATAGCCTGAGATCAGGACCACGTCGGCCCTTCCTTTGGCTACCCCGGCAGCAATCGTCCCGACACCGACGGCAGACACGAGCTTTACGCTGATGCGTGCGCGGGGATTGGCGTTCTTCAGATTGTAGATGAGCTCGGCAAGGTCTTCGATGGAATAGATATCATGATGGGGCGGAGGTGAGATAAGCTCCACTCCAGGGGTGGACCCCCTTACTTCTGCTACCCAAGGATAGACTTTCTTACCCGGAAGGTGACCTCCTTCTCCCGGCTTCGCCCCTTGGGCAACCTTGATCTGGATCTCGTCTGAGTTGACCAGATAATGACTGGTGACACCAAATCTCCCTGAAGCTACCTGCTTGATGGAGCTTCTGCGGGAGTCTCCATTTTCATCTGGCTGGAAGCGTTCCGGATGTTCCCCGCCTTCGCCGGAGTTGCTTCTGCCTCCGATCCGGTTCATGGCGATAGCCAAAGCTTCATGGGCTTCCTGACTGATGGAGCCGAAGGACATGGCCCCCGTCTTGAAGCGGCGGCAGATGCTTTCCACCGATTCCACTTCGTCAATCGGGATGGATTTCGCATCCTTGAAGGACAGCAGGCCTCTTAACGACTGCAGATGTTGCTTCTCGTCAGTGAGCATGCGCGAATACTTTTTAAATAGCTCGTAATCATTCGAGCGGCAGGCGTGTTGCAGCGTATGGATCGTACTTGGATTGTAAGCATGGTCCTCTCCCTTGTTCCGGTACTGGAATTCATCTCCTGATTCAAGGGTCCGATTCGGGTCTTTGCGATCGGCATAGGCCTTGTTATGGCGCATGAGAACTTCCTTCTCGATCAGATCGATCCCAATTCCACCTAGCCTCGACGGGGTACGGGTGAAATAGCGATCAATGACCTCGTTTTGGATACCAACGGCTTCAAAGATCTGTGCACCCCTGTAGCTCTGAATGGTTGATATCCCCATTTTCGAGAGAACCTTGACCACTCCATCCGTTGCAGCCTTTACGTACTTATCGACAGCTTCGTCGAAGGTCTTGCCGCTGATTTCACCGTTTCCGATCATACTGTGGAGGCTTTCATACGCAAGATAAGGATAAATCGCTTCGGCTCCATAGCCGAGGAGTGTGGCAAAATGATGGACCTCCCTCGGCTCCCCTGATTCCAGGAGAAGGCTTACTCTCGTACGTGTCCCCTTCCGGATGAGATGATGGTGCAGCGCGGATACGGCCAAGAGTGCAGGAATTGCAGCCTTCTTCTCTTCGACACCTCGATCGGAAAGGATGAGGAGCGTCGTTCCTTCCTCGACTGCTTGATCTGCTTGTTCGAAGAGGCGTTCCAGGGTAGGAGTCAGTAGATCTCCTTCTTCCGTCACCTTGAAAAGGATGGACAGCGTGACGACTTTGAAACCCTCTTCACGCTGCTGACGCAGTTTTTCAAATTCGGTCCCGTTAAGGACCGGTGTCTCAAGATAGATATGGCGACAGCTAGCGGGTGTCGGTGCAACGAGATTCCCTTCGGCACCGATTGTCGTTCCGACAGAGGTGATGATCTGCTCCCTGATGGCATCGATCGGCGGATTCGTCACCTGTGCGAATAGCTGTTTAAAGTAGTTATAAAGAAGCTGCGGTTTCTTCGAAAGGACGGCGAGGGGTGAATCATACCCCATGGACCCGACGGGATCCTTCCCTTCAAGCACCATCGGCTTGATGAGCTTATTGAGTTCCTCGGTCGTGTAACCGAAAGCCTGTTGCTGCACCACTACCTCTTCTTCTGGTATCGTTTCCGGCTCCCTTACAGGATCGGGTAGATCCCTCAGATTGAATTTATTCTGATCGAGCCAGTGGCGATAGGGTTGTTCGGACGCAACACGCAGCTTGATTTCCTCATCAGGTATGATCCTTCCCTTTTCAAGGTCCACTAATAGCATTTTCCCCGGCTGCAGCCGATCTTTATAAACAATATCATCAGCGAAGATATCCAGTGCACCGACCTCGGAACCAAGAACGATCATGCCGTTCTTCGTCACATAGTATCTGGCTGGACGCAGGCCGTTACGGTCAAGACATGCACCGATTTCCTTGCCGTCAGTGAATACAAGGGCAGCAGGCCCATCCCACGGTTCCATGAGACAGCTGTGGTATTCATAAAAGTCTTTTTTCTTCGGATGGATGGTTTCATCATTTTCCCACGGCTCCGGTACCATCATCATGGCCGTGTGGGCAAGGGATCGTCCCGATAGATGCAGGAATTCGAAGCAGTTATCGAACATGGAGGAATCACTGCCTGTCTCATCGATCACAGGAAGGATCTTTTTAAGGTCTTCGTCATTGAATGCACTGGATTCGCACAGTTTCTCCCTTGCTCTCATCCAATTGACATTGCCGCGAAGGGTATTGAATTCACCATTGTGGATCGTATAGCGGTTCGGATGCGATCGCTGCCAGCTGGGGAAGGTATTCGTGCTGAAACGGGAATGCACAAGAGCGAGGGCAGAACGGAATTCAGGGTGATTAAGGTCGATGTAAAAGGAGTCCAGCTGCTCAGGCACCAGCATCCCTTTATAGACGATGGTGGTCGACGATAGACTGCAGATATACACGTCTTCCTGTCCTTCTACATTGGCTGCCTCATTTTCAATCCGTTTGCGGATCACATACAGCTTGCGTTCGAAGTCCATGCGTGTCTCCATATCATCGGAAGCACCGATGAACACCTGACGGATGAACGGTTTGGACTTCGATGCCACTTTCCCCACGAAGGAATCATTCAATGGCACCGGTCTCCAGCCAAGAACCTCCTGACCTTCTTCCTCGATGATACGTTCAAAGATCTCTTTGCTTTTCATTCTCTTTTCATATTGTTCAGGGAGGAAGACCATCCCGACCCCATATTCTCCTTTACGTGGAAGGAAGATGTCCTCTTTCTCGCACTGCTTCTTGAAGAAATGATGGGGGATTTGAGTAAGAATACCAGCACCATCGCCGGTGCTGGTATCAGCGGACTGTCCTCCGCGGTGCTCTAGGTTACAGAGAATATTGATCGCATTTTGCACGATACTATGTGATTTGCTTCCATCAATGTTGGCAATCATCCCGATCCCGCATGCTTCATGCTCATGAAGGGGGTTATATAATCCTTGTGCCGCCGGAAGATTCGTTTTCATTCAATGTCCTCCTCTACTCATGTGTATAAAAATTGAATAAATACCACCTGATGCATTTAGTTGATTTTCGTTAGTATATCATGAAATTTAGAAAAAACGAAAAATTTAGTCATTAAATCCACCTCTATTTATACCAAAATAGTTGGAAAAGTAGTCGTGTACAATAAGCCGGACCCTATGGATTTCCGCTAATTTTCAGAATCTTTAAAACCTTGATTTGACAATAAAGTAATCGTTTACATTTTCATTCTGAAAAAGCGCGTCCACAGATGAATTTTCATACAAATATATCTTTAAAAAAAATTTTTTTGTCAGACTGTTTTACAAAGTGATTCCAGGTCAATCTTCAAGGATGATTTCGGAAGAACGATGAGAATGGGTATCTCAGCGGAGGACACGGCCGTGCCAAGGTAAGTGGATATCAACGTTATTTACCCACTATTCCTAAAGATCAAACCGTAGTACTAAACGACTAGCATTCACTAGCATCCATTCACTCTAATGGAACTATATACCACAGAACTACCCACCTCTATAATGAAGTTAGAAATATTATTTCACAGAATTATCAGTTATTAGTGAAGTGTTATTTCACCGAGTGTTTTGAAAGCGTTTGCTATTCGAAACAAGAAAGGGAGGAGTTCTATGAAAAAAGGAAAGAAGGCAATTGTCGTAATCCTGCTTCTGGCCCTGCTCGCCCCTATGTGGGCTGGACAAGCTTCTGCATCGGCACAGCCAAAGCATGAGATGCGTGCCGCATGGATTGCCACTGTTCAGAATATCGACATGAAGGCAGGGATGGACAAAGCCGCCTACACGTCATGGGTTCAATCGACTCTGGATGATCTTAAAGAAAGGAAATTCAATACGGTCATCTATCAGGTGAAACCGACCGTCGATGCCCTCTACCCCTCAGATCTTGCCCCATGGTCGAAATACATCACCGGTAAAGCTCAAGGAACCGACCCTGGATATGACCCCCTCGGCATCATGCTTGAAGAAGCCCACAAACGGGGAATCGAGCTCCATGCATGGGTGAATCCCTACCGTGTCACCATGCCGGGCATGACGCTTAACGACCTTGATTCTGGCAATGTGGCAAAGCTTCACCCTGACTGGGTGCTGAAGTACGGAAGCCAATACTATCTGGATCCAGGTCTACCTGAGGTCCAGGAATACCTCATCGAGGCCGTGGAAGAGCTCGTAGCCAATTATGATATTGAAGCCGTTCACATGGATGATTATTTCTATCCGTACAAGATTGCCGGACAAGACTTCCCTGACCAAGCTACATACGAGAAATACGGCAAGGACTTTGATTCGATCGAAGACTGGCGCAGGAATAATGTCGATGTCCTCGTCAAAGATATCAATACTTCCATCAAGGATATGAAGGAATGGGTCCAGTTCGGTATCTCTCCATTTGGCGTCTGGAGGAATATTGCCAAGGACCCAACTGGAAGTGATACGACGGCAGGCCAGACGAATTACGATGATCTTTACGCCGATACGCGTCAGTGGATCAAAGACGGCAGCATCGACTACATCACTCCGCAGATCTACTGGTCCCGGGACTTTGCCGCTGCAAACTATTCCATCCTCCTCGATTGGTGGAGCAATGAAGTGACCGAGTACGCCTATGAGCACCCCGTTCATCTCTATATCGGGACGGCTGACTACAAGGTTGGTGACAACTTCGATCAGCAGTGGTACGACCAGTATGAACTACCGGAACAGATACTGGATAACCGTGAAAACGGCACGGCAAAAGGACAGATGCATTTCTCCCTTCAGCAGCTCTATAACAATCGCCTGGGATATGCGGATATCCTGAAGAATGAAATCTATACAGAAACAGCCTTGACGCCGCCTACTCCTTGGAATAACAGGGAACTGCCGAAAAAACCGACCAAAGTAAAAGGGAAATCCAAACATGGCAGTGTCAAACTTGAGATTGAAGATAAGAAACACACTGCAAGAAAGTTTGTCATCTACCGGTTTGACGGTCCTCGTGTAGGCGATTATAATGATCCTGCCAACATCATCGATGTCGTCTACGCAGATGAAGATTCCTACACAGACGTTCTTCCTGGTAAGGGACTCTACACGTATGGAGTTACATCTGTATCCGATACCGGTCTTGAAAGCCGCGACGCCAAAACGGTACGTGTTAAACATTAGGTCAAAGCAAAGTGCGGACAGCCCGGCCCTCAGACGGGTGCTGTCCGCACTTTTTATGTTCGTTCACTGTTGGGCTGCAAGAACGGTTTCCCTCATCTTCTTCGCTGCCTCCACCATCACAACGAGTGCTTCGATGGTTTCGTCGGTTCCGCGTGTTTTCAAACCACAGTCAGGATTGATCCAGAAAAGTTGCGGATCGAGGACGCGAATGGCCCGTTCAATGTTCCGAGTCATCTCCTCGAGCGTCGGAACCCTTGGGCTGTGTATGTCATAGACGCCGAGACCGATACCTTGACTATAGGTGTTTTCCTCAAAGGAATGAATGAGATTCCCATGACTCCTTGACGTTTCGATCGATATGACGTCCGCATCGAGCGCTTTGATACTCTCGATGATTTCCCCAAACTCCGAATAGCACATATGGGTGTGGATTTGCGTACTGCTTTTCACAGATGACGTCGCAAGTTTGAAAGCGTGGACGGCAGCTTTTAGATATCCTGCCCTCTTTTCTTTCTGCAGGGGCATCCCCTCCCTGAGGGCCGGTTCATCGACTTGGATCATGCGGATTCCATTCTCCTCGAGGGCTTCGACTTCTTTTCTCAAGGCCAGGGCAATCTGATTGGCCACATCATAACGCGGAATGTCTGTCCGGACAAATGACCAGTTCACGATTGTGATTGGACCAGTCAGCATGCCCTTTACAGGTTTTTCAGTCAGCGATTGCGCAAAGACCGTTTCATCCACTGTCATCGGTTCTTGGAAGCTGACGTCCCCGTGAATGATCGGAGGCTTTACACAACGCGATCCGTAGGACTGCACCCAGCCATTCTTCGTGAAGGCAAATCCCCCAAGCTTTTCACCGAAGTATTCCACCATATCCGTCCGTTCAAATTCTCCGTGCACCAGTACGTCCAAACCGATTTTTTCCTGGATGTCGATCCACTTCTCAATCTCTTCCTGGATGAACGTCCGGTAGTCCTGATCGCTTACGTCTCCCCTCCTCCACTTAAGCCGTTCTTTCCGCACCTCTTTAGTCTGAGGAAAGCTTCCAATCGTAGTGGTGGGGAAGAGGGGAAGACCGAGCTCTGACTCCTGAACGACCCGCCTCTCAGAGAATGGAGCACGTTGAAGGACTTCATTTCCGACCAGTTGCTCACTGTCTCTGAGTGTTCGGGATGGTTCGATATTGTCGAGACCGTCAGAGCTTTCCTTCAACTCATTTGAGATAGAAGGACGCCCTTCCTTGACCGCCTCCGTAACCGTGACGATTTCCTGCAGCTTTTCATCTGCAAAAGAAAGTGTGCGTTTGAGGTGTTCCCTCAGCCCTTCCTCTACTTTGACCGTGACGGGCACATGGAGCAGGCTCGATGACGGCTGAATGATTAACCGATCCTTTGAAACAATGCCCTCCAATTGCTTAAGCGAGGAGAGAGTCCGATCAAGATCTGCTTTCCAAATATTCCTTCCATCAATGAGTCCAGCAGCCAAGACCTTATCTTCTGGGAATCCATGGGTGTTCAGTGCCTGACGATTCCCTCCACCATCGTGTACAAAATCCAATCCGATCCCATGTACCGGCAGCCTGACCACCCTCTCATAGCGACTGACGCGATCAAAGTAGGTTTGAAGAATGACCTTGATTCCAGGTGCTGCCTTGATCAACGTGTCATAGACCTGCTCAAGCACCGTCCACTCATCCTCTGTCAGGTCGGTACAAAGCACGGGTTCATCGATCTGAACCCATTCGGCACCAGCCTCTTCAAGCTCCTTGAGAATGGAACCATACAACGGTACGAACCCATCGACCACGCTATCAAACTCTTCGAGGTCATATCCTTTGGACAGCTTAACGAACGTAACTGGTCCAAGGAGCACCGGCTTTCCAATGATGCCAAGCTGCTCCTTCGCCTCCTTGAAGTAGCGAAGCGGGGAATTATCGGCCAAAGAAGGCGTAGCTCCTTCCAGTTCGGGAACGATGTAATGGTAATTCGTGTTGAACCACTTCGTCATCGTGGATGCCACCGCATCCCCCGTCCCCCTTGCCATACCGTAATACGTTTGCAGCGAGACCTTCCCTCCCTCATGACCAAACCGCTTCGGGACCACCCCGAACATGGCGGCCGTATCCAATACATGATCATATAGGCTGAAGTCCCCGACGGGAATCAGGTCGATTCCTGCATCCGACTGCTTTTTAAGATGACGAAGGCGGATTTCATCTGTCTTCTCCACAAATTCTTCTTCCTTTAGCTTTCCTTCCCAAAATTGTTCCAGTGCTTTCTTCCACTCTCGTTTCTCACCGATCCTCGGGTAACCGAGATTTGAACTTTTCACCATATTGCTCACTCCTTCTCATTTTCTCTCCAATAAAAAAATCTCCCTTTCAGAGAAAGAGAGATTTTGCGCGCAATGAATAAACGTCGACATTCCTATGATGTCAACACGCGTTCCTCACTCCCCTCTATGACCCGTAGAGCTTAAGTGCACACAACAGGCAGGTCTCCTGACTCAGGTTCATCACGCCTTATCCCTTCCCATTCCCTTTAGAAACAGTGGATGTGATAAGTTGCTTCCCTTTACAGTGGCGGGACCGTACCGGACTTTCACCGGTTTCCCTTTTCAGCCATGCTTCCACACGGCACCTGTCGCATCTTCCTATTCAGTTCTCACCTCAACGAAAAAAGCCTCTCCACGATAGAGAGGCCCGGTAAAGGGATGTCCTCTCTTATTTTCCAAAGCATGACGCTTTGCAGGAATTAGCACCTTTTCAACAAGTGTTGAATGGTTGCCGGGTTTCACAGGGCCAGTCCCTCCACCGCTCTTCATAAGAGTATCGATCATATATTTGTCCGTTGAATAGGGTAATACTAGCATGCCAGCTTTTACTTTGTCAAAATATTTCTAACATTCGTCCGAAGGTCCTATTTGCCGTAGGGGTCACTCCAGCAAAACTCGTTGCCATAAAGAATGCCCCCTCTGGCACTTCAGAGGAGGGTCGACTTTGCATGGAACGCAGGAAGAAATTCGCGGTGGACGTCCAGCAGTTCATCCAATAATGGTTTTGCTCTTGAATCACTCGTAACCAGTGGATTGATTGCCATGGCGAGGAGGGCTTTTTCGTAGGAGCCTGACACGGCTGCTTCTGCCGCGGTCCGCTCAAAGGATTTGATCTGTTGAACAAGTCCGCTGACGGCTACAGGCAGTTCACCTATATGGATCGGTTTAGGCCCTTCTTTGGTCACGACACAGTTCAATTCCACGGCGGACTCATCAGGGATGCCCGTGATACTGCCATCATTTCTGACGTTCAGGGTCTGTACATCCCCTTTATCATTGAAGATTGAAGAAATCACATTGCAGGCGGCATCGCTGTAGTAGGCTCCTCCGCGCTCTTGAAGCTGCGGGGGCTTCACATCAAGGTCTTCGTTTTTATACAGCTCGAACAATTCATCTTCCAATCGTTGGACCACCTCGGCACGGGTTGTCCCCGTTTTGAATTCTTCCAGCTGCTTCTCGAGGATCTCACTGGTTTTGTAAAAATACCGGTGGTACGGACAAGGTATGACTCCGAGAGCCTTCAAGAAGACAGGATCCCATGGCAGTGGGGCGATATTTTTCATGCTGAGCTGCTTATCCTCATCACCCATCAGTTCCAGTACCTCATCAAGAGCGGACACCCCATCGACGGTGACATCCAGTCCGTACACCATATGATTCAAGCCGGCAAAACGGATATCGACGGAAGCGACCTCTACACCAAGGAGCCTGGCAATGGTCATCTTCGTATTGATCGGCAGGTTGCATACGCCCACGACTTTGGAATGCTTGCTGTATCGGAGCAACGCCTCCGTCACCATCCCAGCAGGGTTTGTGAAATTGATCAGCCATGCATCAGGGCAAAGACGCTGCATATCCTCTGCAATCTCAAGAAGAACTGGAATGGTGCGGAGGCCTTTGAATAGTCCACCTGCCCCGTTCGTTTCCTGCCCGATCATCCCGTACTTGATCGGCAGCCTTTCATCCTGAATCCTTGCCTTCAGCTGACCGACCCGCATCTGGGTTGTAACAAAATCCGCATCCTTCAGTGCTTCCTCCCTGTCCAAAGCCAGGTGAATGGTCATGGGGACACCGGCCATAGACACCATCCTCCGCGCAAGACTCCCGACAATTTCGAGCTTTTCTTTTCCAGCAGGGATATCCACTAGCCACAGCTCTCGGACAGGCAGCTCATCATATCGATTGATCAACCCTTCCACAAACTCCGGCGTGTAGCTTGAGCCACCGCCGATGGTCACGATTTTTAAGCCTTTATTCATGAACGCTCCTCCTCCTGTATTACTTTACAACGAATGCCATGACAAAACTGATGGCGAGGCTGACAATGATTCCAACCAATAACCTTTTCTTCCTGATTGACGAATTCGTCACCGGCCCTTCGATTTTCAGAAGGACAAGACTCAGGCCCAATGACGTGGAAATGCCAGTTGCAAGGAAGATACTCCACTCCTTGGGCATTCCGGCACTCATGAAAGGTTTTGATAAGAGTAAGAGACCTATGGATACAGTAAGTATCAGAACCAGTACGCTTTTGAAACCTATTCTTCTTGGTATAACAGTTTCAATCATTTTGTTCACGCTCCTTGTGATACATAGTGAAGAAGCGGGATCATGAGATTCCCGCTTCTCGCCTTCGCTTATGCTGCTTGTTGCTCGTTTTCTTCCACTTTGACCATTTTCTTATCATACATCTTGAAGAACGGGAAGTAGATGGCGAACGAGATCGCGATATTGATGAAGACCATCACCACTGCCCTCCAGTCTCCACCGGTTGCCAAGAACGCGCCGATCGGTGCGGGCAGGGTCCACGGAGGCATGATATAGGTCGGTGAAATCATTCCTGTAGCCGTTGCCACATATGCAATGGTTGCCGTAACGAGCGGTGTGATGACGAACGGGATGATCAGGACAGGATTCAGTACAATCGGTGCCCCGAAAATAATAGGCTCATTAATATTGAACGTGACCGGGACAATACTAGTGCGTCCCAATGCTTTCAAATACTTGGATCTTGAGAAGAATACCATAGCCAGTGCGAGACCGAGTGTGGCACCAGACCCACCGATCCAGATGAACCATTGGTAGAATGTTTCAGGTGCAATATGCGGGATTACCTGACCGTGTGCGACGGCTTCGGCATTGTTCCCAAGGAACATTTCCCAGAGCGGACGGGCGACCGTACCAACGACCGATACCCCATGAATTCCGAATGACCAGAAGAATGTAATTAAGAATACTGGAATCAATACCCCAAAGATGCTGTCCCCTGCCGTTACGAGCGGAGAAACGGCGACACCGATCAAGTGATGGAGGTCAAGACCTGCCCAGACTGTGATGGCGGACATGCCTACGATGACAAATGCAACAGGAATCAGTGCTTCAAAACTCCGTGCCACTGATGGTGGTACTTGTTCAGGCATTTTAATCGTGATATTTCGCTTTTTACAGAACCGAAGGATTTCGACTGCCAGGATCGACACGACCATTGTTACGAATAAACCATGCCCCCCGAGATTGGTCATCGGAAGTACCCATCCCTGACCATCTATCACCTGTGGTGTAACTGTCAATAGAAGGGCCGCTACTGCCATCTGTGCTCCGGATAACGGATCAAGGTCATAGCTTTTTGCAAGATTGTAGCCTATCCCGAAGGCTATATAGAGCGACATGATGAACATGGTCACACGATAAGGAATCAAAATTTCAGTCTGATGATCAAGTGCCCACTGCTTGATATCCCCGAACACCCCTGCATCGGGTAGTGGCGGAAAAGCGAAGATCAAAAAGAATGATCCTACGATAATGAACGGCAGTGCAGAAATGACCCCATCCCGGATTGCCTGCAGATGCCTTTGCTCCGACAGTCTCGCCATCGGACCAGATAAGTTGTTCTCCAAGAAACTCACAAACTTTTGCATGTTCCTACCCCCTTGTTCTTCCCCTTTAGTTCGTCAATTCCTTGACGGTTTTCAATAATGTGGCCCCACCGAGCGGCGAGTAAGCCTGTGGCGGGATCGGCCCGCATGGTACATTTGCCCCGTCAGCCGCTTTCTTCACCTGATCGAAGCGGTGCCTGATCTGCGGTGCGACCATGCAGACATCCCATCCCTTGGATATCTCATCGGCCACTTCCCCCGTCCCGATTGCCAAGACGTCCATTTCTAGACCTTCTTTCGCCCCTTCTTTCTTCAATGCATTGACGACGATGGAACTGGACATCCCACCTGCACATACAAATAATACTTTCATCAATCTTCCTCCTTTTTCATCCGTTGGACTATATTATGGGTCTCGACGATTTGTTCGAAGACGCCATGTCCTTTCTTCATACATAATGCAACAAACAGGGCGTCTATGATGACGAGTTGCGCAATGCGTGCCGTCATCGTACCGATCCTGATATTGTTCTCTTCTTCCGAGATTGTCAGGACGATATCGGCAAGCTTTCTCGCCTGGGACTTCCCGTGCTGGGTAAGGAGGATGATTTTCGCTCCCTTTTCCTGTGCCACGGTCATGAGCCTCAGGATTTCCTTCGTCTGACCTGATGTTGAAACGACGAACAGGACATCGTTCTTCGTCATATTCGCTGCCATCATCATCTGGACGTGGATATCCCCCGCCTGGAAGGCAAGGTAATTGAGCCTGAGGATCTTCTGGGTGAAGTCCTCCGCCACGACAGCAGAACCTCCGACTCCGTATAGATAGACGCGATCGGCGTGGTGGAGTGCTTCCACCGCACGCTCGAGCTCCTCCACAGAGAACAGTTTCTCCGTGTTCTTGATGGCCTGGTACGTATTCATCGTCACTTTACTGAATACTGTTTCCAGGCTGTCCTCAAAGTGTAAAAGTGTGTTCACTTCGGGATCTTCCGGTTCCTCGATCCATGAGGTTTTGGCAAGTTCGATCTTCAACCCGCTGAAGGAGTTGATGCCGATCCGTTTACAAAAACGGATGATCGCCGCCTCGCTGCTCCCGCAGGATGAAGCTAGTTGCTTTGTGGTCATTTCCATCACTTTATCAGGATATTCCACTACATATTCCGCTACTGCGTGCTCAGAAGGAGTGAATGCTTCCATCTGGCTCTTGATGTGTTTTAAAACGTGAAACTCTGTCATGGTCACCTCCAAAAAAATGAGTTGTTTTGTAAAGGCTTTCAATTTACTATGATTATATGCGATAATGAAATTAAATTTCAATATATTTTTGAAATTTCTAAACTTTTATTTTACCAAGTAGTAGAAAACCGTTCTATAAGAGTACTAGGAGGAATAGGAAGATGACCAAAAACGTAGAAGTAGAAATCTTTGAAATCATTTCAAATGGAGGAAATGCAAAAGCCATCGCCTATGAAGGACTTTCCATGGCTCACGAAGGGAAGTTTGATGAAGCCGATCAGCTTTTGAAAGATGCACATGTGGAGCTGAACAAAGCGCATAACACCCAAACATCTCTTATTCAAGCGGAGCTGAACGGGGACAGCTTCGAAAAGTCCCTTCTAATGATCCATGCCCAGGACCATCTCATGACTTCCATCAGTGAGATCACGCTCATCGAGCAGATGATCCCTATGTTGAAACGCATCCACCAATTAGAAACCCGATAAGGAGGAAGAATAGATGAGCAAACGTCTCGGAGTATCGATTTATCCCAATCATTCAAAGGTGGAAGATGACAAAGCGTATCTTGAACTGGCTTCTTCCTATGGATTCAAACGAGTATTCACCTGTCTTCTATCAGTAGATGGGGAAAAGGACACGATCCTGGCAAACTTCAAGGAAACCATTTCATATGCAAAAGAGCTCGGCATGGAAGTCATTGCAGACATCTCACCGCGCATCTTCAAGGAGCTGAACATCTCTTATGATGATCTCTCATTCTTTGCCGACCTCGGAGCCCATGGCATCCGTCTCGATATGGGGTATACCGGTCAGGAAGAATCCATGATGTCTTTCAATCCGTATGACCTGAAGATCGAGCTCAATATGAGTAATACCACAAAATACATCGACAACATCATGACGTATCAGCCTAATAAGTATGCCCTCCTCGGCTGTCATAACTTTTATCCGCACCGCTACTCCGGGCTATCTTATCCGTTCTTCATAGAGTGTAGCCAGAAGTTCAAGGATCTTGGGATGAGGACAGCGGCCTTCGTCTCTTCGGAAGATGCTACATTCGGACCCTGGCCGGTAGTCGAAGGGCTTCCTACCCTTGAAATGCATCGGGACCTTCCAATCGACGTCCAGGCAAAACACCTTTTCGCAACGGGGCTCATCGATGATGTGATCATCAGTAACGCATATGCTTCCGAACGGGAATTGAAGCTCCTGAGTTCTCTTAATTTTCAAAAAATCACGTTCTCTGTGGATGTGGTGGATACTACTACGGAACTTGAAGAAACGATCCTGTTCGAGGAGCCTCACTTCTACCGCGGGGACGTGTCGGATTATATGATCCGCTCCACCCAGAGCCGGGTGAAGTATCGCGGCAGGGAGTTCGCTCCCCATAACACCCGTGATATCAGACGGGGGGATATCATCATTGAGAATGACCTGTACGCCCAATATGCCGGGGAGCTTCAAATCGCCTTGAAAGACATGAAAAATTCCGGTAAGACCAATGTGGTCGCACGGATCCGCGAAGAAGAGATCGTCCTCCTCGATTATCTGCAACCATGGGGCAAATTCGCCTTCGAAAAAAGAGGCTGACAGATGGGAAGAATCATAGGAATAGACGCAGGTGGGACGAAAACACAGGCCCTCGTGATGGATGAGCAACAGAATGTGCTCTTCGAATCGGTTGCCGGTCATGGCAATCCTTCCGTATCATTTCAACAAGCCATGGACCATCTTACGTTGGTTCTCAAAGACTGTCTGCATGACGGAGAGGCGGACGCCATCGTCATCGGGATGGCCGGGCTTCAATCGGGGCCGCTTGAGGAACGGGTGAAGGACGTACTTGCACTCCTTTCTCCCTCTCCCATGTGGATCATCAGCGATGCCGAGCTTGCTTTCGACAGTGCGATCGGGGACGGCGACGGGATCCTTACCATTGCGGGAACGGGCTCCATTTCCCACGGCCGCCACGGTACGATGACAGGTGTGTCCGGTGGATGGGGCCATCTTCTCGGTGATGAGGGAAGTGCCTATTCCATTGCAATCCAGGCCTGCCAGATCATCACTACTGAAATCGATCGAGATGTCCCCCATTCTCCCCTCTCACAGGCAGTGATGAAGGAGATCGGTGCTGTTGACGGGAAGGGGTTGAAAGGATTCATCTACACATCCAATAAGGGGGAAATCGCCTCCTTGTCCAAAGTCGTGGACGCATGTGCGCAGGACGGGGATGCTTCTTCACGGATGATCCTGCAAAAAGCCGGGGCTTCCCTAGGGATGCAGACCGTTCAGCTCGCCCGTAACCTTTCTCTTTCATCGCTGAAGGTGGCCATAAAGGGAAGCGTTTTGGAAGCAAGCAACGCAGTTCAGACATCTTTCAAACAGGTAGTCTCAGAGGCCTACCCAGATGCGACTATCCATTTGAGCCCTATGTCCCCGGCCATGGGTGCCGTCACGACTTTTAAAAGAATGAGGAGGAAACATTAAATGGTCAAACGTCTAGCCGTAGGGCTCATGTCAGGCACATCCGTCGATGCGGTGGATGCCGCCCTCGTATCCTTGGAAGGGACGGGAAGCAGTGCAACCTGCAAGCTGATCCATTACGCCTCCACCCCCTTCCCCCAGTCAGTCAAAAAGAAAATTTTCGAGGTCATCAGTGAAGAACACTCATCCACTCCTGCCCTTTCAAGCCTTCACTTCGAGCTTGGCCGCATCTACGGGGAAGCCGTCATCGGTCTTTGCACGGAAGCCGGTGTTCCGCTGGAGGATCTCGATGTCATCGGGTCCCACGGGCAAACCGTATTTCACCAGCCTTTCCCCACGGCGGATTCTGTCCCTTCCACTCTCCAGATCGGTGAGCCGAGCGTGATCGCATACATGACGAATACCGCCGTTGTCTCAAATTTCAGGTCTATGGACGTCGCTGCGGGAGGCGAGGGTGCCCCCCTCGTTCCCTACACGGAATACATCCTCTACCGGTCACCTGGAGTGGGGCGACTCCTTCAAAACATCGGGGGGATCGGGAATGTCTCCGTCCTATCCAAGGACGGTTCCCTTGAAGACGTGTACGGATTCGATACAGGACCGGGCAATATGATCATCGACGGGCTTTGCGAGAGGCTTTACGGCAAGGCATTCGATGAAGACGGGGCCATCGCTTCCACTGGGAAGGTGCATGAAAAGATGGTGGAAGAATGGATGGAATGGGAAGCCGGTTTCTTCTCAAGGAAGCCACCTAAATCCACTGGGCGGGAACAGTTTGGGGACATTTTCATCGACCGCATCATGGATAAGTTCTCTCACCTTGCGAAAGAAGATCTCATCGCATCGGCGACGTACTTTACGGCCCGCTCTATCGCAGATGCCTATAAAACGTTCATCCTCCCACACTATGAAGTGGATGAAATCATCATCGGAGGCGGAGGGAGCTATAACCACACCCTCATCCGTATCATGAAGGAACTGCTTCCAACCTGTACGCTCCTCACGCAGGAAGAAATCGGCTACTCATCCGATGCCAAAGAGGCCATCGCCTTCGCCCTTCTTGCCCACGAGACGTTGAACGGACAGCCTGGAAATGTACCGGGTGCAACGGGTGCCGTGGATTATGTGATCCTTGGTTCCATCACCCCTGCCCCTCTTCCAGGAAAGAACTGAATCTACAAGAATATCAGAAAGGCGGGATCACCCATGATCACTTCGTCTATCAAGCAATCATTCATCAGCATTGTAGGAGAAGCTTTCTACTATGACAGCCCCGCAGAGAGGCTCGTCTATTCATACGATGCCACCCCTAACTATCAGGCGATGCCTGATGCCATCCTCTCCCCTTCTTCAGCAGAGGAGATTGCAAGCATCGTGAAAGTGTGCGGAGAGCATGGCATCCCAATCGTACCGAGGGGGTCAGGCACCAACCTGTGTGCCGGCACCTGCCCCACAGAGGGCGGGATCGTCCTTCTCTTTACCCGTATGAATAGCATCCTGGAACTCGATGAGGAGAATCTCACCATCACCGTCCAGCCCGGTGTGATCACAGGGGAACTCATAGCCTCCGTTGAAGCCAAGGGCCTCTTTTATCCACCGGATCCAAGCTCCATGAAGATTTCCACCATCGGCGGGAATATCAACGAAAATTCCGGTGGCCTCAGGGGCCTCAAATACGGGGTGACACGTGACTACGTCCTGGCTCTCGAGGCCGTGCTTCCGAACGGAGACATCATCCGGACTGGCGGTAAGCTCGCCAAGGATGTGGCAGGCTACGATTTGACGAGGCTCCTGGTCGGTTCCGAAGGGACGCTCGGGATCATCACTGAAGCGACACTGAAGCTCGTGCCCCTCCCGGAAATGAAAAAGACGATGCTTGCCACTTACGGAGACATGGAAGCTGCGGCCAAAAGTGTTTCCCATATCATCTCGGGCAAGATCATTCCCGCAACACTGGAATTCCTCGATCAGCCCACCCTTGCTGTCGTCGAGGATTTCGCCAAGATAGGTCTCCCTACAGAAGCGAAGGCCGTCCTCCTCATCGAACAGGACGGACCCGCCGAACTCGTCACAAGGGATATGGCGAGAATGAAGGAGATCTGTTTGGAGCACGGCGCCGTATCTGTTGAGCTTGCCGCTACACCTGAAGAAGCAGAAGCCCTCAGGACGGCAAGACGATCCGCCCTCTCTGCCTTAGCCCGGTTGAAGCCGACGACCATTCTCGAGGACGCCACCGTGCCCCGTTCTGAAATTGCCACGATGGTCTCGGCCATCAATCGCATCGCCGAGAAGTACGCGCTCAACATCTGCACGTTCGGTCATGCAGGGGACGGGAACCTCCATCCAACCGTTGCAACCGATGCGAGGGATCACGAAGAGATGGAGCGGGTGGAAGCGGCATTCGCCGACATTTTCTCAGAGGCGATTTGGTTGGGCGGTACGATCACGGGAGAGCATGGTGTCGGGATGATGAAGGCCCCATATCTTGAATGGAAGCTTGGACCTGAGGGGGTGAATGCCATGAAACTTATCAAGCAGGCATTCGATCCAGGTAATATCATGAACCCGAATAAAGTATTTGCCAAAGAATCCAGAAAGCGCGTGGTGATTTCACGATGAGTGAACGAACGAAGATGCAGCAAGAATTCAAGGAACGGATGGATGAGGATGAGCTTCTTAACTGTATGCGATGCGGATTTTGCCTCCCCTCCTGCCCGACCTACATCGAATCGGGATTCAAGGAATCACACTCTCCCCGCGGCAGGATTGCCCTGATGAAAGCCGTCGTCGATGGGGTCATCGAACCGGACGAAGATGTGGAGCGTTCACTCGATCTATGCCTGGGCTGCCGAGCCTGCGAGCCCGTCTGTCCTTCCGGTGTGAAGTACGGGCACCTTCTGGAAGAAGCAAGGGATATCATCAACAAGAACAAAAAGCACTCCATCCGAGAGAAAGTCGTGAGAAAGACGGTATTTTCCGGGCTGTTCCCCCACCCTGACAGGATGCGGACCACCACTTCCCTGCTCGGCTTCTATCAGCGTTCAGGAATCCAGAAAGCCGTTAGGGCATCGGGACTCTTGAACATCCTGCCAAGTCACTTGGCGACGATGGAAAAGGTCCTGCCCAAGGTGCCAAGACGCGGTGATATGACCGATCGTCCGCGTCACTTGGAACCTGCAGGCACCAAAAAGAAAAAAGTCGCCTTCTTCAGCGGTTGTCTCATGGATACGCTGTTTCTCAGCACCAACAACGCAACGACGACCCTCCTCCAACAGGCCGGGTGTGAAATTGTCATTCCACAAGCCCAAACATGCTGCGGGGCCCTTCATGGTCACAGCGGTGAGAAGGACGGAGCGAAAAAGCTTGCCAAAGAAAACATCTTAGCATTTGAAGATTGTGGAGCCGATTACATCATCACAAACGCAGGGGGATGCGGTGCCTTCCTTGTGGACTATGACCACCTATTGAAGGATGACCCGGAATGGAAGGGGCGGGCAGAGCGTTTTACTGCTAAAATCAAGGATGTTTCATCCATCCTTGTCGAACTTGGATTCCACCGCAACGATTTGAAGGTAGCTCCCCAGATCATTACGTACCAGGATTCCTGTCACCTCAGGAACGTACAGAAAACGTTCCTCGAGCCCCGCATGCTCCTTCAGGCTGTATCTGGTGCCGAGTACCGCGAGATGAAGCAGGCCGACCACTGCTGTGGTTCTGCAGGCATTTATAATATTGTCGAGTCGGACATGTCGATGAAAATCCTAGATACAAAAATGAAGCATGCCAAGGACACAGGGGCCGTGACCATCATCACCTCGAATCCAGGCTGCCTGCTTCAGATGAAACTAGGAATCGAACGTGAGGGGCTGTCGAACACCGTACGGGCCGTCCATATCGTCGACTTCCTCCTCGAAGCTCTCTACAATAAAAAAGAAGGATGATCCTCCATGTAGGATCATCCTTCTTCCTTTCTCCAACCTACTGCTTCTTCGACTTCGGGAACATGAAATACACAAGAAAGAAGAAAACAAGACCATATCCCGAGAGAAGCAGAATGGCAGACTCCGCTCCTTTTGTCATCCAAAGACCGATGGTCACCAAGATCACAATCAAAAAGCTCGCCCACACCCATTTGTACATGCCCCATCCTCCTCATGAAAGCGTCTGCTTTCTACTAGACTGTACGCATGGCGCGATTAAAAGTTTCACAAAAATGGAAAATATAGAAATCCCATTCACCTTTCCCCACCATAAAATAGCTCGTACACCCCAAACTTCTCATATGGATTCTCGGCAAATTCCCCGGTCAGGTCCACTTCTGCTTTCAGACGGAAAAGTGGATGCTCTTCCATATAGTGAATATAATCATCGGAGCTGTAATACAGGATGATCTCCACGTCCCTCGGGTACTCTTCTACCGAATGAAGAATGTTATTGATGACGCTCATGAAGATCTGGACTGAAAACGGGTTGAAAAAATAAAAGCGATTATCCCGTGGGTGGATGACATATTCCTCTGCCAGGCACTCCTTGAAATGGACGTTATTCCTCCGGATTCCGGCATGGCGGAGATAATGATCCAAGTTCACCATGGCATCCCGGTAAAATTCCCTGTTCATTTCAATTCCGATGGTCGTGCATTTGAACCTGTGATGAAGATAAAAGTTCAAGCGTCCCTTGCCGCATCCAAAATCCACCACCCGGTCAGATCTGGAGAAAGGATACTGCTCGCAAAACTCATCCAGCGCCTCATATGGTGTCGGTTCATATCGATGATAGTGAAAGGACCGGTGAAAGCCCATTTGTCGTTTACCTGTCTCGATGTGGAGCAGGCGGTCATAATCTGTTTTCATAAGAATCTCCCTAAGGGGCTAGAAGGCCCTCGAATTAGGTCCATTATACATGAATCCCCTTCAAAAGGATGGAATCCCGCACCTCCGCCATACTAAATACATGAACTTCCCGCCCGCATGTGGTAGGGTGAATGTGTTATAAACAAATGGATAGGAGTGATCGCAGTGCAAAACAAAGAACAACGCAAACAAGAAATACTCGCTGCCCATCTGGACAGACATGCGACGAAAGAATTCGATCCTGAGAAGAAAGTTTCCGATGACGATTTCCGATTCATCATGGAAGTCGGTAGGCTTTCTCCCTCTTCATTCGGTTTTGAGCCATGGCGCTTCCTCGTGATCCAAAGCGAAGAGCTCCGTCAAAAGATCAAGGATGCAGCATGGGGAGCATACGGAAAACTTCCTGATGCGAGCCACTTCGTGATCCTGCTCGCCCGGACAAAAAAAGATACCCGCTACGATGCTGACTATCTCCAGCAGCACTTCAAAGAAGTGAAGCATATGCCAGATGAGCATCTTCAAAAGTATCTGAGCCGGATCGAAGAGTTCCAGAAAGAAGACTTCAACCTTCTTGATGGTGATCGCCCGCTTTACGACTGGGCAGGCAAACAAACCTATCTTGCACTTGGCAATATGATGACGGCTGCAGCCGAAATCGGAGTGGATTCCTGTCCGATTGAAGGCTTCCATGTGGAAAAGATGAACAAGCTCCTTGAAGAAGAGGGACTTCTGGAAGATGGCAGCTTCAGCATCTCCGTCATGGTGGCATTCGGATACCGCGTGAAGGATCCGGCAGAAAAAACCCGCCGTCCGTTTGAAGATATCGTCAAATTTGTATAAAGGAAACAATAAAAAGCCGGCATCCGCCGGCTTTCTTCATGCAATTCCATGATTCAATTCGATATAAATGGTCGTTCCTTTGTTCGGTTCGCTTTTAACGGTGATATTCCCTTGCATGGCATGGACGATGATGTGGGCCGCCATGACCCCGAGCCCTGTGGACTCATCCTTGATGGTAAAAAAGGGCTCCCCGAATCGCCTGATTTGATCCTTAGTCATGCCCACTCCCGTGTCGCAGATCGATATAATCACTTTCTCCTTCTTTTCCACCTTCACCGTCAGGGTCCCTCCAGCAGGCATGGAATCAATTGAATTCCGCATCATATTCATCATGCATTGACTGAAACTGCGCGGTTGTCCCCTGACCAGCACGCCTTCCTCCAATACCAGGTTCACCTTTACTTTCTGCTCCAGTGAAAATGCCTCGAGATCTTTTGCAACTTCCATGATCGCTAATCTGACGTCGATCGCTACAGGCTCATCCGGCATGGAATCCGTAAAGGTAAGATAATCCTCAATGACACCTGTTGCCTGTTCGATGCCAACAAGTGACAGTTCAATGAACTGCCGCTGCAATTCTATGTCCTTCTCTTCCCTGATCAATTGAAGAAATCCTTTGGAAGAAGTCAGTGGATTGCGGACTTCATGGGAAATACTTGCTGCGAGCTGCCCAACCATATTCAGCTTATCCAATTGCTGTTCCTTCCGTTTCAACATGATGAGGTTCCGGATCATTTCGGCACATAATATGGCAATGATCGAAGCGGCCAAAGGAACGATTAGAAGAAGCATGTATTCCGCGAATTTAGTCTTCGGGTCATACATCTCGCCAAATGATAGATTGAAAAGCGACATATAGGTACATAGGATAATCATGATCACCAGTTTCCACTTCAACGAATACTGAGCGAATCTTTTACTGATCATGGCAATCACCAGGAACGCAAATAGATAATTGAAGATCACCAGATGGATGAGTTCCGGACCGATGAAAAGGAATCGAAACAGGACGATGACCGCGACCAAAATGATGGATACGAGGGGACCGAAGTAAAGGCTAGCCAGGAAGAAAGGAATCCTTCTTAAATCTGCATAAACACCTTCTGTGATCTCATAGCTGAACAACATGCATAAGAGAATGACAGGTATCGCAACCATTAGGGCACACACCCTGGAAGGGAATTTTTTCTTCATATCATAATACAACGCAAAGAAAAGCAATCCGGTAATGATGAATAGAAAATCCAGTAAAAGTAACGTCAAGGCTTCCGGATACATCGTATCCCCCCATCCTGATCTTCTGTCATGAATGAACCTTTGGTAAGGCACACACCGGTACCCGAATGGCTGCCGTGCTTCCTCCTATCAGGACGCCCCTGGCGTTGAACAGTGGGTGACAGGTTACATCATAGGCTGCGTCGCCGTCGGAAAGGGTAAACACGATCTTCTTGCTCATGGTCTGGCGACGGCTGATTACTTCCTGCTTCATTTGCATGAGCTCCTCGGAACCGCTGCCTTTTTCCATCTCCACATCCGTCCTCCCGACAGCAAGAACAGGATCAAAATCCGCGTGGGGATTAAAGAGCCAGGTATAGCGAAGATTCAGGTCAAAGTGTGCCAATACCACCTTCGAATGCCGCAAAGCAAAAAAGAACGGACTCTTTTCCATACCGAATACAGAATAGTGGAAACCAAGCAGGTCAGCGAGGTCCTCTGCCAGCTTTTCACTAGGAGCTCTCAAGCCATTCTCGATCTTCGAATAGTAAGATCTGTCAATATGTACGAGTTTGGCGACTTCATCCTGGCTTAAGCCCTTAACCTTCCGCATCCTGCCAAGCCAAGTTCTCTTTTTGTGCTCCATCTGCATCCCTCCGAGTTGTTCCTAGTTATATTATACTGAGAAGGGATTTAAAAGCTATGTGCCTATTTTGTCACTCTTGCTAAATTACGTAAATTTGTTAAAAGGAACTAAAGAAAAGGTAATATAAGAAAAGTAAAATAGGTCTTATGAACTTTATTTTTAGAATTTTCATCCTTGTAAGGAGGTTTATTCAAAGGATTATTCCATATAAATAGCCCGCCTAAATACCCAGGCGGGCTTGTCTTTTCATCGTTTAAACCAATCTGCCCCTTCGTCCATATGAAGGAATGGAATCTCGGTGTCTACTTCCCCTTCGATCCTCTCTGCTGAAATCTCTTTTCCTTCGAGCCAAGCCGAAAAATTGAATTCGACCGGCTCTTTATCACCGCCTAGGACAAACCAGGCCTTGCCCTCTTTAGGGAAATAGGCGGACGTATGAATGGTCCCCGCCCAGCTTCCATAAAGATCGGAGAACACCCCTTTATCACGGTCGTTCATTAGCCTGAAGGCTTCACCGGCTTCCAGTCCCGGGTGCTCTTTCAGGATGGAAAGCCTCCTCATGGAATCTCCAAGATGATTTCGATTCTCCCCTACTTGGATGTCGAAGTGATTCGTGCACGCGTGATCTTCCCTTACCTCGATTCCACGTGGAGAGGCCTCCACGATCTTCGTCCTCCCCTCTGCATCATGGAGCACATAGCTGAAGGAATTGCGGTGGGGGATCTCGTTCAACATGTCGACTGCTTCTGGCACATTCCTGCATGACTCAAGCAGCAGACGTCCGATCATGCAGCAGATGAAACCCGGCCCCGGGTTCTTGCGGTGCATGAAATTATAGCCGATGGCCAGCCCGTGTTCATTCATGCCATCCATACGGCCCGTCGTGCGCTGGCTCGGACCGATCATGGCATATCCCCCATCAGCAGGCTGGAAGAGCATATACCGGCCTTCGTAGGTTTTTGGGTGATAGTCATAGTTCCGTATGAGGTAGCCGTTTCCAGTCATGATGGAGCAGCCTGATTTTCCATAGGGGACCCGATACCCGCCGAATTCCCTCAGCACCGATTCCATCGGCCACCCAAGGGCTTCCTGAAGGCCTAGAATTTCTTCCCACACATAGGGGGCGAACAGCTTGATGGCCGTCTCCGCTTCTTCCTGATCAATGTCAAATCTCGGTCTTCTCACTTTCCATTGATTCTCTCTGTTCCGGACCGTCAAGGAACCCTTCAACTTATCTCCCTGCATCTTCCCGAATTCGAAGTGAGTACCCCTGAACTGAATGATGTCACTATGGATTTTCTTCATACTGTAAACCCTCTTTTTCTCTATTTTCCCTCATCATAAAGGATGGAACCAGAGAATGAAAGCAAACCTCCTCCAATTCAAAAACCCTTCTGATACCAGAAGGGTCCCACTCTTATTTTTTGACGATATGATCAATGATCCCGTATTCCAGCGCTTCCTCCGCCGTCATGAAGTAATCCCGGTCGGTATCGACTTCGACTTGTTCCAGGGGCTTTCCCGTCCTTTCCGCGATGATTTCATTGAGATGCTTACGGAGTTTGACGATCCGTTTCGCGGAGATCTCAAGGTCAGCCGCCTGCCCCCGTGCCCCCCCGAGAGGCTGGTGAATCATGATTTCACTATTCGGAAGGGCCATCCGTTTCCCCTTGGTACCGGCAAGGAGGAGCATGGCACCGAAGGACGCGGCCATCCCCGTACAGATCGTCCTCACCTCCGGAGTAATATACTCCATCGTATCGAAAATGGCAAAACCGGCGGAAGTCGAACCACCGGGACTATTGATGTAAAGGGAGATATCTTTGTCAGGCGCATCTGCCGCCAGGAACAGGAGCTGGGCGACGATGCTGTTGGCCATGGCATCGTTGATTTCATCGCTTACCATGATGATCCGGTCCTTCAGCAGTCTTGAATAGATATCGTAGGAGCGCTCCCCGTTACTCGATTGTTCAATCACATACGGTATGGCATTCATTTTGTATCCTCCTCCATTATGCTGCGTTGGAGAGGAAGAAGGAGGAGTGGACATGCAGACGTTCACCGCTGACCGTCGACTGACGGGCTAACAGCGTCGGGATAAACTGAAGAAGAAGGCCAGGATCCTGTGCACGAAGGGTACGGAGCAGGATAGCATCCAGTTGTTTTTGAATGTCGGAAGGTTCCTCCATGCCAGGCTCATCCTGCAGATTTTTCAGTCTGTTCCTTGCACGACTCAATAGCGCCTTGACCCCGGTTTCACTCATGTTCAATATGGAAGCAATCTCTGCAATGCGGAACTGAAAGGCTTCTTTCAGAACGAAGGTGACAATCTGCTTCGGGGTAAGGTGACGGAGAAGGTGGGCGCAATCAAAACCGGACAATTGATACGACTGCTCTTGACGTGGAGCTTCCACCGTTTCCCATCTCCGCTTACGCGTTACATCAATCCACACAGAATAAGCGATACGCTTCAGCAGCGCTTGTGTCCACTCCTCTTGTCGGTAATGTTCCAATGCCCTGGCAAGAGACTCTTGTGCAATCTCCTCGGCATCCCACTGATTTTTCGTCAGAAAGCGGCAGTATCTTAGGAGACTGTCCCTTTGTTCCTTCATGCCGCCTGGGTGAGGCGACTTTTCTACAGGTTGCATATCCTTCACTCCTTTTCATCCTCTCACACTACTAACGGATGGGAAGCCGAAAAAGATACGGGTCACACCAATAATTCTTTCAGGCGGTTTGGATCATCCACCCTGATGGCCACTTCACGCACCATGACCTTCCTACCCATGAATTGTGTGGCTTCTGCTTCTTCCTTCAATGTGATGACAACCTGGGGCTCCACTTCTTCAAAATCTTTATACATGAGGAGAAGACCGTCTTCAGCTGGTTTTCCACCCCACTCCATGTGTTCAATATTTCCAATAGGAAAGACAATCCTCTTTTGAAGTCCCTGGCCGATATAGATCATCCCGTCCTTCACTTCAAGGGGATGCAGGCGGGCGATCTGAATCTCAGCAAGGAACAGGATGACGCCGTATACATTGAGTATGAGGAGCACCATGGACAGGACCGGTTGAATATCATGGAGCCACCAATGCAACCCCACTGATTCCAGGACGATGGCGTGGATCAACATGAGATTCATGGCTGTGTGGCTGGTGGTTTGATGCATGGTCACCACTCCACGATGGACGGGTGCCTTGCGCTTCCAGCTCATTAGACCGTAGTAGATTGTAAGGATTTCAGAGGTGATCAACCTGACGATAAAATGATCCTTTACATTCCGTATGGCTGCGGGGAGAAGTGAAAACAGGGGTCCGTTTCCAGACTCCCTCATATAGCCCTTTATGTCCGGTATCTTTTTCACTAGGAGGAAGACCAGTGCAAGTTCTCCCATGACAACGATCACTTCGACCGCCAGTCCGGCATACAGCAGAATCGTGTACTGAGCAAAGTATGCTTCGGGGAGTATGAATCTTGCGAGGACGAGACCGAATACCACGATACCTGCAAGCTGTTTTTTGGAAAGTCTGAATGCTGCATACATCAAAGCCGGCAGGACGACCACCAGGTCAAGGAGGCTGCCGAACACCACTTCTTTGCTGATATGAATATCTAGGTAGAGTTGTACTGAAGATTGATACAGTAGAATATTGCATAGTAAGATGACGGGCATAAGAATGAGCGCCCATTTTGACATACGGCTTCTTCGGAATACCATCGTGCCACTCCAATCGATACATCCTTTTTCTTACATTATAGCAAGAAGGACCAGATTTGGAAGAAATGACTGTGAATATTCTTGGAATCAAAAAAAGGCAACCTGACGTCGCCTTGTTTCAATATCAGCTCAGCGGTTCTTGATGGGCACCCATACCTCACACCGAAAGTTTTCTGCCCCTGCGTCTTCCATCGGGTACAGCTCGAACTCAGGTCCACCGCTGTGCTCAAACCCTGTGGACGGGAACCATTCGGTGAAGATTCTCTCCCATACGCGCTGTATGGCCAGGGGCATCGGGCCAACCACCTCAAATACCGCCCAAGTAGCAGCAGGCATCGTATGCGTTTCATAGGCTGCCGAAGCAGCTGTATTTTCCGCCCCGATGAAATACATGAATTCATCCTTCGCACGATCTTGGTGCAGGCACACGCCCATAATCGAATCGGCTTGGGTAGCTCTGCAAATCTTTCGGTCAATCCCATCCCTGTTCACTTGCTCCCAGAACTTAGGGATTTCCCTTAGGTTTTCTCCATCCTGCGTGCTCATTCTCCTGCCGATCCCCGCCACTTCGAACGCTTCTTTTTCAACCATGCGATAATTCATCTCGTTCACCCCTGTTATCTGAAGTTTAAAACCCAATCTCGGGTACGCCCTGACAGACGCTGAACGTATTTTCGAAGGCGGCACTCCATGAAGCTTCCGGAACGCTTTCGAGAACGACTCCGGCGTTTCATATCCATACTTCAGGGCAACATCGATCACCTTTGCCTCTGTCACCATGAGTTCCTGGGCCGCTACGGTGAGCCTCCTCTTCCGGATATACTCCGCAAGCGGGCACCCGGAGATGACGGAAAACATCTTCTGGAAATGATGATAGGAATACATGGAGAGCGCAGATAGCTCATCCGGATCAATTACTCCGTCCAGATTCTTCTCAATATAGTCGATGCACTGATTCAACCGCTCCAGCATTTCCATTTGATTTCCCCCTTATGTAGAATACATTGAAACCCGGAAGCCTTCCTGTCTTTTTCGACTTTCTGAGGACAGATGCTGCTTCAACGCCCTCGTAGGATAGCCCCATTCAGATATTGGTGGTTTAACAGAGTATGTATCCTACATCACCATAGCAGACTATTAATTATTTCTCACTCAAATTGTAAAAAAAATTAAAAACGATTCTTGTATGGCAGGTCAATGCAGATGGCTTCTTTCATATAAGAAATTGACATCTGCAGCAAAATGAAACCCCAAACCATTACATCCGTATATAAAGGAATCAATCATTTAAGGACGTGTTCAATATGATCCAAGACCAGATCGATCAGTATGAATTCATCTATACCACCTTGAAGAAGCGTCTCCGCTGGCAGGTTTCCGATCAACGGGCACTCATGCTGACCGCCTCCATTTACTGTACGAATGAACATGCTTTTGATGTGGAGCGCTTCATGGAGATAAGCGAAATGATCAAAAAAGAAACCGGTATGTTTTCTCACTTGAAAACGCAGTTGCGCTTTTCATTCGCTGCCCTTCTCGATGTGAAATCTGAAGACCCACGCCTACAATTTGAACGCCTCCAAGCCCTTTATGACCGCCTCATTGAAGCAGGTTTCAAGAGGGGAATCTTCACCCATCTTGCTGCCCTTGCCGTCCTTGGTGAGGAAGAAACGGATTCAAGCCTGCCTGAACGGGCACTTGCCCTATATAAGCGTATGGCGAAGGAACATTTATTTCTGACCGGCCATAGCGACTATCCTTTTGCCGTACTTCTCGCTACAAAGGAACAGGAGAATATTGTGAGCTATATCGAGTCCTTTTACTACCAGCTGAACCATGAAGGCTTCCGAAAAGGGAATGATCTCCAGACGATGAGCCATATCCTTTCCCTTCAGGAGGAAGAAGGACCGGAAACCCTGATATCAAGGGTTCTAGGGGTATATGATGCCCTCCGCTCGGAAGGAATCCGCATGAAACCGGCTTACTATCCGCAGGTCGCCCTGCTGTCATTCGTCAAAGATGCGGACTGCGGCAGGATCCGTTCTGTATGGGACAACCTGAACAGGATTAAAGCATTCAAATGGCATAAAGATGTGAATTTCATGATGGCCGTGAACTTCTATGTGAGCAATCACTTGGAGGATTCTTCCCTCGCCACGACGAGCTTGTCGACGACGATCGAGACACTCATCCAAGCACAGCAGACTGCCATGATCGCCACCATGTCTGCAAGCGCCATAGCCACAAGCTCGTCCAACGATTCATGATGGAGCTGCTGGCATTCGCCCTGCTCCCCCTCTCTGTGACATTGCTCCTCATCATCGCAGGGATAAAATCATTCAAAAAGAAACGGTCTCCTTCGCTCTTCTATACGCCATTTGACGGGATCACCGGGCAGACAGAAGGGGAATTCCATGAAGAACAGGAAATCCCGGCGGTAGATGAAGACACTGGAGACGAACCGGAAAGGAACCATCCATGATCAGCAAAAAACAGTACATCATCATGTTCAGCTTCGCTATTATTTTTGGTATTACAGGTGGTTTTTTCGATCTTCCTTTTGGTGCAGTCGTAACGGTGATCACAGCCTCTGTCCTTCTCATTGCCATGATTCCCTATATGTATTATATGTACCATGCAACAGATTCACACAAAGTTGAACAGTTTTTATCTGCACGCACGAGGCAGCCGATACTGGGCTTTTATTGGGCGCTCGGCCAAGGTGATCCTCTCCTGGTGAAGGATCAGCTCAACAAGGTCCTGCGAAAGTACAAATCTCCCGCACACCAAGCGATTTTCCTTCTTGCAGAGGCTGCACAGCGAAAGGATGTACGAAGCGCCGCTTCCCATCTTCATCAAGTAAAACAGTCGCAGGTAAGGGAGTATTACAAGGTTCATTTATTGCTAGAGGAAGGAAGGTTTGAAGAAGCCGCAGAAAGGGCCGATTCCATGTCAAAAGAATGGATGAAAGAAAGTATCCTCGGCCGACTCCACTCCCTGAGCGGGGATATAGAAGCAAGCAGGAGGCATTACAGGGGGGCCGCTCAGTGCTGTAAAGGGGTTCAACGATATCTTCTGGAGGGGTTGTTTGAATCAGAGCATACAATAAAAGGCATTCACACCCCCAATAATAGGTAAAAGTACAAAACCATTTTGAGACTCCCATAAAAAATATAAAATCCGGGCGTTGCCCTTCCGACCAGGAAGTGAGCACACCCGGATTTTCACTGGTTCTGTTTCTACTTTACTTTAATGATGATCTTCCCTTTTGCATGATGGGTTTCACTTAGGGCATGGGCATCCTTCAAGCCTTGTTCACTGAGGTCGAAGGTTTCTCCTATGATCGGTTTCAGCTCTCCCTTCTCATAAAGGTCCGCCAGCTTCTTCAGCTGTTCGCCGTTCGGCTCCAACCACAGGAATTTCGTTGTGAAATCGGCAGCATAGTTTTCAGAAGGCTGTTCGGCGATGGAGACGAGCTTGCCACCTTTTTTCAATACCTTGAAGCTATCCTCCTGAACCTTTCCTCCCATCGTATCGACGACAAGATCATAGTCTGATAAGAGCTCGCTGAAATCCTGCTCCCTGTAGTTGATGAATTCATCTGCGCCCAAGGACCGGACAAACTGCTCGTTCTTCCCGCTCGCAGTGGTGGCTACATTGGCCCCGAAGCTCTTAGCAATCTGGATGGCATAACTTCCAACTCCCCCTGATCCTGCATGGATCAATACGTTATCGCCTTTCTTGATTTCACCAAAATCCACCAGGCACTGCCAGGCCGTCAATCCAGCAAGTGGAATCGCCGCTGCTTCATCATAGCTCATGGAATCCGGCATGGGTGCTAGCAGATGGGCATCCACCGGCACATACTCCGCATAGGTTCCCTGATTCGTCGTTTCCGGACGGGCGAATACCCGATCGCCGATGGAATAGCCGCTGACGTTCTTACCGATTTCAGAAATGGTGCCTGCTACATCCCATCCAAGTATGATCGGGAATTCAAAATCAAGCATCTGCTTCAAGTATCCCTCTCTCAGCTTCCAGTCGATCGGATTGATTGACGTTGCATGGTTCTCTACCAGCACCTGATCATCACCGATTGCTGGCTTCTCTACTTGCTTTTCTTCCAAAACATCCTTGCTTCCATATTGATTGATCACAATTGCTTTCACAGTGGATTCCTCCTTGGTAATCTAAGGTCATACGGTATATGTTCCCTCAACCTGAATAAGAATAAACACAGGAACTTCGAGGTTCATTTGTTGGCGTCACTGCAACATTTGAGGTAACGTTTAAGCTACATATAGAGAGGGAAAACTCTCACTATCTCATCAACCAATCAATTCAGGAGGTTCATTTAATGGAAAAGTATGCGCTATTGATCAATGGTCAACAAACCGGTCAGGATCTCGACACGATCGAGGTCGTCAACCCCGCCACATCAGATGTGATCGCCACCGTTCCGAACGGAAGCACGAAGGAAGCAAAGGACGCTGTCGATGCTGCTTCTGAAGCTTTTAAATGCTGGAGTAAACACTCAGCCTACGAGCGGAGCGAACTGGTCCGTAAATGGCATGATCTCATTCATGATAATCGCGAAGACCTCGCCCGTACGATGACATTGGAACAAGGAAAGCCGCTTAAAGAGGCCCTTGGGGAAATCGACTATGCCAACGGCTACATTTCCTGGTTTGCTGAAGAAGGAAAGCGTGTGTATGGAGAGCAGATTCCGGCAACGCAACGCGACAAAAGGATGTTCGTGACGAAGCAGCCAGTCGGTGTCGTCGCCGTCATCACGCCGTGGAACTTCCCCGCTGCGATGATCACACGGAAGGTCGCGCCTGCATTAGCGGCAGGATGCACCGTCGTCATCAAACCGGCTGAGCTCACACCGCTGACAGCCTTCAAACTTGCCCATCTGGCAGAAGAAGCAGGTATACCGAAAGGCGTCATCAATGTTGTGAGCGGAGACTCCAAGACGATCGGGGAAGCGTGGACGGATGATACGCGCGTCCGCAAGCTCACGTTCACAGGCTCAACTCCTGTCGGTAAAATCCTCATGAAGAACTCTGCGGATACGATGAAGAAGATCTCCCTTGAGCTTGGCGGTCACGCTCCTTCCATTGTGACCCAGGATGCGGACATCGATAAGGCCGTCAAAGGAGTGGTAGCTTCCAAATATCGCAATGCCGGTCAAACCTGTGTATGTACCAACCGCATTTATGTTCACGAATCCATCGTTGATGAATTCACCGAAAAATTTGTAGCAGAGGTCAAAAAGCTGAAGGTCGGCAACGGACTGGATGAAGGCATTGACATCGGACCTCTCATCGATGACCGTGCCGTGGATAAAGTGAAAAAACATATCGATGACGCCGTTGAAAAGGGCGCTGAAATTGCAACGGGAGGCAGCGTGAAAGAAGGGCTGTTCTTTGAACCCACCGTACTCACCGGCGTAACAGACGATATGCTCTGCATGAGCGAAGAAACATTCGGCCCCCTTGCCCCGATCACCACGTTCAAAACGGAAGAAGAAGCCGTTGAACGTGCCAATGATTCGATCTATGGACTGGCCGCGTATGTCTTCACAGAAAACATCTCCCGAGGAATTGCCATTTGTGAGCAGTTGGAATACGGGATTGTCGGGTTGAATGACGGAGGGCCATCCGCTCCTCAGGCACCATTTGGAGGATTCAAGCAGAGCGGACTTGGCCGGGAAGGCGGCCATCAGGGAATGGACGAATACCTGGAAGTGAAATATATTTCTGTCGGATTATAATCCTTTTATAGAAGCTGGAACTAACGTGTTTCAGTCATGGTACAACCCGAATTCATTTTGCCTGGGATAAGGTGACTGAATTCGGGTTTTTCATTTGTTCCATGAAATGCGTCCTGTGGTTGATTGCATGGGGAAGGCTCCTTCAGGAATAGTGGCACCCCTCAGGCTTGCATGATATTTACGATCGCTAAATAGAACCTATTCTGATCATGCTCATCATCGGATGATATCCTGTCTCAATTTCTTTATTTTGTTGACCTTTACGTAGCGTCATGGATTACAGTGAAAGCTATCAACAGAAAGGAGAGTGACAGAATGGAAGCCTATCCGATGCCCATGTTTGTGAAAATGGAAGTGAGGGATATCGAGCGTTCAGTGAAATGGTACAAAGATGTCCTGGAATTCAACGAGGTGTATTGTCATAGAGGGGAGGAAAACCAAATCGTAATGGTCCATATCCGCGGTGAAAGATACCAGGACCTCATGCTGATTCCGGCGGGATCCCCTGTTCTTCCAGAAGGATTCACCATCAACCTGCAATGGAAGGACGTTGATCTGACTGCCAAGCGGGCACCGGAGTCCAATATTATGGAAGGGCCAGCCGATCGTCCATGGAATGCGAGGGAATTGGTCCTGATCGACCCGGATGGCTACAAGCTGACACTATCGGAATTGCTTCATATGGGGATGTCGTTCGATGAAGTCAGGAAGGGATTCTAAGCGTTTACAGGTTACCTGTCGATATGTCAGAATAAATACTATATTTAAAAAACGAATTGACGAATGAATTCCTTCTGTGCTAGATTACTACTATAGTAAATGTCAACGACGGGAAAGAGTAGGTCGGGACACTGTTGCAAAGAGAGCCGGTATATGGTGGGAGCAGGCGAACAGTACCCTATTGAAAATCATCCTTGAGACGCAGCGCCGAACGGAGTAAGCACTGCCGGTTTTCCACCGTTAACAGGAAGGCGTATGATGGTACGTTCAAGTGTCGCTTGTTTTTTGGCAGGCGGAATTCGGGTGGTAACGCGGGTATAAGCTCGTCCCTTTCAGTTAGAGGGGCGAGCTTTTTTGTTATCCCAGGATAGAATCAGGAGGTTCATCATGACCAATAAAAAACATATTACCGTAGCAGGATTCATGCTCTTTTCCCTTTTCTTCGGGGCAGGGAATCTGATTTTCCCTCCTACCCTGGGGATGGAGTCAGGTCAAGCGTTCATACCTGCCATCACGGGCTTCATTCTCTCAGCTGTATTCCTTCCCTTCTTCACAATCATCACTGTGTCTCTTTCGAAGAATGGGCTTTTATCCATCGGCGAGCGGGTTCACCCCCTTTTCGGGACGATCTTCGCTATCATCGTCTACTTATCCATCGGTGCTTTCTACGGAATACCGAGGGCTGCCAATGTGGCGTTCGAGCTCGGATTCGAACAGATCCTTCCCGTACAGGGGCATATGCCACTCTTCATCTTCTCGCTAATCTTTTTCGGAGTGACATTCTTAATCTGCCTGAACCCGAAGAAGGCGATCGATCTTGTGGGACAATGGCTGACCCCTGCCCTTCTACTCGTATTGGCTGTTCTTTTCATCAAAGCCTTTTTCACCTATTCGTATGGGGAAGCACAGACTTCAGTCAAATTCCAAGACTCCCCTTTCCTTACGGGATTCATTGAAGGCTACTATACGATGGATGCCATAGCAGCCCTTGCTTTCGGTATCGTCATCATTAACGGCTTCCGCTCAAAAGGGATGAGCAATCGGAGCGAGCTCGTGAAAGGAACGATCGGTGCAGGATCGATTGCCGCTGTGGGACTCATCCTTGTATACGTCTCCCTTGGTTGGATCGGTAGGGTCATCCCGGCCGACCAGGCAGTGGCCAACGGCGCAGAGCTCTTGGTCCTTGCATCCGGACAGCTTTTTGGACCCAGCGGTAATCTGGTATTCGGTGCCATCGTGATCCTTGCCTGCCTGACAACCTGTGTCGGTCTGATCAACGCATGCGCCCAGTTTTTCCAAGAGCGCTTCACCATCCTTTCCTATAAAGCATATGTAGGGGTATTCACCTTGATCGGACTGCTCACTACGAATCTTGGACTGAATATGATCCTCCAGATTGCCGGGCCTCTTCTATCCTTGATCTACCCTGTGGCTATCGTCCTCGTTGTCCTCTCCCTTGCCCAACACTTCCTGGGTAAAAGTCGGAGGATGTTCATCCTTTCAGTGGGGATGACAGGTGCATTTTCACTTTATGAAACGTTCCACAGTTTCCATATGGTGCCGAAAAGTCTCGAACACGCCGTAGACTGGATCCCTCTATCGGCTAATGGGTTGGAGTGGACCCTTCCCGCTCTTCTCTGTGCCGTCATCGGCTTTGTATGGGACCACATTTCCGGTTACCGACGTACGAGCGAACAGTGGCATGGATAAACGAAAGGCAAGGTGTCTTCGCGACACCTTGCCTTTTATTTATCCTCTTCCCTTTCCAGGAAAATCTCTTCCAAGGTAGGTTCATCCACCTCGACCCGGTAGACATCGACCTTGATCCGGTTTAGAACGCGGATAATGTCAGCAATCCTTTTCTCATCCTCCACCACCACATGAAAATGGGTTTCATCCATTTCAAGGTCGCGACCGTTGATGGTAAGCCATTGCTCCAGATCTTCTCGATCACGGACAGGGATTGGTGAATGTTTGACTTTCACTTCAATGTTCGAGCGGTAAAATGCCCGCAATTCTTCCATAGTACCGCTTTTAATAATCCTCCCCTCTTTCATGATAGCAAGACGGTTACAGATCTTTTCCACTTCGTCAAGATTATGAGACGTCATGAAGATCGTCTTCCCCTGTTTCTGCAGGGAAAGGATCAGATGCTGGATCTGCAGGACCGATTCTGCGTCCATTCCGGACGTCGGTTCATCAAGGAAGATCAATTCAGGGTCGTGGATGATAGCCTGTGCCACTCCAAGCTTCTTCTTCATACCGAAGGAAAACTTGGAGGTTTTCTTATGCTCATGCCCTTCTAGACCGACAGCGGCCAGTACCGACATGCACGTTTCCTTGGATACCTTTTTCCCCGAAACACCGGCAAGGAACTGCAGATGTTTCAATGCGGTCATGGATTGATAGAATGTTGAATAATCAGGCATGACGCCGATCTTGTGCTTGATTGCATTGTGATTCTCCTCTTGTCCAAGCAGAGAATAGCTGCCGGAAGACGGAATCACGATGCCTGTCAGCATGTTGATGAACGTAGATTTCCCTGCTCCGTTCCTCCCGAGGAACCCAAAGATCTCCCCCTTCTCCACCGTGAGATCGATTCCTTTGACTACCTGATTTTTCCCGAACGACTTTGTCAGCCCTTTCGTTGTAATCATCAACATCCCCTCCTTCGGAAGAATACATATGTTAGTAAAAGTAAAATGAAAGCATCAAGATACATGAGCAAGAATGTATAATCTTCCCTGACAAGATAATAGTTCGGATCAACATACTTCATCCAGCTGAACCATGGATTCGAGGTGTATGCCAACCAGTACCCCAGGATCGGAAGGAGAATCCCGGCGATGATACTCATGAACATCGTCAACGCAGGCACCGGGACAACCGTCGACAGGAAAACCGTGAAAGCGACCTGACAGGCGATGAGACCCATGAGCTGAAAGAATGTGAAAGCATCAAACCGGTGAGAGAAGATTGCGATGATCACGTGGGAAGCTGTGATGCAAGCAAACCAGAATGCCAGGATCCCGAGGAACTTGCCTGCCACGATGGACCGCCTTGACGTCCGGGTCAACAGGAACCTCATGGTCCGTTCATGCATCTCCCGGTTCATCGTGTCATGGGACAGTCCCATGACGAACAGTTGACCGAATACAATCATGACCACCAGCAAGCCTGCCGAATGGGCCATATCTGCCTCATCCGGCGTTAACTCCAATGCACTCTCGAACATAGAGGAGAATTTCGCAAAATAATACGTTGGTACAAGGAGCATAAGGATGATGGCGATGGACTTGAACCCCTTGAACAATTGAAAGAATTCCCTTTTGGCGATGGCAAACATATGAACACTTCCTTTTCTTATTTGTCTATACCAAAAGGATAATCGACTACATTTAACGCAGGTGAAATCCCACCTTAACTTTTCCTTAATTCTCTAATTCTACTAAAACTTTGATGATATGATAGGGGTAACACCATTACGATAGGAGATTAATGATGAATGAAGCACGATTATTGATTGTTGATGATGAAATGGCACTAATGAATATGCTTGAGACCCTGCTCCTCAGAGAGGGAATCTCAAAGATTGATAAAGCCGAGACTGCCTCACAGGCACTTGCCCTATGTAAGAGTCATACCTATGACTTGATACTCTTGGATGTGATGCTTCCTGATCAAACAGGTTTTGAGATTTGCCCATCGATCCGCGAGCAATCCGATGCCACGATCTTCTTTCTGACCGCCAAGGCAGGCGACCTCGATAAATTA
This sequence comes from Rossellomorea sp. RS05, assembly GCF_039822645.1. Classification (NCBI taxonomy): domain Bacteria; kingdom Bacillati; phylum Bacillota; class Bacilli; order Caryophanales; family Bacillaceae; genus Rossellomorea; species Rossellomorea sp. RS05. The sequence continues at coordinate 306,021 of NZ_JBDKWY010000002.1, read as the reverse complement.
TCCGGATTTGCCGTCGGGGCTGATGATTACATTACCAAGCCCTTCAACCCCCTTGAAGTCGTAGCGAGGATCAAAGCTCATCTATCCAGGAGGTTGAAAGTCGTCACGAAACAGGATCAGACCGTGCACAGCTGCGGTCCCATCGAAATGAACACAGCGACAGGGGAAGTGTTCATACGGGGGGAATCTGTTCGACTTCCTGCTCAAGTATACCAATTATTACTATTCTTTTGTAAGCATCCGAATCAGCTCTTCAGCAAGGGACAGCTCTATGAGCAGGTGTGGGGAGATGCTTTCATGGGGGAAGATAACACCGTCATGGTGCACATCCGGAAGCTACGGGAGAAAATTGAGGAAGACCCCGGCGATCCCTCCCTCATCCTTACCGTCCGGGGGCTCGGGTATAAACTGGACGTGCCAAGAGGCGGCAGATGAATATCCATACTCGATTCATCCTCCACCTTCTCGGCAGACTGATCCTGACCGGCTTCCTTTTATTACTGTCGATCTTAATCATTTTCATTTTTATCGCGTTCCTTACCATGAATTCTGCCATTGAAAAAGACCTCACCACCGCAGAAGGACTCTATTTTTCCGATAGGTTTGAAATCAAGGATGGCAACGCAACCATCGATCAACATCTTCAAGAACTTCTTCAAAAACAACACAGTTGGTTGATCATCATGGACTCCAAGGGAGACATTGCCGGATCCTACGGTGCGCCTGATTCCGTTCTCTCTTCAAAACATCTTCTGTCGGCTGCAAATGAAGTCCCTTTCACCGATATCCATACGTGGGAGATCATGAATATGGACGATGAACCTTCCTACGCGATGCTTGGGAAACAGCATCCTGAGGAGCAATGGTTGAGCAAGGTGAAAGATGAGGTCGATTGGCGTAAAGGAGAATGGTTGCTCTCGACAAAAGATCAGAGGCAACTGAAAAAAGAAGGAGTTTGGATTCAGCTGACCGACCCTGATGGCAAGGTTCTTCAAGCTTATGGAGACCGGCCACCTTCAGAGGACTACATGTACCAGGACCTCCTTCAGCTGGATGATCCGAATCAGACCGTGCACCAAGATCTTATATCAGGAAACATCCTGATTTCAGGGGTCCATCCTCCTGCTGAAGCACCCATTTCGGTGCCGATCCATAACGGGTGGTTCATCGCGCTTGTCGTCATTGCCCTTCTGATTCTGTTCAGCACCTTTTGGTATGCCCGGAACCTCGGCACCCCTCTCTTGATCATGGTTAAATGGATTAAACAGCTCTCAGATGGCCAATACTCCCAACCGGTCAACCAAGTCGGGGAATCCACGATTTATAAAAGAAATGGGAAGCTTAAACGGAATTATCGCCTGTACAAAGAGCTTTTCAGCCAGCTATCCAAGCTGACGGACACACTGAAGAGCAACGAAAGGCACGAAAAGAAGGTGGTCAGCTCACGGGAAGAGTGGATCAGTGGATTATCCCATGATCTGAAGACCCCTTTGTCATCCATTACCGGATATGCTCAGATGCTTCAGTCCGATCAATATGAATGGACACCTGAAGAAATAAGGGACTTTGCTGGTACAATCGTTGATAAATCGGCATTCATGAAGGATCTCCTTGATGATCTCACCCTCGTTTACCAGCTCAACAGCCAAGCCTTGCCCATCAGGAAAGAAAGGACAGATATTAACGAAGCCATCCGGAGGAGCGTCATTTATTTCATCAATACGGCACAAGCCGATATCCGCTTCCTTCCTACAGAAAATCCTCTGCTTGGGATGGTGGACCGTAAATGGTTTCAGCGAATCCTAGACAATCTGTTATCAAATGCCATCAAACACAACAGGGATGGTACAGCGATCACCATCTCTGCAGATGCGATAGAAAACCAGCTCATGGTCATCAAAATCGAAGATGATGGAGAAGGGATGGATGCCGAGACCCTCTCCCACTTGTTCCAACGCTTTTACCGCGGAACCAACACCAGTGACTCCGGTAGCGGTACCGGACTCGGGATGGCCATTACGAAACAACTGATTGAATTGCACAACGGTTCCATCAATGTACAGAGTGCGCCTGACGAAGGAACAAGGGTAAGGCTCATCCTTCCCCTATAGAACCTGAGTTTGGGAAAACACTATAAAGAGCCCATTAAAAAACCCGGATTAATCAACCTTATCTTAGGCGAATGAATCCGGGTATTTCTATGACTGAAACACGCTTGTCCCAGCCCCTGCTACTTTTTCTAGATGTCAGTACGCACCTTCTGAATACGTCAGCTCATAACCATGGGAGTAGATTTCAAAGATATTACCGAACGGATCTTCTACATACACCATACGGTAAGGCTTTTCACCAGGGTAGTATTCCCGGATCGGCATGCGCTGCTTCCCGCCGTGCGCTTTGATTTTCTCTACGAGGCCTTCGATATCTGGATCCTGGATTGCAAAATGGAACAAGCCCGTTTTCCAGTATTCGAAGTTGTTCTCAGGGGCTTCATTCTGCGGGAATTCGAATAGTTCGATCCCGATCCGATCGCCTGTGGCCATGTGAGCAATCCTGAAGGTTTCCCAATCGTTTCCGAATACGTCACGGCACATTTGTCCGATGGCACTATCATCGTTCTCAACATCGGACGGCTCCATGATGATATACCAGCCGAATACCTCCTGGTAAAACTTCACTGCTTCATCCAGACTTGGCACGCTTAGGCCGATATGTGAAAATGATCTTGGATATGGTTTCATATTAGTGTCCTCCTTGAGTTGAATTGCCCTCATTATAATGGGCGATTCGTCCGAATGTAAGTATGCACTTTTTTGTGAGATACTAACCTGGAGGTAAGAAAGGGTGAACTGAATGGCAGTCGAGATTGGCGAAAACGGAAAGCTGAAATGCTCCATTGAATATACACTGAAAAAAATCGGCGGCAAATGGAAAACCGTCATTCTGTGGCATCTTGGAACGGATGGGGTCCATCGCTACAATGAACTGAGGAGGCTCATGCCTGGTGTCGCCCATAAAGTACTCAGCCAGCAACTGAAGGAGCTTGAAGAGGATGGGTTTATCAACAGGACTTCCTATGATACCGTCCCACCCAAAGTGGAATATAGCCTGTCTGTTTTCGGGAGCACGTTGATGCCGGTCCTTCAGGCAATGCATCAATGGGGCAGGCAGCATGGACCATTCTCAGCCGAAGAGTCTCCGGTTGACATATCGAGGAATATCGATTAGTCTAATCCACATGGAAAACTACGTAGATATTTTCAAAGCGTTGGCTAACAGCACTCGATTGGAAATGTTGAAATGGTTGAAGTATCCCTATGATCATTTCGACAAACCTTCTGCACATCTTTCGAAGAATATGAGTGAAAAAGGAGGCGTGTGCGTTGGTGATATTTCGGAAAGGGCCGGGATGTCCCAATCCACTGTTTCGCACTATTTATCTATGATGCAGAAGGCCGGATTACTGGAGTCGGAACGTCACGGAAAGTGGACGTACTACCGAAGGAACGAAGAGAATTTAGAGAAACTGGCGAAGTGGATCAAAGAGGAGCTTTAAGCCTCTTTTTTTGAGTTATCATATCGATATTATTCGAAATATAGATTTAAGGAGCCATCATACTATGAAGCTATGGGTTTATATCGTCGCCCTCATTGCAGGGGCATCATTAAGTACAGAGGGAGCCATCTACGGCGAGCTCGGGAAAACGATCGGGAAATTGGAAAGTAGCTTTTATAACTTTTTTGTCGGAACGATCATTCTCGGTATTGTCCTCCTTTTCCTCGGAAAAGGCTCGTTGTCCCATTCCCTCAAAGCACCAAAATGGCAGCTCACCGGTGGTTTCTTCGGGACCATCTATCTTACCATCCTGGTGATCAGTGTTCCACTGGTAGGTGTTGGACTGTCGATGATCAGCGTCATTGTCGGACAAATGATCATGAGTATGATCATCGAGCACAAAGGGTGGCTCGGAAGTGAAAAAATTAGCATCAACAAAGAGAAGGTCATAGCTATCATCCTGATGGCTGCGTCCCTCATACTCATCTATTAAGGAGGTCCAAACATGTCTGCATTCATCCTGATCGCCGCCATGCTCGGCGGCTTCACACTTAGCGCACAGTCCTCCGTGAACGGGGCACTCAGTCGAAAAACCGGTACCTATGAGACAGCGTTCATGACATTTGCTACGGGTGCCATGATCTTATTCCTTATCATTCTCTTCTTCGGGGACGGAAATATCTTCGCTATATTCGATGTTCCTAAATGGCAGCTGGCTGCTGTTTGGTTCGGCGTAGGATACCTGTTCCTTACCGTTCTCGCCGTTCCGAAGATCGGGGTTATCGCCACAAATGTATCCACTGTTATCGGACAGTTGACCATGGGGATGATCATCGACCATTTCGGATGGTTCGGCGGGATTGAGATCCACTTGGACTGGAAACGGATCCTTGCCATCGTTCTTATGCTCCTTGCTTTACGATTTATTTATGTGGGGAATAAGAAAGGCCAGGAACAATCTGCATAAGGGGCGTCAATTCCAGGCACTCAACGACGAAAAGGCAAGAATCCATTCATCGGATTCTTGCCTTTTTTCTGATCCAATCCACCTACTCGATCACAATATGTTTGTCATATGTTTTCATGTACGAGATGCCTTTCACAAGGAGGGATTGTGGTTCATCGTTTGTGTCAAAGATGAGGGTACGTTCATGAAAAGCCTGCCCGCCCCTTTTCGTATACTCGTCATCCGTTGTGTGATCGAGTTTGACAGTCCCGCTCTCGGTCTTGATGCTCACTCCGTCAAGACGTAGACCTTCCCCGCTCTCGATTGTTACTGTAGCCTGCCCGTCTTTTACCCCGCTTTTCTTCACCACCACATTCTGATCATTCACTTTGAACGTTTCAGATGCCGAGAGAGGTACGGTGATGTCCGCTTTCTCCTTTACAGGAAATGCTTTCACAACAAGTTCCAGATTGTTCAAATCGTGTGGCAGAGCGTCGAATTCTAGTTCAATATCATCGGAAAGACCCCAGTTGGATGAGCTGCCTGATCCCTGCCACTCAAGAGCTTTGCCGTCTGCCACAAGCTCAATTTCGCCAAGTGGATCGTTGATCTCTTCATCCAGCTTCATCTTGCCCTTGATGACCGTGATGGTGGGGGTTGCCGTTATACTCTTGAACGTGATGGAACCATTATCGAATGTCACAGTCTTATTGATCCCCTGCTTGAATTTGGTTTGCAGTGCTTGATCCGGACGGTAGTTGAAGGTAAGTTTTTTTCCTTTCACCCATTCATCGTTTTTGTAGTGGTCAAGATGAATGGTAAGCTCTTTGGCAAAGGCATTCGGTGGATCATATCGGATTTCACCCTTAAGTTCTGTCCGGTCTTCACTGACGACCGTCTTTGCACTGATCATATATTCCCTGGTTAAAAACCCAGTCAGGTCACCCGGCTCCCAAGTATCCCCTTCTTCTACTCCTTTGGCATCATGCAGGGTGTAATACATAATGAATTGGTTCTCATCCACAATGACGCCATCGATCGTGATCTTTTTCCCTTCTCCTAGAGAGTATGTCTGGTCGATGACCTGGCCCATCCCTGCTTCGTTAAGATCTTGAAGTGTACCATTCATGACATCCTCTGCTCCTATTATTTTCTTTCCGTAGTAGGCAAGGGCAGGATATTGAAACGAACCGAGGATCAAGAAGACTGCGGCTGCGGCCAGTGCTACCTTCCACCCATTCTGCTTCTTTCGCGGCCTATCGTTGAGGGCTGAACGCAGGCGCGCTTCGAGGTCATGTGGCGACTGGATACTCTGCATTCTTTCTGCTTCTTCCCTTAGTTTCTTATCCACTTCATTCATGTGCTGTCCCTCCAAACGTTTCCCTTAATTTCTTCAAACCTTGGAATACCCTGGATTTTGCCGTTCCCACCGACACGCCCATCACCTTAGCAGCGGTTGAATAATCAAGATCCAGTATATATTTCAGCCTGATGGCCTCTGCTTGGTGCTCATTTAACTGGAGAAGCATGTCTTGGATCTCCATGTCGCGGTCACTGTTCTCCAATGGATTTGAGGATTCCCCCTCATCTGACCACTCCTCTTTCAACACGAGACGATTCTGTTTACGAAGCATCGTTTTACAAAGATTCACGAGTATCGTTTTGCTCCAGCTGTAAAAGGCATCCGGATCGTTAAGCTGGTGAATTTTTTCATAAACGGTGACGATCATATCTTCCATGGCATCCATGGCATCATGTTCGTTTCCGACGTATACATAGGCCAATCGATAATAGTTTTCCTTTTCTTCCATGATTAGTTGAAGGAGCGCGTCTTTGCTGCCTTTTTTCGCCTTCTTCACTGCGCTTCTGAGATTCATTTCTCCACCTCTCTTTCCTGTAAGAGTATTTGGATGCGTGAAAAGTTCATTGGTTTTCAATTTTTTATGTAAGAGCCTGTCCAGCACCCTGTCAGAGAAAAACCGTCACGGATGACGGCTTTCCCCCTTTCTATTCTTTACCTTCATGCGGAGGGCACGCGCATTTGACAACGACCAGGAATGGGCCTTTTTTCAATTGTTCATCCCCTACTTCTGCCGTTGCGGTTATGGTGATGATATCTACCTCTCCTTTTGCAGGCACGATACGGGCAGTATAGGTGCCATCCGCCTTCGTGACTGCTGGATTCGGAAGGATATATTCCTCTCCATGCGACGATACCACTTTGAAATAGACCTTTACGCCTTCGACCGGACGATGATCACATAAGACCTCCCCGGTGATCTCTTCCCCTTCACAGCCAACGAATAATGGAGTGCAAAGAGTCAAACGGGGATGTTTGCACCGCTCACAGCCCGCAACGGTTTTACAGGTTTGGGAAATGGTCCTTGATCCGATTTCGACCCTTGCCGTGTAGGTGGTCAGTTCATACCGCCTTTCTCCGGGTACGACAGCAGATGTTCTGAAATACCCATCCTGATCAGTAAACACCTCTGCAGGTTCAAAGTCGAGAAGTGGACTCGTCAACTTTACCTTTACCCCGGCAAGCGGCTCACCCTTACAGAGGAATCTTCCCTTTATTTCGGCACGGCAGCGGATTTTCTTTACACATTCCAGTTCCAATTCAGGATCTTCACATTGACAATCCACCTTGATCTGTTGGGATTCTGAAGACACTACTTCTCTTGAAACGATGGCTTCTGCCCTGATGGTGATGACCTCTGTGACCCCGACACCTGCACGGATGCTTGCCGTGTATTCGCCCATTTCATTCGTAAACGCCGGATTCGGATCCACGGTGACGGCTCCAGGGGTATCCGAGGTAACGACAAAGGTAATGGCCGCATCCCTTACCGGTACCCCATCACAGGTGAGGCGGCCAGAAATCCGCTCTGCAGGACATCCGATGTATTTTGGTGTATTCAAGGTAAGCTTCGGATTGCGACACTTCAAGCAGATCACTTTCAGCTTGATGGTTTCGGTAATGGTCTTGCCAGCCACTGTCACCCTTGCCGTGATGACCGTCTCTGTGAGCGGTGTATTGGATGGGACGGTCACTTCCGAAGAGAATGATCCCGTTTCATCCGTCAGCACCGGATTGGGATCAAAGTCAAGGATTGGACTGGAAAGCATCACTTCGACACCGGCAAGGGGCAGTCCCTCGCATGTCACCTTCCCTCTGATTTCACCTTCACAGTTGATTTTATATGGCTCTTCAAGAATGATCTCTGGATGTTTGCACACACATTTCACTTTGATCTTCTCATTCTCGGAAACTATCACTTTACCGTCGACAACGGATGAAGCCTGGATCGTCACCACTTCCTCCACACCGAGCGTAGTGGTCAAGACAGCTGTGAACCTTCCGTCTTCGTCCGTGGTGACAGGGTTCGGCGATACTGCAATCGCCCCTGCCGGTGAGGTGGTGAATGTAACGAGATTCCCCTTGAGCGGAACTCCGTCGCATGTCAACCTGCCCGTGACCTTCCCGCCGTCACATCCGATGAACTTCGGTGCTTTCAGGGTCAACAGTGGATTCCGGCACTTCTTACAGAATACTTTGACCGTGATTGTCTCAGTAGCTCCAGCACCTGTTACCGTGATGGTCGTCTCCTGTGGCTCTGTACCGAATGGGACGGTTGCCGTGGTAGTGAACTCTCCATTCTCATCCGTGACAACTGGGTTGGGGTCGAATTCAAGGAGTGGACTCGAGAATGTGACCTCGACCCCTACGAGCGGAAAGCCTTCACACGTCAATAGACCCGTAATCGGGGATTCACAATTGATCTTTCCAGGGTCATCGATGGTGATGACCGGATTCTTGCACTCGCAATCGACTCGGATCGTTTTGACTTCTGAGGAAATCAGCACCCCTGCAATCACGGTCCTCGCCTCGATGGTAAACGTACCCACTGTCCCAAGCTCCGGTACGATTCTTGCAGTATAGGATCCATCCTCCCCGGTGATGGCGGGATTGGGAACAATCGTGACCCCTTCTTGCGGCGTCAAGATGAAGGCTATACTTGCCCCCGGGAACGGAATACCGCCGCAGGTCAGCTTACCGATAAGCTCCGCTCCTTCACAGCCTATGATCTTTTTCGGAGTATTCAGGGTCAGTTCAGGGTTCCGGCAGAACAGGCATCCTACGGTGATGATACGGCTTGCGGAGACCTCGATGCCGCTCACCACCGCTGAAGCCGTTATTTCTGCTTCCTGGAACGGTGTCCCACTTGCGACGGTCACTGTGGAAGTGAAAACACCATTCGCATCGGTGATGGGAGTGTCCGGTTCAAACTGTAGGAAAGACGGTCCCGAGAGTGATACAGGGACATTGGATAGTGGAACCCCGTCACAAAGCAGCGTACCTGAAATGATTCCTTCACAGTTGATCGTGGATACCTTTTTAATAAAAATGACCGGATTGACGCACTTCACACAGCGCACGGTGAGTTGACGTGCCTCGGATACCACTTCGATTCCGCCGATCCTCGTTGATGCCACGATCGTGATTGTTTCATTGATTCCAATGAACGGAACGACAGTTGCTGTATAAGTACCGTCATTTTGGGTGATGGCAGGGTTCGGGTTTATGACGACCCGCTTTGACTGGGATGTGATTGTGAAAGTGATGGGTGCTCGTGCAATGGCGCTGCCGTCACAGATGAGTCGCCCGCTGAGAGGTGCACCCTCGCAGCCGACAGGTCCTTCAATCGGATTCAAGGTCAGGATTGGATTGGTACATACGATGCAGTCAACCGTCACACTGATGCTGTCACTTACACTCTGACCTGATACCACGGCAGCGGCCGTCACCACAACACCCGATGTGATCGGTGTTCCCCGCGGAACCGATACGACCGTTGAAAAACGCCCGGTTTCATCCGTGATTGGGGTGGAATCGGCAAAGTTCACTATTGGAGGAGTTGCAGATAATGTTACTGCCACACCTGCAACAGGCCTAAAGTCACAAAGGACTCTTCCACTGATAACCCCATCACAACTGATGGAGCCGATCCGATCAAGCTGAATGATCGGTTCTTTGCACTCGTTTCCTGGATTCGGAAATAATCCTTGGCAGCTCTTTGGGGGCGGGATGATCTTGCAGGACAACCCTGAGGTTTCTCTCCCTCTTTTCAACATCTCAATCAGTCCTTTTCAATACACTTTCATGCATCATATGCAAAAACCAGTAGGCTGTTCTCCCGAGTTCATGACATCTGCCCGCCCTCACAGCTCATACTGAAGCGACATAGGATACATCAAAAAGCGGTGCATCAAGTATGAGCAGAAACGTTTTTGTTTTTTTCTTCCTTACCCTGTTGGCCACTGTCGGCTTTCTTCAGAGAGACACCATCGGTTTGATCCTCTCAGGGGATGAATCCTCCCTTTCTTCCTTGAAGGAGTCTAACGGATTCAGCCTTTACGGACTTACCCTGCTCGTCATGATTATCCAGAATTCGTTTACCGTCATCCCTCTTATTCTCGTCATTTCAATAAATGTAACGATTTTTGGTTTCTGGCAAGGATTCCTTTGGAGCTGGATTTCGAGTATCATCGGAGCCGGGATCGTCTTTCTTTCCGTCAGACAGCTCTTCCTTCCAAGCCTTTCTTCCCGAATCGCTCCTTCCCCCCACCTGAAGGAACGTGGATTCACGTATGTATTCCAAGGTCGGATCATCCCGATGATTCCTACGAGCCTCGTCAATATCGTGGCTGGTGTCAGCGGGATTTCATTCCGGCATTTGATCACCGGGACCATCACAGGCAACTTTCTCTACTTTTTCTGTCTATCACTGATCCCCCTAGGAGTCCTGTCCCTGTCCTGGATCGAGACCGGCGTCGTCACTCTTGTTCTTATCACGATCATGATTTTCTATTACACAAAGGTCCGTGGCAGACGATGATTGGCTGCCTTTCATCAAAAAGGACAAGCCTATTTTCACTTTGTTATACATATAATAGAACAGATCTGTTATAATAAACATATAACAAACAGGAGGTGATCTTTTGCTGATCCAAATTGAACCACATTCTCCCATTCCGATCTATGCCCAAGTACGGAATGGGATTGTCGAGGGCATCGTGCGGGGTGAGTTGAAGCCTAGGGATGTGCTGCCATCGGTCCGGTCCTTTGCCGCTGACCTGGGCGTCAACATGCACACGGTCAATAAAAGCTACCATGAATTAGAGGACAAAGGGATCATTCAGATCGTACCCAAGTCCGGTGCCGTCATCCTCGCGCCCGACGAACCGACAAAGGAACGGATCGACATGATCGCCTCCTCCATCCGGCCGCTCCTTGCCGAAGCACTGGCCGTCGGAATGACGGAAGAACAGCTGCAGGATATGATCAGATCCATTCAATCAAGTATCAAGGGGGAATAAACCATGCAATCCATTTTATTGATCGGTATGATCGGCATCATACTCCTTATACAAGTGATGCTGCCATTCATCGTGAAACGCACCGTTGTATTCGGGGTCACGATTCCCGTAGAGCACATACGAGACGCTCAATTGCTCCGCTTCAAAAAAATCTATGCGGCGGTCACCGCCATGCTTTCTGTAGCCGGTATTGTCCTGTTCTTTATGGTAACCGGCTCAGGCGACCTACCTGAGGACCGGCTCATTGCTTCAGGGATCCTGCTTCCGTTCATCATCATCTTCATCTCCATGTCCCTCTATGCCTACTTCCACATGCGAGTGGTTCAGTACAAACATGAAAGCCATTGGTTCAAAGGACGAAGACAGGTCCGCGTATCGGAGCTTACCTCTAGGTCCAATGATGAAATGCTCCCCTGGTACCTCTTCCTGTTCCCGATCGTGCTCGGGGCAGGTCTCATCGTCTTCACCCTAATGAATTATCAGCTCTTCCCAGATCAACTGCCGACCCATTGGGGACCAAGTGGAGAACCGGATGCCTTCACAACCAAAACCAGGGTAAGCGTGCTGACGATGCCATTTGTTTTACTGCTCATGAGCGCCATGTTCCTTGCCATCCACGAATTGACGCGGAACTCCGGAATCAAACTGAGCGCAGGGAACATTCCAGCATCCAAGATCCGACAGTTCAAGCTTAGGAAGTACTCCAGCTGGTTCTTGTTCTTCATTTCCATGGCAACAGCCATGCTATTCAGCATACTTCATATTCAAACGGCTTACAAAAATCTATTAAGCGGGTCCCTCATGCTCTTTGCACCGCTGGCCTTCTCTGTACTCGTTTTCTTCGGTGCTGTCTTGATGGCCATAAAAGTAGGAAAATCCGATTCGGATCTGGACCGTACCACCATCATCGATGAGGGTGGGGACACCGTCAATGAAGACGAGGATTCCCACTGGATCGGCGGCATTTTTTACTTCAACCGTGAGGATCCTTCCTTCTTGGTGGAAAAACGATTCGGTGTCGGCTGGACGATAAACTTCGCCAGACCTACCGGCTACCTTCTCATCCTTGCACCGGTTGTCGCCATTTTGTTGCTTACCCTGCTATAGAATTAGAGATACGGTTTCAAGCACCAAAAAGCCCTGTCCGCTGCGATTCTTTTCTAAAGCGCACAGTAATAGACGATATATTATCACCCAAAATAAAGGAAAACTCGCCCCGTAATGGCGAGTTTTCCTTTATTCCTATTTTCCAGTCATATTTTTTCTTAAAAAGTCCTCAAATGTAACGCTCCCCACATTCTGCGTTGGATTCGTGTTTTTACCTTCCAATAAAGATTTGTACAGTTTTCCTGGGAAGGCTACATTATATACCATACTTGGTTTGTTACCCATCCCTATTTTCAAATCGGCCATTTCTCTTAGTGTCATGACTTTGGGACCTGCAAAATCGCCCGTTCTCCCTTGGGGTCCCTTTTCCGTTAAATCAATTAAATGATTGGCAAATTCACCTACATCCACGGTCTGGAACTTGATGTTTCCAGGAATAAAATACCCCTTTAAAAAAGGCTTTGACAAAAACAAAGAATCTACAAAACTATGGAACTGAGTTGCACGAACGATTGTGTAAGGAATATTACTATGTTTCAGCACTTCTTCTGCTTCGTGTTTATGTTTGTAATAGTTATATGGTATATCTTCGATCCCAACAATCGATGGATAGATAAAATGTTTTATGTGTGTGAGTTTACTCAAAAAGTTCGTGAAACCCGAAACTTCAATTTCCTTGGTTTTCTTCATTGGGCTGGTTGCTGTGTGAATGACCACATCTATATCTCTTGCGGCCTCTTCTAATCCTTCACCTGATAGCATATCACTATAAACCCAGTCAAAACGATCACTGTATTCAGGTTTTCGTCTTGAAGTCATGAGGACACTACACTCACGCTCTTTAAGTTGATTAAGTACCGCTGAACCTAGGCGCCCTGTTGAACCAGTCACTAGTATCCTCAAAAACAGCCCTCCCCAATTAGGATAAACCAAACCGATCAGCTCCATTAGTTATAAAAGGCAGCCGGCTCGATCATAACGCTATGTTTCAATCCCACAATACGTATGGTCCATTATATAATACACTGTTTGCTTGTATGCCAAGAAAGAGATATGAAGATTTTTTATACAAGAAAAAAGACGTGTACTACTTCACACGTCTTTTCAAATGGCTCTTATCAGTAGAGCACCCTGCCTGAAACATTCAGACTCCAGACAAGGCCATTCTACATATTTATCAAACTACGGTTGTAAGGATCGCGTCATGCGCTGTAACGTATTTGTACCCAAGATCTCTCGCCACTGCTTCATACGTGATGAACCCGTTCGCTACATTGACCCCTTTCGCAAGGGCCATATTATCTTGGATCGCTTTCGCCACTCCTTTGTTGGCAATCTGGAGAGCGTATGGAACGGTTACGTTCGTCAAAGCAATCGTGGAGGTACGTGGAACCGCACCCGGCATATTTGCTACGGCATAATGAACCACTCCGTGTTTTTCGTACGTAGGATCATCATGCGTGGAGATATGATCGCATGTTTCGATGATTCCGCCCTGATCGATGGCTACATCCACAAGGACAGACCCCGGTTGCATGGACTTGACCATGTCTTCTGTCACAAGCTTTGGTGCTTTGGCTCCAGGGATCAAGACGGCACCGATGACAAGATCGGAATCCTTAACTGCATCTTCAATGTTCAAGCGGTTCGACATTAACGTTTGAATATCATTGCCGAAGATATCGTCGAGCTGGCGCAGGCGTTCGGCGCTCAGATCGATCAAGGTAACGTCCGCTCCAAGGCCGACAGCCATCTTCGCTGCGTTCGTCCCGACGACTCCGCCTCCGATGATGGTCACCTTGCCACGTTTCACACCCGGTACTCCGCTCAGCAGGATTCCTTTTCCGCCCTTCGGTTTCTCGAGGAATTGTGCACCGATCTGTGTAGCCATGCGTCCTGCTACCTCACTCATTGGAGTCAGAAGAGGCAGGGTGCGGTTGACTTCCACCGTTTCATAGGCAATGGCCGTTACTTCCTTTTCAACCAGTGCTTGGGCAAGTTCCGGTTCTGCTGCAAGATGCAGGTAAGTGAACAAGATCAGACCTTTGTGGAAATACACATATTCAGACGGAAGTGGTTCTTTCACTTTCATGACCATGGCTTTATTCCACACATCAGCTGCCGAGGCTTCGATTTTCGCTCCCGCTTCTTGATAGGACTCATCAGTGAAACCGCTTCCAATTCCAGCTCCAGATTCGATATATACGGAATGACCTGCCTTCACCAGGTTCAGGACACCAGCAGGTGTGATGGCTACACGGTTCTCATTGTTTTTGATTTCTTTAGGAATTCCAATCTGCATCGCTACATCTCTCCTATAATCATTATTTGGTTAATTCTGATTATATGGATTCTTCACAGTAATTGCATCGTGGAAAATAGAGAAAAAAAGAAGACCGGTTTGGAGAATTCCACAAACCAGTCATTTTTTCATCTGTTCGATTTTAAGATCCAAGTATAAGGTCATTTTCTGATTCGGGTCCTTCAGATCCATCTCAGTGATCTCCCCAATCCTCTTCAGGCGGTAATTCAGTGTATTGGCATGAACATGAAGGGCCTTTGAAGCCTCATTGACGTTGCAGTCGTATCTCAGGTACATATCGATCGTCTCAAGAAGCTGGGAATGGTGCTTCCGGTCATACTCCATCAATTTCTCCAAATGATAATTCTGATAGCCGTCCCGGACTCGCTTTTCATACAGCTCATCGATGAACTGGAAGATCCCAAGCTCCTGATACGTATAGATCCCACTTGCCTCATATTTAAATCGATCCTTGATCGATAGCACATATAGTGCTTCTTTATAGCTGTCACGGATGCTTACAGGTGAGCGGTAGAGGGTACCGGCGGCTCCTTTGAGCTCCGGGACTCCGAGTCTGCTGCTGATCTCTTCCACGAAATCTCGGACAAAATCCTTGATCTGCCTTGCTGGCCCTTCATCCTGGAACGGCCTTACGAGAAGGATCAGCTGGTTTTCATCCGTCGTGCTTGTGATAAGTTTTATATAAGAAGAAGCCTGGATATAGTAGTTTACGTGACGCTCCAAGGATTGCTGTATTTCTTCGGGGAACTCAAAAACCACAATACCCGTGGACCCGTTCATGGTAAGATGATATTTTTCAGAAAGGGAATCAATCTTGCCGCGATCTCTCAAATGACCGGTCAACAGCTGCCAGAAGAAATCTTTGTGCCCCTCTTCCCCCGCCTTCTTCCGTATTTTCAACGATAACATCTGATTCTTGACGACCTTCCCCGCTTTACGGAAGAAATCCAATTCTTCGTCTGTGATATCCCATGTCACCTGTCCCCATATGAAGCCGAGGATTTCATCGTTCTTCCATACTGATATCGCCACCCGTTTCCCGAGACCGACTTCTGAGATGGCAGGGATGATGACAGGCTCGTCACTGTCGAATAGTTTCGGGATGACTCCGTTTTTCCACAGACTCTTGATAACATTATCGGGAACCTTCCTGCGCATGATCGTCGCCATGCGGGCAGGATCCACGTCATCATCATGGGTGCTGTATGCGAGAATGCGGTGATTGGCATCTTCTATCGTAATCGGGCATCCGATTGTCTCACTGATGGCGTCAGCCAGTTCTTCTAACGATTGGAATGGTCCCTTGAAAGGGTCGAGTTGCTCTGAGGATTTGTCCATTCGTACCACTCCTTTTGCGTTCATTTCATTGATCCGTTTTTATCATAGTAGATGTACGGTTTCCGAAGCAACGGTTTCCCGACATTTCGGATATGTTTTTCAAAATGAACCACCAGTCCATTTCCATCCCTACAAACATTATCCACCCATTTGTGTAAACGCACAAATGTAAACGCTTCAACTTTCATTTTTCGACAAAACCCTATCCACATTCTTGATGATACTATATATAATAAGAGTTGGAAACTCACATATTCACAGACAGCTAGAGGAGGATTCGATGTTAGACGTACTAGACAAGATCAATTCATTCTTGTGGGGAACACCAAGTTTAGTACTGTTATTCGGAACGGGCCTATTTTTGACACTGGTATTGAGAGGCATTCAGTTCCGCAGGCTATTCTATGCATTTAAACTCGCATTCACGAAAGAAAAACCGTCCGCTTCGACAGATTCATCCGAAGGGGATATCTCCAACTTCAAAACACTGATGACCGCATTGTCGGCCACTATTGGGAACGGGAATATCGCAGGGGTGGCAACAGCCATCACGATTGGCGGTCCCGGAGCCATCTTCTGGATGTGGGTCGTCGGTCTCGTGGGGATGGCGACAAAGTACGCCGAAGCACTGCTCGCCATGAAATACCGGGTTAAAAACAAAAACGGCGAATACTCCGGTGGACCGATGTACTACGTGGAAAAAGGGCTCGGGCGGAAATGGAAATTCCTCGGTGTCGCCTTTGCCCTGTTCGGTGCATTTGCAGCTCTCGGAATCGGCAACAGCGTCCAATCCAATACGATTGCCGATGTCATGACATCAAGCTTCTCCATTAATCCATGGATTACCGGAATCACCTTGGCTGTACTGACAGCACTCATCATCTTCGGAGGCATACAGAGGATCTCGACCGTTGCATCCTTCTTCGTCCCGATCATGGCCTTTCTCTATATAGGAGGATCTCTTTTAATCATCTTCATCAATTACGATATGATCATCCCCTCCTTCTCCCTGATCTTTGAATATGCTTTCAATCCTGTTGCAGCAGCAGGAGGATTTGGTGGAGTCGTAGTCGCAGAGGCAGTGAGGAGTGGGTTCTCGAAAGGGATCTTCTCCAATGAATCCGGACTCGGGACGGCAGCCCTCATTGCGGGGAATGCCAAGACCGACCATCCGGTTAAACAGGCACTTGTCGCCATGACCGGTACGTTCATCGTGACCATCATCGTCTGTACGATGACAGGACTCGTTTTGCTCATCACAGGTTTTTGGGATCCGTCCGGCGGATTGATCTCAGGTGTGGCCCATGATCCTTCCTTGGATGGCGGGGCCCTGACCAGCGCCGCTTTCGGACATGCCCTCGGCACGGCTGGGGAATACATCGTATCGTTTTCCGTCGTGTTCTTCGGATTTTCCACGATTGTGGGTTGGTATATGTACGGGGAGAAATGCTTTGAGTACTTGACCAACTACCGCTTCATCGTACCGTATCGCCTCGTGTATGTGATCGCAACGTTCGCCGGCGCCATTGCCAACCTGAATGTCGTATGGAAGTTCGCCGACATGGCCAATGCGCTCATGATGATCCCGAACTTGATTGCACTCATACTCCTGTACAAGGTGATATCAAGTGAAACGAAGCACTACTTCAACGAATACCTGCCTTCAACAACCAATAAGAAGTAATCAAAAAGCCCCGTCCTTCACCCAGGACGGGGCTTTTGTTCATGCGATGATATAGTCTCGGTACCGTTCGGCATCACTTTCCCTACATTCCACCTTCAGGATCGTGCCTTTCTCGTCATATTCGGTCTCAAGGACGGTTGCCTGTTGGTTAAAATACGAAATCAGCTGTCCCTGGTCATACGGGATGAGCATCGTGCATGTCTTATAATCGCCAAAGATCTGTTTTTTCACTTCACCCAGTAGTTCTTCGATTCCGATCCTCTGCTTGGCTGAGTAAAAGACACCGCCTTGTTCGACACGAGGGATATCCCCGCCAACAAGATCTGCTTTATTGAATGCATACAGGACCGGTGTATCACCGACTCCGATGTCTTCAAGCGTTTTGTCCGTCACATCCATCATCGTATCGTGATGAGGGTCGGCCAGATCCACCACATGGATGATCAGGTCTGCTTCCACCACTTCCTCAAGGGTTGAGCGGAATGCTTTGACAAGCTGATGGGGCAGCTTGTTGACGAAACCTACCGTATCGGTCAGAAGGAAAGACTTTTGATCCGGCAGCGTGATGTTACGCACGGATGTCTCCAAAGTGGCAAACAGCATATCCTTCTCGAACACCTGCTTGTCGTTGTTGTGGTGGAAGCGCTCTATGAAGGCATTCATCGTTGTCGATTTGCCGGCATTTGTATAGCCCACAAGGGAAACGACGGGAATCCCGCTCTTTTTCCGTTGCTTTCGCTGCGTACTCCTCAGTTCCACGAGGGAGTCAAGTTCCTTGCGCAGAGCCGTAATCCGGTCCTCTATGCGACGGCGGTCGAGCTCAAGCTTCGTTTCACCGGCACCACGGTTGGCAAGTCCTGAGCCTCCCCCCTGTCTACCGAGGGACTCCCTACGTCCAATCAGACGGGGCAGCATATACTGTAGCTGTGCAACTTCCACCTGAAGCTGTGCTTCCCTTGTCTTCGCGCGTTCAGCGAAGATGTCAAGAATGAGCATGGTCCGGTCCATCACACGGAGTTCAAGCTTCTTCTCTAGCACCCTGATCTGAGAAGGCGACAGTTCATCATTCGAGATGATCACATCCGCTTCCCACTCTTCTATGAGGGGGATCAGTTCATCGATCTTCCCTTTCCCTAAATAATGCACATGATTGGGACGTTGCATATTCTGGGTGAATTCACCCACCACGTCCATATGTCGTGCTTCAGCAAGTCCTTTGAGCTCAAGCATCCCATATTCAAAGTCATTATCACGATCTTTCGTATTCACGCCGATGGCGATTGCTTTTAATTTTTGTTCTTCCATTCATTTCTCACTCCTTCATCGATCTTCCCTTAGGTAATGATCTGGATCGGTCCTATAGACGAAAAAAAGCCCAGACCTCTGCCTGTGCTTTTCGTAAACGGAAAAAGGCATGGGGAAATCCGCACTTCCCCATCATGCGCCAACCGGTCGGTATTCAATTTCAATGATAAGGCTCCACGTTCGAGGCTTCCCTTATAATCGATCAGACCAATCCCATTTACCCTGCACACAGGCAGAGCATTGAACGTATTCAATTATGCGTTCCATTCGCGGATTCGTAGTCTGATCAAGATCATTTGGAAAACCTCCATTCCTATAAGTACAGTCATCTTACCATAGAAACCGGGGGAATGAAAGGGATTCCTCCCGACAGATTATGCAACCTGCCTGCGTTCCTTTCGCCACATCTGCAAGATAGAAATGCCCAGGGAAATCATGAACCCTATCGGGAATACCATCGCGATCATCATAAGCTGTGTTTCTTCCGACCATGAAGATCTTTCGATAAAATATTGGGGTACATATACGACAATCGGAAGGATGATCATAATCAGCGTCTTAGACCAAACCGATATCCCAATCAGGATGAGGGAGCACAAAACGAATGCAACCATTCTTCCTGTTGTGCCAAACGATATATTTCTAACTTCTAAGAATTGATCTAAAAACACAACTGCTCCCATACCAACAAGCGGTACTACCCCCATCATTATATAGAGCGTGAATTCCTTCTTCTTTGAAAATACTTTTCCTGCTGTATATTTGAACAATTTTGCTATCATCCCACCATAAAGCAGGACCATGACAGGTAAACCAATGAGGATGATCCATGAGTAATCCATTGTGCCGTTAATGGCGTCCCCCATCACATAGAAAGCGATGGCCCCAAAGATCAAAACCAGCGCATATTTGAAAACCCCCATCTTATCAAACGGCATCTCTTTCGCAATTTGATCCATGTACTGTTTTGCCGTCAGCCCGGTGATATCCTCGACGCTTTTCCCCTTCTTTTCGGCTTCATGAAGATGGTCTTCCAGTTCACCCGTGATCTCCCTGATCTCTTTTTCCTTCTTCCCGCTTGCAAACAAGTAAACACTCAGGCGGTCCAGGAAGTCCCTGCTTTCCTTTGAAACATTCATTCCGCTTCCTCCTCTATCAATCGATTTACGCTTGTCGCCATCTCGTTCCATCTCATTTTAAATTGGTTCAGCTCTTCCTGCCCCGCCTCCGTCAAGCGATAGTATTTCCGCTTCGGCCCACCCGAAGGCTGTTCTTTCTGGATCGTATTGACCAACCCATCCTTTTTCATACGCAGGAGCAATGGATAAATGCTTCCTTCCTTCACCATCGTGAACCCATGCTGTGCCAGTTTCTCGATCATTTCATAACCATACGTTTCCCCTTTTGAAATGATCGAAAGGAGGCAGCCCTCCAGTACACCCTTCAATAGTTGGCTCGATGACATATCGTCCTCCTTTCTCCCTCAACTACTTTGTTTTACAATATAGTTAAGGAAAAAGAATGCAATGCAAACTAGGTTGCATTACAAAGTAGTTTTAGTTTATCAAATGTTTCCATTTTTAGCAATGCAGTTTTTATTTAATCACAAAAAAGCCCAAGAACCAGCTCTTGGGCTTTTCATGATGGATCTTATTCAGTACCCTTTTTCCATTCATCCTGGTCGATCAGCATCTTCCCAGGCCAGGTGTACGCCATGATGCCTCCGTCTGCCTTGATGTCTTCTCCCGTGACATATGAGCTGTCATCGGATGCAAGGAACAGGGCTACCGTCGCCATTTCGGTAGGGCGCCCGAGACGACCCATCGGGGTAATCCATTTATTGGCTTCGCGGAACTTCGCACCCATGTCATCCTCTTTCCCACCGACAAGGATATCGATGAGAGGGGTTTCGATCGTACCCGGAGAAACCGAATTCACACGGATTCCGTGGCGCGCATAGTCGATGGCCATTGCTTTGGTAAAGTTGATGATGCCTCCCTTGGCGGCATTATATCCTGAGCGATCAAGGTCCGCTGCGTGTCCAGACATGGATCCGTTATTGATGATGGATCCGCCTTTCTCGAGCATGAGGGGGATCAGGTATTTGCTGACAAGGAATGTACCCCGTAGATCAACGGCAATGATCTTATCGAATAGTTCCACAGGATATTCGTGGACCTTCCCGCCCTGCTCATCCACTCCGGCGTTATTGAAGAGCACGTCTATCGTGCCATACGATTCCTCAAGATGACGGGCAAATGCTTTGACGCCTTCTTCACTGGAGACATCAAGGTGGTATGCCTCTGCATGGCCCCCTTCTTTCCGGATGTTTTCTGCCGTTTTATTGACCTGCTTTTCATCAACGTCGGCAAGGATGACCTTGGCGCCCTCTGCTGCAAATACGTTCGCTGCAGCTTCACCGATCCCGGTTGCGGCTCCTGTGATGATGGATACTTTGTTGTCTAATCTTCCCATGATACTGAATCCTCCTGTTTGATTGGTTATCTAATGGGAGTTTTCCCGACTTGTGAAGAACTAAACATAAGGATGTTTCCACCATCCCATCCAATGATACGCTACAACCTGTTCATCTTCTCTACTACATCCGGTTACTCCACCCCAGAAAAACGAAAACCAGATGAAGCAGGTCGATCATCACATCTACACAGATTTTCATGAGCATAAGCTCCTCATCCTTTCCATTCATTTCCTACCATCTGTAGCCATCTCTTGCTCCCCCTGCTATAATCAGTGCATATTGAGTAAAGGCGTGATGAGATTGAAAGAAGCCATCATTTCCATTGTAGAAGTGATCAATAACTTCCACGACGTAGTCATTGAAGTCACAGATGGCCTGGGGTTGAACCTCACCGACAAAGATTTGCATTTCTGGGTGATGGGCATCATCGGGATGCTCGTGTTCTTTTTTGTCTATGCCGTATCCAAGGTAGCGGCCAAGATGCCGTTTGGAATCGCAGGTCTCTCTTTTATGTACACTCTCACTTTCATGTTCGTTCTAGTTTTCGCCATTGAGATCCAGCAGGCGATCACCCAGCGGGGGAACATGGAATTCGCCGATGCCATCATCGGCCTCTGGGGATTCCTAGCATTCTTCCTGATCTATGCGGCCATTATAGGTATCTTCCTTGTTGTCCGGTCCTTTTTCAAAAAGCCGCCTAAAAAGAAAAGAAGCCCTGGCCGAACGACCAGGTCCTCTCACTAGCATCCTATGACACAGCACAGTCTGTTCTTCAGCGTATTACGCAAAATGGAGCAAGGTGTCCATGATGTAATGTACCAAAGGATCAACAGGACCATGGCAAGTGCAAAGTCTGCGCAGCCTTGTATCAAATGAATCTCCCCCTTTCTTACTCCTATCATATGCACGGAATACTAGAGGGTATAAGCTAGATTACTAGATTCAAGAAAATAGGCTGTACAAAAGTGAACACCGTTCCTTCGTGGAGCGGTGTTCATTTGTTTAATTCATCACCCATTTATCCTTTAGGAACATGATGCGCCCGATGAAGAAGATGACTACGACGACGATCAGATTCGTGCCGATCATCATGGATAAGTGGACGGGATCGACAACACCGTAGATCAGTTCCTTCAGGATGCTAAACATATTCAGGATCGGGATGAGGAAGTGATGGGCAGCAAGTTCGTTGACGCTGACTCCTGAAATGAACAAACTTGGGAATACGGCCAGCATCATCACTGGAGTACTATAGCTCTGAGCCTCTTTGATTGTTTTCCCCGCGATACTCGTCAGCATCAAGATCGATGCATTAAACATGGCGTACACGACAGCCACCAACAACGCAAGACCTACGATAAGGGGGAGCTGATCCCCAAAGGAAATGCCTTTTCTCAAGTTTTCAGTAAAGAATGCAATTTCCACAATCACCACGAGTAATGTGATCATCCCGGTAATGAGCCCCAGTGATGAGATGGTCAACCATTTCGCCCATAGAAGAGTAGAACGCTTCACCGGCGTGATCAGGAGGGCTTCCATTGTTTTCTTTTCCTTTTCACCGGCAAACAGATCAGCTGATACAGGTCCCGCCCCTATTCCAATGGCAAGGGCCATCATCATCGGGATGATCAGGGCAATGAGGAAGAGCCCGGTATCTTCTTCAGACAACTCCTGCTGGGTCATGATGAATGGCTGTATCGTTGACTCATCCAAGCCTTCACTTTTCAACCTCTCAGCTGTAACTGATTTTTCAAAGGCCGTTAAATACGCACTGACCTTACTCATCAAGAGACTCGAGTTCTCACTCATGGAATCACCGACAATCGTGACCGAGGCTTCTTCCCCTCTCTGAACGCTTCCCATGAAGTCATCACTGAATATTACAGCTGCCAAAGCGTCTCCGTTTTCAACGCTGTCTTCAGGATTTTCCACTTTCGTTACATCGATGCTTTTATCACCTTCAAATAAGGCCAACTGCTCTTCCGTTAGATCCTTATTCACTGCCAGCGTGTAGGAGTCTCCCTCACTGTCAGACATCATCCCCTCATAAAAGAACGTCAATGCTGTCATCATCAAGATCGGTAGAAGAACCGTCAGAATCAACGTCCGCTTATCCCTGAACGCATCTTTCATTTCCTTTTTAAAAATATTAAGAAGCATGGTACTCATCCCCCCTCACGAGTTTGCTCATAAAGATGAAGTTCAGATCGCGACTGTTTTCTTGTGCGTAGAGATCTTCCAGCTGTCCATGATAGACGAGTTCACCTTTATGGACCATCGCCACCTTGTCGCACAGCATCGTGACTTCTTCCATGATGTGACTCGAGAAGATGATCGTCTTTCCGTCCCGTTTAAGCTGATGGACCAATTGACGGAACACATTGGAAGACGTAATATCAAGCCCTGTCGTCGGTTCATCGAAAAGGATGATATCTGGATCATGGATCAAGGTACGGGCGATCGCCACCTTCTGGCGCATCCCCTTTGAGAACCCTCCGACTTTCCGTCCGAGATAGTCCCTCATGCCGAACATCCTGGCAAGCTCATCGATCCTGACTTTCGTATCATGCTTGCTCATCCCGTACAGGCTCGCGAAGTACTCAAGATTTTCTTTTGCCGTGAGACGATCATACAAGCCGGTCTCCCCGCCAAAGAGAACGCCGATTTTCCGCTTGATTTGATCCGGGCTTTTGACTGTATCGTAGCCCCCTACCGTCACTGTGCCATTAGTCGGCTCCAGAAGGGTGGCAATCGTACGCAGAAGGGTCGTCTTGCCGGCCCCGTTCTCTCCGAGTAATCCAACCGTATCTCCCTTCCCGATGGTAAAGCTCACATGCTTCAGTGCCGTGATGGACTTTTTCTTATCTTGGAATTTCTTTGTGACCTCATTGATTTCAATCATCTTCACCGCTCCTTGTTTGGTTTCTTGTGTTTATCTTACTAAGGAAATCGCACATCGTCTCCGGAGTGGTCGTGAATGTTCCATTTTATGTCGCGAAAATGCCAAAACCTCTCTTTAAAATGGTAAAATGGACAAAGAAATCCATATGAAAGGCGATCGCTATGAAAATTGGTCTTGTTGACGATCGGGTCATCGATCTTGATAAGCTTCAGGTCATCGTATCAGGTGTGGAAGGAGCGGACATCGTATTCTCCACCACTTCGGCCGAAGAAGCCTATGAACAAATAAAAAAAGAAACAGTTGATCTACTGATCTGCGATATTGAAATGCCTCATCTATCAGGCTATGAACTGGCGGATATCATCCACTCCCATGCCCTGAGCATTGCCGTCATCTTTGTAACGGCGAACAGCGGATTTGCGGTTCACGCCTTCGAACTGAACGTGCACGATTACATTATGAAGCCGTACTCTAAGGAGCGTCTCCAGCAATCGGTGAAGCGGCTCATGGAGAAGTCCAAATCCGCCGAGATGACAGGTAGGCTGTACCTGAAACAAAAGAACAACATCCATATTGTCCAGAAGAAGGACATCATCTTCATCGAACGTTCCGGACGTTCCACCACTATCTACACGAGGAACGAACAGATCAAAACGTATCTCACCCTCAATGAACTAGAAGGAGAACTGAGGGAGCGCGACTTTATCCGGTCTCACCGGTCTTTCATTATCAACATCCATTACGTGAAGAACTTTTCGTTGTATGCGAAGAATTCGTACGTCATCACATTCGAAGGAATCGGTGTACAGGCCATGATCACAAAGGAAAAGGTCGATTTCCTGCAAGAGCATTACTTTTAAGAGGTGTACCATGATGAAAAAATCGTTTATCCACTGGGGAATCATCGCAGTCCTCGGTTTCATCCATATCCAGGGGTTACTGCCGGCATCCCCCTGGATGACAATTGAACTTCCCGCTGCGCTCCTGACCCTGGCAGTCGTTTACTGGGTTGCGAGAAAGCATCCAGCTCCATCGCTTGGCTATCAACTGAACGGTGCTTTCTACCTTATTCAAATCCTTCTGATCGTCCCCCGTTTCGCCTTGGATTCCGGTTATTGGAACCTTCCCCTTCTTATCTGCTTCATCGGCCTCGAATGGATCCGGATGTACACTTCCCGTGTTCTGTCCGGACTGTTGAATGAGCAAGACGGTTTCGCTAAAGAACGCAGCCATATGAATGAAACGTTCCGGATCGTCCGGAGCGAACGTCATGACTTCCTGAAGCATATCTCTGCCATTCACTATATGCTCGACCACCAGGAAGCAGAGAAAGCAAAAGAATACCTTGATGATCTTGTGGATGGCTACGAAAAGACCAATCTCTCCATTAAAGGAGAACGGGGCAGCATCGCTGGCATCCTACATCAGATGTACAGGGATGCATCTAATGCCGGTCTGAGCATCGTGTATGATACGGACCTTCCCCTTTCAACCATGCCCATGACTGATAAAGAACTGGTCGCCTTACTCGGAAACCTTCTCTCTAACAGCATCGATGCTGCAGTGGAGTGGCAGGAAGAAACCGGAGAGCAAGGTGCCGTCACCCTTCAATTTCACAAACGGAGCGGTTTTTACATCCTGAAGGTAGAAAACCACTGCCGAACAATCCCCGGTCCGATTCTTGATAAAATCTATCAACAAGAGGGAATCACGACAAAATCGGGGGATCATCATGGACTCGGCACGAAGGTGATCAAGGATATCGTAAAAGACTACAATGGTTTCCTTGATTTCATCCATAGAGGTCAACGTTTTGAAACGAAACTTAAATTCCCCGCCATTCACTGACAAGGAAGGAGACCCCGTCTTCTTCCTTTTTTCCTTATTCAAGAAATTCTTTCTAAGAATGGATTCCGTACAGCGAATGCTGAATGCTCCCCAACTTCCTGCCCAAATTTGACCAAATCGTCATATATTATGGGTCCAATGCTTGATTGAGATTCCCCACCCCAAAGGTATACACTATTACGTAATGGGCGTCTTTCCCAGAGAAAATTCGAATCCAGAAACGGGGTGCATCCAATGACTGCCACACTCACCAAGCGACAGAGCATCATCCATGGTGCCCTAAAAATCTTCTCAGAAAGAGGCTTCGATGCCACCACCATTCCGATGATCGCCACAGAAGCAGGAGTCGGAGCAGGGACGATTTACCGCTACTTTGAAAATAAGGAAGTCCTCGGCAACCATCTCTTCCAAGATAATGTCACCCGATTCACGGAATCCCTGCGTTCAGATTACCCGTACTCGTCATCCATCCGGGAGCAATTTCACCATATCTTCAGCTCCATGATTTCGTTTACGACGTGTAACCCCCATGCTCTTTATTTCATCAAGATGCATAGCCATGCGCACTTCCTGAACAGGGACAGTTTGGATTGCTTCAGCGAGCTTACCGATCTGCTCGGACAGTTCTTCGAATGGGGCAAAACACAGGAGGAACTGAAACCCCTGCCTTCTCCCGTGCTCTTCTCTATTATTTACGGAGCGTTTCTAGAGCTTCAAAGAATCGTAGAAACGGGCGATATCACACCGGATGCTTCTCTGCTTCTTGATGTGGAGGAAAGCCTTTGGAATGCGATTCAACTTATTAAACCGCAAGCGGAATGAATATTCATTCCGCATCAAATTCAATGAAAGAGGTGCCATGACCACATGACCCAATCAACCAGTTACCCTTTCGCACGAACCTATGGACCGCTCGGCAGCCTTCCGCTCATCGACCGGGAAAAGCCGGTCCAATCCTTTATCAAACTTTCTCAGGAGCTCGGACCGATCTATCAGTTCCAGTTCCCAGGACATAAAAGCACATTCGTATCCGGGGCTGAATTCGTCAAAGCCATCTGCAATGAAAAACAATTTGATAAAAAAGTGGGGCCTGCCCTCCAAAAAGTCCGAGCTTTTGGCGGCGACGGCCTCTTCACCAGTGAAACAACCGAGACGAACTGGAGGAAAGCCCATAATATCCTCCTCCCGAGCTTCAGCCAACAGGCAATGAAAGGGTACCACGCAAAAATGGTCGACATTGCCACCCAGCTTATCCAAAAATGGGCACGATTGAATCCGGGGGAAGCCGTAGATATCCCTGAAGACATGACCCGTCTGACCCTAGACACCATCGGACTATGCGGCTTCAACTTCCGATTCAATAGCTTCTACCGAGAAGATTCCCATCCATTCGTCGACTCCATGGTCCGTGCACTCGATGAAGCGATGAATCAAAACCAGCGCCTCGGCATCCAGGATAAACTCATGATCAAGAATAAACGTCAGTTCAAGGAAGATATTCAGTACATGTTCTCCATCGTCGACAGTTTGATTGCCGAGCGGAAACAAAACGGCGATCAAGGGGAAGATGATCTTCTATCCCATATGCTGAAAGGAGTCGATCCGGAAACGGGAGAAGCTCTTAGTGATGAGAACATCCGCTTCCAGATCATCACGTTCCTGATTGCCGGCCACGAAACAACGAGCGGCCTGCTTTCTTTCACTCTGTACTATCTTATGAAGCACCCGGAAGTCCTCAAGAAAGCTCAGGACGAAGTTGATCGCGTCACAAGCGGAGGCATCCCCGATTACAAGCAGGTCAAGCAGCTCAAGTACGTGAAAATGATCCTGAATGAATCACTGCGACTATGGCCGACAGCACCAGCATTCACCCTTTACGCCAAAGAAGATACTTCCCTCCCTGGAAGTTACGCCGTGTCTGCAGGTGATGAGTTCACCATCCTATCACCACAGCTTCACCGCGATGCTTCTGTCTGGGGAGACGACGTCGAATCCTTTGTACCGGAACGATTCGAAAATCCAGCCGATGTCCCTCATCATGCATTCAAACCGTTCGGGAATGGACAACGTGCATGCATCGGACAACAATTCGCCATGCATGAAGCCGTATTGGTACTGGCCATGGTCATTCAACACTTCGATTTCATCGAGGACGAAGACTACGTACTGTCTATAAAGGAAGCATTGACCCTGAAACCTGACGGCCTGACCATGCAAGTAAAACCAAGAGAGGGATCCGTTCCCCTTTCAGTGGCAACAAGCACACCTGAAGAAGAGCAGAAGGAAGATGACACCGGAGTAATCGACTCACACGGAACCCCCCTTCTTGTGCTGTACGGTTCCAACATGGGAACAGCAGAAGGGATTGCCAGGGAGCTCGCCGAGAAAGGTAGACGACTCGGCTTCGAGGTAGAAACGGCCCCACTGAATGAATATAGCAACGGCCTGCCGGACCAAGGTGCCGTGCTCATCGCCTCTGCATCCTATAACGGGAATGCCCCTGATAATGCGGATGCATTCGTATCTTGGCTCGAAACCTCCCCTACCACAGAACAGGTCCACTATTCCGTGTTCGGATGCGGGGACAAAAACTGGGCCAACACGTATCAGCGCATTCCCTTCTTCATCGATGAAAAACTTGCGGAAGGCGGAGGCATCAGGCTGACAAGCCCAGGCTTCGGCGATGCAAGTGATGATTTTGAAGGCCAGTATGATGCGTGGAAAGAGGACCTCTGGCCTGCCCTCGCAGACGCTTTCGACCTTGAACTCCCAGGAGATCAGAATACAGATACCGGAGTCGCACTCGAGTATGTGAGTCACGTCAGCCATACTCCTGTCGCCCGTGAACATCACGCATTCACGGCAGTGGTTAGTGACAATCGGGAATTGCTTCATGAAGAGAGCGGACGTAGCACACGTCACATCGAAGTATCCCTGCCAGCAGGAGTCAGATATCGTGAAGGAGATCATATCGGCGTGCTGCCTGAAAATCCACCTGCACTGATTGAACGCGTACTTGAACGCTTCGCCCTGAACGGCGATGATTATGTTCAACTAAACAGAGGAAGTAGCACAACTACCCATCTTCCTTCAGGCATGCCGGTGAAAATATCCGAGCTCCTTGCCAATCACGTCGAGATGCAGGAGCCTGCAACACGCGCACAAATCCGTGCCCTTGCCGCCACGACGGTCTGCCCTCCACACGTCGTTGAACTGGAGGCCCTGCTCAAAGATACCACCTATAAGAATGAAGTATTGAGGAAGCGCTTGACCATGCTCGATCTTGTAGAATCATACATGGCATGCGAAATACCATTCGGACAATTCTTATCACTACTGCCGGCGCTTAAACCGAGATACTATTCGATTTCAAGCTCGCCTTCCCACCATGAAGGAAAAGCAAGTCTCACCGTGAGCGTCGTCCGCGGAGCATCCTGGAGCGGAAAAGGCGAATATGCCGGAATCGCCTCCAACTACCTTGCCGGCCGAAGCACCGGGGATAAGATCGCCTGCTTCATCCACACACCGCAATCCAACTTCCAGCTTCCTGAACGAAGCGAAGCACCGATTGTCATGGTGGGGCCAGGAACGGGCATCGCCCCATTCCGAGGATTCATCCAGGAAAGACGTCATCGTAAGGAACAAGGCCAAACATTGGGTCAGGCCCATCTTTACTTCGGATGCAGAAATCCGCAGCACGACTTCCTTTACGAAGACGAACTGCGAGCGGCTGAAACAGAAGGACTCGTCACCCTGCACACCGCCTTCTCCCGCTGCCCGGGCGAAGACAAACGCTACGTGCAACACGCAATTGCTGAAAATGCCGATGTTATCCTCCCTCTTCTAAAAGAAGACGGACATCTCTACATCTGCGGAGACGGCAGCAAGATGGCACCGGATGTAGAAACCACCCTGCAACAGAATTACCAAACGCTTTACAACACCACCCAGCAGGAAGCCCTCGACTGGCTTCAAACCCTCGAAAAAGAAGGGCGCTACGGCAAAGATGTCTGGGCCGGTGCGTGAAGCATCATCTAGGACTGAAAGAGAAGTTGGTCATTTGACCGCTTCTCTTTTTTTGTACATTTATTGTGCCTGGCACCAGCATTGCATTCGGTGCCAGACACAAAAAAACAGCCGCAACGATTTCTCGTTGCGGCTGTTTGCATTAATGGAACAATCCAGATTCCTTCGATTTTTTCATGAAGGCTTTGGTTCGTTTGCTCAGTGGCTGTTTCAGGAACGTGCCCATGAAGATCGCAATGGCCCAGAATAGGACTAGGAACAAGATATCCTTTGTGACACGCTCCCAGACAATTCCGCCTACCGCTTCCCTCATAAGGTCGATCGCATAGGAGAACGGCAGGAATGGGTGGATCATCTGGAAGAACCCAGGTAGCAATGGAGTCGGATACGTACCACCTGATCCTGCGATCTGCAGGACAAGTAGGACGATGGCCAGTGCTTTACCGACGTTTCCGAACACCGATACAAACGTATAGACGATTGTGATGAACACCGCACTGATCAATAGGCCGAATAAGACGAACCACCCTGGTGACAAGATGTCTACACCGAGAAGGAAGATATCCCCCAAGGTGACGATGATTGTCTGGATGAACCCGATTGACATGAAGGTCATCAGCTTACCAAAGTAGATATGCCTTTCCTTAAGGTCAGGAATGCCCTCCATCACGTCAGTTGCGAGAAGGGAGATGAGGAGCAGACCTCCTACCCAAATAGCAAGGACCGTATAGAATGGCGTCATGGCCGTACCATAGTTCTGAATAGGATACAGGCTGTTTTTGTTCATTTTCACAGGTTCTTCAAAGAAACTTTTCTCCAGTTTCGGATCATTTTTAAGGAGCTTGATGATTTCATTGATGTCTGTTTCACCTTGGATTTCTCTGATCCGATCTGCGAGCTCGTCTACTTTAGTGTTCACATACGGGTATTCACCCAATACATTTTTCAAGGTTTTCTCACCCTTTGAAAGATTCCCTTCAGTGCTGGAGAGTATTTTTTCGACTTCAGGAATAGTAGATTGGATATCCACTAAAATGGAACGGGCATCGCTCAGCGTCTTTTTGGCGCTCGCCACTTCTGAGCGGACAGCCGGTTCGATGTTATTGTTATATTCTTTCACGAACGCATCGATGTTGGCACTTGTCTCAGCGGAACGCTCTTGGATGCCGTTGATGACATCATCCACTTCCTTCTGTTTTCCAGAAAGGAAATCGTTGATCTTATCCCCATCCGTTTGAACTTGTTGAAGTTGTTTCTTCACTTGAGCCAACTGTTCAAGAGCCTGATCAATCTGCTCCTGGTTTTGCTGGGACTCTTCATTTTGAGCCTCCTCCCCTTCTTGTGGTGAAGGGTTCTGTTCTTTTACTTGCTGGAGGCTTGACTCGATGGCCTCAATGTTCTGAATGGTCGAATCCACTTGTTTTTGGACATCATTCGAAATGGTGTCCCCTTGACTCAGGTCGATATCGGATGTATGCACGCTTTGAAGGAAATCATTGATTTTCTTGGAGGTGCTTTGAGCCTGCTCAAGGTCTTTTTGTACCTGAGGAGCAATTTCATCCAATCGTTTTTCGGCCTTATCAAGGAAGGCTGTAGTGTTATCGATTGTTTCCAACCCTTCATTGGTCACCCGACTTGCTTCCGGGATCATGCTTTGGGCATCATCGATCATCCCCTGGGCTTTTTCAGCATCAGAGAGTGAATCGTTCAAGGTCTTCCCGATGTCAGGTAGTCTTTCTTCTGCTTCAAACACATAGTTCTCGAAATTCTTGATATCGGGAAGGTCGCCTTCGATTTCCAGTCCAAGCTCATTGAACATATCAAAGATCGTTTCATTCACAGTCGAAATGAATGAACTCGTGATTTTATCAACAATGGCCCCTGCCCCTTTTTCCGTGATCTTCGGGGCGATGGCGTTGATTTTTTCATTCACATAATACTCAAGTTTCGCTTTCTCAGGCTTATCTTCAATGACGGTCGACAGCTTTTGAGAGAAGTCTTTCGGAATCACGATGACAGCAAAATAGTCACCGTATTCCACTTTGTCCATGGCCTTCTCACGATTGACAAAGTGCCAGTCCATATCATCGTTTTTCTTCAATTCCTTGACGAGGTCTCCTCCGACGTCAATCGATTCGTCCCTGATCGTCGCTCCCTCATCTTCATTGACGACCGCTACCGGCAGCTGGTCGGTCTTTCCGTATGGATCCCATGACGCTTCAATATTTAACCATGCATAGAGGGACGGGAGTATCATCAATCCACCGATGACGATGAGTGCTACATAGTTCGTAAATAGATTTCTTCCATCCCGCGTAAATATATTCCAGCTCTTTTTCATGTTTTCTTACTACCTTTCTGTCGTATCTTGTATTACCGTTTACTATACCCATTTTTGTCGTGAACAGGCATCATTTGGTCAATTTAGCTATTATATCGCAATAACGTTCAGGAAAGAAGTATGTTCATCTAACTGTCACATACAAAATCCCCTCCATCTCTGTATATTTCCGGGGAAATTTGTTGTCGAAATTCCCCAGTCACGCGGAGGAAGCATGATGTTTTAAAACGAAAAAAGACCCCCGAAACCGGGGGTCTTTCTCATGATAAAAGCAGAAATTATGCTTTTACAACGTTAGCAGCTTGAAGTCCACGTTGGCCTTCTTCAACTTCGAAAGTCACTTTTTGACCTTCGTCAAGTGTTTTGAAGCCGTCGCCTTGGATAGCTGAGAAATGTACGAATACATCTTCTCCACCGTCAACTTCGATGAAACCGAAACCTTTTTCTGCGTTAAACCATTTTACTGTACCTTCTTGCATGTTATTTCCTCCTGCGTGGATTGTGCTCCACAATTATTACTATTATTGCTCAATTCAGGTGGAAGGATTGCTCCCTCCCTATATACCGAACAAAAATAATTAACTTAATAATAACAGATAGTGGGAGATATAGCAATGGGGTTTCGGAATTTTTTCTTATTCAGTTAAAATTGTTGTTTTACTTCCCCTCATTCTTCAAGTAATGACCCACCGCATTGCGAAGAAATTCTGCCATACCATTCTGGTGCTTATCGTAGTAAGACCTGAAACGTTCATCGTCCACATACATCTGAACAAGACCTTCATGGGCTTCCCTATTGTAATGACCCCACTTGCGGGTGATCCATTCTTTGTGGAGCCGCGCTGCTTCCTGTGCCTCCTCACCAGTTGAATCGCCATTTTCATTCGCTATTTTTAGCAAGGCTATCA
Organism: Rossellomorea sp. RS05; assembly: GCF_039822645.1. Lineage (NCBI taxonomy): Bacteria > Bacillati > Bacillota > Bacilli > Caryophanales > Bacillaceae > Rossellomorea > Rossellomorea sp. RS05. The sequence continues at coordinate 272,877 of NZ_JBDKWY010000002.1, read as the reverse complement.
TTTGTTCTTCCATGTGCTTGGTTTCTTCAAATATTTCCTTGTCCATGCTCAGGAGCTGGTGATTCGATGCATCTATCGACTCGTCTCCATATTTCTCTCGGATCTCTTTCCCATATTCCTTCTCGTTTGCGTCCACGAGCTTTTTCTTAAACCCTTCAAACTTCTCCCGGTCACTCATTGCGGCTCCTCCTCCCATACCCTCCAACGTCTGGTCGACATTACGGATCAACCTCAGTAAACGTTTCTTCTTTTCGACGAGTCGGCTACGATGCTCTTTCAACGCTCCAACTGAATCAAAATCTGGATCATCCAAAATGAGCTTGATTCCTTCAAGCTCCATACCCATTTCCCGATAAAACAATACCTGCTGAAGGCGGTCGACCTCCACACGTCCATAGATTCGGTACCCGGATGAATTGATCCTGGACGGTGAGAGCAATCCGATTTCATCGTAGTACCTCAGTGTCCGCGTACTGACTCCCGCGAGGTCACTCAGCTTCTTTATTGTGTATTCCATGTGGCACCTCCTAGGTCTACTGTACACGTTGACGTTGCGTGAAGGTAAAGGGGGAAATGAAAAAACCACTCAATACTATTAATGAGTGGTTTTATGCACTAAAACTCTTGCCTATCCGTTTTTTATATTTTTTTCTGTGGATTCTAAACTATAAAGATACCCTCTAGAATCATAATTAAATTCCTTGAATCGGATTTTACAAAAAACAATAACGAGTTGTTCAGGCAAAACAAAAATAGTTACATAAGCAATTAATAAAGGTAAATAGATTAAGATTGCATCCTCTAAGGAACCAACTTGAATATTTCTTATTACGTATTGTAATAGTAAGACGAAGGCTGTAGAAACGACTACAACAATCGGTACATATGATTTTGTTTCAAACTTGCTTCTTGTTACATCCTTGCTGCTTCCCTTTTTATAGGCTCCTTTTTTTAATAGGATGGAAAATCTTATACTAGTAACCAAGAGGACTAAAACACCTAAAATTATTGCATAATAGGTCAGTTTTAAAAGAATTTCACGGCTTGCATTTTCCTGTTGGCCCATAATGAAAAATGCACTGATAAATGGATACACTGTAAAAATGAATTGTGCTAATAGGACGCTATATGCATACTGTAACCAACCAGTTTTTCTGTATATGCTTGGAAATGAAAATATAATCCCTAGTATAGAGACAACTGCAGTCATAATAAACTGAATGGTACGAATTTTTTCCACGTTAGGGTAGTTTGTAGAATCCGATGCTACTGTAAAGGTTACAAGGTACAATAACCAAACAATAGGAACACTTAGTAAGAAAGCCTCAGCAAGCTTCTTCGGGCTTTGCCTGCCTGATTCAAGAGGTTTTCTTAATACTGCGTAATGATCAACCGTTAATTTACTCACCTATAAAACAGCTCCAGTCTTAACATTATCACCTAAACCAACCTTTCACTTTATCCATCATTGACTTTCCAGTTTTTTTACTTTTACGATTAAGCAAAGAATTCACAAATACACCAAAGGCTGCTCCTACTGCAGTACCAACTCCAGGTATGGGAATGATAGCAGTTCCTAATGCTGTAAATCCTCCCTGAATTGCACCACTCACTACTGTGTCTACTACAGTATCACCCATAGCTCTTGTAACAGCTTCACTACCCTCTTTCCCATCGGCTTCGGCATCCTGTAAATTACTATAGTATGTTACACCAGCTGAAATCGGTCCTAAACTTTTTAGTCCACCCTTTAATACTCCACTATCCTTAATTGCTTTTAAATTCCCAGCATCTTTTACATTATCTACTGCTCCTTTCCACATTGCTTTACCAATCATTTTGACTTTACCAGTAATTCCTTCTTTTCCGTTCATGTGAGCAATTTCAGGATTTTTATCTAAAACCTCCTTACCAGTGGTTGACCATCCATTCCTTCCTTTGTTTTTTGATCCATATGCAGCGTGCTTTAGAGTGGCCTTATTGGTTTTAGCTTTCTTAACATGTTTGTCTTTATATTTTTTTCCGTTTTTAGGCAAACCCTTATTTAACTCTTTATTAGCAATAGAGTCTGGTTTAACCCCTAAAGATTCCAAAGCATCCCTGGTTGCCAATACTTTAAACTCTACTTTCCCGGTACTTTTATTAACTATTTTCTCGAAGGAAACACCCTCATCTTTGAACGCATTATATAATCTATATCCTTGTGAAACACCACCGGCTACTGTCTTTCCATCAGATAAAAGTTGAACTACACCTTTAGTATACTCTGTGTTTGCATCAACAAATTCTTCTACTTGGTCACCATCGTCTTCAAGCAAAAAGGTGATATCCTCAGTACTCGTACCATTCAGCTTCATCCCCAAGGGTGTTAATCCTGAGTACTCTTTCCACTCGTTTGCAGGAAAGTCCACATCCACTTTCCCATCCTCCATTAATCCTTCAATATCTTTAATCCAATTTTCCATCATTGCCAAGTCTTCCTCGGCTGACGATAAAGATTTTGATTGCGAAGAGTCAAAATGGGAAAGCTTATCTACGGTTTCTGTGATTTCTGATTTGGCACTTTGGATACCTTGGATAAATGTAGAATCTTGAATTGCTATTACTGAAACAATGTCACTGATGGATTTGATTGTACTATTGGCATCTGAGACAAGACTCTCGGTATGTTGTTTGATTCTATCAAGGCTCTGTTCGAGCTCGTGGTCCAGGAAAGGCTGATGGATGTAGCCATCATCACTGGACTCAAGTGTGCTCATTTCACTCTTCACTTGCTCCAGAACAGATTTGTAATCGGTGCTGAATTTAGTAATAAACTCTAGCAGTGGAATATGGCATTCTTCATAAAAGGAACGGATAGCACTTCCGCCCTTTCCTTTTAGTGCATCTTCCAATCCTGCGAATGTTGATATGGATTTCTTTAATGATTGAATCTCTCCATCAAGGGTGTCTAACATCGTTGTATTACGGGAGATTCCCTCTTGAAGTGTTTGTACCTTCAAAGTCTTCATGTAATCTTCTCCCTTACAGTGTATTCTTTAATGTAGACTCTTAGATGCACTAAAAACAAAAACCCCCGATAACCATCATCAGGGGTCATTCCATTACTCAGCCCCAGCACTCATCTCCACATAGGTTTTACCTGAAGGTGACTGCTTGTAGACAACGAACATCGGTGTCGATTGGGTTTGGCCACTTCGCTCAATGTACTCTACGATTTCCCAGAACTTGTATTGGGAGAATTCATCAAAGTTCTCCATCACGCGGGACATGACCATATCCTTTAAGTAGAAGTAGCTTCTGAAGTGAACGTTCTCACTCTCAGGTAAATCTATACGATCTTCTTCGATCGGTAGGAAGATTTCGGCTGTCATGATTTCGTCTTCTAGAGGGTTGCTCATGATGCAGAAAAACAGATCGCCCGTTGGGTTGTATCCATTGTTTTCGAGGATGCCAGCAAAGTCTTCAAAGGCCATTTCCAATTCTTCGGGTACGAATCGGTAAAGCTTAGAGGCTACATTCTTATAAGTCAGGGTGTGATCAGTGAATAGCATGAGGCACACTCCTCGGCACATAGAGATCGATGATGATATCACCGTATACCTCTAGGAGGACACAGTAGAATTGATCTGTGAGGGTGATTCCGTTCACTTCGCCATACGTCTTCACTTGTTCAAAGGCCGTTGAGAAATCCTGAATTTCCTGTGCCTGCCTTAAGACGAGGGCATCTTTCAGGTCCAGCCTGCGTTCATATTGAATGTCTGAATCCTCGGCAAGCTCGACTTCGTCATTCACCGGCATATAATACGTAAAGGTCCCGCTATCTCCTTTTGCTTCATATGTAAAGATGACGGGGCCGTTCCTGTATACTACCTGTTCCAGTTCTGCTTCCTCCATGACAGCAAAGCCTTCCTGCCAGTCCTCCATTTTGCCTTCCATCTTATACACTAATACATGATCAAATTGTAATGATTTCTTTTCGATAGCCATGACCTACTCCCTTTCATCATTTGTTTTTATTTTCATTGAAACCAGCTGTTCTTCTTTTCGTGTGGAGAAACTTTCTTTTTCAGTATAGTGGTTGGTACATTGGGTATAAATTGGGCTTCACCCTTTGCCGTATCACGCTTTAGGGTCTTCCCGTCAGCTTCAAAGTTAAAGCTGGTGAACCTCTTCTTACAATAAAGAAGAACCAATTGTTCCGGCAGGATGAAGAGCATCATATAAAATAGCGCAAGTGGCAAGAGCGCAATGATGTAGAATTCGAGGGAATCAGCATTGAAATTTCGTATGATATATTGAAGAATCAGTACGATGCTCACACCGATGACGATGGCGAGCAGTACGTTTGATTTCAATTCCAGGTTCATCCGGCTTTTCCACTTTGCAGATCCGTACTTGTATTCTCCGTTTTTCAATAGCCGGAAGAAGCGGAGGACGGTAACGGCGATCAGGAGGACCCCGACCCCGAGAGTCAGCAGAAGCAGCGTCGTGATATTCCCCTCAGTCACGCCTTGTTGTGTTCCGATAAACATCATGGATATCAGATACGTACAAACACCGAAAAGGAATTGGCTGGCAAAGATGCTAATGGCGTATTGGACCTTCTGATACTTCTTGAAGAATGACGGAACGCTTGCCATCACGCACAGGATCGAAAGCAGGATGGTGATGTAGAAGTGCGCACCCTTCACCAGTCCGATTGCCGGGAAAGCAGAGGAATCTTCCATCAGGGTGTAGGTTAAAAAGTAAAGGAGCCAACTGATGAACACCGAAACGATCAGGCTGGGTGTGAGGGCAGCAGGGCTTTGCCGCCCACTCTCGAATGGCCCTTTCAACACATAAAAATGACTTTCAGGTACATCTCTTAACATAAGCGGTACGCTCCTTTTGTTCTAAACGACATGTCGGCTATCTGAACCAGCCTTTCACTACGTCCATAGCGGATTTCCCTTTGCCGTCCTTATCTTTCCCGAACTTATGGTTCAAGAGGGTATTCACGGCGATTCCTGCGCCCATCCCGACAAGGGTACCGACACCTGGAATCGGGATAAGGGCCGTACCGGCTGCAGTGAAGGCCGTCTGTACACCGCTTGAAACCCCGACGTCAATGGCCGTATCCACTGTTGCGCGCTTCGTTGCTTCTGCACCGGTTAATCCTTCTGCTTTTGCATTTGTGTGGTTTTCATAGAATGACAGTCCCGCAGAGATCGGCGCAAGGCCTTTCAAGCTGCTTTTTAATACACCTTTGACAGGACCGCTCTCTTGAAGGGGTTTCGCAATGCCTTTGATGTCGACGATATCCTTGTATGAGTCTTTGACACCTTTTGCCGTAGCTTTACCGATGGTCTTGAATTTGTCTTTGGCAGACAGCTCATTATTGTTCCAATTCTTAAGATGCGGATTTTTCTCCAGGACTTTCTCGCCTACCGGTGACCAGCCTGTCTGGCCTTTCTTTTGTGTCGCGTATTTAAGGGTGACCGTATTGTTTTTAGCGATCTCCTGATGCTTTGGAGAAAGCTTTTTGCCACCTTTCGGCACCCCGTGCATCAATTCCTTAAACGCGCGGGAGTCCGGCTCTACGCCAAGTTTCCGAAGGGCCTGAGGCGTAGCAGTGATGCGGTAGCCGTATTGACCTTTCTTAGGATCCCATACTTTATACGTCTTGAGACCATTTTTCCTTGCCGCATAGAAGGTCCTCAAACTTGTGAACGACAGGGTTCCCCGGGACTTAAGCTGATCGAATTGATCCAGGTTCTTCTTCGCTGTAAGCAGGAAGGAACTCGCGCCTCCGTTTACATCACCGGTTTTATCCTTATCATCTTTGATTTCGAGTTCTTCTATATTAGGTGTCGTCCCATTCAATTTATTCGTTAATGGGTTGAGCTCGGCATACTCCTTCCAAACGGTGGTCGGAAAATTCACGTTCACTTTCCCATCTTGCATCAATCCCTCAATATCAGAGATCCAGTTCTCCATCATGACGAGGTCTTCTTCAGCAGTGGAGAGTGCCTTCGACTGGCTGGAGTCGAACTCAGTCAGCTTGTCGACTGTTTCAGTCAATTCCGTTTTTGCGCTTTGGACGCTTTGAATGAAGGAAGAATCCTGGATGCTGGAGATGGAGACGATATCAGAAATGGAGCTGATCGTACTGTTGGCGTCTGCAACGAGGCTTTCCGTATGCTGCTTGATGCGGTCTAAGCTCTGTTCGAGTTCCTGATCGAGAAAGGGTTGGTGAATATAGCCGTCTGAGCTTGGTTCGAGGGTGCTTAGTTCACTTTTGATCTTTTCGAGGGTGGACTTGTATTCACTGCTAAATTTCACAATAAAATCAAGAAGGGGCACATGGCATTCGTCATAAAAAGAGCGGATGGCACTCCCACCCTTTCCTTTCAGTGCTTCCTCCATTCCAGAAAAGGCGGTAATCGATTGTTTAAGAGATTGGATTTCTCCATCAAGGGTATCAAGCATGGACTTGCTTCGGGAAATCCCTTCCTGAAGTGACTGGACTTTTAATGTTTTCATCTCTCATCTCTCACATTCATATATTATTTGCGTTGCATACCGCCGGCGATGGTGGCATCGGCTTCACGCATGGATTCCACGGCTTGCCTCGTACTTTCAAGATTTTTTTCCAACACACTTTTATAGGAAGCGAGGATGGTATCCAGCTTTGAGGCCAGTTCATTCAGCTTATCGGCTGTATCGAGGACGTTCCCTTCAATGGACCCCTCGCTTTTCGCCTTAAGGCCTTGAAGTGATCCCTTTACATTCGATATCTGCGACTCTACGCTTGAATATTCTACTTTGATCTCCATGTTGACACTCCTTCCTTGGCATTTTATGTACATATTCCTGTTCCTACTATTTTCCTTCCTCATTATTACAAAAACCATTTTTGTCTTATATAGGAAATTAGGATTGTTTTTTGTATTCTCTATGCAACTTTTTTGCTAGTTTTTATTTTGGAACTAATATCCTCATACCCCATATTCAGAATATTATTCCAATTAACTGCGTGATTCTCAGAAAAAAGCGGAATCCCCCTTGATTTCCACTAAAAAAGAAGTACGATAGAAGAAGCAATGCCACTCATTTACATGAAGGAAAGAGGTCTGAGGATGAATCTTGGATTTGGAGAAATTGCATTGATTGTATTTGTGGCTTTATTGTTTTTTGGTCCAAGCAAGTTGCCTGAGCTCGGGAAAGCAGTAGGGGTCACGTTGAAGGAGTTCAAAAAGGCTGCCCAGGGGATCATGGAGGATGAGAAAACAGAAGAAAAGAAATGAGGATGACAAAGCCGGTCCTAGAAAAATCGGCCTTTTTTTCGTTGTCGAAACAGGATGAAATACCCGTCTTCGAAGATACTATTAAAAAAGAAACCGCTCTTATGTTAAGTTAATGTAAATTTTCGATCAAAATTCTACATATTTTCGACAATTTGCGATATCATTATGAAGGTTTATTAATTCCATATTCGAAATGTTGGAGGTTTGAAAATATATGGTTTTCAAAAAGAAGGATAAGTTCGGTACAATTTTGAGCAACATCGCAGAAAATCTGAAAGAGAGTGCTCATTATTTCGCTGATTATAAATTGAACAATGTCAGCGATCTGAAAGAATTCTCTACAACCATGAAGGATTATGAAACAAAAGGCGATAACTATGTTCATGAAGTCATCCTCGACCTGAACAAGGTGTTCATCACTCCGATTGAACGTGAAGACATCCTTGCCCTGTCCATGAGCATGGATGATGTACTGGACGGTCTGGAGCATACTGCAGCCATGTTTGAAATGTACTCAATCACAAAGGCAGATGAGTTCATGCTTCAATTCGTGGAAGCCATCCGTCAATGTTCGAATGAAATCGAAGAAGCCGTCGAGCTCCTTTCAACAAAAAAATGGATCAAGGTGCGTGAATCTGCCATTAAGATCAAAGACCTTGAATCTAAATGTGACGGAATCCTGCGTCAGTCAATCAAACATCTGTTCAATACAGAGAAAGATCCGATCCGCATCATTCAATACAAAGAAATTTACGAAGAGCTTGAACTTGTAGCGGACTATTGTCAGAACGTAGCAAACACATTCGAAACCATTATCATGAAAAATGCGTAAGGAGCTTAGTTCAATATGGATACAGTATTAATTCTGACCGTCTTGATCGTCTTCTTTGCCCTTGCATTCGATTTCATCAATGGTTTCCATGATACAGCGAATGCGATTGCTACTTCCGTATCGACCAAGGCATTGAAGCCAAGACACGCCATCATCCTGGCGGCTAGCATGAACTTCATCGGGGCCATGACCTTCACGGGAGTGGCCAAAACGATCACAAAAGACATTGTTGACCCCTTCGCTCTTGAGAACGGGACGATCGTCATCCTGGCTGCATTGATTGCCGCCATCATCTGGAATCTTGTGACATGGTATTTTGGGATTCCAAGTAGCTCCTCACATGCCTTAATTGGTTCCATTGCAGGGGCTGCGATTGCTGCAGCGGGTTTATCGTCATTGAATTATACAGGCTTCATCAAGATCGTCGAAGCGCTTATTCTATCCCCAATCCTTGCTTTTGTGGTCGGTTTCATCATTTACAGCATCTTCAAGGTTGTATTTAAAAACCGTAATCTTGCCAAAACGAACCGGAACTTCCGAAGCATCCAGATTGCTACGGCTGCCCTTCAATCGTTTACACACGGTACCAATGATGCTCAGAAAGCGATGGGGATCATCACCATGGCACTGATCGTCAATAATTATCAAACCTCCGACGATATCCAGACATGGGTACAGCTTGCCTGTGCGACAGCCATGGGACTCGGAACCTCCATCGGTGGATGGAAGATCATCAAAACGGTCGGCGCCGGTATCATGAAGATCCGCCCGGTCAATGGAGTGGCTGCTGACCTTACAGGTGCGGCCGTCATCTTCGGTGCGACAGCGATTCACCTTCCTGTCAGTACGACACACGTCATCTCCTCCTCAATCCTTGGTGTTGGTTCTGCCCACCGATTGAGAGGAGTCAAATGGGGTACGGCACAACGTATGCTCATCACCTGGGTCATTACCCTTCCGATCTCTGCTACGCTGGCAGCCCTGATTTATTATGTAATCAATCTTTTCTTATAAGAAAACAATGCAGACCGTACCGATCCACCGGTACGGTCTTTCTTTTTCCCGAAATATCTTTTACCCCACATTTACCCTTCCCAAACCTTTATTCACTCAAAAACGTCCACCCTTTATCAGGAATGGACGTTCAGATTCGATAGTAAGGAATACGCCTCCACTGAAAACATGACGTTTCCATACGAATGAAAGATAATGGAGCCATCCGATACGTCAGGAAAATAGCGTGCGGTGAACACATGCTCCCCGTCATTTAAGAAAACTTCCAATGAAGAGTGGTCCAGGAAGAGAGTAAGCTTTTGGACACTGCTCACGTCCACCCTCCTTTTCTCCGTAGCTCCGCCATCCAGGCGGCTCCGGGTCAACGTAATCCTGCCCTTCTGGCAATCGTAGTGGATTTCAGCTTCATTCCTGAGGCGGATAGAGAAAGAGCCTGCCTTCAGAACATCGATGATGAGTTCCTTGCTTTCCACTCTCATCCCTTCAAAGTCCCACTTTTCACCGGTAAGGAGTTCTTTTGAGCGGACGCTGAACGCACCCGCCCTTAGCTTTTTCAGCTCCTTGACCGGTCGTTGGAGTAAAACGCCATCCTTCAGTTCCAGTTCCCTCGGAATGGTCAAAGCGTGGATCCAGTGGTAATTCAGTGTGGGATGATAGGGTTCCTGAGAGTCAGTCATCCCCATCCAGGCCACAAGGATCCGCCTCCCCGCTGGGTCAGTCATCGTCTGTGGAGCATAGAAGTCAAAGCCCTTATCAAGCTCTGAAAAATCCCCATGTGAGAATCGGGATGAATCAACATCGAGCGAACCCGTCATATAGCCTGATTGAAAGAGATTCTGATACCGATCTTCCTCGGGTTCGATCCCTTGGGGGGAGATCAATAAGACGTCACCTTCATCAAACTCCAATAAATCAGGGCATTCCCACATATAGCCTCCCAGTCCGTCACGTCCAGCACCTGCGATAATCCCTTTATAATTCCAACGATAAAGATCATCTGACGTATACAAGACGACGGCCCCCACACCTTCAGACGTTTGTGCTCCGATCACCATATGCCAGGTGGCTCCCCTTTTCCATACCTTCGGATCCCTGAAATGGGCAGTGAATCCTTCAGGCAAGGTGATGACTGGACCCTTTTTCTCAAAATGCACCCCGTCTTCCGAGACAGCAAGGCACTGGTACGTTTCCCTTTCACCGGCATCGTTCTTCACGTTTCCTGTATAGAATAGGAACAGATGATCATCCGAAACGACTGCTGACCCAGAGTAGCAGCCATTCCTCTCGTACCATTCACTCGGCACGAGGGCAATCGGTTCATGTCGCCATGTGGCAAGATCATCTGAGGAATAATGTCCCCAGAATTTTGCTCCATGATTTTCTTCAAGGGGATTCCACTGATAGAAGAAGTGATAGCGCCCCTTGAAGAATGACAATCCATTCGGGTCATTCAGAAGTCCGATGGGCGGCAGGAGATGATAGTTCAATCGGTATGGATCAGCTTCTGCCTTCTGTTGAAAGGACTGTATTCTTTCTTCTACAGCTGTGAGCAGCCTTTTTTCATATTCATTCATATGCAAAGCTCCTTGCTGTCATTATTTCTCCACGTCGTTTTTCAGTTTATCCGAGTAGCCGAACATCCACGTAAGCACAAATGCAACTCCGATCGCAATGACATTCACCAAGATATATAAGAGGATCTGGCCGTTCAAGTATAGAAGCGTACCCGGGATGACCGTGATGGCCATGCCAGTTCCCTTCAAACCGACAATGGATGCGATGAATCCTCCTACTCCTCCCCCAACAAGGCCCATGATGAACGGTTTCCCGTATCTCAGGTTCACCCCGAAGATGGCGGGTTCAGTGATTCCAAGGAAGGCAGAAAATGATGACGGGAGGGCAAGTGCTTTAAGCTTCTTGGATTTTGTCTTAAGTCCAACAGCAAGTGCTGCTCCACCCTGTGCAGCAATCGAGCAGGTTATGATGGCATTGTACGGATTATTCCCGAGATTCGCCAGCAATTGAATCTCAAGCATATTGAAGATGTGATGCACCCCTGTGACAACAATTAATTGATTCAGGGCACCAATCACTAATCCACTGATACCGAACGGCCATTCCAGAACTGCAACCGTCCCATCAAGAATAATGTTCTCAAGACTGTGGAAGATCGGCCCGATAATGAAAAGGGCGAGGGTGATCATGACCAGTAACGTCAGGAATGGTGTGATGATCAGATCCAATGCCTCCGGGACCCGTTTCCGGATTTGCTTTTCAAGCTTGGCACCGAGGATCCCCGCGATGAACGCCGGAAGGACCGAGCCCTGATAGCCTACGACCGGGATGAACCCGAAGAATTCGATGGGATGTACATCCCCGCCCGCTACTCCCCATGCGTTCGGCAGCGATGGGCTCACGAGCATGAGGCCGAGTACCAGCCCGACGATTGGCGAACCTCCAAATACGCGGAACGTGGACCACGCCACAAGAGCCGGGAGGAAGATGAAGGCCGTATCAGTCAAGATTTCAGTGAACAAGATGAAGTTTTGAGAGATATCATCCGGCGTCATACCGAATAGGGCAAGAATCTGTTCCTGAAGAACCAGACCTCGTAGTCCCATGAACAGTCCAGTCGCCACAAGGGCCGGGATGATCGGAACGAAGACGTCCCCGAATGTCCTGATCGCCCGCTGGAAGGCACTTCCGCTTTTCGCGACTTCAGAGGACTGCTCAGACTTGGTGGATCCCTTCAATCCAAGGTTCATGACTTCTTCATAGATCTTGTTCACCGTACCCGTACCGAAGATTACCTGGTACTGCCCTGAATTGAAAAAGGCCCCTTTCACTTTATCCGTTGCTTCCACCGCTTCCTGGTCTATTGCTTCCTTGTCTTTCACCATGATGCGAAGCCGTGTGGCACAGTGGGCTACAGAGAGGATGTTTTCATCCCCACCGACCGCTCTGACAATTTCTTCTGCAATCTTTCGATTCTCCGACATAGTCATTCTCCCCTCCATGTTCATTTGTGGAATCGATTACACAACAATGAAAATAAAAACACTTAATCTATGAGACCAAATGTGGAATCGATTACATAAAATCATAAAAATGATGTAATCGATTCCACATTAGCAAAATGAAACCGATTACTTAATTCGGATTATACACTATCACCTTGGAGAAGTCGAACATTTATCAGTCTTTTTTCAGGAGAACTTCCACCTCTTTTGATGGCTTCCAGGATCAATCCTGCTGCCACCCTGCCGGACTCCTTATTCTGATAGTCCATCGTGGTGAGGGAAGGCGTAATGTATTTAGAGAGCTCCGAAGCACCGATTCCCGCAAAGGCGATGTCCTCAGGAATCCTTAATCCTATTGACTTTACGTAATTCATGGCGCCGATGGCCAGACGATCCGTCACGGCAAATACTGCTGTCGGGCGTACAGCAGCCCCCATCATCCGCTCCATGGCCACTGCTCCAGATTCCACATCGAAGATCCCATTCTCGATCCAACTTTCCTCTATCGGAAGATTCTTTTCCTGCATCGCTTGAAGGTATCCCTTTTTCCTCAATACACCGACAGCCGGGTCTTCTTCTGAAACCCCGATGAATCCGATGCGTTCATGACCGTGATCGATGAGGTGTTTCACCATGTCCTTTGCTGCCTGGTATTCGTCAAAGATCACATTCGGCGTATCGTCTACCTCTTGCCCCACTACGACCACCGGTATATCCAGACGTTGGATTTCAGCCTTCAGCCCGGCTCCATTTGTGGTAGCTGAGAGGATGATTCCATCCACATCACGGCTCTTTAAGAGCCTGAGATGTTCAATTTCCTTATCCGCATTTAAGCCCGAGTTGGCAAGCAGGATCTGATATCCCTCTTTAGCCAGGATTTCATCCAGCCCACGGACAAGCCGGCTTGATGTTTCTGTGCTGATTTTCGGCAGGATAACACCGATGACTTTCGTTTGTTTCGTTCTGAGGGACTTTGCATTTTCACTTGGAACATAACCCGTCTCTTCAATCACCTTCAGAATCCTCTTCCTTGCCTCTTCTCCTACATAGCCTGAATTATTTAAAAAACGTGAGACCGTGGCACTCGAGACCTCAGCCATCTTCGCTACTTCTTTGATCGTTGGCACTGTACATTCCTCCTTACAAAAGCCCGGATTCTTCCATTTTACCCGAAACCCGCGTTGATGAACATCTTACAGAAAAAGAAAAAACCTCCCAACGGGAGGCTCAAACAGCAGAAGATTTGAATCTGTTCACGATAGAGGCGATGGGACCGGCCTTCCTGACCGGAAGGGGGTGTACGCTTGACTCCTCACCCGGTTCTTCGAGCTTGGGAGAATACACGTGTTCTCCTGTCATGACGGTGCGGATCGCTCCGATCAATTCATCTCCCGTGCTGTCTTTGATCAGGTAGCCATGTGCACCGGACTCCATCACCATCCGCTCGTTCCCCGGATCGGCAAACGTGGATAGTATGATCATCTTGATGCCTTTGAAAGCTACATCTCTTATGAAGTCCTGTGCATATAGCCAGCTGATGTCGGCAATAAAAATGTCAGGTGGGTCTTTCTCCAGGATACTCCCTGCCGATTCGAGGGAGTCTGCCTGCCCGATCACCACTGCATCTTCTTCCAGTTCCAAAAGGGTGCAGATGGTTCTCAAGTATGATTCATCCACTTCTGCGACAACTATAGAAATCATGCGTGTCTCTCCTCTTCAACCTGCGATTATAATTCCGGTTTGGCTTGCGGAGTGATACGGGCAGGCTTTTGGACCTTCGCTGCCTTGAAGGTGACAAAGTTCTTCTGTTCTTCGTCCCACAGTTTGAACTTGATGGAGCTGAGACTTGTCATCAGTGAAATCGTCGGTACATTTTGTAATGGCTTGGTGTTATTATGGGCCTCTTCGAGTTTGTAGTTCGGAACCCTTGGGCTCAAATGATGGACATGGTGATACCCGATATTCCCAGTCAAGAATTGAATAGCCTTTGGAAGCTTGTAGAACGAGCTTCCTTCCACTGCCGCAAGCACATATTCCCACTCTTTATCTTCCTCGAAATAGGAATCTTCAAACGTGTGCTGCACATAGAACAACCAGATTCCGAAAGCGCCCGAGATCATGAAGATAGATCCTTGCACAAGCAGGAATGGAAGCCATCCTAGCGTCATGCAGAATAATGTGACCAGGACTACCAATACAAGGTTGACGAAGTAGGTATTATTTCTTTCTTTTTTCCTGGCGTTCTTACGATTGAAGCGATTTTTCAACAAGAATACATAGATTGGACCAAGGATGAACATCACGAACGGATTACGGTAGAAACGGTACGCAAGACGTGTTTTCAGAGTAGCTGCACGGTATTCTTCCACCGTCATCGTCCAGATATCACCGGTACCCCTCTTATCAAGGTTCCCGCTTGTTGCATGGTGGACAGCATGGTCATGGCCCCACTGATCGAAAGGGAAAAGGGTCATGATGCCCATGGCTGTACCGACTGCTCGATTGACTTTGCGGCTTTTGAAGAATGAGTAATGCGTGCAGTCATGGAAGATGATGAAGATCCTTGTCAAAAATCCAGCTGCCAGGATGATGGGAACGAGGGCCAGCCAGTAGGATACAGATAAACTCTCATAGGCAAGGAACCATAAAAGGAAGAACGGCCCCAACGTATTGATCAGCTGCCACACACTTTCCTTTGTCGTGGATTTCTCATAAGGAGCTACTTCTTTTTTCAGCGTTTTTATATTGGTCATGTGAGCACAATCCCCTTTTCTCTTTGTCTTACACATAGTATAGGGGAGAGAGTGTCATGGTGTTAGTAGTAGGTGTCATATGAAGGATATGACACTTGTCATATTTTCAAACGGGGCGGGAATGAGAATGCTTTCACAGCAGGGGTTTGATGAGGAAAATTAAAATCAGGAAAATCTGAAAAAAGTCATATTTCCTGCGTGAAAAACATAAATACCCACTCCATATGTGTCAATGGAGTGAGTATTATTCATGAGCATACTAGTACTTCCCGGACGAATCGACCTTTCTTCACTTCGCAACGGTCTTCTATGGAGAGACCGGCATCACGGATGGCATCATCGACATCCTCAAGGGTCACGATCACGGCCTTGTCAGCTATCCGTTTAGCACTCTGAAGGAGCTCTAACTTTTCTTCATCTGTAATGACCGAGCAGAGATTATAGGGCAGATCGATGATGGCCGCATCATAATGATCGGTTATGTCATTGATATCCATGAGGCTGACCTCCCCTTCCAGTCCGAAGTGGGCGATGTTTTCCTTCACTCCGTCCAAAATCAATGGATTTCGATCACTTCCTTTGATATCTATCCCCATGGACAGTGCTTCCACCAAAACGGTGCCGATTCCGCAGCACGGATCGATTAGGGTGACACCTTCGGGATCCGGTGCGGCGATATTGGCTACGGCACGGGCCACACGTGTATTCAATGAAGTCGAGTAACTGTGGGGCTTGGACTGGTGCTTCAGCCATATGGCTTCATTACGGGCATACTCCCCTATAACCCAACCGCCGTCAGTTTCCATGATGCCGTATAAGATCGTCGGATGGACCAGCTCCGCTTCCCCCTTGAGCTGGAGGCCGACTTCCTTTTCGATCCTGCGCACTTCCTTGAATCCTGTTTTCTCCCGGTCGGGATTTTGCACATATATGACCTTGAAACCATCTACGGCGGCCAATTGATGGACGTTTCCAAGGAACTCCTCAAAGCTGGCTCCTTCCGTCATGACGGTGAGACGTTCTTTTATAAATGGACTCCTGCTCGGATTGATCAAGCGTGTGCTTTCCTGGATCAATGAGCTCGGACTTTCGCCGAACAACGCCCTTCTTTCCAATGCGCACAGCGAAACTTCGTTCGGTTCCCAGGAGTAGGTATATAGATGTTTTCTGATGATAATCAACTCCATATGAAAATAGCGTACTCCTCCTATTGTATCACAGCTATTTCGTACAGTCGGCAAGCTTGCCGGTACCCATTTTAAAAATAGATGTAAAATAGACTTTACAAAATGTAAAGTTCACCATACAATATGGGTATAAACTCAAGAAAAGGAAAGTGATGGGATGCTGACAAACCGTGTAAAAGAATTGCGGGCAAGGCATGGAATGACACAGGGCCTGCTTGCTGAGTCCGTCGATGTGACGAGACAGACCATCGTCGCCCTGGAAAAAGGGAGCTATATCCCTTCCCTGCTTCTCGCGATGAAAATAGCCAAGGCATTCGGACTGCCCGTTGAAGAGATATTCTATCTGGAGGAGGAAGAAAGATGAAATTGATGAAACTGTTTTGGATGTATGTCGTAGTATTTGGTTTATTTGGCTGGGCAATGGTGGAGTTTTTTGATATGACAACCCAAATTGCTGCGTTCAACAAAAACCCGGACGGAGACGTCATGTTTGAAGGAAATGCTTTCCCTTTTCTATTGATCTTGATCGTGTGTAGCATCCTTTCCATCCTGTCCTACCGCTCTAAAAAAAGAAGGAAGCTTTCCCTCATGGTTCCGGATGAATTCCAGGAAAGCGATGAAAGGGAAAAGCAGATCACTGCGGAAGCCTGTAAGACCGCCTATATGAGCATGATGATCGCCGCTCCGGTCATCGCCGCTCTGCTTGTCTTTTATCCACTCGTTGCTGAAAAGCTCCCCTATTATCCGGTGATTCTCTTCATGCTGCTGCCCTTCGTTCAGGTGACAGCGTATCTGATTCATTGGAAGAAGGCATTTTAATTAGTAGTAGGTTGGGACAAAACAAACGAACACGATTAGTGTAGGTTCATACTACCGCTCATGATTTCCGTGCAAGACTTCGCTTTCCGCGGGTAGCCCGTGAGCCAAGCCTGCGGGGTCTCACATAAGCTACTCTTCCCGCAGGAGTCTACGTCTTGCACCCCAATCAACCGCTGGAAACAATGAAATCGTAAGGGTCATAAAACATATTAAAAACCTGAATTCATTTGCCTTATCCTAGGCAAATGAATTCAGGTTTACTATGACTAAAGCACGTTTGTCCCAGCCTGTTCATGGTATAATTTTAATGAATTCCCAATAAGAGGAGAAGTGAGATCATCATGAATGAGCAAATATGCACCACATGCGGCGTGCAATACCAATCGGCTATCGAACCGTCATCTTGTCTGATCTGTACGGAGGAACGACAATATGTGAATCCAAACGGTCAATCATGGACCACCCTTGAGCAGCTTACTGCATCAGGAGAATACAAGAATGAGATTGTTCAAGAGGAAGATGGACTTTACAGCATCTCCACCACTCCTTCGTTCGGCATCGGTCAAACCGCTTATTTCATCCAGGAAGCCGGCTTCAATGTTCTATGGGATTGCATCACCTACCTTGATGCGGAGACCATTGCGTCCATCCGTGAGTTAGGAGGCATCCAGGAGATTGCCCTGTCCCACCCGCACTATTACTCCACCCAGGTGGAATGGGCAGAAGCCTTCGATGCGCCGATCTATATTCACGAAGATGACCGGGAATGGGTGACACGGCCGAGTAAGCGCATCATCTACTGGAGCGGGGAAGCGCTGGAACTGCATGAAGAAATCACCATCCATCGCATCGGCGGGCATTTCAAAGGAGGGAGCATCCTACACTGGAGAAGCGGTGCAGATAAGCTCGGTGTGCTCCTCACAGGGGATGTCATTCAGGTGGTAGCTGATCGGAACTGGGTCAGCTTCATGTACAGCTATCCGAATCTCATCCCGCTCCCTGCCGTTAAAGTAAGGGAGATGGCGAATCAGGTAAAACCGCTCCCATTCGAGAGACTCTATAACGCATTTCACCGGATCGTCACGCGTGGAGCGAATGCAAAGGTTCAGGCCTCGGCAGAACGCTATATTGCCGCACTGGAAGGCACACTCTTCCATACATAACAAAAAGCATCCCGCGATATGGGATGCTTTTGTTTCATCCTGTACAGATCATGATGAGATGGCCGTCAGGATCCTTCACGGTAAAAAAAGAGAAATCATCGAAGCTCGTGATGGGCTGGGCGACTTCGATTCCGATTCCCTCCACGTATCCATGGGCTTCATGAATATCGTCCGCATGAAAATTGAAGATCGGGAAACGGGCGGGCACAATGTCCTTTTGCTCCCCTTCAGGGCCTGCGTCCAGTGTAAGACTCGTATAATCGGCAACCGTGATTGTATGGACCGGTCTGATGACATAGTCCAGGTCGACTTCCTGACCTAGAAGATCAGCATACCAGTGGGCAGAGGCTTTCAGGTCACTTACATGGATAAAGATGGTATGGATCCTGTTTTGAATGGGCGTTTTCATGATTCACTCTCCTTTTTGTCTTCATTTAGTAAGACGGATGAAACGATGAAAACCTGACAGACTTTTTTTCTTTTTTTGAAGGTTTCTCCTCCAGACGGCTTTCATACAACCTTATCCCCGAAATCACCATATGGAAAACTTATTCTATCACCATTTTTTGCCTATCAACCTATCACGGGAAACGGTATCATGAAGGAAACGAGAGGACTGATTCCATGAAAAAACATGATCTCCACACCTACTGTATCAATACGGACTTCCACGGATCCATCCTTGTGACGAGTGGGTTTCAGATAGAATTACAGCAGGCTTATGGCTTGGCAGATCGGGTGCACAACATACCCAATTCCACTCAGACCCGCTTCGGGATGGCTTCGGGCTGCAAGCTCTTCACTGCAATTGCCATCCTGCAGCTGATTGAGAAAGGCTGTTTCTCCTTGGACTCACGGATACGGGATGTACTTCCTCTGAAGCACTCTCACTTTCACGAAGGTATCACAGTTCACCAGTTGTTGACCCATACTTCCGGCATACCGGATTATTTTGATGAAGAAAAGATGGATGACTTCGAGGACTTATGGAGAGACCAGCCCTCATACCGGATGGAATCACCGGCTGACTTCCTCCCTTTGTTTGAACAGGAGACTATGAAATCCACACCCGGTGAGCGCTTTTCCTACAATAATTCAGGCTATGTGCTTTTGGGCTTGATCATCGAGGCACACGCAGGAATCACATTTTCTGAATATATGGAGACCCATATTTTCGAAGCGGCAGGGATGGAAAAGTCGGGTTACTTCAGGATGGACCAGCTGCCGGATGGAACAGCCACTGGCTACATCGGCCTAGGGGATGGGCTGTATAAAAGCAATATCTACTCCCTTCCCGTGAAAGGAGGACCGGACGGAGGCGCCTATACGACAACAGAGGATGTCCATACCCTGCTCGATTCCCTCTTTAAGCACCGTCTCCTGACGAGAGAAAGCACGGATCTCATCCTGAAGCCGCACGTAGCGTCCGGTACGGGAACTTTTTATGGATATGGGGTATGGGTAATCCAGGACGAAGGGGATGATACGCCGGTTTATTCGTTGATGGGCCTTGATCCTGGCGTGAGCTTCAGATCTGTGATCATCCCGGAGGACGACCGGATGATCACCGTACTATCGAATTGTGACGATCAGGCATTCTCCCTGATGACCTTCATCCGTTCCACTGTTCTTTAGTACAGATGATAAAAGTAGGCTGCGTTCAATTCTACATCCAGTTCTTCGGCAGCCTGCTTCATCAGATCCCATGAAAAGCAGTAGAATCTCCAGGAGATGATGAGGCCTTCCTCGATCTCGATACGGTGAAGATTGTTGAGATACCTCTTCCCGTCCTCCTTCTCCTCCAGTTCCACAATCCCGGGGCACCCCATAGCAGACGGTACTCCCCGATGATGGTTTGTTGATCCTGGACAATCTGATGCCAATCCTCCAAGGAATGCCTCTTTGTCTCTTCCAAGCCGATCTCCAGCCCTGAATGGACAATCTCCGTCTGGATCTCTTCATGAAGGACGGATGCGATCCTTTCGGGGTCCTTGGACCGGAATCCTTCCAACATGGTGGCGATGACCGGATCAGCTTGAAGAGAATCCACAGATGCGCTCGTTCCTGATTTGGCATTAGAAACAGGATTATACTTCCGCAAACTCTTTCGTGCACGGCTTACATGAGCATGGACGGACGCTTCCGTCGTCCCGATGATATGAGCCACTTCCTTCCCTTTGTATAGGAATGCATCAGTCAAAATGATCGATACGTATTGAACAGGGGTAAGAATGTGGACGAGATGCTCCAGATTTTCCAGAAGCTGATAGTCGAATTCTCCTGCTGCATTGATTTCCTCCATGTCCTCCCTCATCTCGATCCGTTCCTGCTTCCTCCTTTGATCGATCCAACGGTTCGTTGCAATCTTGAATAGATAGGCTTTAGGTTCAATAGGCTGATAGAGCTTGGGCAATAATGAAAACGCACGGAGGAGCGTATCCTGGACCAGATCTTCTGCATCCCACGGGGATCGCGTCAAGGTCCGGCAGTATCTCCATAGATCGGACCGGTATGGCTCGATTTTTTCTTTAAATACCTTCTCCAGGTCCCGAAGGGGTGATCCCAGTGATTCAAGGTCTGCATTCATCTTTCCACTCCATTCTCAGAATCTACTTTTGTTAATGGTTGCCTGCGCCTCCTGTATTTCCTATAATATGGTTATGTGACAAAATCTTCAATACTATTAAATCTGAGGTGATTCTTTGGCTTTATACTTAATGGCATTAGCAGCCATCGTTGCGACCACGGGCATTGGGATCGTGATCCGGAAAGCCATGGGGGAGATGGCGGCAAACCCTGATCATCGGCAGCAGATCCAGTCGAGGATGTTCATCGGGGTGGCGATAGCAGAAGCTCTTCCTTTGATCCTGATCGTCCTTGGTTTCATCATGCTTGAGTCCTTTACAGGATCTGTCGTCGTTCCTGTGGCTATCACCATCGCGGTGACCGCCATCAACTTTGTGGTGCTATTGCGGACATTTTTGGACCTGGTGAAAGATCCCCATGCGGAGAAGCAGACAAAAGCGATGGTACAATCCACATTTTTCATTGGGTACGCCCTCATGACGGCGATCCCCATCATCGCTGTTGTGGCAAGTCTCATTGCAGCAGGTTGACCCCACATAAAAAAGGAGGCTCATCGGCCTCCTTTTTTATTGTTGATTTATTTTTCGCGTTTCCTCCACTTATCAGAAAGGTCCTGAATATGGGAAGGTCCGGTCCGACAGCAGCCACCAATGATCTTCGCACCTGCTTCAAACCATGCATCGGACTGGTCAATGAAACTTCCGCATGCTTCCTGGCCATGCCAGGTTTTGGTCTCCGCATCATAGGTTTCCCCGGAATTGGGATAGACGATGATCGGTTGATCTGTATGCTGATGAAGGATTTTGACGGCGTCCGTCGCTTCCGGGATCGGTGCACAGTTCACACCGATTGCAGCAATCTGCTCTATATCCTTGAAGGCAAGTGCGCAATCGGCCACCCTCGTCCCATCACTGATCCGGGATCCATCCCTCAACGAGAAGGATAACCAGGCATAAACACCGGGATTCTCATTCAATAAGGATACCAACACTTCCGCTTCTTCAAATGAAGGGATGGTTTCAAAAGCCAGAACGTCGGCTCCGGCTTCAACAAGGGCCTGAATACGGAGACGATGGAAGGCTGCAAGTTCTTCCTTCGAAATGCCGTAATCCCCCCTATACTCGGACCCATCTGCCAGATACGCACCGTACGGACCGACAGAGGCCGCTACGAAAGGCTTATGACGACCGTTGTCCCGACTGCATTCTTCATCCCAGAATGAATCCCTTGCTTCTTTTGCCAGGAATACGGTTTGCTTGATCAGACCAATGGCCTCCTCCTCGCCTATCCCTCGTTTACCGAATCCCTCCACTGTTGCCTGGTAGCTTGCTGTGATAGCACAATCGGCTCCGGCTCGGAAGTAGTCCGTGTGGACGGCCGAGATTGCCCCCGGGTTCTCAATGAGGGTCCGGGCAGACCACAGCGGATCATCGAGATCGCATCCATGGGACTCCAGTTCAGTGGCGAGCGCCCCGTCCAGGATGACCGTGGCGTGACTCCTCAAGATGGCTTCAATGGGATTGTGTTTCACTTGTGTTGACATACTCGACACTCCTCTTCTTTTTCACATAGTTTGTCACATAGTACGCTGCATAACAGAAGCCGACGAACGGGATCGTGCAGTAAAGTGCCACCCTCTGACCTTCATCGAATGCGATACCGATGACGGATGCAAGGCAGAGAAGGAACGATGCAATCGGGACAAATGGATACAATGGCGTCTTATATGCCAGGTCCTTCACGCTGTTACCTTCTTTGATGAAGCGTCTCCTGAAGAAGAACTGCGATGCACTTATGCTCATCCAGACAAATACGACAGCCAGTCCGGAAATCGATACCAATAAGATATATACTGTATCGGGTGCGTAAATGCTTGATAAGAGTGCAAGCCCGCCTCCCAACATGCTGGTGATGGTGGCTACGAGGGGAACGCCCGATTTGGTCAATTTACCGAAGAAAGACGGTATGGTCTTTTTGTCTGCAAGTGACCAAAGCATCCTGGAAGAAGCGTACAAGCCGGAATTGGCTGCGGAGAGGATGGCGGTGATGATCACCACATTCATAAGGTCTGCCGCATATGGAATCCCGATCCTGCCGAGTACGGCGACGAATGGACTTTCCAATACGCTTGCCGCTTCACTTGGGAGGAGGGCAGAAAGCACCACAATCGTCCCTACATAGAAGATGACGAGTCTGATAAGGGTTGTCCGGATCGCCTTTGGAATCGTTTTGGTAGGCTCCTTCGTTTCACCCGCTGCTACCCCGATGAGTTCGGTGCCGGAGAAGGCGAAATTGACGGCAAGCATTGTCATGATAATGGCAAATGCCCCATTCGGGAATAACCCCGCATCGGTGATATTTGTGAAGAATGGTGCCGGGGATGAATCGGCAAGGGGCACGAAGCCGACGATGGCAGCCCCTCCTGCAATGATGAAAAAGACAATGGCGACTACCTTGACAAGGGAGAACCAGAATTCAGATTCTGCAAAAAATCGGACCGTGAACGCGTTCATACCGAAGATGATGGCTGCAAATAACCCACTCCAGATCCATACGCTCACTGATGGGAACCACCGCTGCATCATCAGACCGGCAGCCGTGAATTCAGATCCAAGGGCAACCGTCCAAGTCAGCCAGTACAACCAGCCGACGGCATAACCGGTACCCGGCCCGATGTACTTTGCCGCGTAGCTGTGGAAAGATCCCGTCTCGGGCATATGTACCGAAAGCTCCCCGAGGCACATCATGACAAGATACACGACGATGGCTCCGATCAAATAAGAAAGGATCGTACCGAATGGACCTGCCTGATGGATGGTATACCCCGAGCTGAGAAAAAGCCCCGTTCCGATCACGCCCCCAAGGGAGAGCATGATCAAATGCCTTGTTTTCATTTTCCTCTTAAAGTCTTTTGCTTCACTTTTCATGTTGGCATCCTCCGCGTTCTTGATTCTGGGATGAGCAGACAAACAAAAAACGCACTCAAAACGAGTGCGTTACCGACAAATAAACTGCTTATCTATCAGGTTTGATCACCCGCTGGAATTAGCACAGTTTCTTCATAAGAAGATCTGCTGCTGAGGCTTCAAAGGGCCAGTCCCTCCACCTCTCTGGATAAGAATTATGAGATTGTTATAAACATTAACAAGAACCCTCATTCCTGTCAATATAAAAATAATCACACCAAAATTATGTAAGCGCACCCACACCTTACCCTTGGTGAAAAAATACCCATTTGATTATTTCCATGGGAATACGGGAACGTATATAGAAAAAGGGGGATGACACCATGCCGGAAGGACCGGAAATCAGAAGGGCTGCCGACCGTGTTCAAAAAGCTCTCGCCCATCTTCCCGTCATGGAGATTTTCTTTGCCTTCCCACAGCTAAAGGGATATGAAAGTCTCCTTCAGGGAACGAAAATTACCAGGGTGGACACGAAGGGAAAAGCGATGCTGATCCGCTTTGACAACGGCTATACGATGTATTCACACAACCAGCTGTATGGAAGATGGTATGTGAAAAAAGCCTATGAATACCCAAAAACCAACCGCCAGCTGCGCGTAGCCATACACAATGAAAAGAAATCCGCTTTGCTCTATAGCGCCTCTGATATTGAAGTCATGCGGGATGAGGAGGTCCATTTACACCCCTTCATTGCACGGGTGGGTCCGGATATTCTCAGTGAAGACGTAACAAGTGGAGACATCCTGGCCAGGATGGAAGCATTCAGGAAACGCAAATGGGCGCAGCTGCTGCTTGATCAAAGTTTCGTTGCCGGTATCGGGAACTACCTTCGCTCTGAAATTCTATTCGTCTCAGGGATCCATCCGACACTCCGTCCCATGGACTGTAGTAATGACCAGCTGACCCTTGCTGCCGAAGCCATCATTCATTTGATGACGCAATCCTACGAAACCGCTGGGATCACCAATGACCTGCAGTTAGTAGAAAAGCTGAAACAAGAAGGTGTGACGCGGTCCCGTTACCGCCATTGGGTCTTCAATCGTGAAGGTTCCTCATGCTATCGCTGCGGGACCGAGATTGAGAAAATCACGGCCGCTTCCAGAAGGCTGTATTACTGTCCACATTGTCAGTCCAAATAAAAATGAGGTCGGGACTAAACAAAAAAAGTACCATTTAACACGACCAGTATAGGTTCTATATACCGCTAATGATTTCCGTGCAACCGCTAGAAACAAGTAAATAAAAATAGTCATGAAACAAATTAAAACCCGAATTCATTTGCCTGATCGGTGGCAAATGAATTCGGGTTTTACTATAGCTACAACACGTTTTTCCAACCCTCTATTTATTATTAGATTACGCCGTCCATCCCTGCACTCGTCATAATCCCGTCGAGGGCTTCTACAAAATAGGCGTGGTCAAGCCCCTGTTTGACGACGATGTCCTTCATGATGACACCCAGTTCAGTTGAAATCCTCAAGTATTCTGTCGTCATATCATCAAGTTTCGCTCTGGTTTCGGCGGCATTATCGACGTTCACTTTCTCAATTGTCTTAATCATGTCTTCTGAGATTGCCAGGTATTTGTCCTGTGTTTCTTTGTATTTCTTGATATCTCCGTCCACTTCTTTGCTATTGTCGATCGAATCAAGCAAGCCCAAGGCGTCATCATGCATGCTCTTGTAGACAGGTTCCTCTATCTGGAAGGTCTGAAGTTCCGATTTGACCATTTGTACGTCCTCTTCGGTCATGTTTTCTTTAATGTAAAAGTCGGGATTTCCAATTCCATAATCATAGTACAACATCACTTCCATCATACTCGCCTGGAATATAGCAAGCTGGATTTCTTTATCAAAGGAGGCAAATTCTTCTTCACTGGCTTCAAGACTGGGTCCCTGACCAGGCATCGTGGTCTCAGCTTCCCCTGCAGCCGGACTGTTGAACGCATCGGAAGAGTCGTCATTGAATGGGTCGTCTTCAGTACTCAGCGAATCATCCTGGACGCTTCCATCTGCCGGAATGTCATCGATTGATGCCGTTCCCCCATCCCCCGATGCAGTACCTTCTTCCTCTGTTGCCGTGGCATCCGTCGAATCTTCCGCATCTGCTTCTCCAGATTGATCACTGTCATCTTTCTTGGCGGTCTTTTCTTCACCCGTTTGTTCCGTCTTTTCTTTCTTCTCTTCCTTGCCACCACTGATGGCCGTCTGCAGGCTGCTGCAAGCCCCCAGGGTCAAAATCATCGCCAGTAGAATGCTGAACCATGCTGCCTTTCGCTTCATGTAGCTACCTCCTTATTTGTCAACCATTTTGTTACCAGTTTTATACCCGCACTCTCTTCCCGCAAACATATTTTTACAAAGTTTGGTTCTTATTGGTGTGTTTCGTCACATGTGGAAAGATGGATAAACTGCATAATATCAGTCAAATTTCACATAAAAAAGACCACCGATTTACTCAGTGGCCTTCTCTGTTTTACTCGATGAAGAAGCGTTTGTCTCCTCATCTTTCGTTTCCGTATGATAATTGGCTTCGTCCTGTTCCAGCAGATCTTTCAACTCATCCTGTACGGTTTCGTCGCACATTTCGACTTTGGACCTGTATGCTGCCCTGACGATGACATGGGAAGCGACTGGCGCCGTAAGGAACACGAAGAAAATGCCCAGGAACAGTCTGATGCTGAACACCCCTTCCATGATAAAAAACAGGAAGGCACCGATGAGGGTGAACAAGACCCCTACCGTGGAGCTCTTTGAAGCTGAGTGAGACCGGGTGTAGATGTCCGGCAGACGGACGAGCCCGATTGCACTGAGCAAACTGAAGATCGTTCCGATCAGGATCAAGAATACGGCAACGACTTCAATCGGACTTGTTACGTTCAAAGACGACACCCCTTTCTATATAGCGCGCAAAAGCAAGCGTGCCGATGAATGAAAGGATCCCGATAAGAAGGATGACTTCGAAAAAGCCCGAATTCTGTAGCAGGACCGAAAAGATCGCTACCGCCGAAATCAGCTTGACTCCCAGGGCATCCAGTGCCTGGACGCGATCGGGTGCTGACGGTCCCTTGATGATCCGGTACACGGTCGCCAGGATGGCAATGGTCAGGACGACAAGGGAACAGATCAATATGGCTTTAATCATTTCTGGTCACCCTCTTTATGGCAGTCTCCAGCTTCTTCTGGGATTTGTATGCCGATTCTTTCGCACTCGGAAGGTTGATGCCGTGAAGATAGAATCGTTTATTGTCATCGGAAACCTCCATGACGACGGACCCCGGGGTCAAATTCAACAGGAGCGCGAGGAGCGTTACTTCAAGCTCCCCTTCAAGATCGGTCTCAAGCTTGAATACACCGGGTGTCACATCGATCTTCGGCTTGATGATATGACGAGAGACCTGGACGCTGGAAACAAACAGTTCCCGGATGAAAACAAGGAATAAATGGATGATGGCCACCAGCGACTCCAGGTAGAACTTATGAGGCAGGAAACGCCTTAAAATGAACAGAACCACTATACCGAATAAATACCCGCTGAAGAAGGTGAGGAAACTGAAGCTTTCCTGAAAGAACATCCATATGAAACCGATCAGAAGATTGATCAGGATTTGCATGGGCATGGGGTACCACCTCTTTTCTTATCGATTGACACCAATGACGGCTTCAATGTAAATGGACGGGTTCATCAATCCCTCCACCGCAATATTCACATACTCCTGTACACCTTGTGCTCCGAGTCCAAGGAAGATGGTAAGGGCCGTCAGGATACTGATCGGCCACATGAGGCCTTTGATGCTTCCTTTTTCTTTTTCCTCGGTCAGCTCGGTATCTCCGAGGAACCCGTTCATGAAGATCTTCATGATGGAGTACAGGACCATGAGACTGGTCAACAGACCGATGCCTCCCAGCCAGAAATACCCTGCCTCAAATGTTCCCTTCGTGATGAGGACTTTTCCGAGGAACCCTCCAAATGGCGGGATTCCTGCAAGGGACAGCGCGGCAATGAAGAACATCCAGCAGAACAGCGGATGAAGCGTGATGAGTCCACTGATGTTCCTGAGCTTGCTTGTTCCCGTCAAGTGGATGATCGTCCACCCCAACAAGAAGATCAGGGCCTTCACGATCATATCGTGAATGAGATAAAAGATGGAGCCTGTCATTCCATTTGGATTAAACGAAGCCAGACCCGCCAGGATGAAGCCGACACCGACAATGACGTTATAGGTCAGAATCTTCTTGATATCCCAGTAAGCGACGGCTCCAATCGCTCCTGACAGCATGGTAAGGGCTGCTAGGATGCCGATGAGGAGATGGGTTACCTGGGGCTCATGATAGAACACAAGGGTGAACATCCGGATGATGGCGTAGATTCCCACTTTGGTCAAAAGGGCGGCGAATACGGCTGACACCGCCGTCGGTGGTGCTCCGTATGAACCAGGGAGCCAGAAGAACAGGAATAGGCCTGCCTTCAGGCTGAACACTGTGAGCAGGACGATCGCGATCGTTGTGATCAGCCCGTCTTGACCGGCTTCTTCCACCCTCAGGGATAAATCAGCCATATTCAATGTTCCAAGAGTAGCATAGAGATATGCAATTCCGACCAGGAACAGGAAGGACGAAATGATGTTGATGAGAATGTATTTCAAACTTTCTCTGAGCTGCACCTTCTCCCCTCCAAGGGAAATCAGCACATACGAAGCGACAAGCATCACTTCAAAGCACACAAACAGGTTAAAGATATCCCCGGTCAAAAATGACCCGTTCACCCCGGTGATGAGGAACAGGAAGAGCGGATAAAAGTAATGCTCTTCCCTATTCCTACCGATTGACCGGAAGGAATAAAAGAGACAGCATAGAGCCACGATCCCGGAGACCAAAAGCAGGAGTGCCGAAAGCATATCCGCTACCATCGTGACACCGAATGGGGCTTCCCACCCGCCTAATTGAAGGGACTGGGGACCGTTCACTTTGATTTCCTCCATCAGTACGAAGGAAACGGCAATCGATGCCAGGAGGGCTATGACCCCGAGGAATCGCTGAAACGGTATATTTTTTCTGAAGATGACCATCACCATCCCGGCGATGATCGGGATGATGATAGGCAATATGATCACATTATTCATTCTCATAACCTCTCATCTGTTCTGTGTCATCTGTACCCAGCACTTTGTAGGCGCGGTAGCTCAACACCAGAAAAAGGGCCGTCGTGGCGAAGTTGATCACGATCGCCGTCAACAAGAGGGCCTGAGGCAGCGAGTCCGCATAGGTGAGGGATTTGATTCCGAGAAGAGGAGGACCACCCTTCTTAAGACCACCCATAGTGATGATCAAGAGGTTTACTGCATGCCCCAGGATCGAAGTGCCCAAAATGATTCGTAGAAGCGTCTTTGTCAAAATCAAGTAGATTCCAATGGCAAAAAGGATACCGACAACAATGGACATCAGTGTTTCCATCAGCGATCATCCCCTATGCTCAGTATGATCGTCATGGACGTCCCGATGACGGCGAGGGCGACACCAATATCAAATAGGACCGCAGTGGCGAGCTCCGTCTTCCCGAAAATGGGAAGGTCGAAGTAATCGTAGGTCTGGAACAGGAACGGCTTATCGAATACCATTCCACCTACACCCGTCAGGACGGCGATGAGGACACCGACAGCAGACAGGACCTTAAAATCGACAGGCAGGTTGCGACGGACCGATTCCATATCGAAAGTGAGGAACAGGAGGATCAAGGCTGACGAAAACGCCAGACCGCCGATAAATCCGCCACCGGGGTGATGATGACCGGAAATGAATAAGTTGATGGCGAAGGCCAGGATGATGACGATGGCCACCCTCGTGACATTCTTGATGATAATATCATTTGGCTTTTTCATTCTTATCCCCTCCTCCTCTCATTTTGATCAGTGTGTAAACACCCAGACCGGCGATCGATAGAACCAGGATTTCAAGCATGGTATCAATCCCCCTGAAATCGACCAGGATCGCATTGACGATGTTTTTTGCACCAGCGATTTCATACGAATTCTCATAGTAGCTCGAAATCGAATCGAACATTCTTGTACCATTTGCAGACAGGGCAACCAGGGTCACGACCACTCCCGATAGAATGGCGATGACGGCGTTGGTCAACTTGAACGGGATCTTGCTTACTTCCTTCTTCATCTGAGGAAGATGGTAGAAGCATAACAGGAAAAGCGTCGTTGTGACGGTTTCCACCACCAACTGGGTCAGGGCAAGATCCGGCGCCCTGAACAAGACGAACAGGAATGAAATCAGGAACCCGAGAGCCCCTACGGAAACGACCGCTGTCAGCCTCGTCTTGGCGAATAGGACCGATAGTCCTGACAGGACAAGGATCAGTACAAATCCGGCTTCATAAATTGTGATTGGACTGTCGTTCGACGTATCGAAGACGAACCCTCCCGTAAGGAACAGGGAACCTCCGACCATCAGGATGAAGAATACGAAGATATAAACGAGATAGTCCCTCAGGAAACCAGTCATATAGCGATTTGTCACGGCACCTGAGACTTTCTCCATCTTCTCGATCCCGACATTGTAGGCATTATTCAGCGTCAGGGCTTGCGGATATTTCAAATAGAGACGGAACCATTTCCGGAGCGTCTTGTAAAGGATGATACCGAAGACGATGACACCAAAGGTCATGAACAGCTCCAGATTGAATCCATGCCATGCGCTGATTTCTTTCAGTTTGATGGTTTCATGAAGTTCGGGAAGGATGGCATTAAAGGCCGGTTTGTATAGATAATCCCCCATCACATTCGGTACGAAGAATGAGATGATGACTATCAGAGCAAGGATGACCGGACTCAGCAGCAACCCGAATGGCGCTTCATGTAAGACCTTCCCTTTCTTCGCGAGCTTGTTGCGCCCGCCGAATGTCTTGAATACAAGGATCATGCAGTATACAAAGGTGAAGACACTGGCCACCCAGCCGATGATCGGGATGAGGAGGCCGATGAACCCGACATTGAAGATTGACAGCTCCGACGCTTTCACCAAGGCAGTGAAGAACATCTCCTTACTGAGGAAGCCATTGAACGGCGGAAGGCCCGCCATAGCAAAACTACCAACTACAGTCAACGTAAAGGAAATCGGCATGAATCGTACGAGCCCCCCAAGTTTCCGGATATCACGGGTACCGGTTTCGTGGTCGATGATACCGACCACCATGAAGAGGGCACCTTTGAATGTGGAGTGATTCACCATATGGAAGATCGCCGCGAATATGGCCGTCCCATAGACGGTGGATTCATCCCCATACCCGAAATACAGAGCGGCGGAACCGAGGCCTAGCATACTCATGATCATGCCAAGCTGACTGATCGTCGAATACGCAAGGAGTGCTTTGAGGTCCGTCTGGCGCACGGCGTTGACCGATCCATACAGGAGTGTGATGAGGCCGACCCCCGATACGATCCAGAACCATTCGGCCGATCCCCCGAAGAACGCTGTGAAGCGGGCGACGAGATAGATACCAGCTTTGACCATGGTCGCTGAATGGAGATAGGCACTGATGGGTGTCGGTGCTTCCATGGCGTCCGGAAGCCAGATGCTGAAAGGAAATTGGGCAGATTTCGTAAATGCCCCCAACAGAATCAATATCATGGCAGGAAGGAAGAGTGGGTGATCCTGAAGGCCATTGGCCAGTGACAAGATGCCCCTTATACTGTTTGTTCCTGTCATCATGCTGATCATGATGAGGCCAGCAAGCATGGCGAGTCCGCCGAACACGGTGATGAGCATGGACTTCTGTGCTCCGTAGCGTGAACGCTCCCGTTCATACCAGTACGCGATGAGGAGCAATGAGGATATACTCGTCATTTCCCAGAACACATACAGGACATAGATATTATCCGAGAACACCAGACCGAGCATGGCTCCCATGAAGAGGAGCAGATACACATAGAAGTTGTGTAGCGCTTCACGGTGCTTCGACATATAGTAAATGGAATAAAAGATGACCAAGCTTCCGATCCCGGTGATCAGAAGGCCGAATAATAGGCTGAGGCCATCGACGGTGAGGACAAAGTCGATATCGTACGCAGGAATCCATGATACAGATGCTTCATACGTATTTCCGGCTGCGAGATTGGGGATAAAGGTTAATAGGTAGATGAAGACCAGAAGTGGAACAACAAGAACGAACCAGCCGGTATGGATCTTCGGTGAAACCAGTTTATAGATGAATGGAACCAAGATGGCGAACAGAATCGGGAGCAAGACGGCTAGATGGATCCAAGACAAGTGAGCCCCTCCTTTTTGAATAATTTTCAACAATCTATTTCTTAATCTTTCGGAACTTCTAGATATAGTAAGAAATCCATTGACGACTATTATGGCATGCGTTATAGTCATACATAGTTTGAAGATAGCAAGGGAAATTTACACAGCTTCGAGGTGAAAATAATCATGAAACCGATAAAAGAACGGATGGATGAAAGCATCCTGGTATGTGTCTATTACGGACCGAACGGGGAGCGCCTCATCCAGCGCGGATGCAAGATCGCCAATATGATGAAATGCCCTCTTTACATCCTCACCGTCGATCCGAAACCCTTCGATGAACTGGATGCAGAGAAGTCGGCCTACATTTCCCAGTGGAAAGAACTAGCCGAGAAGCATAATGCCGATGCCTTCATCATAAAAGATAATGAAAAACGCCCGATTTCAAAGGTGATCGCAGAAGTATCAAGGGAGCGGAACGTCACCCAGATCATCCTTGGACAGACTGCCCAGAGCCGCTGGGAACAAATCGCTAAAGGCTCCATCATCAATTCATTGCTGCGGGAAGTCCCATTTGTGGACCTTCACATCATTTCAGTGTCCCGCGCCCTCAAGAATCCTGATGGTCACTTTGAAAAAGGCTGCCGTGCTTATCTCGTGGAAGAAGACGATCAATACCGTCTTACGTTCAAGCACACAAAGGCCATGCGCTACGAAGGAATCTTCTTTAAGGAATCAGGGACCGATTTCAATAATGGACTTTTCAAGTTCATGAAAGACCGGGAAACGCTCCAGGTTCAAGTAGAAGAAGGAATCGTCAAGGACTTGACGAATGTTTCCGTACAACCGAATGATTCAGAAGATGACGACTATCTATAATTTCAACGCGAACCTCCACCTTGATGGGTGGGGGTTTTCTTATGCCTTTTTACAGGTTCACATCCACTTTCACCAGACGGAGTTCGTCCTGATGAATCCCGATGTATCGTAAGGTTTCCGAAGAAGAATGGTGATGAAAGGTTTTCATGAGGATCGAAATGGCAATGCCTTTCCTGTACGCATGATACCCGAATGTTTTCCTCAGCGTATGGGTTCCGATCTTCCCTGGTATCCCCACTTCTTTCGCGGCCTTGTTAATGATGCGATACGCCTGCTGTCTCGTTATGGCCTGAGCATGTTTCTTTGACTTAAAAAGAAAATCCTCAGGTGAAAAGTCAAGGGGACCGAGATACGCCTGCAGTTCTTCCTGAATCTTTCCGTTCAGATAGAAAGCACCTTCCTCTTCACTTTTGGAGTCTTTAAGACACAAAAACTCCTTCCCTTTCCCTTCTTCCCACACGTCAGCAATCTTCAATGACAGCAGATCACTGATTCGTATTCCCGTATTGATCCCGAACACGAACAGAAGCAAATCCCGCTGGGACTGCATTCGCAGGTTATCCTTGATGGCATTGATGTTTTCAATATCCCTAATGGGATCGACATATTCCATCCAGAACCCTCCCCACTAATGTAACTTAAATAAATCGTAACACAGATTAAGTAACATAACAATGAATAAACGTTGAACATTCTGATGTGTCAGCACATTCTTGTTCACACTGGTATCGGTAGTTTTCTCATAAAAAGCAAAGACGATACTTTCGTCTGGATTGCTTGAATCTTATGTAACAATTGAACAAAATTCCCCTTTTTCCAAGCATTAAAACGTTCCATGCACACATGAAAAAATCCACCAGGACTTCAGGCGGATTTCAGTATTTTTTATTGATTCGCATATCCGGAATGAACCGCTTGATTCAATCGAGTGGCTGCATCCTCCACGTCTTCAGACCCGGAGATGGCCGAAATGACCGATACACCATCCGCTCCAGCCTCCATCACGGCAGCCGCGTTCGTTGACGTGATCCCTCCGATTCCGACCAAGGGAATGGAGAATCCATGTTCTCTGAATTGCCGAATGAAGGCGGTCCCCTTCACGCTTTCGGCATCGTCCTTCGAGCTTGTCGGGTAGATGGGGCCAAGTCCGAGGTAATCAGCACCGTCCTTGATGGCACGCTCCGCTTCCTCGATTGTGTGGGCAGAAACCCCTACCCATTTTCCAGCTCCAAGACGCTGCCTTACGATGGAGGCCGCTTCATCCTCCTGCCCGATATGGACTCCATCTGCATCAATCTCCACAGCCAGGTCGATGTCATCATTGACGATAAAGGGGATGTTCGCCTCTTTGCATACTTGTTGGAGTGCTGTCGCAAGCTTTTTCTTCTGTGTACCTGAGAGGGCCCCCTGCCCTTTCTCACGGAATTGGAAGAGGGAAATCCCCCCGCGGATCGCTTCTTCCAGAATGTTCAAGGGATCCCGGTGACAGTTGGTACTTCCCATGATGAAATACACCTTCAGTGCTTCTTTGATTGCAGATGTTCTCTTTTCCATCACGCTTCCCCTTTTTCAACGTTGAAGGCTTTTGCATCGTCGGGCTGAAGCCTGGACAGCTCATCAAGGAATGCGGCGCAGAAGCTGCCCGGACCATTTGAGTGCCGCTCTGCCTTTTCTGCTGCAACCCCATAGGAGGCAACGGCAGCGACCGCACTCTGAAGCGGCTCATGTCCTACGGCTGCGAAAGCCGCGGCAACAGAAGATAATAAGCATCCAGTCCCTGTCACTTGGGTCATGACGGGATGACCATTCCGTATACGATACACAGTGGTTCCATCTGTCACGATATCCACCTCACCCGTCAGGATGACGATGCAGGCGAATTCCCGGGACGCCTTGACGGCCAAAGCTGTTCGGTCACCGTCCCCATCTCCTGAGTCCACCCCTCTCATGGTCCAACGCTCCCCAAGGACGGAAGCGATTTCTCCCGCATTCCCCCTGATGATGGAAACGTCAACCTCCTTAAGGATGAGGGCCGTCATCTCGGTACGGAAGGTCGTGGCTCCGGCACCTACAGGATCGAGAACCACAGGGATCCCTTTTCTATTCGCCGCTTTTCCTGCCAGGATCATGGACCTTACGACGTCGGAAGAGAGGGTCCCGATATTCAAAAGGAGGGCATCGGCAATCCCCGCCATTTCTTCCACTTCTTCTTCGGCATACGCCATCACCGGCGATGCCCCGAGGGCCAGAAGACCATTCGCCGTAAAATTGGTCACCACCACATTGGTGATGTTGTGGACAAGCGGTCGGTCTGTACGAAGCTTCTCTATTAGTTCAAGCATTGCCATCACTCCTCTTCTATGTATGAGCCGCCCAGTGCGAAAGGCGGCTGCTTCAACAATCAGGTCCCACAAAATGTGCGGTATGGTCCGTCCTCCGGATTTTGTGGGTGTTGGTAAGAAACGGGACAGCCTTCGTGATCATATGGTTTTTTGAGTACGTCGAGGAGTGTCGTCAAAACGGACAGGTCTCCTTCCTCCACCGCAGCGTCCAGCGCCCGTTCCACCTGATGATTCCTAGGAATCACAGCCGGGTTATGGTCGCGCATCAGCTTTCTTGCCTTGGCTTCCGACTCCGGCTGTTCATCCAGACGCTCTTCCCATCTCTCCTGCCACTGGGCGAATTCGACCGTACCAGCGAGGGAGTTCCTCTCTTCCCTGTCAAAGGTCAAATCAAGAAAGGTATTCGTGTAGTCTGCCCCATGATTACCCATCATCGTCAGAAGATCTTCGACCAGCTTTTGATCATCTTCGTGCGGATGGAACAAACCGAGCTTCGACCTCATTCCGTCCAGCCAGTACGCGTGATAAAGGGACGGGTAAGCGGAAATCGTCTCCTGTGCAAGCTCCACCGCCTTTTCCTCATTCTCATCCAAGAGAGGTAGCAGGCTCTCTGCGAAACGGGCCAGGTTCCATCCTGCGATCGGTGGCTGGTTTCCATACGCGTAGCGCCCCTGCTCATCTATGGAACTGAAGACTGTTTCAAGATTGAATGCATCCATGAACGCACATGGACCATAGTCGATGGTTTCTCCACTGATCGCCATATTATCCGTATTCATGACCCCATGGATGAACCCTACAAGCTGCCACTTGGCAATCAGTGATGCCTGGGCGTCCATCACCTGTTCAAGGAGGGAAAGATAAGGCTGGTCTGTCCCCTTCACACCCGGATAATGTCTGTCGATCGTATAATCCGCGAGGGCTCGCAAGTCTTCCAGGCTCCCCGCTTTGGCGGCCAGCTGGAAGGTTCCCACCCGGATATGGCTGGATGCGACCCTTGTAAGAACGGCTCCATCAAGCAGTCGATCCCTGACGATGCTCTCCCCCGTCTTGACGACGGCAAGGCTCCGGGTCGTGGGGATGCCAAGGGCGTGCATCGCTTCACTGACTACATATTCACGAAGCATGGGCCCAAGCGCTGCCCTTCCATCTCCCCCGCGTGAGTAGGGAGTACGACCCGCACCTTTGAGCTGTATGTCCACCCGGTTTCCTCCTGAGATCACTTGTTCACCAAGGAGGACGGCACGGCCATCACCCAGTCTGTTAAAATACCCGAATTGGTGCCCTCCGTAAGCCTGGGCAAGGGGGTGTCCTCCTCCCGGCACATGATTTCCTGCATAGACGTCCACATCCTGATCGGTAATGCCAAGGGATCTGGCAAGCTCTTCATTGAAGATCACCCATTCCGGTTTTTCTACAGGAACGGGTTTCATTGACGAGTAGAAGAATGGGGGCAACCCTTCATACGTATTCTCTAAGTTCCAGCCTGACTGATTTGTCATAGTGGCTCCTTTCATTTGCAAAAAATTTCTTCATTTGTCCCCATGGTACCATATTTGCCCTTCATCCGCCGAAGTGAAGGAATGGGAAAAAGAAAAAGCTGCATCCGATTATGGATGCAGCTCTCATGCTTCTTATTTGCCTTCCAGGCGACTGATGCGGACATCAAGGTCCGGGTGAGTCGAGAAGATGGAAGACTTTTTCTTATTATTGATTTTCAATGTAGCGATGGCTGTATCATCATTCCCTTTCATGCGTCCAGTGTAATCCTTCAGCATGCGAAGGGCATGAACCATCTTATCCTTACCTGCAAGATCCGCTCCGCCCCGGTCAGCGTGGAATTCACGGTGACGGGAATACGCGAACACGACGAGGCTTCCAAGGATGGAGAAAACGATTTGGAATACAACCACGGCGATAAAGTGGACAATCGGCGCAATTTCTTCTTTCACAAAGCGTGTAGCGATCCAGGCAGCGACACGGGACAGGAATACTACGAAGGTATTGACCACACCCTGCAACAGGGTCATTGTCACCATATCACCGTTTGCCACGTGGGCAACTTCATGGGCGATGACACCTTCAACGGCATCGTCATCCATTTCGTAAAGAAGACCGGTCGATACGGCCACAAGTGATTTCTTCTTGGAAGGACCTGTCGCAAATGCATTCACTTCAGGTGAATCGTAGATTCCTACTTCCGGCATATGCGTAAGACCTGCAGCCCTTGAAAGGCGGTGGACCTTCTCCACGACACTCTGCTCATCCGCAGTCAAAGCCCCATTCGGGTCAAGGACACGGACATTCATCATGCGTTTCGCCATCCAACGGGACATGGCAAGTGAAATGAATGAACCAGTGAAACCGATGATCGCACTAAAAATCAGAAGTGCAACCAGATCGAGACTGCCATCAGCATTGATGTAGCGTCCTGCACCTGTCAGTGAAAAAATGATACTGATGGTCAGAAGGACGAGTACGTTCGTCAACAGAAAATAAAATATGCGTTTACCCATCGAGATCCTCACTCCTATTTTCAAGTTCAAATGAACTTATATATGAGTTCATTATACGGTTTTTTCCTATAAAAGACAAGAATAAAGTGCACGCGAAACTTCGATTGACGGGCTTCCATCCAGTCGATACTATAGTAGAAGATAAAGAAAAGAAACGGAGCGATTGCGGTGGAGACCTACAAACTTACACGAAAAAACATGGCCGATCTTCTCATGGCCCTATCAGGACAGTTCTCCCGCAGTCCACAGGAAGTGCTCGTGGACGCATGGGGCACATGCGACCCTTCACAGGGGATGCCGCCAATACTGGTTAAGGTCCTAGACTCCCACGTAGGGAATACAGGATTCTCCTTGAATGAGATCGTGTCCCTTGGGAACCAGATCGAGTTCACCAACTTTCCGCAAAGTACCGTACAGAACTGGGTGAAACGGGATGTGAAGGAACTCATCGGCTCTCCACTCCACGGAAAAAAATACACGATGGCCCAAGCAGCCATGCTCTTCATCGTCGAGGACTTGAAAGGTTCCCTTGATTTCGAGTCCATACGCGGGGTCCTCACCCTTGTGTTCAATAATATAGAAGACCGCCACGATGACATCATCAATCCAATCGAACTATACAGCGCCTACGCTTCTGTATTCGACCGCATCCACCATCATGCCCTTCCCACGGCTACTGCCACCGGTGACACTTCCGTCAATGAAGCGATCGACCAGTTCATACAGGAAGAGTGCAGGAGCCTGTTACCCGCCCTGCAGGATGTGACAGAAGAAGATTTGACCGTCGTTTGGAATGTACTGATCGTAGCCGCCATGACCGTCCAGTCTGCCTACTATCAAGCGACGGCCAAGAACTACGTAAAAACTGCATTGGATCTTCGCCGGACAGTAGATCTGCCCCATCAATAAAACGAAGCGCCCCCACGATCCCATCGACAGGACCCTGGTGGCGCTTCGTACTTTCTTCGTCCTCGATCTCCTTCAAAGGCCAAATCCGCCTTTGTTCAAATAGAGGACAATCAAGCTCAGAATCAACAAAAGGAAGGGCATTCCCGACTTGGCAACCGGGTCCTTCACACGGAGGAGATGGGTGAAGATCGCACCCACCATCGTCACGACAGCGACCAGCGCTCCGATAGCTGCACAGGTTTCATTCCACAGCCCTATGATTAGCAGGACTGCTGTGATGACTTCCACCACCCCAGTGAAGATCCGGAACCAAACCGGCATCCGGTAACGATGGAATTCATCCACCATCTGTTTCGATGTGAACTTCATCCACCCGAACATGAGAAATCCTGCACCAAGTAAAATCTGAAGGACCATGGCAACTGTACCCATCATATCCCGTCTCCCGCCCCATTGATTTTTCGATACCCAAAGAGGCATCTGATATATAGGTATGCCTGCAAGAGTTGATACATTCTCCAAGCCGGGTATCATTTCACTTGTTCAAGGAACAGATAGTCTTCTCCCGTCACCATCTCGACTTTATGGGCCCTCTTCCCGTATGTGACGGTGTGACCTTCTTTATCCTGCACCCTCCACCCCGCAGCAATAATCCTTATTTTATAGGATAGTGGGAGATCCCCTTCACGGGCAGCCGGCTTCCATCTGTAATTTTTGATGCTTTTCGTTTCATTCATCACATGTGCCGACACAGGAACAGGGAATCCCTGAATGTCACCGGACCCTTTATACCCGAAGATCACAATCGACCCATATAACAGGATTGAGACGATTCCTAACGCCGAGAATCCCCATTTCAGTCTTGTCTTCCAGCTTCCATCCCACTTCACCTGTACCATCAGTCGAGCCTTTTGACTAGGTAATACTGTTGGTGTTCTGGCGTTGGATGTGACTCCACAACGCCCGCGACAGTATACCCCAGTTTTTGATAAAAGTGTGGAGCCTGAAAGCTGAAGGAATCAAGCTGGATGAGCCTGCACTGATTTTCCTTTGCAGCCTCTTCCATTTGACGGACCAGATCTTGTCCATACCCCTTTCCCCTGAGCTTTTCATCGACCCAAAGAAAATCGATATGCAGATGATACCAGAAGATCGTTCCAGTGATCCCGCCGAAGACAATTCCATTATCATCTTTTACCATGAAGCCCACCTGCTTCACAGGATGCTTGACTTCATCCGGGAGCCTGTCCCCATTGTATTCAATCACCTTGCTCCGTATCAGGTCGCGTTCCTCCTGGTTCCATTGTGATGTGATATTCATCGCTGTCCTCCCTTTCATGAATGAAGGCTCTTCACAAATTTTTTTACGATTTTTTCAAGCCGGCCACGCATCTGTTCAGATGTGGACGGATAGCCGAGAGAACCCATCAAAACCGCGAGACTCTCGTAATCTTTCATCTGTGCGTTCCTTATCATCTCACAGTCCACCAGTATTATCCATTATACAGAGAGAGAATCATATGATAAATACCGAGTTTCGGAGGACACCCCTTAGCCGTGGCGGAGATATACTTTTCTATGTTTGATCAGCCATTCGTTCAGGGAGAAAAGAAGGGAGATCCAGACAGCCACAAGCAGTAACGTCCACGTGATACCGGACATCATTCCGCTTGTTTTCAGGACACTGGCAGCCTCTAGACTGAGGGAAGCAGGATTGAACAAATCAACTAGGGGATTCAATCCTGCAAGCATCCTGAATAGAAGCAGGATGACGATTGACACGAATGCCACAGAACCACTTCCCCGCAGGAGCGTGCTGACTGTCATGATCACACTGAGGATGAACATGCCCCACACAAGATAAATCGAAAATGCCTTTATTCCTATAACCACATTCACTCCGTCGAATAGATAGTGTGAGTAGAACATGGAAGTTCCGAATCCTGCCATCATGCTGAAGGCAATCAAGCTAAAGGCTGCCCCCCATTTCCCTAGTAGATAAGAGCGCAGGTTCAAAGGTCTCGTCATCATGAATGAAAGCATCCCCGATGCCTTTTCTCCTTGTATGATTCCCATGAACGAGAGGGCGATGATGATGAGTCCCATCTGATCGAATTGGGATGCGAGGGTGGCAGCGAGTATGGTGTTGCCGTCCAGTACAAATTTCGATGGATCCACGGTAATCCCCTGCTCTCCACCCATCATTTCAAGGATGGAAGGAAGATAATAGCTCGTTACAGGCTGCGTAGCCCCTAAAAGGATAAAGACGACCGGCAGCCAGATCCACTTATACTCCAATCCCATCTGCCTGCTTTCTTTCTTGAAAATAGTCCATGTATTTTTCATGACTTTGTCACCATCCTTATAAAGATCTCCTCCAGTGAATCCCGGCCCACTTCGAATTTGTGGATATCCACTGAATAATCCAGCGCTCCCTGCAAGAGTTTTCCTTTATCCCGAACAAGATCTTTGAGCAGGATATTCATGCTTCTCCCTGTGACATTGACTGATTCTACAAACGGCAGCCCGGCAACATGATCCACCCATCCCCTTTCCATGGAAGCTGCATCCAAACGGATGATTTGCCGGGAGTACCGATCTAACAGATCTTGGATCATGGCATCTTCAACTTTTTCCCCTTCCGTCATAATGACAAAGCGCTGACAGATTTCCTCTGCGTCACTAAGAATATGCGTGGAGATGAGCAAGGTCGTATGATTTTTGATTTCGTCCAGGATCGAGAGCACTTCCCTTCTCCCGACAGGATCAAGGGCCGATACAGGTTCATCCATAATGACCAGAGAGGGCTTATGTAATAGTGCCTGGGCAATTCCCAATCGTTGTTTCATCCCTCCTGAGAAGGTGGCGATGCGATCATTTGATCGTTTTGCAAGTCCAACCTTATTCAAAAGCGCGTGGATATCATGTTCCAGTGCAGAGGGAGCCATACCTGATAGGCGTCCCATGAACGTCAAGTGTTCACTGGCTGTCATCCATTCGTAGAAGGCGGGATACTGAGGGAGGTAGCCGATTTCCTTTTTCATAGAAGAGATCGGCTTATCATTCAATAGAATCTCTCCGGTGTCAGGTTCCTCCATACCCGTCATCAGTCGCATCAATGTTGACTTCCCTGCACCGTTCGGTCCAATCAGACCTGTGCAAGTCCCCGCATCCACCACCAACGAGAAAGGCTGGAGGGCCACATGACCCTTGTAGGTTTTATTCACATTTTTCACATCAAGCTTCATCTTCTCTTCCCCTCTTTCCGACCGAACACAAAGTAAAGGACAGGACCAAGGGTATTCACAAACACAATGATCAACACCCACATACCCTTATGGGCCCTGAACTCCCTATACTTATATAAATCTGCCAAGGCCAATGCGATCAGTATCAGACTGATGATCACGATCGGCAGGATCAGCGGCAATAAGGCCTCTATATCCAAAAAGGGAAGATCATCCAACCCATAATGTAATGTCATTTTCATCATCCTTTTCATTATCATTATTGATAATGATAATTGATAAGTGGAGGAATTGCAATTCTTATTCTCATTTTTTATAATGAGATTACAAACCCCACGTAAAGGAGCATTCCATTGAAAAATAAAGCCGAGTTGATGATGCATCCCGTCCGGATGAAAATATGCCAGGCTCTCATGAGGAACAAAGCAGCTGGTCTGACGCCTTTAGAAATGGTCAAAGTGATTGAAGATGTCCCGCAAGCCACACTCTATCGCCACATCCAGACCCTTGCCCATGCAGGGATCATCCGTGTGACCCGTGAGAAAAAAGTAAAGTCTGTTTCTGAAAAATACTATGTATTGAATGAAGAGGAAGCCACCATTTCCAAAGAAGAATGGAAGGAAGCTTCAGGTGAGGAAAAGCTCCTCCACTTCTCTCGGTATCAGCTCATGGTATCCGCTCAATATGAAAATTATCTGAAACAAATCGGAGACGATGAGGACAAAGCATCTTTTTCCATGGTTGAAATGAAATTGAGTGATGCGGGATACCAGGAATTGCAGACAGAAATCGGGGAAATCGTGAAGAAATACTATACCGGCGCTACTCAAGAAAAAAAGGATGGGAAATCACTGAGAACCATCGCCATCACGATGATTCCCGATTCCCCTTCCCACTAAAAAAATGCGTGGAGCAATGAATACCCCACGTATTTCTTAGAATCCGCCGCCGAACCAACTGCTTGCCTTGATCCTCTCTTCTTCTTGAAGCACTCGTTCCTGACTGTTTGCCACATCAAAGGAGGATGTCTCCCTTCGACCATTGATGAGGGCAGAGCCGAGACCGAATACGACAGCGATCCCAATGATGATCCACAACATAAGATTCACCTCCCTTTTGATGCTCTTACTAGCTTATACGGTTCAGTCTGTAAAAAGTTTCAATTTTCTTACTCTTTATGCGAAGTATTTCCTTCCACCACAATCTCATACTTCCCCCCGGCCCCTTCAATGACCGTGAGGCTGGTGGCCTCGATAAAGGGAGGCGACCACAGTTTGTCCAGTGGGAGTTCCTTTACGTAGGCCAGCAGGGCTTTGATGAAAATGGAATGGGTCACCACAAGGATCGTCCCCTGGTGAACCTGAACCTTTTTCAAGAAAGACTCCACACGGTCCATAAGCTGATTGAAGGTCTCTCCCGTCTCGGTCTCATAGACATGGGGCTTGTTCCAGAACGTATGAAAGCGTTCCGGATCGGCGGCCCTCACTTCCTCCTGCGTCCTTCCCTCCCAATCGCCCATCCCGATTTCCCTCAGATCTTCCTCGAGGATGATGGGGGCTTGGTTCACAAGCAGCTCTGCCGTCTTCCTTGCCCGACCGATCGGGCTTGAGTATACAGCCTCAAAGGAAACCCGCTTCAATACCTGCGCAAGGGCCCGGGCGTCTTCTTCTCCTTCCGGTGTTAAATCCGAATCCTTCCACCCCTGCATCCGTTTCTCTCTATTCCACTGTGTTTCACCATGTCTTGTAATATATAATTTCACCATATGTCACAGCTCCAATTCATAGTGAAGAAAGATTTGATCCTGGTGGTACCCATTCTTTTCATACAGCTTTTGCGCCGCTTTATTGTCAGGTGCCGTGCTGAGGCAGATGGAAGCAGCCCCCGTTTCCCAGGCAAACGCCCTCGCCTTATGAAGCAGAGCCTCTCCGACCCCCGACCCCCTGGCTTCTTCAGACACATAAAGATCGTTGAGGATCCATTCCCTCTTCATCCCGATCGAAGTGAATGTCGGATAAAGTTGGGTGAATCCGATCATTCCTTGATCATCACCTGCAAGAAAAATCATGGAGTCACCGGTGGTTAGACGCTCTTGGATGAATGTTTTTGCGCCTTCGGGATTAGACGGTTGCTTGTAAAAGATACGGTATTCATTGAATAAATGTGCGACTGATTCAAGGTCGCTCAGCGTTGCTTTCTTGATGTTCATGGAGATCTCCCCCTTCTCTCTTAGTAGTTAAAGTTTACCATCACTCCCCTTTTGGTTCATTTCTTTTTCGAAAT
The DNA here is from genome assembly GCF_039822645.1 of Rossellomorea sp. RS05. Classification (NCBI taxonomy): domain Bacteria; kingdom Bacillati; phylum Bacillota; class Bacilli; order Caryophanales; family Bacillaceae; genus Rossellomorea; species Rossellomorea sp. RS05. The sequence continues at coordinate 228,820 of NZ_JBDKWY010000002.1, read as the reverse complement.
AAAGGCTGGGACAAAACCAAAGAGGTGCCATTTCATGACGAACATCATCAATATAAGTTCTTAATGCCGCTTATAATTTCCGTGCAAGACTTCGCTTTCCGCGGGTAGCCCGTGAGCCTCCTCGGCAAGCCTGCGGGGTCTCACATCAGCTACTCTCCCCGCAGGAGTCTGCGTCTTGCACTCCAATCAACCGCTGGAACCAATGAAATTCATATGTTGTTATGAACAAATCAAAAACCCGAATTCATATGCCTGTTTATTGGCCAATGAATTCGGGTTTCCCTATGACTAAGACAAGTTTGCCCCAGCCCCGTTCCTTATCAAGTTACTTACTCAGACTTGCGACGACTTCCACATGCACCGTGTGCGGGAACAGGTCGACTGGTTGTACATCATCGAGCTTATATCCGAAAGCTTCAAGTTCTTTGACGTCTGTCGCGAATGTATCCGGATTGCAAGACACGTAGACGATTCTTTCCGGCTGGGCACGGCCGATCCGTCTCATCACTTTACCGCCTGCACCTGAGCGCGGCGGATCGAGAAGGAGCAGTTCAGGACGTCCAAAACTCTCAAGAATCTCATCGATTCCATTTCGTGCATCCTTCGCAAGGAAAGTTGTATTGGAGATATGATTGTCACTTGCATTCCGTTTCGCCGACTCGATGGAGCTTTCCACAATTTCAATGCCGGCAAGGGCACCGACACGGCTTGCGAATGGAAGGGAGAATGTGCCGACTCCACAGAAGAGATCGATCATTTTTTCCGTTTCCTTCGGTTTGCCCATTTCAATGGCGAGGTCCACAAGCTTCTGTGCCTGTGTCGGGTTCGTTTGGAAGAACGTATCGAACCACAGGCGGAAGCGGTACCCGTCCATCTCATCATAGATGAAATCCCGACCTGCAAGGACATGGATTTCTTCCGCTTGGGTACGGTCTGCCCAATCGGTGTTTTCCATCCACAGAAGGCTCTTCACATGAGGGAATTTCGCTTCGATTCGTGTTTTCAGATCATCGACGGCCGCCTGAAGATCACCTGTCGGGGCTTCCGTAGCAAACACACCGAGCATCAATTCACCTGTAGCGAAGGACTGACGGACCATCAAGTGACGAAGGAGGCCTTCATGCGCCTCTTTGTCGTATCCTTTCAGACCGTGTTCATTGGTCCAGGCGGCGACTTCCATTGCCGCCTCCACCATCTGTTCGCTGGCGATCAAGCACGTTTCAAGGGAAATGACCTTGCGGAAGTTTCCCTGCTCATGCAGTCCGAGCTCTCCTTCTTTGGAGAAGGTGAATTCCATTTTGTTGCGGTAGCGCCAAGGATTATCCATTCCCATGGCATCCCTCACCAAGACAGGATCGAATCCTTCTGCTTCCAGGGCATGCTTAACGTGGTTGGTCTTTTCTTTAAGCTGGCCTTCGTACTCCCAGTGCTGCCACACACAGCCGCCGCAGCGGTCGAAGTGAGGGCATGGTGGGGCTGTCCGCTCGGGACTTGGCGTAATAATTTCTTGCGGCATCGTCCTCCAGCGCTTTTTCTCCGGCTTATCCACCGTCACCTGGACTTCTTCACCAGGAAGGGTCTGAGGGATTGTGAGCTTCAATTTTCGTTTATTACCAAGCTCGTTTTCGCGCCATACGCTGGCACGGCCCGAGCCTCTGTCATCTAATCCATGTATTGTCGCAACCATCGTTTCAGGGTTGGATATTGTCAATTTCGGGTCCTCCTCTATAAAACCTGTCTAACTCTATACTTTAGTAAAATCGGGCGGGGATTGCAACTGGAATTTCTGCTCTAAAGAGCCCGATTGTTTAATCGGCTTGCCTTGAGGGAAAAGTTAAACCATTAACTGTAAGGGAGAATGATGTAGAAATGGGTAAATATATCACTGTAGATAAGGATGTCAATCTTTTTGTGGAAGATATCGGGGAAGGTCAACCGATCGTCTTCATCCACGGTTGGCCTGTGAATCATAAAATGTTTGAATATCAAATGAACGAATTACCTCAGAAAGGTTATCGTTTTATAGGGATCGACCTTCGCGGATTCGGTAAATCGGACAAACCTGCCTTCGGATACGACTACGACACCCTCGCTTCTGATATCGAAAAAGTCGTTAAGGAGCTGGGACTTCAAGATTTTTATCTAGCCGGCTTCTCCATGGGTGGACCGATCAGTATCCGCTATGCGAGCAAATTTGCAGGAAAAGAACTGTCGCGTTTGATCCTGATGGGACCTGCAGCCCCAATTTTCACCCAGCGGGACGGCTACCCGTATGGAATGAAGAAAGAAGGGGTCGATGAGCTGATTGAAGGAATTAAAGCGGACAGACCGGCGGCACTGAAAGACTTTGGCGGGAATTTCTTCTACAGCGAGACATCTGATGAGATGGATGCATGGTTCCTCGGTCTTGGACTTGAGGCTTCTGCCCACGGCACAATTGCCTGCGCAGAATCTCTACGGGACGAAGACCTTCGCAGCGAGCTGACTTCTGTGTCTGTTCCCGTCACGATCATGCACGGAAAGCAAGACCAGATCTGTGACTATGCCTTCAGTGAACGCTTAGTCGAAGAATTAAATGATGCCGTGCTGATTCCATTTGAAGAGAGCGGTCATGGTCTTGTGTATGATGAGAAGGAAAAGTGCAACGAAGAACTGCTGAAGCTATTGAAATAATATAAAACATCAGATGCCCCGGGATTGTCGGGGCATTTTTCATGACTTGAAACAGGCGGAATGGCAGACGATCCTTCTAACCCAAGGCTTGGGATGCCAGGGCGAATAACATCCCATTCCTCGCAGAGAGGACATCTTCACCTAGTACCATGATCGGGGAATGACTGTCTTCCACAAAACCGAATTCATCTAAATACTTGTGAAAGACCTCGTCATCCATAGATGTATCCAACCGGACACTTCCCTCTCCCCTTCCCAAAAGTTCTTGCAGGATTCCCGCCGCTTCATATGCAGTAGGTGCGACCACAGGTCCTGCCACCCGGTGGAAGGAACCTTGCACACACATCCCGTATCCTATCATCCTCCCAAGGGAGTCCCTTAGTACGACGGCTGAAATCGACCGTTCATATCGTGCTCTGAGCATCTCGATTCGATCTCCACGAAATGCTTGAGTGTCCAACTTTGCCACCTCTTCAATATCCTCGTATGTCATCGGCGCTAAGAATAACTCATGCTGAATCTGTGCTGGATGAAAAGTAGAAGCGATATACTTCGTAATCATCCCGGTTTCCCTGAACCCCATTTTTTCATACAAGGGTTTCCCTTCCCTTGTAGCAACAAGCAGGATCGATCGCTCATCCTTAGATGCAAGCACAGATTCCACCAGCTCTCGCCCCAGTCCTCTTCCCTTATACGCCGGGTTGACGATGACCACACCGAGAGTGGCAAGCTCATCACCATATGGGAACAGGGCCGCTGATGAAATGACCTCACCGGAATCCAGACGATGACCAACCATGCTTCCGCTTTTGAACACCTCTTCCACATCTTCTTCACTATAGTCCCATCCCACTTCACGAGAGAGCTGAACGATATTTTTTTTATTAGAAACACCCACATTTCCAAGCTTCATCCCAAACACCCTTTCTCACTAAAAAATATGCTTCGTGCCTTATACCGTCTGCATTTCTCCTCAGCCTATAAAGTTTCCTTCATCCAACCCTTTTCACCGGTCAAAACATATGTTTCTCCTTCAAATAAGGTTGCTGTAGACCCACTCGCACCGGGCTTGGTACGATAGAAACATAGAAAATAGAATAGGGTGAAGATAGTTGAAAAATACCTCGGGCATTGCCTTTTTATCCGTGCTCAGTAATTCCTTTGTCGTACTACTAAAATTCATCGTCGGGATCCTCACCGGTTCCGTCGCTGTCATATCAGAGGCGATTCACTCTTCATTGGATCTCATCGCCTCCCTCATCGCCTTCATTTCCGTCCGCATTTCCGGAAAGCCTGCTGATCCGGAGCATCCATATGGACATGGGAAGGTTGAAAACATTTCAGGTACAATCGAGACACTGCTGATTTATGTAGCAGGGATTTGGATCATTTATGAATGTGTCCATAAACTCATCTACCCTGAACCAATCAAGCTTCCGATACTGGGCGTAGGCGTCATGGTCCTCGGCGCTCTCATCAACTTCATCGTCTCCAGGATTGTGAACCGTGAAGCCAAGAGGGTGAATTCCGTTGCCATGAAATCGAATGCACTCCACCTGCTTACAGATGTATTCACTTCCCTCGGAGTCGCAGCGAGCCTACTCCTCGTCACCGTCACGGGATGGACGTTCCTGGATCCCTTGATTGGGATCGGGCTTGCCATTTATATCATGATTGAAGCAACGAAACTCATGAAAGAAGCCTTCCCACCCCTCATCGATGCCCGTCTATCCGATGAAGAGGAGCAGGTGATCCTGGATGTGATCGATTCATTTCAGGATGAATACATCCAGGTCCACGACTTCCGTACGCGGCGTGCAGGGGCCATCGAATACATCGACTTCCACATGGTCGTGCCGTCCAAAGAAAGCATTGAAAACGTCCATAAGCTATGCGATCGCATTGAAGACCGGATCAGGCAGGAATTCAAGAAAGCCGTCATCTTTATTCACCCTGAACCCGAGACTCATGTCGAGAATGCCAGTGGACTTGAGAGATAAACGAACGCAGGATGCACTCCTGCGTTTTTTTGTTCTGCAATGTTTCTGACTTGGCTACACACCGTGATGTTTTCGTTGCCCTCCTCTTCCTTCACCATGTTTCCAAACAGGAACAGCTACGTCATTCCCATGATTCGAATAGAACCCTCTATTTTCATAGGTAGAATGAATAGCTGGAAAGCATGATACACTTATTAGCAACGTAAATTTCAAACGGTGGTGTGTTCATGAAAAAGTGAAAAATCGGCCTGTCCCTTATACTCCTGCTTGCCGGAACGATGGTTTTCCTACTCAACTATCAGACGGATGAAAAGAAGGTTGCCCTTTATGTCAAAGAAAAATATGGAGAGGATAGTAGAATCATTGAGAGCAGATGTGATGATTGCAAAAAACAGAAACACAATCGCATCTACACCGTACAACTAACCGATCAACCCTTTGAAGTGTTCGAAGTATGGACAGATAAAAAAATGATCCGATTGGAAGTTGAAGGTGACAATTTTGCCATGGGGGAGCCGCTCAAATCGTTCAATTCGGATCTTTCTCATTCCAAGGAAGCGGATGAGCTCAAGCTATATGGGTTTAATAAGACCCACGTTACAAGGTTTTATGATGCCGACGATTCCGGAGTGCTTGAAGAACCTTTTGTCCATGATGGGAATGTGGCATTGTTTATGTATGATGAAAATCAAGGAGATCCAGGAGAAAAGCTTCTGGCATCCGTTCCCCTCATCAACGCGGTCAATCAAGAGCTATCACCCACGGGAGATACGCTGGCATGTTTGTACGTCATCGGGCAATCTGATTATCAGACAGTCCATCACAATGATATGGATGGCTATAAGGATGCCATGAAGCATGCAAAACGTGTGGATATCAAAAACTTATTGAAAGCTGAGGATGAAGAAGATATCAGGGAAAGCATCGTAGATGGAATAGGAATTAGATCGTCCGATGAAGGGTCGCTGATGAGGAAAGACTGATGCTTCATTAACCCCTGCCTGCAACATCAGGATTTCATGCTCAGCGGCCCCTCAGCCCAACAGAGGCGCATGGCTACCGCTTCTTCTCATACCTTCTCTTCGTGAACTTCCAGGACAAATATCCGTACACCACCCCAAAGGAAAGGGCAGATAGGAACGTCTGAAACAGATCAATATCCGAACCACGGACATAAGCCAATAAAACGGACAAGCCGAAGAACGCTCCTCCACCCGCCAGGATGCCCATTAAGAGTAAATAATTCACCTTTCCCATCTTCTCTGCTCTTTTCCATGCTTTTTCTTCTGAGTAATTCCCCATGAAAATCCCCTTCCTTCCGTGTGCCTTTATATCCCAAGCTTACCACAAAAAACAGAAAAAAAGAGCAGGACCCCCGTAGGGCCCCACTCTTATGATACCTGACTATTCGTTTCTTCTCCATCACCGCTAGACTATGGGGATGCGAACTGTTAGGAGAACTCGCGTTCCCTCTCTTCAACGCAAGGAGCGCCGCGATTTTCCAACAGGCAGCATCGAGGGAACGACTGGCACAGCTCAGTGCCGTCCGGCTCCTCATGCTAACCGATGGAGCCGCAGCGTGAAAAGGCACGGAGGGATCCCCTCCGTGCCTTTTGTTAGAAGCTGGCGACCGCCAGGATGGAAATGGCATTCAAGAGGCCAACTCTCAGTCCCCACCTGACCAAGAGGAAGCGATTTACGAAACCTGGATAGAAGTCTCTTCATAAGCTCCCTAAACCTCTGACTCCCCATTTGTTTATCTCTTTTAATCTTGGTCCCTTTATCCCACTCGTTATCTTATGAAAACTTCATATATATTTCAGGAAAATATTCAATCCTAGGACCACTGCCTGCTATGATAGTGACTATACAAAGGTACTCGTCGTTGAACTAAGCAGGGAAACGTTCAACATTTTTCATATACCCCGTATAATCTCCGAGCGTTGATACGTTATATTGATGAGTAGATGAAGAGGAAGAGGAAGAGGAGGAGAAACTATGAAGCAGGATATCGCGCAGAATATGATAGAAGAAACAAGGATGGCACGGGATGCTTTTTCCACCATGGTAGGGACGTTTTCAAGCGACCTGTGGTCATATTGCACCTATATCGCGGGATCCCCATGGGACGGTGAAGATCTGTATCAGGAAACATTACTTAAAGCATTCGGGATGCTTCCAGAACGCTGGAGTGATGTGACGGATCAGAAATCGTATATATTCCGGATAGCCACGAATGCGTGGTTTGATCAGTGCAGGAAGCGGAAACATGGAGTGGGAATCCTTCTTGAAGATGATATCAGCGATGTGCCTCCAATGGACCGTCTAGAATTGGAAGAAGCCCTTATGAGGGTCCACACATCCCTCACCCCGAAGCAGGCGGCGGCCTTTCTTCTTGTGGATGTGTTCCGATTCAGCGCAGACGAAGCGGCTGGTATCGTCCATACGACAAGAGGCGGTATCTATGCCGCCCTCCAGCGTGCCAGGCAAAACCTCAAGGAAAATCGATCAGGGGAAGTGAAACCCGTGATGACTATGGACAACGAAACGAAACAGACCGTGGACATTTATCTTGAAGCCTTCAATACCGGGAATCTCGATAAGCTCCTCAGCCTCTTCAGTTCAACCGCCCACAATGAAGCATTCCTCGGTTTCCAGGAATACTCCAAAGCAGAGATGAAGAAAGGATCCATGCGGTTCGGGCTGCCGGGACACACTGCAAAACGGATGACGCTTTGGGGAAGGCACGTCATCGTGGTCATCACCGACGAAGGAGAGCTACACGATATCCAGGTGCAGGAAGTGGAAAACCATCAGATTGTGGCGCATGAAAGTTATTTCTTCAGGAAGGAGTTCATGTTTGCTGCAGGGGAAGAGCTTGGGGTAGTCGTTCAGTTGAACAAGCCGCCTGTTGATTGGCGATGATACGGGGGAAAGCTTCCGAGATATTTCTGACTCGATGATTGATTTGCCATTTCATTTGATCTTCTCTATATAAAACCAAAAGCGGGTCAGCAGCACTGACCCGCTTTTACTTATTCGGCTTTTCCAGATGATCCAGGATCCGATCAAGCTTCGCCTCCACCTCATCGATCCGCTCATTCCTCGCCATCGACCGATACACCATACGCCGGATGAACAGCGTGAAGGAGACGAAAAAAAGGACAATCAAACCGAATAATAAAACAAGAAACAACCAATGTATGAATTCCATTATCATTCCTCCCTTCTTCATAAAACAGAAAACGCCAGGATCAAGACCCTGACGTTTTCTGTTTTATGAAGTCACCTGGTAGATGACAGCCATTTCCTTCCCGAACCGATTCCCTTCATCTATAAAGCCAAGGCTTTCATAAAGACGATGGGCACCCCTATTATCCGGATGGTAACCGACGACGATGCGCTCGCACCCTGGAAGCTCCGACATGATGGCGAGCATTTCTTCCGTTGCCCGCTTCCCGAAGCCCTTTCCTTGATGCCTGTGATCGACCATGATCCGGTATACCCAGTAGCCGTCGAGTTCTTCCCGTTCCGTGTTGAACATAAGGAAGCCGACTATCTGTTCCTTTTCATAGATGGCAAATGGTTTAAGACTGGGCTCAAATTTGGACTGTGCAATGGAGACGGCATTGGACTCCATATAGGAGGATTGTTCCTCCGTAAGCTCCAGTTGACAGCACTCATACCAATTTTCTTCATTCACTTCGACCAATTTGACTGATTTCAATGCAAGTTCCCCTTTCAGATGAGGGAAAGCGCACGGGGCGTTTTCCCATGAGTGTAAATCGATTTCATCATGAACGCCTCCTTTATCATTAGGGCTATGCTTTTGCATGCAAGAAAATTATACCATACAACCCACAATCATTTACATAATAGTTAAAATAATCAGGGGTGGGTACATGGGACCTCCACCAACAGGGAATACTCATGGACGGGAAAGCAACGGAGAACCTCATCCCACCACACAGTGAACAATTGCAATCTATTTGCAGGGACAGGGGGATTTCCTTGATTGACATCAACTATGCCGTTGTCACAAGCAGCGGGAACATCTTTATCGATGAGCATCGTGATGGACTCCGCTGAAGCGAGAGCGATATACCGCCTCACACTGTTGGATATTATGAATGAGAAAATCGGGGATTCCTGGATGCGCCAGGATTTCTTCCGTTGTCATCCATTTCACCTCATCGACTTCGTCGGGACTCTTGGGATAGGCTTCTCCTTCTTGAAGCGTGCATATGTAGACGACATCAATCACATCAATGCCAGATGCCGTTTGGAAAATCGAACTGTTTACATAGTGGAGGTCGGTAACGTTGACACCCACTTCTTCATAGATTTCCCGTTGTAGCGTTCGCTCAAGAATATCAGCGGATGCTTCTTCCCGTTCACATTTTCCTCCCACGAAGGAGAGCGCGCCCGGAGCATGCTCTTCTTTATCGCTCCTTTTTATCATAAGCCAGCGATCACCACGGCGGATTGCTCCTTCCACATTGACTACAAACATATTCAAGCCTCCAATAGCTGTGCCATATAATATTCATCATGATACTGCCCGTCGATGTATAATGACTGACGTTTTGTCCCCTCGATCTCGAACCCCATCTTCCGGTAAAGGGCGATGGCCGGTTCATTATCGGTGACGACCGTCAATTCAAGCCTGGTGAGGGATCGTTCCTTTGCCCACTCTATCCCTTCCCTTATCAGTGATTTCCCCAGCCCTTTGCCGCGCCAGTCTTTCCGGATACCGATCACCATATATGCCCGGTGGGACGTTTTCCTCGTTGACTCGGCCATGATCATGATGTAGCCGACAAACTCACCGGATGCTTCCGCAGACAGTATGGTGGAAGAGTTACCGATCCGCTACAGAAATGTCTTGAACTGCTCGGGCGTCGTCTTCCTCTCTCCTCCCTCCATCATCATATACGGAGAAGTCTTCTCTACTTCCTTCATCAGTCTAACGATCTTCTCTGCATCGTCAGGATAGACTTTCCGAAAATCCACACAACCGCCTCCATATTATGGTAAAATAAAACTATCTTTCGAAAGGAGTGATCTCATGCCCGTCTGTCAACACTGCAACACGGAATGGACATGGCAACAAACCTTCAAGAAGATCTTCACCTTCAAGCATTCCATCACTTGTCCGGAATGTGGAGCAACTCAGTATCTGTCGCGGCGCTCGCGCAACCACATGAGCGTCCTTGCCATGATCCCGCTGGTGATCGGCTTGCCGCTTGTCGGATTATCCCTGCCTGCGTCGATCATCGTATCGATCCAGCTCGTTACGTTTGCTGCGGTCCTCACGTGGATGCCAACATTCTACACCCTTACAAGTGAAGAAGAAGCCATGTGGTGAAAAAAGAGGGCCCCGGGAGGCCTTCTTTTTCAATAGCGTTCACTTTTTTTTCAGCTCCAGGGGAATTGAGTTATCCAGGAAAACGTCTTTATCATATCCGTCGATTTCAAATTCAGTAGGCCTGAGCTCAGTATCCGGCTCCCCTTGTTTCGTCAATTTGAACGTTTGCTTCACTGAAAGTGAACGTGGGTAATTCCCTTCCCTAATCTCCTTAAAGTCCCACTCTCCTTCTTCAACCTCTTTTCCATCCCTATCAACGTAGATGGTCTTTATTTCGCCATCATTCCATATATCCCCGCCACCTTCGGATTCTTCTCTAGACTGGATGTAGATTGAATCAAAGTCCCTCTTATCCGTCACTGGCATGTTCATAGATACTTCCCATGGACGATCTTTTGGCGGTTCTTCCACTACGATGGTTCCACCTCCATATTCATGGACTTGAGGGAACGATTTGGCGGGATCAACCTTGAACTCAAATCTTTCAGGCACATGCACCTGAAGACTTGAGAGCACAAGTTCAGGCTCTTCCAACTCATCAAAATAAAGCGAAGTGAAATTCTGCTGGTAAGAGCCCCAAGAATCATTGTCATTCTCGAGGTACACCGGCCAGCTATACCAGTTCACCAAAGCGGCCCCTTCTCTCGTCTTGATAGAATTAAAGAGCAGCTGGAAAGTGGGCAACGCGGGTTCTTCCTCTTCTCCTTCAGGGATACTATACTTAAGAGCAGTCGTTGTAGGCGCGATGATCAGCTCATCAAGCCTGACAGGCAGCCCCTCAACCTCAATTCCCTGCTTGAGCTTCATGACCTTGGATTCATGCTTTTCAACAGGAATGTCAAATGACCAATCTCCACTGGTCATCTCAAGTCCTTCACTATTGAGTTCATATATATCAAAAGGAGTGCTCATATCCGGAGGTACGGATATAAGCTGGTTGAGGTTGAGTTTTATGAAGGCATCCTTTGTGTCATCCACGATCGGAGGAAGTGAGAAGGTCCCTTCGTAGACATTCGTTTTTCCACCATTTCCTTCCTCATTTTTCCCCTCTTCCATAAAGATGCCCCTTCCTTCGCCATTCAGGAAGTCAATTTGATTTTCAATAGTAAACCCATTTTCCGTATCCACCATCAACCGCCTGTCGTTCTCCATATCCTCAATTTCATAATAAATCAGCGTCTGGATTTCATCGGCGATGGCGGTCTTGATTGTGATTTTCACACCATTATCTTCTGCTATAAGGTTCAGGCGTTCACCGATTCCAGATTGATAGAACTCCCGAAGCAGAGGATCTTCGTCATTCTTCCAGTCTGCATATGTATAGTAGATCGAGGCGAATCCATCTGTCACAAAACCAGTAAATAGTAATAGAAAAGCCGCGACCAAGGCAATGATGCCCGTGCGCTTACGCTTTTTGTTCTTTTTCTTTCGTTTCTCCAGCTCCGTGTCGATCAGCCCATCAAGCTTCAGCCGGAACCCTTCCGGAACATGGCTCTGCTCAAAGAATTCCCGTAATTCCAGGAGCGTCTCCTGAAACGTGGCAAGGTCTTCCTGACACCCAGGGCACTGGTGAATATGCATTTCAAATGCGACCTTCTCCGTGCGCTCGATGCTGCGTTCAAGATAGTCCACGTACAGGCGATGGTACTCAGGACATCCTTCCACATCGGGGTGTTTACGAATGAAGCGGATCCCCCTGAGGAGGTCTTCCTTCACTTCATCCTCCGGCTTCTTCATGACCGAAGAAATATCTCCTATTGAAAGACCTATGCCATATACAAGTAAAACCGCTTCACGTTCACTCTCATTCATCCTGCTGATTACCGAAGGGAACTCATCCCCCTCCACTGGCCTGACAATCCCCCTGCATTCTTTCATGAACAGAGCAATGAGCGCAGTTCGGTCCTTTTCCCCGCCATGCTTCTTCTTTTGATCGTGAAGCGTAAAGATGCAGTTAAAAAGGATACGTGCAATCTCCTCGTCCCCACAACCATAGGAACGGCCGATGGTATAAAGGAGAGGCTCCATCTGCTGGAAGATCATGAGGGTCTTAGTCAATTCCTGAACCTCCATCCCCATCTCATGCCGGGACGCAGTGGGCATTTCCATAGTCAGCACTCCCTGTCTAAAAAATCAGTCTATTTATCCTATTCTACCATATGCTTCCTGTCCTTACAGCCCGTCTGCGCGAGAAAGGAATTGTTCTAGGGTCAGGGAATACAGGTGCGGCTGCTCACTGTGGACAAGATGGGAGGCAAACGGAATGACCGCGATCCTCACTTGTTCTTCAGCATAATAGAGTGCTCCTTTTCTTTCTGCCGGCTGTCCTTCTCCTACCATATACAGGATGGGTGCACCGATGCCTTTGAAACTCTTTGTTTCATGGAAGGGATACCAGTCCTCATCCCAACCGAGTTGAATCAGCTTCCTCCAATCTGATCGGTGAAGCCTATCGAAATATTGGCACGCCTCCTGATTTTCCAACAGCCCTTTTTGCATGTCCATATCTTGACGATGAAGATCCGACCAATTGGTTGGTTTCTCAGGCGTGATCCCTGATAAGGTGACACTTTTGATCAAATGGGGATAGTGCTTTGCGAAGAACAGCGCCACTAGCCCCCCAAGGGAGCAACCGACAAGATGTACGGGGCCCACCTCCAGATGCTCAATCGTCTCGGCAAGATCCGTCGCCGAGTCTTCAAAGAAATTCTCATACTCATCAGATACGGATGAACCGTGCCCTCTCAGATCGGGGCGGATGATCTGGTACGCCCCCTTGAAGAAGTCAGCCTGTTGTTCAAAATCGGTCAATCCCGTTTGTAAGCCTGTGTGAAGGAATACAAGGGGTGCTCCTTGTCCTGTCACATCTGTATGTAAAATCATTTTTCTCCCTCTCCTTCTCAGCGGATGAATAACCTTGCGAAAACCTCGGGCTACATCATATCAACGATGACCGTGCAGCTCTTCTCCGGCTTTCTTTCTCCGGAAAAGATGTCGCGCTCGCTCCTCACCTTCCTTCCCATACAACCACTTCCTTTATTTAGCAGTATAGGAGTAAGTACGTTTGAATCATTGATTTGGTTTCAGCTGGCGGGAAGAAAGTGCGATGAATGTCTCTATATTTTCCTCAATTTGATCCAGGGCGGATTCCCATACGCATCCGCTGATCAGATGTTTCTGCATAAACTCCTCGACCGTCAGTGATGCAGTGTCCTTCAACATCGCCATTAAGCGTTGCTCCTTATCTTCTGCCTCTTTTAACTGATGATAGATCCCCGTACTGAGCAGGTGGGCCACCGTATATGGGAAGTGGCCGAACGGTTTCCGTGTGATATAAAAATGGCGAAGTGATGCCCAGAAGGTCGGATCAAGAGTCTTCATATCCGGTCCAAAAACGTGGTTTTGTACATCGGCCATCCACGTGTTCATCCTGCGTGCATCGACTTCACCCATTCGGCGGTTTTCGTACAGCTTTTCCTCGAAACGATGGCGGACATAGCTATTGAGGATGGTGCCTATGTCCCGGCTGATCTGCTGATCAAGAAGATGCATTTTTCCCATGGGAGAAGCAGATTTAATGGCTTCCTCAATAAGAATCGATTCGAACAAAGTCGAGGCAATTTCCGTGAATGCTTGTGGACAATCCTGCAGAAACATGGGATGGTCCTCTAGAAGATGATAATGGTAGGCGTGGCCAAGCTCATGGGCTAACACACTCACACTCTGAAGGTCGCCTTCATAGCTCATCATGACCCTCGTCTGCCGCGCATTGGGAAAGTGTGCGCAAAAAGCACTGACTACCTTGTGACGGGACGGCGCTGCATCGACCCACTTGTGGTTGAACCCATGCTGGACAAACCGACCGGCATCCTCCGAAAAAGCTCCTATCAGATTTCCGATCAAGATCTTAGCTTCCTCATAAGGGATGGTCCCAAATTCCGTCTGCAAAGGGAGAGGGGCGAATTGATCCGTCCAGTGCAAATCTTTCTCACCTTGAAGAACCAATTTATGCTGGAGGAAGTCGTTGAACATCCCCTTCCGCTCGAGGACAGAGGCCCACATGTCATTGACGGACTGTTGCGTGATCCGGTTTGTTTCATAGGCCGACTGAACAGGATCCTCGCCCCTGCTGATCCGGAATCCTGAGATGTGATTCAATGCCTTGGCACACCAATGACTGACTTTCTCCCACTCCTTTGTCCATTCCTTAAAGAACTCGATCCTCGATGGACGATCGTTCGAATAATAGACAAGCCTAACTGCTTCACCGAGGGGAACCTCTTTGCCTTTCCATCTGGGTTTCACTTGGTCCGAAGCCATTCCGTATAGCTCAGCCCATGCATGGAGACCGTCCGCTTCGAGCTCATGGCTCCCAGGAGAGGCCAAACGCCAGGTGGACAGTACGGGCCTGAGGGAAACCAATTCCTCGGAATCGGCCAGTCGATTCCACTCGTCATCCGTTAACTGACGACATTCCCGCTTCACCTCTGACTCGATCTGTTTATAGCGCCCCATCAGCTCTTCTGCCTTACCGGCCAACTGTTTACCCATCGGATCTTTCTTATCTTTCCAGGTGATGCACACTGCAAGTTCAAGATATTCATAGCACCTCGAATAGATTTCTTGAAGGGTCAAAATTTTTTCTGACAAAACTCCATTCATCGTAACGCTCTCTAACTCAGATGTTATCCGTGCAATATCCAAGTCAACATCATCGGGTATCAGTGGGTGGAGGGTCCATTCATCCATCATCCGTTCATCACCCCACTCTTGGATAACCTCTTTGTATAAATCACAGGAGCCACGAGCTTCCCATTTTCTTCACCGACTTTCTCAATTATGGCAATGCGATCAATGGTTCCGGAGATCGGCTCTACATGCTTCTGGCAATAACCGAACACGTCGGACAGGTTTCCTGTAACAGGCTGGTTGGCCAATGTGCAATGGGGAATCCACTGTTCAGGCTCGTATAGCTCGTTGGAAGCCTCTTTGTAGTCGGCAAACACATGGTGATAGGCCCCATGCAGCTTCAATAGATCGGTGGTGATGACCGGAGAGAGGAAGACCGTGTCGTGATTCAGGAACGAGCCCACGGTATTAAAGGTGAGGGCTACCTCTTCCTTCCCTTCACAGTAGGCTTCAAGCTCTGTCATGAACGTCTCCTTGTCCAATTGCTCATAACTTGCTAGAGTCAGATGGGGCTTCCCATCCTTGACTTTATTCACATAATACGAGATGGATTGATCACAGAGCTCCTGCCAGATATCCATCACCTTTTGTTCTGTCTCTTCATCAAATAACGCCACAACCCAATACATGCAAGTACCCCTTCCTCTTTTCCATACATCCCCATTATTTCAAATAATCTGACGTTTGACAATGCAGCATGGGGACGGTTCCTGTGCGTCATTTTTTTGACGCATCGGAACCGTCCCCATGTATCATGATTTAACCCATTTGATGATTTCTCCGATGCTGGCGTTCTTCCCATAGAGGAGGATGCCGACTTCGAAGATTTTGCCGGCAATCTTGATCATCACCCAGATGCTCAGGATGAGGACGGCGATGGCACCGATGATTTCGAGCCACGGCCATTGATCGAGTAAGGAAAGCCTCAGGATCAGGATAGCCGGTGAGGTGAACGGCACATAGCTGGCAATCGTCGCGATCAATCCATTTGGATCAGAAAGAACCGGTGAAATCAGGATGAACGGGAAGAATGGCAGCATGAGGATCATGCCTTGGAAGTTGCTTGTCGAGCTCATATCCTCCATCGTCGCACCGAGTCCGACAAAGAGAGCTGCGAATAATAGATAGCCAAGGAGCGCAATGAAGACGAGGAGCAACAGCTCAGGAACGAGCAGATAGTCCATGACCGGAAACTCATCGAAGCGAATCGCAATCGCAGGAAGAGCGACAGCAATCCAAAAACCGACCTGCAGGATCCCAAGGAAGAAATATCCGATGATCTTCCCTTGCATCAGCTCACTTGGGGTAAGGGACGACAGGATGATCTCCGACACCTTCTCCTTTTTTTCCTGAGAAGCGCTTTGCACGATCATCATCCCCGTCATGATGATGGAAAACAGGACGAGCCCTGCCGCTGCTCCAGGCACTGCTTTCCGCAGGAAGTCACCTGAACCGTCTTCACCAGCAAGTTCCTGCGCTGTGAACGAGATATCGGTGGAGACCGCCTGAAGCTGCTCATCTGTGAGTCCTGCCTCCGTCAGCCTAAGCTGCTGGAGGGGCTGCGCCAGGATCTGCACGTCCGATGCAAACGAATCAGGGATCTCTTCTGTAGTCAGATAGGTGATCTGACCCTTTTCCACAGCCTCTTTGGTCAAGGGGATATACGCCATATCCTCCTCATCGCGGAAATCCTTCTCCATTTCCTTTTGATCTTTATCCGTCAGTGTCACGCTCCATTCCAGATCCGCCTGCTTCAAAAGCGGTGCCACTTCATCCTTCCAGATCCCCGTATCATCCTTTACATACACATGGACGGGCGTGTCCCCTCCCCCTGCGAATAGGGACGGCAGGACGGCAAAGATAATCGCAATCAACGGTGTGAGGACCAGTGAAATCAGGAAGGATTTGTTCTTGACGTTCCTCTTAAACTCCCATTTGGCTACTTTTAAACTATTACGCACTTTTTTCACGTTCCTTTCCTTGCTTATCGGTGGCGATATCGATGAAGATCTCATGCAGTGTGATGCGGTCGATCTTCAGTTCATTGATTGAAATCCCTTCAGGAAGCGTGCGAATCCAGGATGGAATGTGCACCTCTGAGTCGAGGTAGAGCGTCGATACCTGCTCAGACTGTTCCACCCGTGTGACCTGTGGAATCGCCTCCAGCATTTCTACGCGATTGGAGCCTTGTATCGTGCATTTGAAGTTCGCGTATTTCTCCTTCACTTCATCCATCGTGCCGCTGATCACTTCCCTGCCCTTGTGGATCATGATGAGGCGGTCGGCCATTTCTTCCACAAGGTTCATCTGGTGAGCGGACAGGAGGACAGCCGTACCACTGCGCGCCAATTCACGGATTTCGTCTTTGAACACTTCCTGACTGACAGGATCGAGTCCGGAGAACGGTTCATCGAGTATAAGCAGCTTCGGTTCATGGATGATGGAAGCGATGAACTGCACCTTCTGCCCCATCCCCTTGGATAGCTCTTCGATCGATACCTTGTCTTTCCCTTCAAGTCCGAATTTCTTCAAGTAATGAAGGGCACGCTCCTTGGCTTTTTTGATCGGGTAATCCTTCAGTTCCGCGAAATACAAGAGGATATCCATGATCTTCACATTTTTATAGAGTCCGCGTTCTTCAGGAAGATAACCGATGGCATGCTTCGGGATGACTCCCTGTTCTTCGCCGCTGAATTGGATGAGCCCTTCATCCGGGAACAGGATCCCCATGATACTCCGGATTGTGGTGGACTTACCAGCCCCGTTAGGTCCAAGTAGAGCCGTGATTTCCCCTTCCTTCACGTCAAAGGACACGCCGTGCAGTACCTGCTGTTTTTTGAACGTCTTCTGGACGTTGCTGACCTTAAGAATGGTTTTTGGCATCATGCTTCTCTCCTTTTATTTAATAATTCAGTAACGACCGTTTCCAAATCCGGCACCTGCTCTTCCACGATGGAGATGGCGTGATGACGGAGGGCATCTCTGGTTTGATCTGGATCGTTTGTCAGAATGACCTTCCCGTAGGTCCGTTTCAGCTCACCAGGCAATGGTTCGTCGAAAGGGACAGATTGATCTAGCCATAAAAGTCGGTGAGAGGCGACCAACTCATCCTTCTCAACCGGCTCCCCTACTTCATCTCCATCAAAGAAAATCAAGTAGTCTGCGAGCTTCTTCAGATCATCCACATGATGCGTGGCCAAT
Source organism: Rossellomorea sp. RS05 (assembly GCF_039822645.1). Classification (NCBI taxonomy): domain Bacteria; kingdom Bacillati; phylum Bacillota; class Bacilli; order Caryophanales; family Bacillaceae; genus Rossellomorea; species Rossellomorea sp. RS05. Next base: position 210,889 of record NZ_JBDKWY010000002.1, on the reverse strand, counting down.
AGGATTGTCTTCTCCCCCGTCTCCATGATCTCGGCAAGCAGATCGATCACGAGCTTACGGGACGGAATGTCCATGGAAGCCGTCGGTTCATCCAGCAGCATCACTGGCGCATTGCACCCCAAGGTGAGGGCGATGCTGAGCTTCGCCTGCATTCCCGGGCTGAGTTTCTTTCCTTTTTTATTCAGCGGGATATCCAAGGTGGAAACGACCCGCTGAAATGACGATTCGTCCCAGTCCGGATAGTAGCGGGACATCAGCTGTCGGAGATCTTCACCTGTAAGGAAATCCACCCCATCCATCTGCTGAGACTGATAGGATAGGTGGGATTTCCAGTCCTCATCGTCACCATTTACAGGCTTGCCGAAGATTGAGATAGTCCCTTTGTTCGGCTTTACCAGATTCATGATCATCTTGAAGAGCGTGCTCTTCCCCGCTCCGTTCGTTCCTACGAGAGCGCAAATCGTCCCAACCGGGATGTTCAGGTCGGGAATAGAGAACGTAATCCCCCCGATGGTTTTCTCTACATTGCGTATGGTAATCGGGTCGTTCATTCCTCTTCCTCCTTTAAAATGGATTCCATCAGTTCACTGATTTCGCTATTGCTTAATTCATGCTGCCTCGCGATTGTGACGGCTTTTTTCAACGCATCATGGACGGCTTGCGATGCAACCGACTCCCTCTTGCCGGCGTCGATTTCCGCAACGAAGGTCCCCTTCCCCTGCGAGGTGCGGATAAAGCCTTCGTATTCCAGGTTCTGATAGGCCCGCCGGATCGTAATCGAGCTGATTTCGAGATCCTTCGCCAGCACCCGGATCGACGGCAGGGGAGATCCGGCCGCAAGCTGACCGCTTGCAATGAGGGCTTTCAGCTGATGCTCGATCTGATGATAGATCGGTTCCCGCGAATCCTTTGATAATCGGATCGGTATATTCATTGTTTTTCCCCCTGCTTACATATAATCCATTTTGTTCATTTGTTTCAGCGCATGGCGGTATGCCCACCACGTGCTTAGTGTCGGTATGACGATGGCCAAGATCAGCATAATAAAGGGGTGATCGGAGGTGAAAAAAACAGACCATTTTAATATGCCAGTTTTGAATACATCTTTCATAAGTAGAAAAAGAGCACCACCAATTAATATTAACCAAATAAAGCTTGTGACCATCCTCAACTTGGTAATACGCTCACCGGTCTCCATTGTGGCATACGCGCTGCAAGATGCGAGTGCGATCCCGGTCCAAAATATTGTCAGGACGACAATTCCTCCTGTTGACAATGCATCTTTAAAAGCATCTGACCAGATGTATGTCAATACCAAAGCGACCACAGTTCCAACAACGACCGGAATGTAGAGACTGATGAAACGACTGAAGATGATTACCTTCCTTTTTATTGGCAACTGGTTAAATAGCAAGAAGGTCGGTGCAGCGTACAGGTCACCATCAATTTTCTGAATTTGGCTTTCTTTCGACCTTGTCCATGAGGGCATGAAGAAGATATACATGAGGAAGAACAAGTCGAAAACAGGTTGAATTTTTCCCAGGTAGCCCTCCATCAAATCTGAGAAAAAGTATGCATACAGAACCGCCATCATCAAGAGGGCTAGAATATGCCTTACAACATGCCTAAAATCAAAACGTGCCAGCCAAATGCTTTCTTTCATTGTATTCATATCCGAGTACCTCCATGTTCGAGTGTTATACTGTGTATATGTATATGCACAGTATAAAAGAAGATACCTTACAAAACAAGATGTTTTTGGAAAATAAAACAATTAAAATCCAATTGAATAAAAAAAAGAAGCCCCATTCAGCTTCTTTCACTCTCCCATTTTTCGATTATATCCTTTGATCGTGTTACGTCGGCAAACCATCGGAGGACTCCATTGTGATGACGGATGATGTCTTCTGCTTTCAGGACTCCTGAATCCCAGGTACTATGGGCATCGGAGACGAGCGTCACCTTATACCCCATGCTGAAGGCACGCCTGCACGTCGTATCTACGCACACTTCTGATTGGATACCGGTAAGAAAAAGTTCCTCCACTCCCCGTGTCTGAAGCTGCTCGTGAAGATCCGTCTGATGAAAGGAATCAGGGGTCATTTTATGGATGACCGTTCCTCCTATCACCCGTGGATGGATCTCCCATCCTGTTGTCCCGCGTTCCAATGGCTTTCCTTCAAGCGCCTCATGCTGGATCAGAAAAACTGGGATGTTCATTGACTCTGCTTTTGCTTTCAGGGTAGTGATTGCCTGCAATAATGCATTCGCATTGTGCACTTGTTCCCCTTCATTGAACATGGCTTGTTGTACGTCTATGATAAGGAGCGCCCGCTTACTCAATCCCAGATTCTCACACGATTGACCCCCGCCGTGCGCAGATAATCGAGAAGTTGACCAGTATGTACAGCCTCATGGTAAGGAATACGGAGAAGCATATCACCCAAGTCCCGAACATACCCTGATTCACTTCGATCGATGCTGATTTCCTTGAGATCCTTTTCCGTATAAGAACGGATGGTCTCCAGGAATGCCTCGTGGTACCCGGCAGCAAAGGCAAGCTCATCCTCTACATTGGTGTACGGCCGGCTTTCAAACGGCGAATCGAACGCGTCAAGACTTCCTTTGTTCTTAATGGCCAGGTGGTAGTAATGTTCACTTTCCAGTACATGCCTGATCATTTCAAGCATGCTCATCGCTTCTGCATCCGGTCTCCAATGTAGCTTATCCTCTGGAATGCTCCTCCACACGTTGGTGCTCCTTCTTCTTACTTCCTCGATGTTAAAGATGATCCACTCAATGCTGCTCATATGATGCCTCCTGATATCTGTAATGGTTGTTTATCAATAGTAGAAACTCGTCCAATTCTCCTGTGATGTGCCGGATTTCCGGCAGATGATAGAACGTGGTGCTCTCATTCAAAGACAATGGCACTTCCGAATAAAGGTATATGCTTTTTTCCCACGCAAGTGCGAGGCCAAGCTCTACATGAGTGCCTTTTCCTCCAGGAAGCAAGACGATCACCACATCCGCCTCCAAGATCGCCCTTTTCTCCTCTTGACCTATGCGTTCAAGGTCTTTCGCCGTGCTCGCCCGCTCATTTTGCGTCCAATCATACGTCAGTCGGTGTCCCGCTGCACGGAGAGACTCGGTCACGTCCCTCACCATGGGAATGTTTTTAAAGCTCGACGCCACATAAAATTTCATGGCATTCAATGTCTTTCTTCAAACGTTTTGCGGAAACCGTAGAATGGGCGATAGGATTGTTGCTCGTAAAAGGTCTTTGACGTGGAACTGGCCAGCATCTCCACCCGGGTGCTCGGGTAGAGGGTGTGAACATAGTCCAGGAGTCTCGCTCCAATTCCACATCCCCTGAAATTCTGGTCAATCAATAGTTCACAGATGAAAAGGGTGATATGTTGATCCGTCAGCCCGCGGATATACCCGATGATCTCACCCTCCGATTCAGCCACATAGGCGATCCCGGAATCGAGCCAGGCCTCCTTGGTCAGCTCCCTCTTACTCACAAGATTATTCCACTCTTCCTTTTCATTGAGGCTGTGGATTGCCGGAAAATCTTCTTCCTTGAACTTTCTGAATGTGACTTCACGATTATTTTTCAGTGTTAGTTGCATGGTTTTATTCACTCTTCCTGATTTTATTGTTGGAGCCGCTTGAAGACTTGCTTTCTTTTTATCGAAATGCATCAATACCTTTTTGACTGCACCGTCATGCCGGTCCTCAATTCCTGCAATCACCTTTCCAGCTCAATATGCTCCCTTAATAGCCTACCCTGTCAGCAGGACCTCACCTCCGCCCCTTTCCACCAAGGAGGTGAGGTGAAACTGTTTCTCTCCTCGATCAATCTGACGCAATACGTCATCCAGACCGTAATCATGCCCATAGGGTTCAATGCTTTCAAGACCCGCCTTCGCCCAGTATCCTGTAAATGATTTGGAGAAAAATGCCCGGATTCCTTCACTTCTTTTCGAAGCATATCCTTTTGACCACTCCAAAAAATAGTCCTCTACAACTTGAATGACCGGGTGCTGATCCTGATGATCCTCAAACAGGCCGATCTTGTTTCCTTCAGGATCTTCAAATGTACACCAAGATGCCGGCACCCCGTCTCTTCGCTGTATCGGTTCAATCTCCAGATCAAGTTCAGTCATTAGCCTCCCGCGCTCCTTCTCAATAGACCTCACCCCCAGTCGCATCGGACCTCCTCCAGGCTCTCCTTCTGCCAGCTGGAACCAGGAACCCGGGACCAATTCCCATTCGGCAAATCCTTCATGAGGAACGAAGTCCGGTTTACGATTGAACAGTATTTCATACCATGCAAGGCCATCCGAAAAATCCTTTATCCTCATTTGAATGGTCACACTCGAATACGCCATTCAACCACTCCTCCTTTTTAATCTTCAACATGCTGCGTATCGAAACAGAAAACGTCATACCTTGGCATGGAGATTCGCTGAGTCTGTCACCAACGCTTCCATTTCAATGGTGATTCCTTGCAACCCCCTCCCGGACCCCGTACACTGTCCATAAGAACCTATTGAAAGGGGAATCACTCATGGCACAATCAATCGAAGGAAAGATCGCGTATATTACCGGGGCCGGCCGCGGCATCGGGAAGGCAACCGCACTTGAACTTGCCAAAGCCGGTGTCCATCTCGGCCTGATGGCACGAACGGAGTCCGCCCTGGAGGAAACGGCCGAAGAAGCCAGAACCTATGGGGTGAAGGCCGTTACGGCACCTGTTGATATTGCAGACCTCTCAAGCGTCGAAGCAGCTGTTTCTTCGCTTCAATCCGCACTCGGTGATGCGGACATCCTGATCAACAATGCTGGAATCGGTGTATACGGAGAGTTCCTTGAACTCGAACCTGCAGAGTGGAAGCGTGCCTTCGAGGTCAATGTTTTCGGCACCTACCACGTGACCCGCACCGTCCTTCCTCAGCTTATCGAGAAAAACGGCGGGGACATCATCATGATCTCATCCAGCAGCGGACTGAAAGGAACAGCGAAAAGCTCTGCTTACTGCGGTTCTAAGTTCGCCCTTCAGGGATTCTCTGAATCTCTCATGCAGGAAGTGCGACCGCATAATATCCGCGTCATGACCTTGAACCCGAGTTTAGTAGCCACAGACCTTACGTTTGGTGATAAGCTCGAAGAAACCGACACGAGTAAGTACATGCAGCCCGAAGATCTGGCCGAGCACATGGTATCGCTTCTAAAGCTGGACCGCCGCATCTTCATCAAGCAATCCCTTCAGTGGGCGACGAATCCTTTCTGAGTATACAAGCCTTCGCTATTCCGCTATACTCTTAATCATTAGCTCTGAAAGGACTGAAGCCAGTGAACATCAAGAGAATCGTAACAGAAGACGAATTGAAAGAAGCCTTCGCCATCCGCAAAGAAGTCTTCATCGACGAACAGGGTACCCCTGATGATGAAGAATACGATGCTTTCGACAACCTCGAAGCCGATTGCACCCACATCCTTATCTATCAGGACGGGAAGGCGGTTGGTACGGGTCGCATCCGCACAGTGGAAGGAACCGGGAAACTCGAGCGCATCTGCATCCGTGAACCATTCAGGAAAGGCGGTGTCGGGCGCCATATCATCCAGGAGCTTGAGGACATCGCATCGGAGCAGGGCCTGAGCCGCGTAAAGCTGCATGGTCAAACCCATGCCGAAGGGTTCTATCATAAGCTTGGATATGTATCCGAGCATGAGATCTTCTATGAAGCAGACATCCCCCATAAACTGATGAAAAAAGAATTAAAGTGATAAAGGCGCCCACTGGGTGCCTTTTCTTCTTATATCCACTCCTCTACGCACGTCACCGTCTTTTCTCCCGCGTCAAGCTTTACCCGTTTTCCGATTGCCAGTGGATGCATCGGGTGCGTATGACACGTATCCAACTCCGCAAGGACCGGCAGTTCTCTTCCATCGAGCTGCTCCAAGAGGAAATCAAGTGGCTTCTTTCCCGTTCCCCCATCATCGAACTGTTCATGCTTCCCAAGAATGATTCCCGCCGCCCGATCGAACAGTCCATGAACCTTCAGCATGGCAAAATTCTTCTCCACGACAGAGGCATGCTTGCCGCAGTCCTCAATCAGGAGAATGTCCCCTTTTTTCACTTCGGGGAAATACTCTGAGCCGATAAAGCCATACATGGTGCTGACATTGCCGCCCATAAGTCTTCCTTCTGCGCTACCAGGATTTCCTGTCACCCATTCATTCCGGTAGAGCTTCTTATCCGTCGTCTTCTCCGCCCAGTTCACGGGTTCATCCGACCAGAAAGGCGGCATCGGGACTTCATACGGTACGACCGTGTTGTTCATGAAATAGTCTTCAAAAAAGCGATAGGTATCATCGACCAAGGGAGGAAACTCTCCAAACGATGGCACTAGGGATGGTCCGTAATAGGTGGTGATCCCTGTTTTCGCATAAATGCCCAACAGGATTGCCGTCGCATCCGAGTAGCCCACCAGAAGCTTCGGATTCTCCTTGAAAGCCTCATAATCGATATACGGGAGCATACTGTTGGAATTCGTCCCTCCGATCACCGACATAATCATGGCAAGGTCAGTTCGTCGGAACAACTCATTCAGTTCATCTGCCCGCTCCTTCGGGGTCCCTGATCGATAATGATCCTGCTTACCCGTCAAGGCACCTCCCACTATGGTAAAGCCCTTCTCTTCCAAAAAGGCCTTTGCCCGCTCAAACCTCATCTTTGAATGCGCCGAAGCAGGCGAGGATGGAGAAAAAATACCGATCTTATCTCCTTGTTTCAATCTGTTCATGCTTCTCTCTTCCTTTCTAGTTGCAGGGCTTTCCGCATGAGCCGGATCTGCCCTCTATGGTTGATTTCATCCTCCATTACATGGAACCAGATGAAGTAGTGATTCGAGGGGTGACCGTCCCAACGGCACTCCTCATAGAGCCACTCATCCGGTTTATCGGCAAAGACTGTGAGGGTCTTCTGCCGGACACGATGCAATCTTTCGATATAAAAGGAAAGGGGGTGTCCAAGAATTTCCTTGCAGCGACGGGCTCCCAGCCCGTAGGCAGCTCCCCATTCCTCCATTTCTACTTCATTCGGCTTCCGTCCATCGAAGAATTCAATCTGGAATCCTTTCTCTACGGCGGCCATATGAAGGAGCAATGCCCCGATGGTGTTACCATCTGACGAAAGAAGGCCATCCAGTTCTTCCTGTGTGCACCCTTCGATAGAATCAAGCGTCGTCTTCCGTGCATAGTCCATCTGGGATACCAAATGCCCGATCTGCGGGGCGTACCCTTTTTGTTCCTTTATGTAGATGCCCATGATTACCGTGATCTCCGAAGGATGATTCCTTGAAAATCGAGATCCCTGCCCAGCTCTTCTTTTGCCAGGCACCGAAACGATTCGATCTTAAAATGCCGTTCAAGGATATCTCTCAATCGTTCATTCGTGTAGAGGGCAAAGAATCGTTTAGGCTCATAGAAATCCCCTTCCCATATCCCCTCTGAATCCTTGCCTCCATAGACACCCATGAAAAAGACCCCGCCTGGCTTCAGTACCCTTTTGATCCCTTCAAGTACGCCGGGCAGATCATCCTTCGGGCAGTGTAGCAGGCAGTTCATCGCCCATACGGCATCGAACGCTCCATCGGGGAACGTTAACGAATCAAAGCTCATGACCTCTGCCTTAAGCCCTTTCTCTTTGCACAGCCGGATTGCTTCCGGTGACAGATCGGTGCTGAACGTGTTCAGACCTGCTTCTTTGAAGAATACGCTATCCTGCCCTGACCCGGCTCCAATCTCAAGGAGTCTGGTCTTGTTTTCCTTGATCAGGAGTGACAGGAAGTGGCTGCGCACTTCCGCCTTCCAATCCTCCTTGAGCTCGCGATCCCTGGAGATGGCAGCAGCATTATATGAATCGGTTAATTGATCTTTGATTATCTGCATGTGTACCTCCTTGCTTTAGAACATATGTTCTTAATTCTACAGAGATACTTCCGATTCCTTCTATTCTTCTATACTTTTTATCTTTTTTATCGCATCGATTACGCGGATCACCTCCTCTTCACTCCTGATGGTAAGGAGATGATCAGCTTCTCCTTCAGAGGGGCCGTTTCCGTGATAGCCGTTCTGTCTCTGCAACACTTCTTCATATGAAGTGGTGGACGTCCTAAAGATCGTCGTGCTGCGGCCCGATTCACCGATCCGCTTGAAAAGGACGGAATCGGGGATTTGAAAGTCGACCAGGATCGTCTTGAAGCCTTTCTGTTCAATGCTTGAGAGCAGGTCACGCCTCCCATCCCGGTCCAGATTGGAGTTGCTCAGGATGATATGATGTCCGGTATGCTCGACCGCATGGTTTAAAATGGTCTGTGAAAGGGCCATTTTGAAGGTATTTGGGCCCTTCTCAGGGACAAGCTTCCGGTAGTGGGTGTTGATGAACTCTGCCTGAAGATCCTGATCGAGGACGATAGAATCAGGCAGCTCCCTTTCCAGCGTCCGGGCAAAGGTGGTTTTGCCGCTGTGGGTCTTCCCTACGGTAAGGACGGCCAGCCTCACTGATTAAACTCCACGTGGATGGGATGACGGGTGTGCTCCAGCGAATCTTCAATCCGTTGGCGGAAGTTGGAGTGGGTCACCATGCTCAGAGCCACATCCACCGGAAAGAACCCCACTTCCATGCTCTCCGCGGATGTCGTCGGCTCACCGCCGATGACCTTACCGAGGAAGAGGGTCTTGCAGATTGAGCGCTTCACATTCTGATAGATTCCACAAAATTTCACGATTTCGATATCAATCCCCGACTCTTCCTTCGTCTCCCGGATGGCAGCGTCCGTCAGTGATTCGCCTTCCTCCATCTGCCCACCCGGCATCTCCCATCCCCTTTGCGGCCCCTTGATCAAAAGGATTTCCCCTTTTTCATTCAGCACGGTCACGGCCGCAGAAACAATATGCTTGGGTGGTGTGTATGTCATTGTCATGATCGATCCCCTTTTCATAAATTATCCAATTCTATTATTTCAGAAAAATATAGCATACTCAATGCTTTTCAGCCTGAAACCTTTGTTGAAGGGATTTCCGGACTCATAGCGAATAGATGATAGAAAGATCTTTTCCAATTAAAGGAGGTGTCAGGATGTTTCGAGTAGGATCCATCTTTATTCCTGTGACGGATATGGAGCGTTCAAGCGTGTGGTATGTGGAGCATCTCGGGGTGAAGAAAATCGACGAGTGGGAAGACGGTGTCGGGTATTTCCTACCTGACGGGCTCACCCAGCTTGCCCTGGTGAAGGTGGAGTCACGTCAGGAAACCGAGTTCACAATTAGAAGCGACAGAAAGAATGTGTATTTCAATTTCCTCACGGATAATATTGAAGCCGTTCATGAAGGATTCAGAAGGCACGGTGTCACGGTCACAGCGATTGAAGATTTCGGGGGTATGAAAGCCTTCGATTTCAACGATCCCGACGGGAACCCTTTCTCCATCGTGGATGAAGTAACCGGATCACCTTTTCACAGCGATGAAGTACGGAAACTTCAAGGGAAAAGCTAGAACAATAAGAAGGAAGCTCTTCCCGTGGAGAGCTTCCTTCTTATTTGGCCATGAAATACTTCCGCTCCGGCCTGCCTACGATTCCGTATTCAAGCTCCGCCGTTCATTCCCCCGTTGAGACCATGTACTCCAGATACCGCCTCGCCGTTGCACGGGATGCACCCATCTTGGAGCCCATTTCCTCAGCTGAGATTCCTTTGCCCGTATCCTCCACGATCGCCTTCACCTTGCTCAAGGTGAGTGAATCGATCCCCTTCGGCATGCCGCTTCCATTCAGCGGCGTTTGATGCAGACCGAGCAACCGGTCGATGGTGGCCTGGCTGATCTCTTCCTTCTCCTTCAGCATCTCCCTTCTCTTCTGGTACTGCTGCAGGGTGGAGATGAACCGCTTCAAGGATACGGGCTTGATGATGTAATCAAGAACCCCGTTCCTGAGGGCCGTCGCCACAAGCTCCCGGTCGTTCGCCGCAGTGATCATGATCACATCGACATGGGGGAACCGGGTGCGAATCGCCGGCAGGAGATCCGTCCCGAGCTGATCCTGCATGTAGATGTCGAGAAGCAATAGATCCGCTTCCTCTTCTCCCAGCAGGCGGAGGGTTTCCTCCCCGTTCAGGGCCTTCTCGGCAACGCTGACCCCTTCGATCTTCTGGAGGAATCGCTCATGGATGGACGCCACCCTGAAATCATCCTCCGCTATGATCACTTTGATCATCCTTCTTCTCCCCTTTTCTCTTCTTTTGGAATGAACACGGTAAAGACCGTCCCTCCGCTTTTCGGTACATGAAGCTCAATCGTTCCGCCAAGCCTTGTGACCGTCTCCTTCACCAGCGTCAATCCCACTCCCCGGTTCCTCCCCTGTTTCGAAGAGATCCCACGCTGGAATACATCCACATCGTCAGGGATCCCGGCTCCGGTATCGGCGACTTCGAACACAATATCCCTCCCGATATCGGTGGTAAAGAAAGTGACTTCCCTCGTCTCCTTGTGAGCAACGGCGTCAAAGGCATTATCCATGATGTTTCCCAGTATGGTGATGAGGTCACTCATGGCAACTCTTTTTGGTAACGGTTTCAAAAAGCTGGTTGGATCGATGCTGAACGTCACTTTATATTCAGATGCCTTCCCGATCTTCCCTAACAGGATGGCCTGAACTTTGCGATCATGGATCTGTTCAAATACGATCCGGTTCTGGCTTCCATGCACGTCGGCCTCTGAGTGGATGAGATCGATGGCCTCCTCATATTCCTCCAGCTGCAAAAGGCCCGAGATGGCATACAGCTTATTGGTGAACTCATGGGTCTAGGCACGAAGATCTTCAGAATACTGCCGGACCTCTGAAAGGGTATTGATCATTTCCGTCACTTCCGTCTTCTCCCGGAAGCTTGCCACCGCCCCGACAATCCCGTTCTTATCCATGATCGGTGTCCGGTTGACGATCACGACTTTCCCGTTCAGGAGCATTTCCAGAGCGTTTTCATAAATGTCGTTCCGCTGGATATCATACATTTCCATATTCGGGATCACTTCCTGTACCGGCACCTGGGTCTTCCGCCCACTCACACCTAGAAGCTTCCGCGCAGAGTTATTCATCATCGTGATCAACCCCTTCTCATCCACAGCGATGATCCCTTCTTTTATGGAAAGGAGGATGGCATTACGCTCCCGGTAGAGTGACGCAATTTCCTTCGGCTCGAGTCCGAGGGTATCACGGCGGATATTCTTCGCAAGGAGGATGGCCCCCAAGGCTCCTCCAATAAATACGAGAATCGAAACGATGCCATAGTTCCGCAACTTGTTAATAAAACGGCTGTGAATATCTTTCTCTAGGAAACCGACGGACACCAGTCCGATGATTTTCCCGTTATCATCAAAAATCGGTGCCTTTCCACGAAGGGATGGACCCATGGAGCTTACTGCCTTTGACGTATAATACTCACCTTTCATGAGGGCTCGGTCGTTATCCCCTCCCACCATCCGCTTCCCGATCTTCTCTTCCTGCGTGTGGGAATACCGAATGCTGTCCGTATTCCCCACTACGATGAACTCCGCCCCCACCTGCTCCTTCATCTGGATCGTCATGGGCTGGATGATCTTCGCCGGATCCTCAGTCTGAAAGGCTTCACGGATACCTGGGATGAGAGAAACCGTCGTCGCCACCTGCAGAGCCAGCTGACCTACACCCTTTCAGTATCTTCGGACTCGATATACGCGAGCGTCTCACTCAACAAAAGGATGACCGATAACAACAACGTCAAGATCAGGACCAAGAGCTTGGTCTGCAGCGATACATTCATCCCTCTGACCTCCCCGGTCTCATTTCTTTCATTTTAGAAGTACGTCCGCCGTTTGGTATGAATCTAAATGGAATACCTTTCTTCTCATCAAAATACGGCCCCCCTCTATATCCCTGTTATTAAGGATCGTACATGAATGAATCAACAAACAAATAAATCTTTCCAACATGAGGGTTAAATCCATAAACTGGAGGGTAATGGTATTTCAGGTGACAAAAGACTCAAACACCTCGGGATCGTCACAAATCCGAATGACAAAAGATTCATGGAAAGACAATCCTTCCAGGTGACGAATTTCCTGTTTTTGAATTAATGGGTACATTCACCTGTTAATACTTTACAGTTTCTTTTACAATAAAGAAGTTCTTTTACGTACATCATCCCATTAGGAGGATTGTTAACACATGAAACATAAATGGAAACTGTTCGTATGTGGTATAAGCATCTCATTATTATTAGGAGGTTGTTTTGGAGTGGAAAATGGCGGAAAATCGGATGTTAAAAAAAGTCTTACAAAGCAAGATGAGAATGCTCGGTCTGAAGATGTATACGAGAGTGTTTTGACATATACAGGAGAAGGCTATGACCTGCCAGGGGGAGAAGAAACGGAGAAAATTGCAAAAGATCAAAAGGATGAAGTTGTAAAAGCAACTAAAGACTATTTGAAGAAAGAATACAACACTGATATAGAAGTTCATAATATGGTGGGAAACGAAGATGGGGTCACTGTTTTTTATGAATCTACCGGAAACTTACATTTCTACGGTACAGCAATTGTTCCGATTGATGTAAAAAACAAGACAGTCTTATCCGATCAAGTATGGACTTTAGAAGGGGTTGTGGAACGTGGAATTAGAGGTGCCTTATACGCTTTTATTTTTGAAGATAAATTTAAAAAACTAGATAGCGTGCTAGCTGATTTAGAGAAAAATGAAAATATAGTTGGACGAAAAGTAGAAGCAATTGAAAATGTGGGCGGAATTGGTTATATGACTCCTTATTACTTCTTAGCTAACGATAATGATGATCAAGCAATCGAACCTGTATATGACTATTACATGAAAAACCCTAATGCAAGTAAGGAAGAACTTTTAAATGAATATAAACAAGATTTGTTTATCCCGGAAGATTTCTTGTTCTCCATTCAATTTTATATGAAAGACCAAAAGAAATCTCCAGAGGAAGAAATCTTAAAAACAATTGTAAAGACAATAGAAGATAATGATGGTATTCCTTCTGGAGCATATGCAATTAATTTACATGATAATTATGTAATAAGGGAAGCTGCAGAAGGCGCAAAGAAAAATTCCATAAGCAAAAAGTTTCCAAACGGAGAAATAATAAAAAAATAGGGTGATCTAATAATGACAATTACAACACAAATTGAAACAACTGATGCAGACTTAGTAGAACTTTCTGGATATCATGTTTATCAGAATCCTCCTGAGGACTCTAAGTTAGATGTCAATGGGAAAAAATTTAGAGTTGTGAACACTAATTATGATCATCCTACTGGTTTAGATGCTATGACCGTCCTAAACCAAAAGACTGGAGAAATATCTATAATTTATCAGGGAACTCAGGCAGATGCGAAATATGGTAAACTTGACCTCTTAACGGATGCCCAATTGTTAAGCGACCTTGATGTAAGACAGGTAGAGGCAGCTGACGAATACTATTTAGAAATGAAAAAATTATTCGAAAATGAAGGTGGAGTTTCATCGGTTGCAGGTAACTCACTCGGAGGCCCATTAGCCTCAGGAGTAGTCGTAGAACATCCTGATGATAATATACGTTGTGTCACGCTGGACCCAGCATTATTACCTAAAGGTAAAATGGATCCTAATAGGGATTACGACAATATAGTAAACTATTTTGGGGATAACGATGTATTAACAAAAGGCCTTATCGCTTTAGGTTTAGAAGACCGAATCCCTGGTGAAAGAAGAGATATTTCTTTTGGCGTTCCATATGCTGGAGCAGATCTAGAACATATTGGTTCATCTCATACAGGCTTCAAAAAGGACATGGCACCACACGTAGTCGCTGGTGAAAATATTAATGTGTCAGCAGATGATCATATAATCACCAGTATCTGGACGGGAGAACCGTTGTACAGCGGAAATACTGAACGCATCGATATTACCCCTGAGGCTCTTGACAAACTCTCAAAGGCTTTAATTGGGGATGATTTGTCAGTTCACGGTAAGTATACAAGTATAGATAGTTATATGAATAAGTCACAATCACTAGTAGAACAAGAAGGAGAAAGGTTCACTGCACGATTGAATGAACTTCAAGATAAAATTGAAGAAATTACTGAGTCACATTTCAGTCATCCCTTGTTCAAAGGCATGAGTACCTTAGCTGCTCCTATCCTATTGGAGTTGGACATTTGGATTGCCCTATTGGGTAAAGCAGAATCCTTTGTCAGGTCCATAAATAAGGTACTGGACTCTCCCCCGCTTGAGCTAGTAGAGCATATTGTCAACATTGACCTAAATGTAGCTAATATATTTGAACCCCCACGTGAGTTGCTCTCTCAATTTAAAGAGAATATAGTAGATCTACTACAAGGTTTCAAGCAATTGAGCGAGCACTTAATACCCACACTTTTAAGCGGTGGGAAACAGGTTGTAGAAGATGTGTTTGTAAATGATTTAAACGCACATTACAAAATCGTCAACCTAAATATTGAGAAAGTGTCAAAGCATATTGAACTGTTTAACTTTAAAACAAATTTCGTAAGGGCAGAGATGGTCATGCGTGATAAAAATTTGGCTGACTCAATCACAAATAAGGGCTCATTACTTGCAGTCGCTCCTTCGATGCTGAATAGTTCCGGGGAACCGTTAACGGAATCAGACCATATGCTAGTTGGTATGAAATTAGGTGATCTGATTCTCGATGAAAGCATCGCAATTCTCACTGCTTTTGGAAATAACGTTATCCAAGCAGTAGTAGGAACCCTAATAGGAATTGTTTCAGCACTAGAAGGGTCCCTTGAAGCAACAATCCTGCAAATTAAGTCAAAAGCTAAAATAGACTCAGTCGCCATTCCTATGGATTTCTTGGGGCTATACTCGAATCTTGCAAATAAAGTGAATGCTATAGCTGAGTCAGCAATCGCCCCGCTTGAGGAGATTACTGGAACACTGGGTGGAGTTAGAGATGGACTAACTAGAGTATTCTTTGGTTTCCCTAACATTGTGAATGAATTTAAACCCTTCCTTCAAAATGCAATTTTGGATCAATTTAAACTAGCTGAGATCAACATTTTAAACGGCGTATCTTCTTCCCTACATGGAGAATTAGAATTGCTCTTCGAAGATATAATCTATCAACTTAGTGAACATAAGGGCAATTCCATCACTGCACTTCACGATACTTCCCAAAAGGTAAAAGCCGATCTAGAAACCGTTCGCGAACAAATTGAACGGATTACATTCAGTTAGTTCGAATATGGTTTCTTACGACTATTTAATGTAATTAAATTGCATAAATGTATTTATAATGAAACGGAAGAAGGGATATCTATTCTAATGATATCCTTTCTTTTTTAACTGATTTGATAAAATTACACTTTCCCCTGAAGAGCTTCCTTTTTAACTTTCATATTAGTGGATATTTTTTGTTATGAAATGAATATCTAAAGTGTTCAACTATACTACTAGAAAAGATAAGAGGATCTAAACACTAATGTAAGTGACACTATCCCATCAAGCAAATGCCACTTATTATTTTTCCAAAAAACGCTAATTTCGAGTAGTTTTCAGTAATGAAAGATAAACACCTTAACAAATGGAGGGTTATCCGTTGAAGACATACAAAAAACATGCATTGCTAATTGTTTTAATCCCTCTCCTTCTAAATGGTTGTATTCCAATCTCGACTACAACACCCAAGGAAATCGAAGATCATAAAAAGAAAATAGAGAAAGAAAGAAAAGAACGAAACGAGGACGTATTAACGTACACTGCGGAAGATTACAAAGCGTATGATGCACAGGAAACGGAAGACATCACAGAAGAATTACGAGATGAAATCATTCAAGCAACAAAGGATTATATGAAGAAAAATTTCCACTTAGACATCCAAGTACACAATATTCTTACTAACATTGACGGGGTGACCGTTTACTTTGAAACAAAGGATCATATCCATTTCTTCTCAGAAGTCAGGATACCGATCGATCTGATTAACAAGAGAGTTCTGGGAGATAAAGTGAAATATTATGATGATCTTCTGGATAACGCTATGAAGGCATCACTATACGCTTATATGCATGAAGAACAATTCAGTGAGTTGGATGGACTTTTGGGTGAGGTAGCTGAAGAAAATGATGTGGTGGGAATCAGGAAGGAATTGATCCAAAACATAGGTAGACAGGGATACATGACTCCTTATTACTACACGAATTATTTAAATTCAGATGAAGCACTTATCCCCGTTTATCAAAAATATTTAGATGCTCCTTCCTCCACTAAAGCAGAACTGTTAGAGGTATTTAAATCAGAGGACTTCGATCCTGAGTATATCGAGATTCACATTCAGTTGTTCATGAAAGAACCAGATACTGAACCTGACGAAAAGACTTTCCGTCTAATAATGGATAAGATTAAAACCGGAAATCAACTGCCGAAAGGACATTACATCATCACCCTTAATGATAATCAAAAAGAAAAGGGAACAATCGATAACAGAAGCCTTGGCTCCAAGCAGGAAGAGATTATCATAGAATGATATGCACTCCTAATAATCCTAAATTAATTGGAGGAATTCAACACAATGATACGTAAATGGATCATGCTGTTATGCCTTGCCCCCACCCTATTTTTAGGTGGATGCCTCAATCTTCTATCAAATAATTCACCACAGGCTGAAAATGAAGATGGTGTAAAGGGCCGGCCCAGCGATATTTATGAAAGTGTCCTAACATACACGGGAGACGGATATTTTCTTCCAAATGGAGGAAAATCTGAAAAAGCCGAAGAACAATACAAGGATGAAGTAGTAAATGCAACCAAAGAATATATAAAAAAAGAATATAATACGGACATAGAGGTTCACAATTTGGTAGGTAACCAAGACGGATATACAGTATTCTTCGAAACAACAGGCCGACTACATTTTTATTCCACAGCAATCGTCCCTATCGATTTTAGTGAAGAAAAAGTCCTGACAGAAAATATTGGGACCTTGGACGATGAAGTAGAAAAGGGCTTAAGAACAGCATTGTATGCCTATATTAAGGAAGATGAATTCAAAATACTGGATGACCAGATTCAGGACATCATAGACCAAAGTGGTGAAATAGTCGGAACTACTGTCGAATCAATTCAAAATGCAGGAGGAAATGCCTACGAGACTCCCTATTATTTTGTCCAGTCAGTATCTGATGACGAAGCCATTAAGCCAATCTATGATCTATATATGAAAAATCCCGACGCTTCAAAAGAAGAATTGACTGACGCCTATCAAGAAGAGCTGTTTGACCCTGATGATTTATGGTTTTCCATCAACTTATATATGAAGGATCCCAAGAAAGAGCCGGTACAAGAGGTATACAATCCTATCATGATTGCTTTTGAAGAAAACGATGATCTACCGAAAGGCCACTATTTCATTAACTTGCACGATCATTATGTGATCAAGAAGGCAGGTTCCGGCAACAAAGAAAATTCACTAAGTCAGGATGGAATACACGGGATTTACAAAGAATAAAGCATGCAAGAGTTAGCACATACACCTTAGCTTATGTAAAAACCTCCTATTTCTGAATGTCAGTAAGTTACATGATAGATACATGTTCTGAATAAAATCAAAGCACAGGAACGGTCCCTCTTCCTCCATGAAGAGTAGGAACGACCCCTGTGCTTTTTACTTGTATCCTCCGGGAAGACCACGAAAATCAATCTATAGATTTTTAATGATCTTCACCGATTTGCTGTAGTACGTTCCTGTTTTATACTGCTCGGTCTCATCCTTTAAGCTACAGCGACGAGGCATCACACCAATCAACCTCACTCTAAATTCCATAAAACCCATTTATATACACCCCCATTCATGGTACCCTTTTCTATAAAGCAACCAGCTTGCGTGGAATGAATCCCCGTTATGGGAGGATTCTAGCTCCTCCCTCTTCTTTTACAAGGGTGATGCATCCAATAGGAAAGTGGCCACTATAATGAAGAAAATCAAAATCATCGAATCAACCAATCTACATCTCAACGAAATGACCCATCATCATCTTGATCTCTTAGATCCTGAAGAACGAAAAAAATTACGTGAGTATGTGATGGGGAGCAAAGACTTCCACATTAGTCATGAACTGACCTTTTTCTATGAGGCGATGGACTGGGTTCACAGGCAGTGGGATCACCATGGAATCAATCAGGCGCCTGCTGGCAGCTCCTCTCTTGATATCCTGAAGCGTGCTGCATCCGGGGAGCGCTTTCGGTGCGTGGAATATGCATCGGTTACCAGGGACGTGTTAATTGCTTTCGGCCATCCTGCTAGAAGTGTGAATATCCTTAGTGCCGATGCAGACTACGGCGGGGCCGGAAAGGGGCATATGGGAACAGAGGTGTGGTCAGATCACTTGGGTAAGTGGGTGTTCCTGGATCCACAGTTTAATTGCTATGCGATGAAGGACGGCATCCCCCTCCATTTCACAGAACTTGTCGAGCACTATGATCACGTCCAGTTTCACTCTCCTTCAAAGGAAACCTTGAGCGTGTATCCTTCCTTTGTTTCCGATTACTTTGGATACATACGCACCAATCGGAAGGAACATGGGCACACCATATGGATGACCCTTCCTTTGCAAGGATGTGAGCAGCAACTTGCATTCGAAGCCATGGAACTTGATCATGCCAGTTACACCATCAATAAAGATGACTTCTACCCTGCTCTGAATCATACAATGATCCTTATTGAATACAAGGAAAAGAAAGACCTATCAAAACTGATTCAGGACTATAACATCCAAACAGAAGAGGAATACGAAGCCTTCCTTCCCCTCCTTTCTGCCAAGCCTGACTACCGGCTCACCTTCATCCATACGGCGGAAGCCTTCAGCCATTATGAAGTTTCCATCGATGGATGGAGGTGACGCCATTGTTCTTTATGACAATGAGTTGGACTGGAGCCTAGTGGAAGGAAAGAACAGGATCACCGTTTGTACCGTGAATGACTGCGGGGTGAAGGGTGTCCCCGTTACCATGACGATCAATTATGGAGAGTGATGACATTGATAGCCATTCAAGACCTGTATCAAACGACCGCCATCGCCTGTTTCACGGTTGATGACGAAAGAAGGCGCATCCTGTTCAGTACGAACCACGGAGGTTCCTATGATGTGTGGGAACTCTGCCTCGACTCCCTTGAGACCAACCGTTTCACGTTTTCTAATCAGCACAGTTCCAGTCTCTTCACCTATGATGGGAGTGTGTTTGCAACATTCGATCGCGATGGAGATGAGCACTACCAGTGGCATCGAGTGATGGATGATGGGCAAATCATTCCTTTATCCGAGGAGGAAAACGGGGCGACGGCCTACTTTGCCAGCTTCACTTCACAAGGGCATATTTACTATTCCACCAATCATTTGAATCCGCTCATTAACGTTATGCGTTATGATGCTGTCCTTGGAACAAAGACCCTTGTGCAAAAAGGGGAGGCGGCTCCCATCGTGTGTGCAGCCGTTGCGCCGGATGAATCGTCTTATGTGTACACGGAATCCTATTCCAATACCCATGTGCCGGCCTACTGCATGGTGGGTGGAGTCAGTCAGCCCATGATTCCGGATGCTGTAGGTCCATACAGCACCCAGGATGTCCTATACGACGGCGGCGACCGGATCTACTTCCTGACAGACTATGGTGAGGATTTTCACTACCTTGCTTCGTATAAACCTTCTACCGGTTTGTTTACAAAGGAACTCTCGATTGAGGGCGAGAACATGAAGGGGCTCTGCAAGGCGGAGGATGAGTTGTTTCTGTCAACTGAGAAAGGGGTACGGGATCATTTGCACCGTTACTTCCCTGAGGAAGGAAACTGCACGAGAATCGACACTCCCTGCGATACCTTCAATCAACTGAAGGCAGCATCGGACGGCACCCTTCTCCTTCTGGGAAGCTCTGCCCATGCCTCCGACGCCATCTATCGATTGAGTCTGGACGGACGCTGGGAGTGCCTGACTCCCTATAGGGTGAAAAACAAGCGGGTCAAACCGGTGGCTGTCGAGTACCCCTCCTTCGACGGACTGACGATTGAAGGAATCCTGTACCGCCCGGATGAGCCAAACGGGGTGACGATTCTATGGCCGCACGGTGGACCGCAGAAATCGGAGCGGTTGAAGGATCGCCCCCTCCTGCAGTACTTGGCGCTGAATGGGTACACGATCTTCGCCCCCAATTTCCGCGGGAGCATCGGGTATGGGGCTTCGTTCATGAAACGGGTGGAAGGTGATTGGGGCGTCGGGCCGAGGCTTGACTGCGTAGCGGGGATGGATTGGCTGATTGCCGAGGGGCTTGCGGAGAAAGGCAGGATCGCAGTCATGGGCGGGAGCTATGGTGGTTACATGAGTCTTCTTCTGTCTGGCAGACACCCGGAGTATTTCTGTGGGACCGTTGATATCTTCGGGATATCGGATTTGATTTCCTACGTGGAGGCAGCTCCGGAGACACTAAAGCCCCTGATCGTCAATCTGGTGGGTGATCCCGTCGGGCAGCGCGAAAAGCTTGTTGCTGAGTCCCCGATCACGTATGTAGAGGATATGGCGGGTCCTATGCTCATCATACATGGCAAGAATGATGCGAGAGTGCGCCCTGAGGAATCGGAGCGGATCGTCGGACGACTACGGGAGCGCGGCATCCCCGTCCAGTATATCCTGTTGGAAGACGAGGGCCACAGCTTCTCGAAGCATGACAATGAAGTGATGGTGTACCAGGAGATCAAGCACTTCCTGGATACCCTTTTATAAAGCGATCACGGCTCGGATATCCCGTTGGCAATGAGCAGCAGATAGATCATGAAGCTGGTCACGATGATGAAAACGCCATTTGCCAGAATGCTGAACAGCTTCACGAAGCGTTGTGGTGACCTCATCCCCATGAAGAGAGCCAAGATGAAGCCCGCATCGATCAAGGCAAACAGGGTGATGGGCAGCCACAGATCGGCTTTCACAAGCTTCCCGATCGGGAACACGAGAATGGAGGCAACCAGCAGGACGGCTGTGAGGGAGACTGCCTGCAGCGAACGTTTATCGAGTTTTTCATTTTCCATTTTAAGTACCTCCCAAAAATAATTGATTGGAGTGCTTATGTATCATTAGCTTAGTCATTCTTACCTTGATCCTTGGTTTCGGATTCATGATTTCAGCAATCAGGGACCATTCAAAACGTGTCCAGGAAAAACAGGACCGGCAGATTGAATTACTTCAGGAAATCACTCAATTACTTGACGACAACGAAAAAGATCGCTAACCCGCTTTTCCATAATCCCAGAAGTAAAGGGGCATGGCAGGCACCTCCCCTTTAGATGGGGTATTTCTTCTTACTAGAGGAGATGACTGAATAAAAGGAAAAGCTCAAGGCAAGCAAAAGTGCCGATAGGATCAGGAATGTTCCTTTCTCCCCCATCTCCCTGTAGAAAAGGCTGAATACGACCGGCCCTGCCCCCATGCCGATATAGCGAGTTACATTATACAGCGCCATGATGCTGCCTTTTCCTTCCTTGTAACGGGATGTCAGTAATGTGGCAAAGAGAGGGGTTGCTGCTCCCAGGCCCATTCCAAACAATATAAGAAGGAAAAGGGTGAGAGGCAGCAACCATTGATCCATTAGCGCGAAAAGGATCAAGCTCACAGAGACAGCGCCCATAACATGGGAAAAGTTCAATTTCACCTTTTTAAAAAGGTAGCTTCCTGCTACTATGCTTCCCGTTACCGGCACATAAAGAAACCCAATCCACTTCAATCCGATATGAAAACGGTCGGCGAGGAGCTCCGGGAGAAATACAAGGATCGCCATATAAACTAGGAAAACCACTAGACTGAGCGAAAGGATCACAAATACGACCGGATCCCGCATTAAATCCAAATACCTTAGGGATTGGTGGAATTTTTCTTTTTTCACGGTCGTATTCCTTCGTCGTACGTTCAGGAATAAAAATAAGAGGCTTAGCCCTGCCAGGAACCAGAACACACCGTGGAACTCATATCTGGCACCGATGATTCCTCCGAGAACCGGTGCAGCCGCCGGTGCTATGGAGAGGAACATTTGATAAGTCCCCATCGCCTCCCCCTGTTTTCCTTCAGGAGTTTCACCCATGATGGTAATCACCGCGATCAACGGCAAAGATGCGGCACCAATGGCTTGTAGGCACCGAAAAAAAAGAAAAGCATAAAAACCTTGGGACAAGGCGCAGCCGAGACTCGCCAAGGCGACGAGCACGAGACTTCCTACAAGTATATGTCCTGTCTTTGTACGGTCCAAATACGGTGCCATGATCAGTTGTATAATGGCTGTAAGAATGATGAAGAGCGATACTGTGCTATTTACAGCCAGACCGTTAATGTGAAAATATTCCTTTATCGAGGGAATCAATGGGGTGTAAATATTTTGGTTAAGCGAAGCAAAGAAAGCTACTAGGGACATGAGATACAAAATTGATTGATTGCGTGAACGAGTCTTAGAGTTGGTCATGTTCATGTCTTATGCTCTCGGTCATTTTTTCCAGAAACGATGCAATGGTCCGTTGTTCCTCCACTGAAAATGCTTCGATCATATTCATGAACGCCCTTTTTTTCTCGTTGTGAACCTTCATGTGCATGTCGTGGACTTTCCTGCCTTCGGGTGTCAGCTTATAGTAGACTTCTTTTTTGTTATCATTCAGTTTCACCGTCCTAATCAGCCGATCTTCTTGCAGTTTGCGGGTAACCTTTGTGATGTTAGCCTTGGAAATCATCATCGTTCGGGAAATCCCCTTATGATTGATGGGTTCATGGTCACCGATGCACTGAATGACGTGGATGCTCGTCATGTTACCAGGTAAAAGATCAAGTGGTTCATCTTTGTTAAGGTAGATGCCGAATAAAGATTGAATTGAATCGGCTTTCTGCTCATTCAGGTGAAGTAATTCTAGATACGATTCATAAATGATTTGTTTCATGCAACAAACTCCTTTATGTTTACTAGCGAACAAAAACAGAATAACACGGTCACAATCCATTTGCAAATGTTAGTTTACCTGTGAACTATTATACTAATCTCCATCATCTCACTAATCCTTAAGCTCACACTGTTGGCCCTTACTTCATAAAAACCATAACATCATCAAAAAATTGAACGAGAAAAGCCAACGAGACCAGTCCCGTTGGCTTTTACAATTTTATAGTGTAATGACACCCGCCATCCTCCCGATGGTGATGAAGACCGACGTCCAAAGAAGGGATCCGATGGCGACGAACAGGAAGTACTGTTTAAGATCCATGCGGGCAATCCCTGAGAAATAGCAGGTGATATGCCGTACTCCAGGAATGAAATAGCCGATGATCAAGGAATACGATCCGTACTTCTCCATCCATTGTTCGACCTTTCGCATGCGCTTTTCTTTGAGTCCGACCCATTTCCCGTATTTATCAAGGAACGGTCGACCTGCTTTGTAACCGATGAAGTAACTGATGGTCATCCCGACAAGGGCGCCTCCAAAACTGAACAATACGGCCAGTTCATAGTTGAGGGTCCCGACATTTGTTAAATACCCGACCAGCATCATCAGGACCTCATCCGGTACAGGCAGACCGACAATCCCAAGTGTCAGTAATAAAAAGACGGCTATATAGCCATAATTGGTGATGATTTGTTCAACTGATTCCAAGCTCATACAGCATTAAACTCCCTACGTGAATTCCAAGCAATGATGTTCCATATTCTTATACGGTTCAACACCGGCCAGAGTTTCAGTTCATGGATATTCTTTCAAAACACTCCTTCTATCATACCATAGGGAGCAGGTTTTCTGTAGATTTTTCCAGAAAACCCATGTATTATTATACAAGAATAATTAATACGGAGTGATATGTATGATCCTTGTTTTATCCCTGCTTTTAGGTGCGCTGTCTTATTATAGTGTCATATCATTTTTAGAAGTAAAAGAAGACATTGTCCGCAAACCCGCTTTGGTGCAGCTGAATATTCTCATGGTTATCCCGATTGTGGCGATAGCGATCTTATCATTTGTCGTATACCATCTTCACACCCATCTCGAGGATCGCATTTCTCATGCACTACTCGTCCTCAGCTTATGGCTGCTGTGCACCACTGCCCTGTTTATTATCCGGAATGCCGGTAATCGCAGACTTTCTGTGATCATCCTAGCCTTAATCAGTATGGTCGCAGCCATTGCTATGACCCCGATCGACTTTTATAATACCGTGTTTGAGGGACCCCATTATGGGCTTCCCTTAGGGATCAGTATCTTTTTCATCATCCTGGTTTATATAAACTGGTTTCGCATGGCCCGTTCCATCACCGCTACAACATAAAAACGAAGCCCGCGTCAGATGACGCGGGCTTCTTCTCTGTACCTAAGCTGATGCACTCGGCTCATTTCTTTGCTTGTTGATCAAGACGGCGAAAAAAGCTACCATGGCTGCACCGATCAGAATCAGGGACAGGCTCGGGATCTTAAGCAGCTTGAGGATGACGCTTGCTGCTACGATGATATACAGGAAAGCGAGCATGCGTTTCACCTTATCCGTCGCAAAGTTCTTCAGCTGGGTTGAACCGATCGGGGTTCCGATCAGGGCGCCTGCAATCAGGAGGACGCCGTGGCGATAGTCCAGGGTTTCACCCGCTGCCATATAGGAACCGATTCCGGACAGGACGATGATCGAAGCCGCCGTGATGCTCGTTCCGATCGCTTTCTTCAGGTCCAGCCTGATCCATTTTGACAGGAGCGGCGTCATGACGAATCCGCCGCTGACACCCATCAGGGATGAAATGACCCCAGTGATGAACCCGATCACCGGAACGGCACCCTTGCCTTTTGGTTTCGCATCGGACTTCCCATCCTTGAAGAATTGGTATGAGAACCAGCCAAGGATTGCGATATAGGCGATGGAGATGACGAGGGATGCACCATTTGATGCTTCAAGCCATTTCACGAACGGAGCCGTGACCGTTGAACCGATCACACCTGCAATCCCGAGGATGATGGCAAGGCGTCCGTTCACATTACTCAACCGTATATGAGAAATCGTGCCGGTCACCGTGGATCCGAGGGTCAGCATCAAGGAGAGGATGATGGCCTGACTCGGGTCATAGCCGAGGACCAGGAGCGTCGGAGTCAAAACGATTCCTCCACCTATCCCGAAAAACCCTGACAGGATCCCGATGAACGCACCACCAATGATAAAATAAATCCATTCCATTTCTGTTCACTTCCTTCCCTTTCATTATACAGCGGGGAAGTTTATAATAGAAATGAATAATGCGAATAGTATTTATTACGTTTCGTAATGGAGGTACCCTTATGCAAATCGATTGGATCCGGACGTTCGTCACCCTTGCGCAGCTTCAGCATTTCACGAAGACGAGTGAATTCCTGAATCTGTCCCAGCCGACAGTGAGCGTCCATATTAAGAAGCTCGAGCAGGCACTCGGCGTTCCCCTCATCAGCCGCTCATCCAATTCACCGGCTTTCCGATTGACGCCTGCTGGACAAAGAGTATATGAACAAGGAAAGAAGATGCTTGAGATCGCCCGCTCCATGGAACATATCCAGGAAGAAAAGGAAGAATTCCACCTGCGGATCGGGTCCACCCATACGGTAAGCGATGTCCTGCTCCCTGACTTTGTGAAACAGCTGAAGCTGATGTACCCCCATGCCCATCTACAGCTCAGAATCAACAATCATGAAACGATCGTGGAGGAACTGAATCACGGCGAAATCGATTTTGCCCTTGTGGAAGGGACGAAGGGACTCGAGCCCTTCCATGTAGAAGTAATCGCCCGGGATGAAATCCGCTTTTTCGCAAGCAATCGCATGAGCCTCGACTCCTCCCCTATCATTCTGAGGGAGCTGGGTTCCGGAACGCGTGAATATGCGGATGATCTTTTGCGGTCAGAGAGGATTCAACCTGTGGAAATCCTCGAGGCGAGTAGCCACTCCCTCATCAAGCAGCTCGCCATCCGGGGTCTCGGCATTGCCTTTCTTTCCACTTCCATGGTGAAAGAGGAGCTCAGACAGGGGAAACTTGTCCCCATCGATCCTTTTGTTGTCTACCGTCCCTTTTATTTCGTACACGCTGGAAAGTCCGGAGAGGGAAGCGTCGTGGACAACCTGATCCAACTTGTTAAAGGTTTGTCATGATGTGGAAATCCTTTTACACCGGCTGCATGTATAATGGAAGTACGACCACATGGAAAGGAGCTTGAGAGATGTGTTCATTCGATAGAAGCCAGCCCGATCTGCCAGTGTGGATCTCGGCACAGTCCAGGGAATACGAAAAGGAGACCCTCCTCCAACTGCTTCAATCGATGCTGACCGATATGGAGGAAAGTGGACGCACCCCCGTCATTCTTTGTATTGGATCTGATCGGTATGTAGGAGATTCATTGGGACCACTCGTCGGAACGATGCTCACCCGGTTTTCGATTCCTTCACCTATCTATGGAACCCTTGAAACGCCCATTCACGCTTTTAATCTTAAACCAACGTTGAAAGCCATCCAGAAAACGCACCGTGACCCATTCATCGTGACGGTGGACGCGGCACTCGGGAAACAAGATGCGGTCGGTTCCATCCTGTTCAACACCGGCCCCCTCACCCCGGGGAAGGCACTCGAGAAGATGCTTCCTGAAGTCGGGGACTGTCACTTCCAGGGGATTGTGAATTCCGCCGATCTCCTTCCCTCTTCCCAGTTCCTGAATGACACCCGCCTGTACACCGTGATGACGATCGCTGAGCGAATATCCGCCATCATCCAAGAAGCCCATATACTTAAAGAAGCAGGGACCCTTTGAGGTCCCTGCTTCTTTTATTAGAGAATGGCTCCTGTGATGAAACCAACGATGATAATGATGACGGAACAGAATAGCGCCCATTTGATGGCATATTTCTGAAGATCACCAATATCGGTTTTCACCATCCCTACCAGCAACAGCGTGGATGCCACAAGCGGACTCAGGAAATGGACCGGTTGCCCGAGGACAGACGCCCGTGCGATTTCAAGCGGATTCACCCCATATGCCGCTCCTGCTTCTGCAAGGATTGGAAGCACCCCGAAGTAATATGCATCGTTTGATAACACAAAAGTGAACGGCATGCTCGTGATGGCCACGACGAGAGGGAAGAATTTCCCCACGGACTCCGGGATGATCGAGACGAGGGAATTCGAAATGGCATTGACCATTTCCGTACCCGAGAAGATTCCGGAGAAGATCCCTGCTGCGAATACAAGAAGAACGACGGTCATGGCATTCCCCGCATGGGAGAGGATCCGCTCCTTCTGTTCTTCAAGATTCGGATAGTTGATGACGGTGGCCAAGACGAAGCCGAGAAGGAAAAGCACCGGGATCGGCATGAGGCCCATGACCAGGATGGTCATGACCGTCACGACGAGTATCAGGTTGATCCAGCGGAGTTTTGGGCGCTTGCAGCTCTCTTCCAGGGCAAATGATGCTGCGGCCTCGTTTTGGCTCAATTCCTCTGTACTATGTTCATCAAGGGAGATGACGCCGATCCGCTCCCGTTCTTTCTTCCCAAGGAAGTATGACATCAGGAGGATCGCACCCATCCCTGACAACATCGTCGGGATCATCGGGATAAAGAATTCATTCGCATCGAGTCCCAAAGCGGCAATGGCCCGGGTCGCCGGTCCTCCCCAGGGCGTCATGCCGCTCATGATGCTGACAGACATGAGCGAAATCGTGGCGAGGATCAGCGGGTTCATCCCGATGCGCAGGTACAGAGCAAGCATCGCGGAGATCGTGATCATGTGGGTAGTCGTCCCGTCCCCATCAAGGGCGACCGTCATGGCAATCACGGCCGTCCCGATGGCGATCTTGAGTGGGTCACCTTTGACGATCTTCATCATCTTCTGGATGAGGGGATCAAACAGCCCCGCATCGATCATGATCCCAAAGAACAGGATGGCGAATAATAAGAGGGCCGCTGAAGGCGCAACGGTCTTCAATCCTTCGAGCATCATATCCCCCAGTTGCAGTCCGAACCCTCCTATGATGCCGAATATGACAGGCACGAGTACAAGGGAAGCCACCGGCGAAAGTTTTTTCGACATAATCAAATACGTGAAGACAACCACCATGGAAATACCTAAAAATGTAAGCATCATTTCATCCTCCTTATAGAAAACGCTTTCAATTACCGATCTGTTTTTTTCAGAAAATTGATACTATAAGAATATGGGACGCTTACAAATAAGTAAAATATAGAATTTTTACTTATACTTATAAGTATTTTTTATAATCCAACAGAGATATCGACGTGCTGATTCAAAAAGTCCACAAAGTGCTTCACCGTCGCAAGCTGAAGGGAAGATTCATTATACATGAGCCATGTATCCCTTTGGACAGGCGTCCCGTCTTCGTAGGTCAATCCATACGTATACAGGTTGTCGGAAGGTCGCAGACAGATCTCAGGCAGGATGGCGACACCGAGGTCATGCTTGACCATTTCCTTGCACGTTCCCTGGCGATCCGTATCCATCGTCGTTGAGGGCGGTTCATTGAAGCGGTCATTCCACCAGCCCGTCATCAGGTTTTTCAAAGAGGAGTCGGTGTTGTATTGAATGAACGGGAGCTCCGGCAGACGTTCGATATCGACTTCGTTCTTCGATATGAGAAAAAGCCTTTCTTTATGAAGGAGCTTCTTCTTCCCGTTCCATTGATAATCGCCCCGCATGATGCCAAGCTGGACGCTTGATGAATCGAGCAGCCCCTTGATGACCGTACTCCACCCCGTCTTCACGCTGAACTGGACGTTCGGATAGAGAGTGGAGAATTCTTTCAGGATCTTCGGAAGCTTGTACTGGGCAAAGTTGCTTGATACACCGAGTCGCAATGTGCCACGCACATCATCTTGCATGTTGAGCATATAGTCCTTCGTCTTTTGAAGCTTCTCCTGCATTTCTTCAGCGTACTGGGCCAGATACAATCCTTCACTCGTCCACTCGATCCCCCCTTTGATCTTATAGAACAGATTGATCCCAAACTCCTTCTCCAGGTTTTTGAGGCGGTATGTCAATGCCGGCTGGGAGATGTAAAGCCGCTCTGAAGCCCTGCTGATGTTCTTCTCTTCCAGCAGGACGCTGAGAGCGGTCCAATCCTTTTCATCCATGCAAATCACTCCTGATTATAAGTATTTTTTTGATGTTTACGACTAAATTATCTATTTTACTTATAGCTATTCTTATCATACTATAGGGAGCAACAACAGTGGATTCCTGAAAGGTGGTTTTTTCTATGAAAGTTCCAGTTGTGATCATGCGCGGAGGTACGAGTAAAGGAGTGTTCCTGAATAAAAAGGATATGCCCGGGGACCGTTCCCTTTGGGAGGAATTTCTCCTGGATATCATGGGGAGCCCCGATCAGCGTCAGATCGATGGTCTCGGAGGGGCGAATTCCCTGACCAGCAAGGCTGCCATCATCCAGGCTTCCTCTATTGAGGGGATCGATATCGAGTATACCTTCGCCCAGGTGAGCATCGGAAATCAGATGGTGGACTTCAGCGGAAACTGCGGTAACATCTCGTCAGCAGTGGGACCGTATGCCATTGAGCAGGGGCTGGTAAAGGTGAAGGAGCCACTCACTGCCGTCAGGATCCTTAATACGAATACAAATAAGGTCATCACGGCAGAGGTGGAAGTCGAAGACGGCAGGGTGAAAACCGAAGGGACTACGACCATTCCTGGTGTACCCGGATCCGGTTCGCCAATCTACCTTTCGTTCTCAAATGCTGAAGGGGCCGTGACGGGACGGGTCTACCCTACTGGAAATCCTGTTGATTCGATGAATACGGGAAGCGGGAGCACCATCCCTGTATCCATCGTCGATGCCGCCAACCCCCTTGTGTTCGTGCATGCAAGGGACGTCGGACTGGAGGGAACCGAGCTTCCCGAGGATTTCTCTGCTGAAAAGCTTGCGGAACTGGAAGATATCCGTTCCCAGGCAGCTGAACTATGCGGTTTTGCATCCAAAGAAGACGCGACCCGTCTGTCACCGGCCATCCCGAAGATGACCATCATCGCACCTCCGAAAGACTATGTGGATGTGGTCGGGACCACCCACCACGCTTCCGACATCGACTGCCTGATCCGCATGATGAGCATGCAGAAGCCCCATCAGGCACTCGCCATCACCGGAGCCATCTGTACGACGACCGCTGCCTTCCTGAATGATACGATTTTATCGGATATCCTTGAAGTGAAAGGGGATATTGTCAGACTTGGACATCCCGGGGGTATCATGCAGACCAAGGTGGACCTCGTTGCCGGACATATCAGTGCCATCAAAGTCGTGAGGACCGCCCGGACGATCCTTGAGGGATCCGTCCATACGAAGAAAGAGTACACCTCTGCCGTCCAGTCGGCATGACGAGCAAAGAACCGGATCGCCTACTCTGGCCATCCGGTTCACTCTTTTCCCCACTTTTCTGCAAATCGGCGATCCTACTCGGTCCACTCCGATTGGGTAAAATTCCACGTAGCGCCCCTCCTTCACCCCTACATCAACATAGAAATAGCTTTCCAGTTTCCCAATAGGATGCAGATCATAGGCGAGTCCGGTGAAGAGATGTTCTTTACCGTCGTGATCGATATAGATGATCCCCTGCCCATAAGGCCCTCCATAATTCGAGCTGGGTCTCAAATTCCACCCCATGCCTCAAACATATTCCTTGGTGAGCAGTTCTTTCATGTTGTCCTCCTTATAGATCCTTTTTCATATAAAAATGGGAATGGTCCCTGCCGACGTTTTCAAGGGTGCCGAACACGTCATAGCCATGCTTCTCGTAGAATCCCCTCGCCTGAAAGCTGAGGGTGTCTAGTTTGATGAAGTCGCAGCCCCGTAAAGTTGCAATCCGTTCAGCTTCTTGGAGGAGACTGCTCCCATGGCCTCCTCCCCTCAGACTTTCATCCACCATGAGGATCTTGACCTCCAGCCAATTCCAACAGATTTCTCCCACAAGGCCTCCCCTGATTTCACCCGTTGCGTCACTGAGTGTCAGTGTGATTTCCTCATATCGCCCCTTCAGATCTTCGGGGAAGTGCCTGAGGTTGAAGGAATAGAGCTTTTCTGAAATGCTTTTAGCCGCTTCGTCACCCTCCGTCCGCTGAATGGTGAAACCATCTGAAAGGAATGCGTCGATTTGCGCTTTATGATGAAGATCATGCTCCATCAGTCCAAGGAAATAACGACCGATGGTGATGTCTTTTTCACCAATGGTCATGGTGTAATCAGCGTTCAATTCCTTGATTTCTTCAATAATCCTCATCTTTGTTTCGGTAAATTGCCGGATCAGCTCCGTTTTTGATGCCTTCTCCATCCGTGTGACTGCCTCATGATTGAATGCATCCACTTCCGGGGCAGGGGACATGCTCTCTCCTGATCCGATTTCCCTCAGCCGATGATCCAGGAGGAATTCATCCCACGCGATGAGGTGGGCAAGGATTTCTCCTGTGTTCCATTTCCCTGGTTTGAGTGGGGTTTGCCACAGGGTATCGTCAATCTCCATTAGGGATGCTCCCCATTCGACCATTGTATGTTGATGTTGGATGATGGTTTTCATTTCTCAACTCTCCTCCAGCCAGGTGTGGACTTTTTTCTTCATGTCTTGATCAAGACCCGCGGCCGATCCTTCATCTTTCATGGCTTTCTTCGCCAACTTCTTAGGGAACATACTTTCAAGGGAAGATTGATGAGTGCTTCCGTCATCGGGTTCTTCGTACTTCACTACGGTGTATTGATTTCCTTCTTCCTTTAATTGAATATGAGCAGGGAGAGAGGTACCTGCTTGTATGTCGTCACCGGTTGCCAAGTCATACCCTTCGTATAGGGTGTAAAGATATACATCGATGGTACCGTCCCCTTCCCCTTCTTTCGTACCATAAATCTTATGTACCTCAAATTGTTTGTCCGTCTTTTCGAACTTAGGTTCATTATGTTCGATGATGGCGGTAGAGATCACGTTAGCCATTTCCGGTGTGACCTCCTTGTCCCCTTTCAACGCCTTGATTGCAGGCAGCAAGCAATGGGATCATGACCAGTGCCGGTAACCAGTTCCTTTTTCTCATCTACCATGACTCCCTTCGAATGATCCGATGGTCACTTCTGTTTCATATGGAATGGTCAGGCTTCCCTCTTGGCAATGCTCCCGGAAAAGCGTTCCCAGCGCATTAACAAATGGCTGATAATCGGGATGATCGGCCGAAGGCGTGTAGGACAGCGACAGACCATGATGAATCAATTCCTCTTCATCAAGGGTATGGGCATTCTCCATCTGTACGAGTTTGATGTCTGATCCGAAAAATTCCCGTTTCGCTTTAAGGTGATCACCGCTTGCATTCCCTGCCGTCTGCTTGATGGTGAAGTCCTGCAGCACATTGGAATACGCCTCAACGAACGGATCATCCCCCTTCATCAAATTCCAGATGAGGAGCACCCTCCCACCCGGTTTCAGGATGCG
The DNA here is from genome assembly GCF_039822645.1 of Rossellomorea sp. RS05. Classification (NCBI taxonomy): domain Bacteria; kingdom Bacillati; phylum Bacillota; class Bacilli; order Caryophanales; family Bacillaceae; genus Rossellomorea; species Rossellomorea sp. RS05. The sequence goes on along the minus strand of NZ_JBDKWY010000002.1, from coordinate 178,312 downwards.
CTGGAACTCCGTGCGGCACCGGTCTTTATCCAACCAGTGGAATGCCTGGGCAACAGTGATGAAATCAACGCTCCCCCTCTCCAGACGGGTTTCTTCTGCCGGTGCTTCCATATAGGTAACGCGTGGGAGCTCATGGCAGGTGTGACGGCATTCCTCCAGCATGTCAGCACTTGGTTCAACGGCCGTAACAAAAGCATCGAGCTCTCCCAGCATGCGTGTCAGTCGCCCAGTTCCTGCTCCGATGTCTGCAATCCGTGATTGGTCATCAGCTCCGAGGCTTCGCATAAGTTCAAGGATGCCTTTTGGGTAAGGCGGTCTTCCTTTTGTATAAGAAGAAGCCCTTCCAGTAAATTCTGTTTTCATCTCTATCCCCCCTTCCACATTTGGTATTACCATCCATTTTACGCTTTTTAAAGATGTTTACAATAAAAAAATCAAGCCGCTTCCTGTGTAGGAGCGGCTTGATCCCTTTATTATTTCATCAGCTTCAGTTCCAGACTGTGGGCCTTGTAGACCGTCTTTACTTTGGTCCCTTTTGGAAGCCCGGTCGTTTCGATATGATTGAACACTTTATGGCGGTCCAGTTTCCCGTAGGTCATGACGGTGACGGATTTGCCGGGGCGATGATCGCTTGGGAAGTGTACCTTGAGTGTGCCGCCGAGCTCCGCTTCCCCTTTGATGACGAGCACATCTTCGCGGCTGTCTACATCCACCTCAAGAACGGATTTCTTCGATTGGCTGTAATCGCCATTGATGACGAGTTTCCCTTCATGTTCTTTTTGAAGGGTTCCTCCATCCACGTCCACATCCCCTTGTCCGAGAGCCGTTTCCGATGCAGCAACAAGGATGCCTTTCTCCACTATCGTGTCGCCGCCATATGAGTTATCCCCCGACAGTGTCAGTTCGCCTGTTCCTTTCTTCGTCAGGGATCCTTTCCCTGAAATATCATTTGCCCATGTATCTTCTGCATGGAATCCACCTTTGGAGGCGTCCATCTTCACCTTGACATCTGTTTCAAATGAACCGAATCCATCTGCAGCCGCATATAGATTCAATCGTCCCCATCCTTCCAGATCATCAAGAAGCGGGTAGCCGGATGAGAGTCCCGTTGTGGAAAGTACACGGCGGCGATCCTCGTCGCTCAGGTATGGAAGACGGGTTTCGAGGAGCACCTCAGCTCCCTTCGGCACGACCATGGGCTTCTTGGTGGAACCGGTCGGTTTGAAGCCATAGGTGAGCCTCTCCAGGTAGGCCTGTTTATTGGCCTCCTTATCGGCAAATCGGTCCGGTGCATTCCCAGACTGCGTCAGTAGCTTGGTGTGAGCTTCCTCATAGGCGCCTTCCTTCAACGCTTCATTATCGGGAGCTGCGAGGATGGAAGCAGCAAGCGCCGTGGCCATCGTGCGGCCGCCCATCACATCGAGAGGTGAATGAACCCCGGCAACGAGGCGGTTATCCCCGAGCTCCGACGCGCGCGTCAGCATTTCCTGATACCGTTCGGGAACCGCATAGGCAATGGCGAGTGCCGTCAGATAGGCGGCGTTCGTATGGCCGCTCGGGAACCCTCCGTCATTGGTCGGGTCCTCCTTCAGCGTCGGACGCAGTTCCGGGACGACGATGGATGGATCGGTCCATCGGAAAGGACGCTTGTACGAGTAATAATCTTTGGCCGAGCTGGTTGACGAGTACTCGCCCCTGAGGGTTTCCACAAGTCCGACCATCTGTCCGAGCTCAGAGTCAGTGGTGCCCGCGCCTGTTCCTTCATCGGTGTATTTCTTCGTCAGTGCATCCTGTGGGATCCCCGTGATGGTGGTGGTGGCGTTGGCATCCCTCCGGTAGATATCCGTGAGGGACCCGAGGCCATCAAGGGCACTGTAACTCTGGCTCACGCGGTCATCCAGATAGGCGGCATCCGCTTGAGCCTTTGAGCGGGAGGACGTCTTGTCCAACACGGTTTGAATATTATGTTCATGGACCGATTGATCCAGTACCACACCTGAATCCCAGGTTTCCCCCGGTTCCCAGATTCTTTTGTACTGTGAGAGGACGCTGATGGTCGGATTGCTCTCTGTCTTATTGCCCGACACATTATTTTTATATGTATCGATGAAGTAGCCTGACGGCGGTTCCGGTACCGGATCCACCCCTTGTTTCGCCCCTACCTGGACCCCTCCAAGAGCGCTTTGTGAAATCACAAGTGATAGTAGGACGGCCGAAATCGGCTTTATTGCCTTCATTTTCTCCCATCCCTTCTGTCCGCATTGAGCCGTGGGTGACACCACTCTTTGCGCTGATCTCCGATTAGGGTAAGCGCTTTCTCTTTTACCTAAAAAAAATCGACTTCCCTCTCGGATTCAAACTGATTATAAAGTAAGTAGACTGAAAATTCAATCTTACTAATATAAAACAGGTCCTACTTCCCATGATGGGGGTTGGGACCTGTTTATATCAGCGTTTATGGAAAAGGAGATGAAAGTCCATATCTTTAAATCATCCTCATGGCTCATTGCTATCGCCTTCTCTCCTTTTCAAAGAATACCAGAGTCAGAATATCATTGATTGTGAGGGTTCGGACCTTCTCATACCCTGATTTTTCATAAAACCTGATGGCGGGCAGATTCTTCTCTGCTGTCGCCACTTTGTAGAGAGAATGGGGATGAGACCGTTCCAATTCCTGCAGAAGCCTCCCGGCAATGCCTTTGCGGAAGTGCGCTGGATCTACGATGAGACGGTGGATGTCCACCTCGTTTTCTTCTTTTTTATAGGCAATCGCCCCGCATAGTTCACCGTCTTCAAACCAGCCAAGAAATGTTTCTCCGCATTGTTGCAAGTCTTCGGTGGTTTCCTTCAATGGCGGAATATCGTCCGTTCCAATCAGCCCTGCTTCTACCTTGTATGATCGGAGCTGCATGGATAAGACGGTTTGTGCCTGGAACCGATCGTTTATATCGATCGTTGCAATCATGATGAACCCTCCTTCTCCTTGCATCATATCACTGACCATCCCATCTTGAGAATATTTTTCCATTTTCTGATATCAAAAAAGAAGCATAAGGGAGACCCTTATGCTTCTTGTACCTCTTTGGTAAACGTGAAGAATGCGATGGCCCCGAGGAGGGCGGTGGTGAACAGGATGGCGCCCATGGGAACCGGTGAAGCTTCGTTGATCCCGACGAGGGGAGAAACGATGGCGCCGACGACGAGGGGCAGCATCCCGAGGAGGGCACTTGCACTTCCTGCCCTGTGGCCCTGTTTTTCCATGGCCAGGGTAAAGGTACTCGTCAAGATCATTCCGATCGAGATCATATACAGGAAGATCGGGATGACGATGGTGGCCAGCGGTCCTTGGATAAAGGTCGCGACCAGTAGGATGGCAGTCGCGCTTACAGAGACGAACACGGCCGTCTTTAATAGGTTGCGTTCTCCTACATACTCACTGAAGCGCCCGATGATGAAGCTTCCCGAGATGATGGCCAGCCCGTTGATGCCGAAGAGGATGCTGAATGCCTGCTCTGACACGCCATAGATCCCCTGGTAGACAAATGGGGTCCCGGATACATAAGCAAAGCTTCCTCCGTGGATGAGTCCGATCGTCAGGACATACCCGATGAAGGAGCGGTCCACCATGAGGCTTCCCATCGTGCGCACGGATGAGCCGAGCGTACTCGGGATCCGCCTCTCGGGCGGAAGGGTTTCCTTGAGCTTCAGGAAGATCATGAGGACAATGATAAATCCGATCAGGCACAGGGCATAGAAGATCGTATGCCAGCTGGCGAACGGCAACAAGAGGATCGCCCCACCTGTGATGGGCGCGATCATCGGTGCCGTGGCGTTGATGACCATGAGGAGCGCGAAGAATTTGGTCAGCTCACGCCCTGTGAAGACATCCCGCACGACGGCACGGGACAGGACGATTCCAGCAGAAGCCGTGAAGCCCTGAAGGAATCTCGCTCCGATGAGGACGGTAATATTCGGTGCAAGGGCACAGAACAGGGAGGCGATGGCAAAGAGGAAGATCGAGATGAGAAGCGGTTTCCTCCTCCCCTGTGCATCACTGATGGGGCCTACGATGACCTGTCCGATGGCTAGACCGATGAGGCAGGCCGTCAGACTGAGCTGGACCATCGAGGCACTTGCTCCGAGGTCTTTGGCGATCCCTGGAAAACTGGGTAGATACATATCGATATTAAGAGGTCCCAGTATACCGAGCATACTGAGAAGGAACGCAAGGGCGATCCGCTCTTTTCCTTGTGGTTGTTGATTCATGGACTGAACACCTTTCTACTACGTTGAAATTCTTGTTGATTTTAGCAGAGCCCCCTCCCATTTACAATACATTTGTTTCAATTTCCGGAAGAGAACGTTTTCAATACTTGTGACTGAATCTATATCTACAAATACAAGAAAAAACAGCCCCCATTGGGAGCTGCCCTTCTTACCACCAGACCCCGTTGGAATATGGAAGTCTCGGCTGGTTTTCCGCCGCCTCGGCATCGGCTTTGGTTTTGTGCACCGTTCCCCTCGCATGGTGCGGAGGGGCATAGATGGAGTAGAGCTTGATCGGGGTGTTCCCCGTGTTGATCACGTTATGCCACGTTCCTGCAGGCACCATGATCGCAGATGCATCCTTGACGGGCTGCTGGTAATAGAGATTCTCCGGACGGTCCCCCATCTGTACGATCCCCTGCCCTCCTTCAAGACGCAGGAATTGATCGGTGTCTGGATGGATCTCAAGGCCGATATCCTCTCCCGGCTTAATGCTCATGAGGGTGACCTGCAGATGATTCCCCGTCCACAGGGCCGTGCGGAACGTATTGTTCTCGAGTGTCGCTTCCTCGATATTGACGGAGAATGGACTCGGACCATAATCCTTGAGGACGACACGCTGACTCCGGCCTGCCCCGATGGCGCAAAGGCGCTTCGCGTGCTCCCATCCGCCCTGATTGGCATTCAGCAGCACTCCATATACTTGGGAATGTTGACCTGAACCTCCCACTCTCGAAAATTCTTCGTATCTGTTCAGTTCCCGATCATAAGCGATCTGAAGTCCTTCATCGTACGAACTGAAAGGAATGGATTCGACATGGTACACCGGTGCCGTCCCCGTCATGGACATATACCAGTTCGTCAGCTGCCAGCACATCCGCTGTTCATTCTCCATCAGTTCAAGGAGGGTATCCTGGGCATCCCGGTCATGGGTTTCATTCACCAATCGACTGTAAAGATCCACGGAAGAAGCCTTATGGCTGATTCCCGCTGCTAAATCCGCTATTTCATCGTACTGCACGGTTTCCCTCATCACTCCGGTCTCGACGCCCGGCTCCACATAGCAGTATGACTGATTAAAAGGCATGCATCTCAACATCACTCAATCCCTTCACATGAATATCCACGATATCATATGCTTCCAGGGCGGATGTGTGTATGCCTATCGTTGCATCAGCGGGAACCGTACAGTGACCGTCGTACCTTGACCTGGTTCGCTTTCAAAATGAATATGACCCTTGTAGCGCTCGACGATGTTGTAGCAGATCATGAGACCAAGACCGGTCCCTTTGCTCTTCAGTGAGTAAAACGGCGTCCCGAGATGATCCACCTGCTCCTTCGTCATCCCCCTGCCGCGGTCGGTCATCGTGATGAACACATCCCGACCGATCCTTGCCGCCTTCACCGACACCGATTCCCCGGAATCAGACGCTTCGATGGCATTTTTCAACAGGTTGACGAAAAGCTGCTTCACTTCCATGGGGTTGGCCGCGATCAGGCACTGTTCATCCACCTCAAGCTCGATGCTGTTGTCATGAAGGATCCCGTACATGGACAGAAGCTCTGTCACATCCCTCAGGATCTGTTCCATGTCGACACGGTCGACCTCTTCTGTCTGTTCCGGTTTCGAGATGGACAGGAACTGCGAAATCACGTGCTCCGCCGTGTCCAGTTCATTCAACATGAGGCTGAAGTTTTGCTTATAATCCTTCGGCAGATTCTCATCCTGTGAATAATACTGCAGAAACCCCTTCACCACAGTCAGTGGGTTCCGGATCTCATGAGCGACGGCTGCTGCAAGCTGGCCCGTTGTTTTCATCCGTTCTGCCTGCTGAACCTCTTCGTAATACAGCCGCTGCTTCTTAATGCGTCCGTTCGTCAGATAAAAGATAAAGTAAAGCATAATCTGGCTGGCTACGAAGTTGACCAGATTGCCGGGAATATCCGAATAAAAGAAGGAATAGGTCTTACCTTTATCCACCCAGCCGATGTACATTGCCATGCATGCCACAAAGAATATGTTCAACGAAAGTGATGAGTAGAAAAGCTTTTTATCGAAAAACAGGATCGAAAGCGCCGGAACGAAACAAAGAAGGACAAACGCTGACCACGTGCCCGGGTACATATAAAACAACGCATAGAAATAAACTGCTACTGTCAGTACCGTGATGGACCGGAGCCATCTCCTTTCATGCCTCGGGTATAAGAGGAGACAAATAGAAATGATCACTACCATAACCCCGTGGACCGCTACACCAGGCCCAGCAGGATTATCCACGATCACTCCGATGATCATTAGGATAATGGAGATAACTGCTACAGTGTAATAATTTCTTTTATCAAATCGTTCGCGAAATTCTCTCATAACGTACTCCTCAATGAAAAATAAGAAAAGATACCTGTAGACGAGGTATCTTCTTCCGATTTTAACATTGTACCATTATATGGATTGGTTTTGTTCGATTTTTTCTCTGGAAGTTTTTCCACAGCTGGGAGCTCTTGCTTCCCGGCTCGCACCTGAGGATCAGGATCTTGGCTATATTAAAACCGGTCCGGATATTCCGGACCGGTACTCTGTTACATACCTCCGACGGTCGCACCGCCGATTTCCGCTTCTCGACCGAACAGTCTGGCGTACACGCCATCCCGATGGAGAAGAAGGTCTCCGTGCGTCCCTTCTTCCACGATCCGCCCGTTCTCGAGGACGACGATCTTATCGGCAGCAAGCACGGTGGAAAGCCGGTGGGAGACGATGATGATGGTCTGATTTTTCCCGGCGCGGAGCACGGCTTCATTGATCTTTGTTTCCGTGATTGGATCAAGAGCCGAGCTCGCTTCATCGAGTACCATGATCGGCGCATCCTTTAAGATGGCGCGGGCTAGGGATAGGCGCTGCTTCTGACCGCCCGACAGGAGACTTCCCCTTTCCCCGACGAGGGTGTCGAGGCCGTCGGGAAGCGTGGTGATCAGATCCCCGAGACCGCTCGCTTCAAGGGCTTGCATGAGCTCTTCATCTGTGGCATCCCGCTTACCGATCCGCAAGTTTTCAGCAAGGGACCCACTCCGCATCATCACGTCCTGGGTGACGATGGCCATCTGGGACCTGAGCCAGTCCGTGTCCCATTCCGTCACGTCTCGACCGTCCACCTTGATGCTGCCTTTCCCTGCATCATAAAACTTGAAGAGAAGGTCGACGATGGTAGATTTCCCCGATCCACTCGGACCGACAAGGGCACATGTCTCGCCCGGTCTGATCGTGAAGGAGACGCCTTTGAGCACATCTTCTTCCTTACCAGGATAGGTGAATGTCACATCTTCTAGCTGGATATCCCCCATAGCACGCTTACCACGTATCCCTTTGCTGGATTCTGCATGGGATGCTTCTTCAGCAAGGAGGATCTCCGAACGGTCAAGGGCCGGACCCGTCCGTCTGACTGACAACCAGTTCCGCAGGAGGCGCTGCATTTCATTCGCCGCGATGGTGACAAGGCCGCCCGCTGTCAGCATCTGACCGCTCGTCAATCCCTTATCCCAGATCAACAATGTGGAAATTAGGTAAACCAGGGCCAGAGCGAATCCATTGTAGCTTGATACGACAACGACGGACTGCATGCGGGCCTTCAGCTCTTTGATGGAGTGCTTGACGAATGTATCCCTGATGGCGACGACGCTCTCCACTTCACTGTCGGATACGCCCGAGACCCGTGAAAGGTGGATCCCCGTCACCGACTCGCGCAGCCGTTCAAGGTAGCGCGACGCTTCTTTCCGTGCATCGGCTGATGCCGCACGGGTCCTTGCCCCGACCATATTGGACGTCCAGTAGAAGAGGACGCCGAATACAACGCTCGCAATCATGAGGTACGGATGGATAAAGAACAGGACAATGCTGTAGATGAATACACCTTGTGCACTTGCCATGAACGTGGAGCCTTCCCACGCGAGGAAGTTATGTAGTGTGTCCGGATCATCCGACACCCTCGCAAGCATTTCTCCGGTGGAATTATGATGATAGAACGAATACGGCAGGACCTGTAGATGCCTGAACAGCCGCAGCTTCTGCCAGTTCGTCACGGTCTTCGCGGTCTGATGGCAGAAGTATTCATCGATGACCATCATGACAAGGTCGAGGACTGCCGAAAGGATCAATAGCCACATCAAGCCCCAGAGCAACTTGGAGTTCTCCCCTGGAAGGATCGTATCCACGAGCCAGCTCAAGGCCAATGTCGGAATCAGGGCGGAGAACACCTGAGAGATGGCGATGACCACGGAATCCGCGATCACCCATTTTTTATAGGGACGGAGGAAGGACAGGACCCTCCTGCCGTCACGGCTTTTCTTTGGTGAAACCGTACCGGCGCTCATCCGATCAGCTCCCTTTCCAGTTCGCTGTACTGAGCTTTGTACAGTTCATAGTATTTACCCCTCTGCATGAGGAGTTCTTCATGTGTTCCTTTTTCCGCGATGACCCCTTGATCGAGGAGGATGATGACATCCGCCTTCCGTACCGTGACGAGGCGGTGGGCGATCGTAATGGTCGTCCGTCCAGGGATCAGTTCTTCAAGGGAAGCCTGGACCCGTTCTTCGGTCTCGCCGTCCAATGAAGACGTGGCTTCATCAAAGATCAGGACGGGTGGCTGCCTCAGGATGGCACGGGCCATGGCGACGCGCTGGCGCTGCCCGCCTGAGAGCTTCAATCCACGCTCCCCGACGATGGTGTCGTACTGCTCATCGAGGGACTCGATCAATTCCTTGAGCCCTGCGGCATCCACGGCCTGCTCGAGTTCTTCCTGTGTGGCATCGGGCTTTCCATAAAGCAGGTTTTGACGCAGGGTGCTGTTCAAGAGGAATGTTTCCTGTGATACGACCCCGACCTGCTGGCGGAAGCTGTTCCGATTGTACTCATATAAATTCTTGCCGTCGATTTCGACAGAGCCCTGATCCGGCTCATACAGACCGAGGAGGAGCTGGACAAGGGTACTCTTCCCTCCCCCGCTCGTGCCGACGATCCCGATATGGCTTCCGGGATTCAAGGAGACCGATACGCCCTTCAACACCTGCTTATCACTGCCAGGATACGAGAACCATAGATTCGTAAGATCGATTTTCCCAACGACGTCCCCGAAGGAAGGAAGGTTCTCATCATGTTCTTCCGGCAGATCGAAATATTCATAGATCCGCTGAAGGGCCGGGATTGCCTGCTGGATCGTCAGGGCATGCTCCGCCATGGAACGCACGGGCTGGAACATGATGGGGATGAACGTCAGGCAGGCGACAAGGGTCCCGACCGTGATGCTTCCCTTCCAGATGGCAAGTCCGCCGACCAGCATGACGACACCCGGTGCCGCGATATTGAACAGATTTCCGAGACGCCAGTTCACCTTTCCGATCAGGGCTGCACGGATGGAGAACGTCTTCCAATCGGAGAGCTTCTTCTCCTGCGCCCCCGTTTCCTGATCCTGCGTCTGATACGTCCGGACGAGCCGGACGCTTTCGATGCTTTCCTGCAGGTGATTATACATGTCAGCGCTCATATCGCGCTGAATGGCACTCATCTTCCTCATCTTCGTCCCAAGAGTGAAGGACGGGATGATGTAGATGGCGAAGACACAGAACATGACGATCGCCGCCGGCCAGAAGAGCACGAAGACGGCCGAGAATGCCGCCACCGCTCCGACCACCTGCTGGAGGATCCGCGGAACAACCGTGTTATTCAGGTTCTGGATCGACTCGACATCATGGGTGAGCCTGAAGAGCATATCGCCCCTCGGGGTTCTCGAGAAGAATGACATCGGTGCGCGGTGAAGCTTCCGGAAGGCCCGAATCTGCATATCGGTGATCACGTCGAGGCCGATCTTCACCTGGACGAACTCCTGCATCGTCTCGAATAGGGACTTCCCCAGGTAGGCACCGAGGACCCCGCCCGCCACCCACAGAAGAAGGGTAAGATCGCCGCCCACGATCACGTCGTCCACGAGCTTCTTCACAAGGACGGGCGGTGCGATGGTAAAAAGACCACCGATAATAGAAAAGATAAGAGCAACTAAAAGCATGCGCCAATAAGGCTTAAAATGATTCACTGTCGTGCGTACTAGATTCATGGTGCTTCCTCCTCACAAAATACTATTTTATTACAATCGATGGGAATATTCACTATAAACTGAATCTTTTTATGATTAAAAATCATCTGAAGCGTTTTCATGAGGAGAGGAGTAACAGAACCATCAAACACTTTGTTACGCTTTAAACTGAAGCGGTGTCTTCTTCTCGCCACCCCGAGACGACCTTTACACTGACGGGATCGATGGATGTTGATGCAAAACCGATGATGTCGACCTGCTTCATTTTCGTTGATTCGCCATTTATGAACTGCAGGTCAAAGGTAGGATGTCGAAGGGTATCTCCCTTTACTGTCATATTTGCTCCCAGTACCTCTGCCAAATCGGACAGGTTTGTAAAATCATTTATCTCGATCGTCATCTTGTGGACAGACGGTAATGTATCTTGTTCAACAGCGTCCGATCTTCTCTGCAATTCCACCCGGAATCTCCATGGAGTAGCTAAGAAAGTCCTTCGTTCACCTTTCCGGATTTCCCACCCCACTCTTACAGCCTGGCCGATCACTCTATCATACTCTTCGTCACTCACCAGAAAGCCGATGTGATCAAATTGGTCCCTCTTTCCCTGACCAAAGGTTACATTCACCTGCCCTTTTACCATCTCAATGATCCGGAAACGGATTCCTTCATTCCTAAACTCTTCCCACGTCAGCGGGGGATTGAATTCCTCCATCTCGCCTCGATGTCTCCCTATCCTAAGCTTGGTTTGAAAACCCGCATGTGTATACCATTGTTCCATTTCTTCAATTTTGTCAGTCCACCAGTGATAATGAAAAAGTTTCATGGATGTACACTCCTTTACTCTCTTCAGCATACGCCTCACAGTCTTCAGAAACTTCAGAAACGTGAATGAACTGCGTATACGACTTTTGATGGAAAAACAAAACAGCCACAAAGCTGACTATGGCTGTTTTTTCTTCATGTGAGGTTAGCTTGGTGTAAACTAGATTCATAGACTGGAGGCGAACATGATGGAACAAGGTATACTAATCAGCATCCACCCTCCATACTGCGAATTGATTGCAGACGGTGCAAAGGTGCATGAATTCCGGAGCGTGAAACCGAAACGGCCGACGGATTTCCTGTGGATCTATGAATCGGCCCCATCATCTGCCCTCACCTACATAGCCAGGACCGCTACACCCGTTGAATTCCCGGATCAAGTGGAGGTTCAAGGGGATGGCGATGCGCGGTTCAACGAAGGCGGTACCAAGTACCGGTTCGCCTTCCCCATCTTGGAGCTCTGGCGTCTGGAAAAACCGATCCCTTTCACCTACCTGAAGGAGCACTTCGGATTCCACGCTCCCCAAAGCTATGCCTATCTCGATCGCTACCCAGCCCTCGTCGATCTGGTACGCAGGGAATCAACCCTCGTGAAAATACGGTGAGGCATCAGCGTCGCCATTCGTATAGAAGATCAGGCAGCTGCTCTTCATTCTCATGTCCCCGGCCGATGATGCGGAAGCCGTGCTTTTCGTAAAATCGCCTGGCCCCCTCATTCACTTCGAAGGTATAAAGGGTCAGGATGCCGGATGACGCTTCCTTGGCACGTGTCAAAAGTGCCGTCCCGACGCCATTCCCGTGATGGTCCTTATGGATATAAAGCTGACTGATCTCAGTTCTGTTGTAAGCAATGATCCCGATCACCGATTCGTTTAGAAGGGCGATTTCTACATCATGGGTTGCGGGCAGGATTTCATTCAAGAAATAGAGATGGTCCTCGAAGGAATGGATGTCCTTTTGGCCGATGGCTGCTTCCTTGCTTGTCCTCCACATCCTGACGGTTTCCGGACCGAATCCAGATTGATAAGGTATGATCTTCATGACTGTTCCCCTTCTTCCTTTTTTCCATCATTATACTACGTGGATAGAGGTCCGCGCTTCCGGCTTTCACCACATTCTGCTACTATTAGGATAAGGAGTGATGAACGTGTTTTCTTTTCATGATAAGGAATTCGAACAGGCCTACGACCAAGAAGTAAATGAAATCAACGCTCAGCTTGATAAGGAGATCGTCTTCGCCATGATCGGGGATGTGAACGCCGGTAAATCGTCAACGATCAATATGCTCATGGGCGATGAAGTGGCAAAGGTCGGTGCACAGCCCGGCGAGACCTCCCTGATCGAGAAGTACGCCTATACCGATAAGATCATTTTTGCCGATACACCCGGACTTGATGACATCAATCAGAAAAATTCCGCCGAAACGATGAAGTTCTATAAGGAAGCCGATGTGATCCTCTTCTTCCTCAATGCGGCCGGAACCGTGTTCTCTGAAGGAGAGCGGAAGACATTCGAAGAGGTCCGCAAGATCAACCGGAACATCATCTTCGTGTTGAACAAGATCGATGCGGCAGAAGATATTCCAGGATTGGTGAAGTACATCCAAGATCATACCAATTACCGCTACAAAGTGACCCCGATCTCTTCCAAGACAGGCGAGAATATGGAGATGCTCCGCGGTGCGATCCTCGATATCCTCCAAGAGAAAAAAAAAGATATCCTTTTCGCTAAACACCTGAAGGAAAAATCATCGACGGCGAATAAATGGATCATCGCAGCAGCAGGATCCTCCACGGCCATCGGTGCTTCTCCGATCCCGGGCTCCGACATGGTGCCCCTCACAGCCATACAGGTCGGCATGATGGTCAAGCTCGCCACCCTTTACGGTAAGCCCCTGACAAAGGACCGGGCAAAGGAGCTCACCATTGCCACCCTCACCGGCAACGTCGGAAAGACCCTGTTCCGCCAGGTCGTCAAACTCGTCCCGGGAGCAGGAATGGCCGCAGGAGCCAGCATCGCAGGCGGCATGACCCTCGCCCTCGGGTACGCCATCAAATACGCGTACGAGAACGATATCGACCTGGACCCCAAAAGTTTAGGCAAGTTGTATGAGATGTTTTCTAAGAAGAAAGAAGTGTAACGCAAAAGTTTAGGCAAGTTGTATGAGATGTTTTCTAAGAAGAAAGAAGTGTAACGCAAAAGCAGCACGGGCCATGGCCCGTGCTGCTTTTGCGTTTGTGTTATGTGTACGCATGAGAACCGTCCCCATGCGTCATTTTGGCACTCAATATAATGTTTGCAGCGATTCTTTGCTGAATGCGCGGATTTCGTCGGTGCGTCCTTCTTTGATTTTCTTGACCCATTCGGGGTCCTGGAGGACGGCGCGCCCGATGGCGATAAGGTCGAATTCGTCGTCTCCGAGGCGTTCGGTCAGCTCATGGATGTCGGTGGCTTCGGCTTCCGAGAAGCTGGTGAATTCACCGTTCAGGCCGACGGATCCGACGGAGATGACGGGTTTTCCGGTGAGCTTCTTCGTCCAGCCCGCGAGATTCAGGGGTGATCCCTCAAATTCAGGTTCCCAGAAACGGCGCGTCGAGCAGTGGAAAATATCCACCCCTGCTTTCACGAGTGGGTGCAGGAATTGCTCAAGCTCCTCCGGTGTTTTAGCGAGCTTCGCACCATAGTCGGTCATCTTCCACTGTGAAAAACGGAAGATGATCGGGAAGTCCGGTCCGACTTCGCGCCTGCATGCCTCGATGACTTCGACGGCAAATTGCGTGCGTCCTACAAGATCGCCGCCAAAGCGGTCGGTCCGCTTATTCGTTTTCTCCCAAAAGAATTGATCGATGAGGTATCCGTGGGCACCGTGAAGCTCGATGCCGTCGAATCCGATTCGTTTTGCATCAGCAGCGGCCTGGGCATAGGCTGCGACGAGCTGCTCCACTTCTTCCGTTGTCGGCGGCTCAGTCACCTGTTCCCCGGTAAGGGTCAAGCCTGACGGTCCGACGGGCAATGCTTCGGCATTCGGAAGCTCGCCTTTCTTGCGGGTCATCCCCACATGCCAGAGCTGGGGAACGATCTTCCCTCCTGCTTCGTGGACGGCCTCGACCACTTCTGCCCAGCCTTCAAGGGCCTTTTCCCCGTGGAATAGGGGAATGCTGTCACCTGATACGGATGCCGGATGATTGATGCCGGTGCCCTCCGTGACAATCAGTCCCACTTCATTTTCTGCGCGTCGGCGATAATAGTCGACGACGGGCTGACCCGGTACGCCCCCGGGCGAAAACCCGCGCGTCATCGGTGCCATCACCATGCGGTTCGGCAGGGATAGGGTTCCATATTGAAAAGGTTGAAATAACGGATTCACAGATTGACTCATGAAACAATTCCTCCTTATGATGATCTATATATCATTATTCCAAATTGGAATGGAGAAAGAAAGCAATCTGTTTCCCATTACACCATCCACATGAGTAAGACAAAACCCGACCATACTGAAACGGCTCCTCCGATGCTGATTGAAACCGTCATCCAGATCGAAAACCTTTTTTCTTCCACACTTCCTTTCCACCCACGATCAATCTGATCACGGAGAACACAAAGAGCCCGATGCTGAGGATCGTCAGAATCATCAAATAGTGAATAGTGTCCAACAATCCGGAAGCAGTGTGAAGCCCATAGGCAAGGTCTTGGGCTGTGATTCCGATATACATCGCCGTCACCAGCAGAATGAAACTCCACCAATTCCCCTTTTTCATTTGTTGCACCCCCACTCTTTTTCTATATATCACCATAAAAAGGCCACCGGGGAGAATTCTCTCCGGTGGCCTTGCAAGGTTCCCATCATGAAACGAGGGACTCTGGCTTTTTCACTTCCAGGTACTGAATGTGATACCCATCCTTTTTGTGCACTTTGAAGACATACCCGTGAGACTCGAGCTCTGCTTCGCTTTCGATGGTGTTCGAGAGGAACCAGCCTCCGATCGTATCAACGTCTTCATTTTCCATTTCGATTCCGAGCACTTCATTGGCTTCTTCAATTAAAAGCTTCGCATCGATGATGAAATGGTGGTCTTTGAGCTTCCTGACCGGCGCCACTTCATCCTGGTCGAACTCATCGCGGATCTCTCCGACGATTTCCTCGAGGATATCTTCGAAGCTCACGATGCCCGAGGTGCCGCCATACTCATCGACCAGGATGGCGATGTGGGTGCGGAGCTTCTGCATCTTGAGGAGCACATCATGGATAGGTGCTGTTTCAACGACACGGATAATGGGGGTGATATGGGATTTGAGGGAGAAATCGTCCCCCGTCCTCTTCCCTTGTCTCAATCGTTCAGTGAGGAGCTCCTTGACGTTGATGAATCCGACGACGTGGTCTTTATCCCCATCGATCACCGGGTAGCGGGTGAATCTCTCGGATTTGATCAGATCCATGATTTCATCGAATCCCTGGTCGACGGAAACGGTCACCATCTCTGTTCTCGGGACCATGATTTCCTTCGCCAGTCGTTCGTCGAAGGTAAAGATATTATTCATGTAGGTCAGTTCGTTCTGATTGATCTCCCCGCTCTCATAGCTTTCAGACATAAGGATCCTGAGCTCTTCCTCGGAGTGGGCCGCATCGTGCTCGGAGGCGGGCTTCATGCCGAATGCCCTGACGAGGAGACGTGCGGATCCGTTGAGGAACCAGATGAACGGGAAAAGGATCCGGTAGAACAGGATGATGGGTCCGGCTGTCAGGAGCGTGATCGTCTCAGCCTTCTGGATCGCCAGCGTTTTCGGAGCAAGCTCCCCGATGACGACGTGCATGAAGGTCGCGATCATGAAGGCGATGGCAATGATAAGGACGCTTGAAAGGGACTCACCAATATTCAGGAAATCGAAAATCGGCTCGAGGATGACGGCGAAGGTGGACTCCCCCACCCATCCGATTCCGAGGGCGGTCACCGTGATGCCCAGCTGACAAGCTGACAGATACTCATCCAGATGACTGACGACCTTTTTGGCCGAAGCCGCTCCCCTTTTCCCTTCGAATACGAGTTGATCAATCTTGGTGGACCGCACCTTCACCATCGCAAATTCCGTTGCGACAAAAAAGGCTGTGAGGGCGATCAAAATGGCAAAAATCGTTAAGTTTATGGCTGTCAATACATCGTCTTACCCGAAGGAAGACTTCCACCTCCAAAAGAATAGTTCAAGCTACATGGTCCTCCAAAGACCAAACGATAACGTGATGGTTACTAGAATTATACAGGAGAACCATCCTTCCTCCGTAAAACAATATGACAATTGTGTGGAGAATGGGCTGCTTCACCGGTAGTTCCTGGTTGGCCTTAAATGATTTCCCAAGTGAATGATAGCGGATTCAACTCACCATCTCCATAAAAAGACTGAATCCGTTTTAGCCTAGTCCTTATGAGGATTCAGTTTTTTCGAATTGTGATTTATGCTTCTATTTTGCTTGGTTCCTTCAACGTTGTCATATACGTTTTACCCCATTCGTACATGGATTCGAGTATGGGCATGAGTGTTTGACCTTGTGATGTGAGGGAATACTCTACTTTGGGAGGGACGACGGGATAGACCTCACGGTGGACGATCTGGTCTTCTTCAAGCTCCCTGAGCTGGTTGACGAGCATGCGCTGGGTGATTCCAGGCATGAGGGCTTTGAGCTCTCCGAATCGTTTGGTCCCTTCTTTTCCAAGATGCCAAAGGATGAGCATCTTCCATTTACCGCCGATGACGGAGAGGGTCAGTTCTTTTTCACATTGGAATGTTTTATCTTCTAAGCGTGACATAAGGCCACCTCCTGATTGGATTCTATCCTTTAGTATACTTTTTGACACTATGTAAGTAAAATGTGCGTACTTACATGGATTCACCTCATGCGTTATAGTGAAATGGCTGAAGGGGTGACCCGCGCAGCACAAATTTTCTCAAGGAGTGAAGGATCTATGAAATTACAACTTGCACTGGACTTAGTCAACATTCCCGAAGCGAAGGAAGTCGTCAAGGAAGTAGAAGAATACATCGACATCGTGGAAATCGGAACTCCTGTCGTGATCAATGAAGGACTGAAGGCTGTCAAGGAAATCAAGGAAGCATTCCCTTCCCTATCTGTTCTTGCCGACCTTAAAATCATGGATGCTGCAGGCTATGAAGTGATGAAAGCTTCAGAAGCAGGCGCTGATATCGTGACGATCCTCGGTGTGGCGGAAGATGCTTCCATCCAAGGTGCCGTCGAAGAAGCGAAGAAACAAGGCAAAGAACTCCTCGTCGATATGATCGGAGTGAAAGATATAGAAAAACGCGCGAAGGAATTGGATCAGTTCGGAGCAGATTACATCTGTGTCCACACTGGATATGACCTTCAGGCTGAAGGCAAAAACTCGTTTGAAGACCTTCATACCATCAAGAGCGTCGTGAAAAATGCCAAAACGGCCATCGCAGGCGGAATCAAGCTTGAAACCCTACCAGAAGTGATCAAGGAAAATCCTGATCTCATCATCGTAGGCGGCGGCATCACGTCCCAAGATGATAAAGCAGCGACTGCAGCGAAAATCCGCGAACTTATCAACCAAGGGTAATCCCATGCAGACGACAGGCTATATGAACGAAATCCTGAAGGAGCTTTCAAAGGCACCCGACTTGATCGGGGACCGGTCAGCGGAACAGCTGACCAATCGCATCATGGAAGCCGGTAAGATCTTCACGGCAGGTGCCGGGCGCTCCGGGCTCATGGCAAAGGCTTTCACGATGCGCATGATGCATATGGGACTCGATGCATACGTGGTCGGGGAAACGGTCACGCCGAACCTTGAAGAAGGGGACCTCCTCATCATCAGCACCGGTTCAGGCGAGACGAAGAGCCTCATACCCATGGCAGAAAAAGCGAAGGAGCTCGGAGCGACCGTGGCGGCCGTTACGATCAAACCCGACTCCACCATCGGGAAATTGGCCGATATCGTCGTGGAGCTTCCCGGTTCACCGAAGCATGAATCAGGAGAAGAGCGTGCCACCATCCAACCGATGGGCTCCCTCTTCGAACAGACGCTCCTCCTGTTCTACGATGCGGTCATCCTCCGCTATATGGATAAAAAAGGACTCACATCCGACACCATGTTCGGCAGGCATGCCAATCTGGAATAGGAACACATAAACGCCCGCGAATCTTTCGCGGGCGTTTTGTTATGCAGGAAATCCCCTCCTCACTGCCGTATATAAAAGGGAAAGGACGTGAAACGGATGACTTGGAAACAGGAACTACTCGATACGAAGCGGGGATGCTTTGAAGTCTTTCGTAAAGGAAGCGGTGATCCTTTATGCGTGACCCATCACTACTCGGCATTCAATGCTTCAGGAGACCATTATGCTGATGCCTTCACCGAAACACATGAGGTGTTCCTTGTGAATATGCGGGAAGCAGGGCACTCGGAACGTGCACATGAACCGTACCAGCTCGGATTTCTCGAAACGGTATTTGATCTCGAGGCGGTGCGTGAGTCCCTTGGGATCAAGAAATGGACGTTCGCCGGTCATTCAACCGGCGGGATGATCGGGACCGTGTACGGCATTTACTTTTCCCAAAGCCTGAATTCCCTTGTGCTCGTCGGTTCGGCAGCAAGGGAATTCATGTCGGAATCATCTCAGTGCATCTACCATGAAGATCACCCTGACTACGTGCGGATGCAGGAGCTGAACATCACCTTGAAAGGATCCAGCCTTCCGGAAGGCGAGAGAAAAGCATTGACCCATGAGCGGATTTCGTTTTCTTTATACAAGCCGGAGCGGTTTCCATCACTCTTCCCTCCCCATGTCACGAAGCGGATCAGCGCCACGCGCATGGACTTCTTCAACCGGGAGATCCAGCTTTTCGACGTGACCCGGAAGCTGCACCTCATTGATACGCCGACCTTGATTGTCTGCGGCCGCCATGATGTCCAGTGTCCTCTTCTTTACTCGGAGGAAATGTGGGACGGCATTCCGGGCGCAGAGCTCGTGGTATTCGATGAGAGCAATCATTATCCGTTCCTCGAGGAGAAGGAGCGCTTTCGGACGGTGATGAAATGCTTTTTTAGAAAAGCTCAAAAAGTGAGTGAATCATAATGCTTAGTACCAGTACCTTTATATTTATAGCAGTGATCAGCTCCTGTCTTTCGAGCGCGGTCTCGCTCCCTTTTTATGTAAGGACCGGACGAAAGTGGTTTACACTCTTCATCGCTTTTGCCCTGCATGCAATCGTAATGGCAAGTGTGATCCTTACACTCCATTCCGACTCCTCCAAACAGATTGAATCGTTCCTTGACACAGCCTTTCTTCTCGCCTCCTTCCCCTTTGCCCTCACCTACGTCAATTACGTGTTGATTGAAATAGCAGGCAAGAGGTCATTCAATCTTCCTAACTAGCAAACAGCCCCCGCCAATTCAAGGCGAGGGCTGTTTTGTGTTTACTGATTATTCACATCTGCTTCTTTGTCATAAATGTAGTTGTAGTCATCACGATCGATCGGCTTGTATCCTTCAGGTTTGTAGAAACGGAGCAGGTCTTTGTTGACGATGCTATCGGAGATGGAAAGCTCAGTCTTCGCCTGCTTGTTGAGCTCGGCAAAGCCGTCACCCTTGATCTCTTGTCCGTCTTCATTGCTGTAGTATTTGCCGTTCACCGATGTGATGGTCGGTGTGATGAAATCTCCGTTACGGAACGGGATGACTTCACGATGATTCTTGCTCAGGAGGTCAGATCCGATCTGTAGGTAGTCCTTCGTATCGACACCGAGGAGATGGAGCACGGTCGGCATGACGTCGACGGCTCCGCCGTACGTATCTTTGGCACCGCCTTTGACACCAGGTGCATGAATGAATAATGGTACCCGTTGGAGCTGGGCGTATTCATAATCATCGATGTCTTTCCCCATGATTTCTTTCATGGCTTGGTTATGGTTCTCGGAGATTCCGTAGTGATCTCCGTACATAACGACGATCGTGTTGTCATAGAGACCCGATTCCTTCAGCTGGTCGAAGAACTGTTTCAGTGCTTCATCCATATAGTGTGCTGACTGGAAGTATTGATTGACAACTTTATCATCCGTATCGGCAGCAGGGAAGTCGGTATCTCCCTCATCCATCTTGAACGGGAAATGGTTGGACAGAAGGATGTACTTGCTGTAGAACGGCTGCTCGAGGCTTTCAAGGAGCGGCTGGGATTCTTCCACGAATGGTTT
The DNA here is from genome assembly GCF_039822645.1 of Rossellomorea sp. RS05. Classification (NCBI taxonomy): domain Bacteria; kingdom Bacillati; phylum Bacillota; class Bacilli; order Caryophanales; family Bacillaceae; genus Rossellomorea; species Rossellomorea sp. RS05. Next base: position 157,924 of record NZ_JBDKWY010000002.1, on the reverse strand, counting down.
ATCCTTCATGCCGTAGTTCTTGATGTTATCCTCTGACATATCGTAGTATTCGGCATCGAAGAATTTATCATAGCCGAGTGACTTGTACATTACATTCCGATTCCAGAATGTTTTGTAGTTACCGTGGAATACCGCGGAAACATAGTCATCCTTCTTCAGGATGGCCGGAGCCGAGTGGAATGTGTTCTGCGCCTTGCTCACATAGACCGATCCTTGTGCCATCGGGTACAGGGAGTTGTCCATCATGAACTCTGCATCGGACGTTTTCCCTTGCCCGGTCTGATGGAAATAATTCTTGAAGTAGAAAGTTTCATTATCATGAGCCAGTGAATTCAGGAACGGTGTCACTTCCTGCCCATCGATCTCATAGTCGATGATGAAGGACTGCAGTGATTCCAGGGAAAGGTACACCACATTCATGCCTTTCGCCTTGCCGAAATAGGCAAGGTTCGGCTCTGCATAATTGGCTTTGATATAGTTTTCTACACTGGTGATGTCACTGCTGTCCGCCATGGCGCGCTGTCTCGCGGTCTGGACGTTCTGGACGATATCATAGATCATGAAGTTGTATGATCCCAGGTATTTCACCAAGTAGTTGCGGTCGAACGTACGGGTCAAAAGCTCTGGACGATCCTTTTCCGCAAGATGGAGATTGACGGAAAATACGATGGCTGCCATGGCAATGACAAGACCGGCTGATTTCCATTTCCGCTTGGCTGCAGGTTTTGAGACCTTGAAGGCCAATAGGACGATCAAAAGGATCGTATCGGCGAAATAGAAGATATCCCATGGAGTCATCAGGGAGAAGGCACTGTCACCTAGCTGCCCTGCATTGGTCTTTGTCTGCATCAAGACCGGGACTGTGATGAAATCGTTGAAGAAACGATAGTAGACGACATTGGCATAGAGCAGGAATGATAGAACGAACTGGATGACAATCAACAGGGTCGATTGCAGCTTCCCTTTAAAGAACAGGGCAATTCCCAAGAATAATAGACTTGAGCTTAACGGGTTTAAGAATAGTAGAAATTTCTGCATGCTGTTATCGATCCCAAGATTGAATTCAATCTGATAGGCAGCATACGTTTTCATCCATAGGAGCACGACGGCTAACACAAAAATGGCTATGGGTCCTCTGAAAACATTCTTAGTTGATGTTGAAACTTCTTGCATGGTACGCACCTCATAATTGTAATGGCTTAGTGAACATGGATCTGATGCAGGCCTCCGGGAGCACGGTCGGGGGTATCTCCCAGCAATCTTCAGGCATGCTTCACATGTCCAATAAACGATTTATTACCCCGAACGAAAAGTAATGTTAAAACTTTACCATTCTACCTGAATTTCAGCAAGATTACAACTGGAGATCGGCCTATCTTCGGAACTCCACCTGCAAGCCTGGAGCAGGCTCCGAATATTGCTTCATGACTTCACGCGTATCAGAACGGATCCAATACCATTGGGTCGTGGTACCGAACTCGACCCTTACTTTGAAGGAGCCGCTGGCTTGTTCATCCGCATGGATCTCGATGAGCTGCTCCTCTTCTTTAAGGACATTGAACGCATGGAAGGACCGGACATAGCCCCCTTCGAGAGGCAGCGTGCGGAGGAGGAGCTCAACCGAAAACGTATCCACAGGAACATGATGAAGAGAAATACGCCTCTCTCCGCCTTCCCTCTCGATGATCACATGGTCTCCGGCATACACGGCCCTCATGCCACCACCTGAATCCTCAACGGAAAGGGGACGATTCGTGGAGGCCATCAATCGGGTCACGGTCCTTCGATCCCCGATTTCTTCGGATGTGAGGGTCTGTTCCCTCACCAGGACTGCGCCGTCCTCTTCGAATGAAATCCGTTCACGCGTCTCTCCAATGATCCTCTCCATACCTTCTTCTATCATATACACCTGTTTGAAGTCTTCGGATGCCTCTAGACACCTCAGGCCATCTTCCGGTCTCTCTTCCAGCACATCAGCCAAATAGTCCCCATGCCCCCTCGCCAACGGAATATCCCCCGGTGAGGAAATCCAGAACAGGGTGAACTGCAGTCCCTCTTCTTCTCCACCGCCAGAGGGCTCATGCTGCCATTGATCAGGAGCATCCCCCTGATCCAGGCGATAAAAATGCCGATGATGAATGCTTCCATCGTCCGCTCGCCACCTGTCGTCGGCAAGGAATACAGGTTTCCCCCATTCTGTCAGGCCGGTCTCCTCGATCATTTCACGGACGACGGCCGCTTCAGGATCTTCTCCGTCCTGCACCGTCCCTTTGGGGATCTGGACACCCGCTTCAAGGATCGGATGCTGGAACACCAATACCTGTGGTCTTCCATTGTGGTTTCTTGTTATGTATCCGTACGCTTTTTTGATCGGTTCCACTCTTCCCTTCTCCCTTCCCATAAAAGACTCATTTCTTCCATTTAAATCCTTCTTTCATTCTACCGGATTTTTCTCTATACTAAAATGAAACTTCTGAGGAGATTATGAACATATGGACATCATTTTTCTATTAAAAGGCCTGCTCATCGGCTTCACTGTGGCAGCACCCGTCGGCCCGATCGGGATCCTCTGCATCAACCGCACCCTTTCAAAAGGACGTTTGACGGGATTCGTATCAGGACTGGGGGCCGCATCAGCCGATGCCATCTACGGATGCATCGCCGCATTCGGCCTGACATTCATCACGAGCTTTTTGATCAGCCAAAAGCTGTGGCTTCAGCTGATCGGCGGACTCTTCCTTTGTTATCTCGGCATCCAGACGTACCGCTCCAGACCTGCGGATCATTCCGCTTCTGCACGGGGTGGCGGACTGCTGAAATCCTATACCTCCGTCTTCTTCTTGACGGTGACAAACCCCATGACCATCCTGTTCTTCATCGGGATCTTCTCCGGGATCGGTCTCGGAAAGTCCAGCTTCGACCTCATGTCGGCCCTTCTCATGGTAACGGGTGTGTTCGTTGGATCAGCCGCGTGGTGGCTTTCCCTGAGCTTCGGCGTGAGCCTCTTCAGGAAAAAGTTCTCCAATGACAGCCTCTCCTGGATCAACCGTCTTTCGGGGATCATCGTCTTCGGTTTTGGAGTGTTCGCCCTGCTCCGATTGCTTTGATGCACCTTTTATGGAAGGTGCTTTTTTTATGTGTAAGCACTCCTCTTGACATACCCCCTACAGGTACACTAAACTGGACTCAAATGAGAAAAACAGGAAGCACTTTGCTTCCGGGAGGTGATCGGATGGAAGATGGATTGAAGGACGGCATCTCCTGCCGCAAGAGTCATCACCCTGAAGAGGTGAAACGGAATCTCACCAGCCGGCTGAATCGCGTCGAAGGGCAGATTCGCGGCATCAAAGGCATGATTGAAAAGGACGTGTACTGTGACGATGTGATCACACAACTTTCAGCCACCCAGTCTGCCCTTAACAGCGTTGCAAAGATCCTCCTCGAGGGTCATTTGAAGGGCTGCGTGGTGGACCGTCTCAATGAAGGCGACGATTCGGTCCTCGATGAATTTGTCGTCACGATTCAAAAGCTGATGAAAAAATAACTCATACCGGAAATACCCAACCAAAAGGAGCGATTATCATGGAACATATTACATTGAATGTACAAGGAATGTCTTGCAACCATTGCGTCAATGCCATCGAGAAGAATGTAGGCGGACTAGACGGTGTTAAAAAGGTCAACGTAAGCCTCGCGGATGCCAAGGTCGAAGTGGACTACGACAATGCCGTCGTCAGCCTAGATGAAATCAAGGAAACCATCGACGATCAAGGTTATGACGTTGTGTAAGGAATCAAACGGGAGTGCAGATCATGCACTCTTTCTTTTTCACATCAACATACCCTTACCAGGTATAAAGGAGGCTAGCCGCTCATGAGTGCAAACAAGAAGGAAACCACCCTGCACATCTCAGGCATGACGTGTGCCGCCTGTGCGAACCGGATTGAAAAGGGACTGAATAAATTGGACGGTGTCGAAAAGGCCACCGTGAACCTCCCCCTTGAGAAAGCTTCCATCTCCTATGACCCTGCCAAACTAGGTGAAAAGGACTTCGAAGAGAAGATCGACGCTCTCGGGTATGGGGTCGTCCATGAAAAAGCCGAGCTTGAGATCACCGGGATGACATGTGCCGCCTGCTCGGCTCGTATTGAAAAGGGATTGAAAAAACTCGATGGCGTCACATCTGCAAGCGTCAATCTTGCCCTTGAGAAGGCGGTCATCTCCTATCACCCTTCTCAGACCTCTGTCAGCGACATGATTGCAAAGGTCGAAAAGCTCGGGTACGGTGCCCACCAGCCATCAACTAAAGATGCGAACGATCACCGGGAGGAAGCCATCAAGGTCCAGAAGCGGAATTTCATCCTTTCGGCCATTCTCTCCCTTCCGCTCCTTTGGACGATGGTTGGCCATTTTTCGTTTACTTCCTTTCTGTACGTACCCGATTTCCTTTCGAACCCGTGGGTCCAGCTGATCCTGGCCACGCCTGTGCAGTTCATCATCGGGGCACAGTTCTACATCGGAGCTTACAAGGCACTGCGGAATGGCAGTGCGAATATGGATGTCTTGGTCGCCATGGGGACAACCGCCGCTTACTTCTATAGTCTGTACCAGGCATTCGTTACGGCCGGCAGCCATCACGGGCCCCATCTGTATTTTGAAACAAGCGCGGTCCTGATCACCTTGATCCTCCTCGGCAAGCTGTTCGAAGCTCGAGCAAAGGGACGTTCTTCCGAGGCGATCAAGACGCTCATGAGTTTGCAGGCGAAAACGGCCCGAGTCTACAGGAACGGGAAGGAAATCGACACCCCTGTCGAAGAGGTGATGATCGGAGACATCGTCATCGTCAAGCCTGGCGAAAAGATCCCCGTCGATGGAGAAGTGACGGAAGGTTCTACATCCATCGATGAATCCATGCTGACGGGTGAAAGTCTACCCGTCGACAAGGAAAAGGGGGATCCGGTATTCGGTTCAACGGTGAATCAGAACGGTTCCATCCGGATGAAAGCCCAGAAGGTCGGACGCGATACGGCACTCGCCCGGATCATCAAGGTCGTCGAGGATGCCCAGGGCTCAAAGGCACCGATCCAGCGGCTGGCGGACAGGATATCAGGCATCTTCGTTCCCATCGTGGTGGGGATTGCCCTCCTTACGTTCCTCCTATGGATCATCTGGATTGAGCCGGGTGACTTCACCCAGGCCCTTGAAGTGTTCATCGCCGTTCTTGTCATCGCATGTCCCTGCGCCCTCGGCCTTGCCACACCGACTTCGATCATGGCCGGTTCCGGACGGGCGGCGGAATTCGGAATCTTGTTCAAAGGTGGGGAGCATCTGGAACAGACCCAGCTCATCGACACCGTGGTGCTGGATAAAACCGGGACCGTCACAAATGGAGCACCCGTCCTGACCGATCACCTCATGGCTGATTGGGTGGAAAAGGCAGATTTTCTGCGCCTCGTCGCTTCCACAGAACAGCAATCCGAACATCCCCTGGCACAGGCCATCGTCCAAGGTCTCAAGGATAAAGGGGCCCACCCTTCTCCCACCTCATCATTCGAGGCCATTCCCGGCAAAGGCGTCCGAGCCACAGTCGATGGACGGCATGTGCAGATCGGCACCAGGGCGTTCATGGATGAGAACGGGGTGGAAACCGCCTTTATCGCCGAAGATAAAGCAGAGCTTGAATCGCATGGAAAAACGGCCATGCTGGTCGCCATCGATGGACGATACGCCGGACTCCTGGCTGTTGCGGATACGGTAAAAGAAACCTCAAAGGCTGCCATCGAACGGCTCCAGAACATGGATATCACCGTCATCATGATGACGGGTGACAACACGCGCACAGCGAAAGCGATCGCCTCTCAGGTGGGTATTCAAGAGGTGATCGCAGAGGTCCTCCCCGAAGGAAAGGCCTCTGCAATCAAACATCTGCAGGAATCCGGTAGAAATGTGGCCATGGTCGGTGACGGCATCAACGATGCCCCTGCCCTCGCTACGGCCAATGTGGGGATGGCCATCGGCACCGGGACCGATGTAGCCATGGAGGCCGCTGATATCACCCTGATCCGTGGCGATCTTCACAGCATTGCCGATGCGATCCTGATGAGCGGCAAGACCATGCGCAACATCAAACAGAACCTCTTCTGGGCATTTGCCTATAATACAATCGGCATCCCCATAGCCGCAGCCGGGCTCCTTGCCCCGTGGGTGGCAGGGGCCGCCATGGCCTTCAGTTCGGTGTCGGTCGTATTGAATGCATTGAGACTGCAACGCGTGAAAAAATGGAGTTGAGCGAAAAGCCCGCCGGGATACGGCGGGCTTTCTTCTTTTAAAGTAGTTACTTCAGCTTGAATGAAACCGTCTTCAAACAGTTCCTTCGCTTCGGCATTTTGAAGATGGGCCATCTCCATTTCAAACGATTTATCCTTCCAGATCTTTTCGTATTTCGCCTTATCCAATACAAAGATCTGCAGAAGTTCGTCGGATTCACCAGGTTCAATCACATCATCATACGCGTAACCTGTGAGCATCGGTTGGTTGAAGGTATAACGCAAGTTCTTTGCGAGAATACAGTTTACAGCCCAGGACACCAGCTTATGCCCCTTTTCCCCTTCCTCAGCTTGAATACGAGGAAATTCGGGTGGATCAGGTCTTCCCTGTACTCAGAATCCTCCCTCACGAGTTCATCCGACGGCCTCGGTTCGACCATTTCATCCATCTCGAAACCTACTTCCCTGATGGCAGTCATGTACGTGGTCAGGCTCCTATGGTAAAAAACCACTTTGTTCTCGGCCTCTTCGGGAAACGCCTGTTCATAGACCCCTTCAAGGAAGTATCCGGATACTCGCCACGATTCCTTTTTACCCTGTCCATCCCGGATCCATCCACTTCCGGGTGTAATGAAGCACGGGTGGAGGATCGAAAAGACGAGGGTCCCGCCATCTCTCAGAAGACGGAAGCATTCCCTCAGAGCCGCAGTGTGATCTTCAAGATCTTGAATGACCATATTGGACACGATCGTATCAAACATCCGATCATCCAGGAAATTCAGATTCTCGCAGTTTCCGTGGTGGTAGCGGATCCCGGATGATTCCGGTGCCTTCGCTTTGGCAAGCTTGAGCATTTCCATCGAATAATCCACGGCCGTCACATGAGCCCCCTTCCGTTCGAGGAGCCGGCTCAAATACCCTTCTCCGCAGCCTGCATCGAGGATCTCCGTCCCTCCCACATTCCCGAGAAGGGAGAAGATCGCGGGATTCAAGAGGATTCGCCTGCTCCGGTCCCCTTCCTCCGTGTAGCCTGCCGTGAATGCCTCCGCGTGCTCATTCCATCGCTCGATCGCTTCGTCTGTTGATAGATTCTTTTTCAATGTACGCCCTCTTTTCGTCAGAAAGTCGTAACGTTACGCTCCTTGTGCACTTCTTTATTTTCACATTGAATCAAAAAAATAAATAGACTTATATTCCGTTTTTTTGTATCATGTAGATAGAGTCATACCTATAAAAACAAGCCGGAGATTTCCATACGAAATCTCCGGCTTTTCTTGTATCTACTTCCTCTTCCCGAGGTGAAGGATGATCAGGATGATGGCGAGGATTCCCATCGCAATGAACAGGAATGATTCCACGCCCCAGCCCGACTTCAGGATCACCCAGGAATCATAGAGGGCAAAGAAGCTGACGATGGCCAGGGTGAAGTAGATGAAGAGCAGAAGTTGCTGTTTCATAGTCGTTTTCCTCCCGGCCTTATTTTGGCATAGAACGGATGCGCCGGCAAGGACCGACTCGCATTTCATAAAGGAGGACAAGAAAATGATCCGCTGGAAAAATCAACGTGAAGAAACAGAAGAACTCTCCCTCGCTGAAAAGGACGGGTGCATCACGATCCAGAGCACGGTGCATCATTCATAAGAGGAAGTCCACTACACCCTTGAACTGGATCAATCCTGGACGTTCAGGAAAGGTTCTCTCTGCATCGGTGACCGGTCCTTGACCCTTCATGCCGACGGATCTGGAAGCTGGTCCGTCGGGGAACACGGGCCCATCGAGGAGCTGACCGGAGCCATCGATATCGACATCTCCTGCACGCCTTTCACCAACTCCCTCCCCATCAATCGAATGGAGTGGGTGCAGGGCCGAACCGTGAGCATGGACGTCGTCTATCTTTCAGTGCCAGATCTCACATTCCGGAAGGTCAACCAGCACTACACCCTTCTCCGGGATTCAAACGGTATCAGGGAATTCCGTTATCAAAGCCCCACCTATGAATCCAGTATCTTTGTAGACAGGAAAGGGCTGGTGGTGGACTATCCCGGTTTGTTCCTGAGAATCTAGTTTTCTGTGTAATGAGAGAGCGGAGCCGGATCAAACAGAAAAAACGCCCGGCAGCATCTGGGTCCCTTGCTGCCGGGTGTTTTGTGAAACCATCACTTCACTTCCATGATTTCCTGAAAAAAGAGAGGCTTGTATAGGGCGGCGTGGGCAAGGATATGCCCCAGGCTCCCTTCTCCCGCATCGTGCATCTGATCGGTGAAGTCGACATCCAGTGGAGACCAATAGAGTTCATTCTCTTCTCCGTGCACCTCGACATCATGCGTGCATCTTCCCGCATAGACTTCCAGGTCGAATCCCGAGAGATGATAGGTAAAGTCCATGAGGTGGAACAGGGAGACATCTTCCCCGGTCAGTCCCGATTCCTCCTGCACAGAAGGACCCTATCCATTTTCTCAATAAAGATGACAATCAGATTATATCGTTTCATGGCCGGATCCTTTCTGTTGTCAGAGTCCCTTGTCTATGTGCTTGATCACGACATCTCCCGGCTGGGAGGAACGAGACATGATGAAATTGAAGTTTTCCTTGTTTTTCGGTACTTCGAACGCCAAGGAGACAATCGCTTCCCCTCCCGGCTTCATCCGGATCCCGTTCCAGTTCTTGCGGGAAATGACCTCGGTGACGACAGGCTGGTATTCTTTCCCGTCCTGATCCTTTAAGAACTGTCCTGTGATCTTATAGTCATCCCACTCATCTTCCGTCGTCAGGTTCTGGATCCGTGCTTTGATGACGATGGATTTCGTGTTTGCCTTGGCTTTCTTAGGTTCATCCAGCCTGAACGTATACTGAAGGGGATCGGCATTCCACGGCTTTTCGAATTCGATTACTTTCCAGAATTCGCGGTCCAGCGCCACCTCTTCGCCTTCCGGTTTAGCTTCAGGTTTAGCATCCGGTTTTGTTTCGTTTTTTGAAGGAGCGGTGGATGTTTGGATCGCTCCATCCGTCCCCTTCACATCTTTGGTATCAGCGGTGGTGACAGCCGGGTTGGCGTCAGGAATCGCTTGAGATAAGATGGTGACAAGGCCGATGAAGAGGATCGCTGTCGCCACTCCCAGGGTGACCTTCACCCGCTTCTCCGTTTTCCCGGAATGCTCCGCTGTGCCGCCAAGCGCTTGATAAGGCTGGACTTTCACTGCTTTGTGTGCCGGGAAAAGTGCTCCCGCCATCCCCGTCAGGATCGGGATGACAATGGCCAGGGCAAAGAATGGCGCATGCTCCAGAGGCGGTTCCCCGTAGATTTTCCAAACAAATACAAAGGCGATGAGGATGCCGATGACACCGGCGAACAGTCCGCTGAATGCCCCTTCAAAGAGGACCAGGGAACGGATGGAACGATTCTTCCACCCGATGGATTTCAGCAGGGCGATCTCGGGCTGACGCTCCGAAATGTTTTGCCACATGATCTCCGTTGTGGTGAGGATGGCGATCAATAAGGCGACGCCCATGGCAATGTAATGCATCGAGCTTACTTCCATGGCCACGTACTCCCCGAGCCAAGTTGCGAACATGACCCCCTTCAACCGGTAGGTGATGAAGAGGAACACCACGAACAGGCTGGTCGGAAGGGCAATGGAGACCACCGACAGGCAGCTCCGCTTCCATCTCGACAGGAAGGAGTTTAGGCTCATGGACCAGATCGCAGCGGATGGGATCAGCCTCCTCCCGATATGGGAGATCTCTCCTGCCTTCATGGATTCATACGGTTTGATCTTCCCGACGAGATACGCAGGGATCATCGTTCCGAGCAGATAGATCAGGATGCCGAACAGCCCCATGAGAAGGAATCTGAACGGCGACGTCTCCACCGTGGAGGTGACGGTGAAGTATCCGAGGATGATCCAGCTCACAACCGACACGAAGGTCCCGAGGATCAGGGCTTCCGTGAAGAGCATACGCGATAGCTGGACCGGTCTCCAACCGATGGATAATAAGACGGCGAACTCCTTCTTCCTCGTGTACATCATGATGAGGTTCGATGAGAACACGTAGATGATGGCCACCAGGATGACGCTTGCAATCACCCCGCTCAAGCCCACTTTTGCTTCCTTGAAGATTGTCATGGATGAACCGATCTTGATCCACGGCTGTTCCACCCAGCCGATGGACTCTTCCCCCTTGATACCCGGGATATGGGTCAAGGCCGGCTGAGGCGATGACCCGAGGGTGATATCGGTGATGAGTCCGGTTTCGTCCTCGATTCGCTTGGCCACTTCCTGAAGCGTCTTTTCACTTTCATCGGTCATGGCTTCCACGCCTGTGACCTTGATCCGGATCGACGAAATCGGCTTCTCTCCCATCAATTCCGCTGCCGCATCAAGGGTCGTCAGCATCATCGGCGGCTTTGTCAGGAACCCGTACGGATTGTTCAGGGGCCTCATTTCCTGAGGGGGGTTCACAGGCTCACCGTTTTGATTGAGCACGAGATTCGACTTCGAAGGAAAGTAGGTTTCCATAGGAAGCTCTGTCAACGGATCCTTTGAGATGTTGAGCTTCGCAGGGTCAAAGATCCCCTTTACATCGATCTTCACCCGCTTCCAATCTTGGAAACTCCCATCCCCGAACATCTTGACGGGACGATAGGCGTCGGTTTCAGCGAGAGGTACCCCTTCAGGGATCTCGTAAGGCTCCACCTCATAGGCAAACGGCCATCGCTCGGAAAACGGACTGCTTACCGGGCGGTAGTTGACCGGGGTTGCTTGAAAGGCGATGAAATTCTCCTTGGCGGTGCTCAACTCAGGATCAGGATGCATCGCCTGATCGAGGATCTTTTTATGGGCCTCCTCGGTCATATACGTGTAGGACTTTACCTCTTCACCCGACTGTTTCTCCAGGTAGTCTTGCCCTCCGTTATCCTTTACCTTCTCCATCGTTTTCGCCTGTTCATCAGTGGAAAACGGAAGATCCAGTTTCTCGAGCGTATAGGTGACCTTGCTCTCTACGTACTCCCGGTTGCTGAGGAGGACGGGAATCCTGGTCTGGGTGAAGTTTTCTTCTTCATACTCCACCACTTCCGCCTGGTCGTCCGGTTTAAAATATCGGCTCCCCCCTTCATCGAGGACAGACTGATCAAGTCCGACAAGGGCGCTTTCCGCTTCCGGGTCCACCCCGGCGATCATGACTTCAGAACCCATCTCGAGGGACTGTTCACCCATGAAGGGCGAAGCCCCGTACTCCTTCCCGAGACCCTCCGGTTGCCAGTTCCCTACAGTGAAGTACGTATTGCCCCCATCTTTCCGGGTGCCAGCACCTGTGTCCGTTTCATCGGTGATCTTCAGGCGGTACACCCCGGGCTGGGATACGGTCAATGAATTCATTTCTATGGAGTTGTTCATGAAGCCAATCATGGCGATGGGTGCTGCTACATCAATGTCTTCCATCGTTTTGATTTTTTCATATTGTTCCATCGTGATGCCGCCGGACAGCCCGCTTTGATAATTGGGCTCGAGGAGCTTCAGCTCTTCTGTGACACTTCTCGTATCAGGCGGACGCACGACGATATGGTACGAAGATTCCCACCTGTTCTGCAGCTCTTCGACGATCGTCCCGTTGTTTGACTGGGTGACCCCGACCAGGTAGCTGAGGCCCGTACTGACGATGAGTGCCCCAACGAGGAGCAGGATAAAGCGCCCTTTATTGCGCCACCAGTTATTCCATATGAATCGGATCATACCCGGGCCAGCTCCTTATCCGAGAGGATCTTCCCGTCTTTCATCTCGATCATCCGGTCTGCCTTGGCAGCGAGGGCCGGATCATGGGTCACGAAAATCACCCCGCAGCCCTTCTCGCGATTCAGTTCGGTCAGAAGGGAAAAGATGATATCCCCAGTCTCCGTATCAAGGTTCCCTGTCGGCTCATCGGCAAGGAGCCAGTGGGGCTCATGCACAATGGCCCTGGCGATCGCCACCCTCTGCTGCTGCCCGCCTGAAAGCTGGGACGGCAGGGAGTTCATTTTATCCTTCAGCCCCACCCGCTCGAGGACGGCTTCTGCCCGTTCTTTTTTGTTATATGATACATTCCTTGAGAAAAGGGGCGCCATGACGTTTTCCAGTGATGTAAGGGTCGGAAGCAGATGAAACTGCTGGAAGATGAAGCCGATATGATTGAACCTGAAATCGGCTAGCCCGTTTTTGTTATAGGTTTTAATGTCTTCGTTGTTATAGAGGATGCTCCCGGAAGTGGGACTGTCCAATGTGCCGAGTATACTCAGGAGGGTAGATTTCCCCGATCCCGATGTCCCGACGATGGACACGAACTCACCCTTCTTGAATGTGGCATTCACTTCGTCCAGGGCGCGCGTCTTGATGCCGTCCCCCTGGAATTCCTTCCTCAACCCTTTACATACGATGGAAAAGTCCATGTGTAGATCCCCCTATTTTTATCTGATTATTTCAAATATAGCAAAATCAGGATTGTTTTCCTATAACTTTTACAAATATATCTAATGGGTGGTACGGGAGAGGGGGTTTCGGTTACGCGTGGCCTTGAACCGGTTGTGCTATTTGCGAGGATTGCAGGGGATGGTGAACAGGCCTTTCATTGCGGAGTTTGAATCCTTCCCATGATCAGGGTGTCATGGTAGGTTCCATCGCTCAACCGTTTGTCATCCACCAAGATGCCTTCGGTTTTAAAGCCATACTGTTCGTAGAGCTTGATGGCTTTATGGTTGTCGGCGAGGACGGTGAGGGTGACCTTTCTGATTTGCTGGGCGTCTGCCCACTGCAGCGACCGTTCAAGGAGCTTGCGGCCGACCCCGTTTCCCCAGTGGGCCTTCAGGAGGCAGACGCCGAATTCAACCCTATGGGCGGAACGTTTCAGTGAACTTCCTTCGCACCGGGAGAATCCTACAATCTCACCGTCCGTTTCCGCTACGAGGAAAAGATGATTGGGCGTTTCTTCATCCGTTTGGATGATCGTGCGGAATCCTTCAGGCGTGATGAAGGCCTCCCCCTTTTCCCGATCCATGAATTCGGTCTCGCCATCGATGATGGGACGGATGGCGGATAGTCGGGGTGCATCTTGTAGCTGTGCATGGCGTATCGTATAGTGGTTGGTCATTGAATCAGTCACGTCCATTTCGTTTGAGGTCTTTAGTCGAATGTGATGGGGATGGTTTGTTTCCTGTCTCCCTTTGTAAAGATGACGGTCGCATGTTCATCATCTTCCCAGTGGATCTTGATCTCATCAGGTATCTTCGTTTTCGTTATAACCTGATCACCGTATCGGATGTCGACGACAGGATCAGGGAATTCATCGACTTTCACGACTTCGATGGTGTGAACGTCATGGGGGGAAGAACTGATTTCAAGGGTGGTTTCACCGGTCCTGAAAAAGAGCCATCCGATGATGAATGGGAGAAGGAGGATGGGGAGGACAACCGCAAGGAGGCACCCTATCCGGGTCAGGTTCTTCGTTTGTTCTATTTCTATTTCATCTTCGCGGTCTGTTCGTGGATTCATGCTTGGACCTCCCTTCTATTTTCAGACTATCATATGGGAGGGGATTAGGTGGTGAATTTTTTATGGGGGCTTTCAAGAATCAGCGTGCTGCATGACATCCTATTCCCATGATTTCTTTAACAATGGGCCTTTTGGGGCGACACGGATGCTGTGGTATTACCGACTATTTGATTTTTTTTACCGACAATCGGATTTTTTCTACCGACATTGAGAAATTTGTTATCAACTCTCTGATTCTCTACAAAGCCTATTACCAACTTCATAGTCTTCTTTCCAACTTGATTACGGTATGACCAGGTTCTTCCGTTTATTCCTTACCTCCCCCTATATGACCAACTCCCCTCTCATGCCTCAGCAAAAAAGAAGCAGGCGCGGTTGGCCTGCTTCCTCCTATAATGAACTCTGTTTCTTTTCTCCAAGCATGACCGTCAGACTGATGAGCGTGACGAGGATCGTGGCACCCATGTCGGACAGGATGGCGATCCAGAGCGTCAGCAGTCCCGGGATCGTAAGGAGCAGGGCGATGAGCTTGAGCCCCAGGGCCAGGGTGATGTTAATTTTGATGATGCGGTTCACCCGTTTGGCGATCTTGATGGCCGTTGGGAGCTTGCCGAGATGGTCCTGCATGAGGACGAGGTCGGCGGTTTCGATGGCGCTGTCGGTCCCTTTCCCCATGGCAATCCCGAGGTCGGCCGTGGCGAGGGCTGGAGCGTCATTGATGCCGTCGCCCACCATGGCTACGCGGCCGCTCTTCGTGAGTTCCTTGACCTTGGCGACCTTTTCGTCCGGCAAAAGGCTCGCATAATAGTCGGTCAGACCGACTTTTCTTGCGACTTTCTCGGCAGTGCGGTCGTGGTCGCCCGTGAGCATGACCGTCCGCTTGATCCCTGCTGCGTGGAGGCGTTCGATGATGTCATGGCTCTCTTCCCGGATCTCATCGGTGATACCGAAGAGGCCGAGGACCTGCTCTTCATCAGAGACGATGACCAGGGTATAGCCTTCCCGTTTGAGCTGTTGGATTTCACCGTTCATTTCTTCAGGCAGTCGGAAAGAGATACTGTTCTCATTCCCTACCTTATACGTCCGGCCGTTCAGAATGGCCGCGACCCCTTGCCCGGTGATCGTGTTGATCTCGTCGGGTTCGATGAATGTGAGGTCCTCTCCTGCCAGCCGCTCCATGACGGCTTTGGCGATGGGATGGGAGGACGATTTCTCGATGGATCCGGCGATGGAGAAGAACCGCTCGTCGTAGATCTTCACCTGCTCCACATGGGGTTCCCCTTTTGTGAGCGTGCCGGTCTTATCAAAGGCAATGGTGTCGATTTTGCCGAGCTGCTCTAGGAATACCCCGCCTTTGACGAGGATCCCGTTCTTCGCGTTACGGGCGATCCCTGAGACGATGGCGATGGGAGACGACAGGATCAAGGCGCATGGGCAGCCGACGATGAGGACGGCAAGCCCTTGGTAGAACCATGCTCCCCACTCCCCGTTCAGGAACAGGGGCGGGATGACGATGACAAGGACCGCAATGATCATGATGAGCGGCGTGTAATACTTAGCAAATTTATTGATGAACTGCTCGGTCGGGGTCTTCGTCTCCTGTGCCTCCTCCACCAGATGGAGGATCTTGGCGAGGGATGAATCATGGTATTCCTTCTGGATGGATACCTTCAGGACCCCTTCGTTGTTGATGCTTCCTCCGAATACGGCTTCTCCTGGCTGTTTTTCAACCGGCATCGCTTCCCCGGTGATGGCGGCTTCGTTCACGGAGCTTTTACCTGATTCCACGATTCCGTCGGACGGGATCTTCTGCCCTGACTTCACGAGGACGATGTCGCCCACCTTAAGACTCGCGATCGGCACGACTCTCTCTTCCCCACCTTTCAATAAGATGGCTTCCTTCGGTGCGACTTTCAACAGCTCTTCCATGGAGCGACGAGCTTTCTCCATGCCCATGCCTTCCAGGAGCTCATTGACGCCGAACAAGATGGCCACAAGCGTGCCTTCCTTCCATTCACCGATGGAGAAGGCACCGATGAAGGCGATGGTCATGAGCGTATCAATGTTGAACTTCAGGCGGAACAGGTTCTTTGCTCCCTTGATGAACGTCGGATATCCACTGATGGCGGCGGCGGAAAGATACAGGGCAATCGATGCAGGATGATTGATAACCGAGTCAACAAAAATCGCCAGGAGGAAAATGACCGCTGATACACCAAGGAGCATCTTCATCCGGCTGCTGCTTGTGTGGGAATGGTCATGGCCGTGAGCCCCGTGGTCATGATCATCCTTCTGGATTGCTGCTCCATCCGCGTGCAAAATCTTCTCCACACGTCCCAAGTCGACCCCGTCGGCGAGCACCATCTTGCTGCTGTTGTAAAGTATCCTGGATCCTTCCCCGTTATCAAGCTTATTGATCTCCTCTTCCATTTCCCGCGCGCAGTTGCTACAGGATAGACCCTGGAGTTTGTATTCTTTCATTATGTGTTCCCCCAGTCGTTAATGGTGCCGTGCGTGGTGGATCGTTTGCTGCAAAAGATTCATCACATGGTCGTCATCTGCTGAATAAAATAGGGTCGTTCCCTGTCGGCGATACTTGACGAGACGGAGATTCTTCAGGAATCTAAGCTGATGTGAAACCGTCGTCTGCAGGAGTGAAAGCTTCTCGGCAATTTCATTGACTGAATGCTCTTTTTGCGCCAACAAGTGCAGGATCCTCACCCGGGTCGGCTCGGATAAGGCCTTGAATGTCTGTGTGACCATGAAGAGGGTTTCTTCATCAATGGCATCACATGTGCAGAGATGGCTTTCTTCTTCTATTTTTTCTGGCTCGATTGCTTCATTCTTGTTCTTTCCCATTTTCAAACTCCTATTCTATTTGAGTATATGACAATGTGTTCATATATGATATGTTCATCATAAGAAAAAGGTGCACCCAAGTCAAGGCGTGCACCAAAATTCGTATCCTTTATTCAGATTTTTCTTTCCTTACTTTATCCACGGTCACCCATATGTAGTAAAGGATCCAAAAGAAGATGATGATCAGACTCCCAAACAAGAGCTGATGATACGGGATGAAAAGGAAGACAAGGATGACCAATAACAGGAAGGACGGCAATAGTAAAAAGTATTTTTTCCAGTCCACGTCGGCACCTCCTCCTTCCACCTTTCTTCCAACACCATACCACGTTTTCGCCTTATGGAAACATTAGGAATCTCTGCGACCTATGGCGTATGAAACAATCATCCTTTTACACGGTGGCACCTCCCCCCGATGCCGGTACACTAACTTTAACAATTTTTTTAAGGGAGGAAACATCATGATCAAAGGATTATACGAAGCCCATTTACCCGTCAGCGACCTTGAGCGCTCGGTTGCATTTTATGAAGGGCTGGGACTGAAGCTCGCGAAGAAATACAAGAAGACCGCCTTCATCTGGATCGTGGAGAATGAAAGCTGGATCGGGCTGTGGGAAGGCGAGCAGGCAAACATCCCCTATCACGCGTCGATCAGGCACATCGCCTTCCGGGTTGAACTGGAAGACCTGCGCACGGCGAAGGAGTGGCTGAAGGAGCGCGGCATTGCCATGAGGGAAGAATTCGGATTCCAACCTGTGGAGCCCATCGTCATGCCCGATCAGGCGCACGCCATGGTCTATTTCCATGACCCGGATGGGAATTCCCTTGAGTTCATCTGCAGGCTGGAAAATGAACCGGAAGAAAAACCGGATATGTATCTGAGTGAGTGGGAGGCGTATTTAAAGAATAAAGACCTAATGGCATAATAAAACATATACCATCCGCAGAGTGCCTCGCAGCGGAGGAGGACCGACTCCTGCGGTAAAGGCGGGCAGGTGAGACCCTGGAGGCGCAGCCGAAGCGGCTCACCGCACGCCCCGCGGAAAGCGGTCCTCCGGAGCGGAGAGGCACGGACCCTATACAAAAAAGGAAGCACGGGACCCCCATGCTTCCTTTTCCTCTATGCTTTCAACGCGTCGTATTGGGCGATGATTTCTTTGGTGATGGCACTGTCTGGATCGAGTGAGCTGATCTCCTTCAGTGCACCTGCTACGCCGTGTTCTTTGATGATGGACTGGACTTCGACGGCTTCCGGATCTTGCGGGTTGTCGAAGAGCAGGGCAGCGGCGATGGCTTTTGCGAGATTCGTGTAGCCGAGGCCAGCTTTGGCTGCTTGCGTGGTCGGGCGGATCAAGCGATCTTCCGGTCCGAGCTTACGAATCGGCGCGCGGCCAACCCTGGTGACGCCGTCGTTCAGGTAAGCGTTTTGGAATCGGGAGATGATCTTCTCGATGTAAGCGAGGTGATCCTCTTCATTCAAGCCGTATTCCTTCACGAGGTAGGCTCCTGTTTCTTTCAGCGTCTCGCGCACTTGAGTGGCAATGGCTTCATCGGCTAGGGTCTGATCGATGGTTTCCTTCCCTTGCAGGTAGCCGAGGTAGGCGATGACGGCATGGCCAGTGTTGACGGTGAAGAGTTTGCGCTCGATGAACGGGGCAAGCTCGTCCACGATCGTCATTCCGTTGACTGGTGGGATGGTTTCAGTTGTTTCCACTACCCACTCATAGTATGGCTCAACAAGAACGTCTAGTGAATCCTGATCTTGGATCGGCACGATGCGGTCGACGGCGGAGTTGAAGAAGTGGACGTTCCCTTCCATCTTGCTGACGGTTGCCTCTGACAGGTGCTCAAGGATGTATCCTTTCAACAGGTCGGTTGCACTGATCTGGTTTTCACATGCGATCACATAGAGCGGCTCAGATGTTTTCTCCAGGCGCGCTTCGATTCCCTTGGCGATGAGGGGGGCGATGCGCGGCAGGATATTCGGTCCGATGGCCGTTGTAAGGTAGGTCGCTTCTGCGATGCCTGCGACGACTTCTTCTTCCTGGTGGAGGTTATTCAACCCTGAGACGTTGGTGATGGTTTCAGACTCGTTTGATTCCGTTGCCAGCTTCACCTGATAGGTGCCTTCTTCGTTCAGCTTGTTGATGATGGTGTCGGCAATATCAACGAAGGTGACGTGATAGCCTGATTGGGCGAATAGGGCTCCGATAAAGCCCCTGCCGATGTTTCCTGCTCCAAAGTGGATCGTTTTATTCATCATAATCATTCCTTTATAAGGTTTTGTTGAACATAGTCTAAGAAGAGTTCTTCAAGTTTTCGATAGATCATGGCCTCGTTGGTGGAGGAATAGATCATCATGGACGCTTGGTTTTCGATGAGGCTCGTGGAGATGAGGCTGAGGATTTCATTCTCCCTCTCACTCAACCCTTCCGGAGCGAGCATGAGGAGAAGGCTCTTCATCTCCATGGGCTTCCCGTTCATCCCTTTTATGAGGAACGGCTGGTCGAGATGCGCCACCTGGAACACGAGCTGGGTGACGTGGGGGTCGAGGCAGTGGAATAGCCCCATATTCGTTCCTGGGATCCCAAGTCCGCCCCGCTGCTCCCTTTCCATCAGCTTGTCCATGACCTTTCCTTCATCTGTCACGAGACCATCGAGCTTCGCCTGTTGGACCATTTCGTTAATGACGGTAAAATGATCCGTCACCGATTGCTTCCGGTACACGCGGAAGTGATCCAAGATCGATTCGATGCTTGTGTGGACGTCTTTGATTTCCTGGAGAAGTCCGCGGATCTCCGTCGGCTTCTTCTCTATCTTTACCGGTTTCACCGGCTTCAGGTACTTCCTGCTTGTGATCCGTTCGATGTTGTTCTGGACGTACGTCTGAATAATCGCGATATCCTCTTCGCTCAAAAGCGGACTGACAAGGATATAATCCAGATTGGTGAACGGAAGGCGCACGGTGGATATGACGATATCATAGTCGTCGGGATCGGCGTCCCTGAAGTCATTGAGGGATAAGATGCCGACGGGATTGATGATCTTCAGTTCCTTCTTGATCCTGCTTGCGAGCATCTTGGATGCCCCGATGCCTGTGGGACAAACGATGACGGCATCGACCTTCACCTTCTCTTCGTTCATGAGAAGGGCCGATCCGAAATGGAGGACGATATAAGCAACCTCAGCATCGGGGAACCGCATATCGGGAAACTCCAGCTCCAGACTGTCCTTCACGGCGAGGAACAGGACCGGGTACTTCTTCTTGATCTCATCCGTCAGGGGGTTGAAGAGCTCCATCTTCTGTTGAAGGCGGAAGATCGACGGTCCCATATGCGCCATGAGCCCCTGATACAGGGAGAAATCATCCGTCAGATCGACGGTGAGCTTGGCCGAAACATCGCTCACGAGTTTCTTCACGAGATGACCGAGGAACACACTATCATAGTAGGTGGCTCCCGGTTCCTGCAGCTTCGATCCCCGGAGTATGACCGACCAAAAAGCGACATCGGCCTCTGTGATCGTCACGGAGAGCCTTTCCCTGAGTATGTCTTCGACAGACTTCATGAGGCTGTATTCCCTTGATTCGTCGGGGGTTCCTGCGCTCTGAAGGACATGACCCCTCCGCACCCGCTGGATGGAGAGGCAGATGTGGACGACAAGGCCGACGAAATCACTGTCGACCAGGTTCACACCTTCCTGATCCAATACGATTCCGAGCGTTTCATAGGTCGCAAGGAGAAGCTCAGGTTCATAAAACCCGAGAACAGGCAGGACGCTATCCTGCCCTTTTTGCAGGGAATAGAGGCTGTCGATGATTTCCTCATAGAAGTACACGATGGAGAAGCTTGCCAAGGCATGGCGGCGGCTTCCTTCATCGGCTGCTACTTCCACCCCCACTCCCCGCTTCCGGGTGAGCGTCACGTTGAACTTGGCTAGCCAGTCCGCGACTTCATCAAGGATGGTCGTCAGGCTTGAGATGCTGATGCCCAGCTCATTGGCCAGAACGCTCATCTTGAAAGAGGAGCCTCCCTCGAGAAGGGTGACGAGGAGCCGCAGCTTCCTCTCTTCAGGTGTTTCATCTGTCGGTTCGGATTCAGCCAGCTGTTGGATGAGCCTGTAGATGTTTTCATTTTTCCCGCTGATGAAAAGACCATCGGCAGGTGTCCGCATGAGCTCGAGCTGATGCTGCTTCAGCACGCCCTCAATGGACTTCAGATTTCGCTGGATCGTCCGTCCGCTTACGTTCAAATACGCAGAAAGGGAGTGGACGGTATGTTTACCCGAGGTTTTCACAATCAATTCGATGATCGCTTTTTCCCTGGATGTGATGAACATACGTCTCCCCCCTTTCTTTATCTACACTAGTATAAGAACATCCAAATCGGAAAAGCAAGTGTGCGCCTCTCCGATTTGGATTCCATTAGTTGCTATTGATGATGTCTTTGATTTCTTTTGCAGAAGAGGCGAGGACCATTTTGTCGACGTTCTCCTGCT
This sequence comes from Rossellomorea sp. RS05, assembly GCF_039822645.1. NCBI lineage: Bacteria > Bacillati > Bacillota > Bacilli > Caryophanales > Bacillaceae > Rossellomorea > Rossellomorea sp. RS05. The sequence goes on along the minus strand of NZ_JBDKWY010000002.1, from coordinate 136,782 downwards.
CGGAGCAGATGACGGCGATGCTTGAGAGGATCTCAAGATGCGTGCCGTCCTTACCGGCGATACCGAAGATCAGCTTCGCTTTCTCTCCGTTGAAGTCGACACCGTCTGGAACCTGGATGATGGTGAATCCGGATTTCAGGACTGCCCGCTTCGCTTCTTCCGTACCATGCGGGATGGCTACGTTATTACCCATGTAAGTCGTCGTGATGCCTTCACGGTCGATCATGGCGTCTACATAGCTGTCTTCCACGTATCCGGCTTTGGCCAATGCTTCACCGGCAAAGCGGATGGCTTCTTCCTTCGTTGCGAACGATTGATTCAAGAAGATGTTCTCTTCTAGTAGAAGATCGTCATCTCCTGAGTCAGGAGCGTCAACAGGTGCTTCCGCTTCTTCCACGAGCTCTTCTTGAGCTGGTGTCACGTCAGCCTGAAGGCTTCCGATCAGCTTGTCATACTCGGGACTGGATAGGAAGTTATCCACTGAGATGTGGTACGCACTTGGAAGCTTGCTTTTAGCACGCGGCGTCAGCTCTTCCTGTGTGATGACCACTTGGGCATCCGCCGGCAGATTGCTGATGGCCGTGTTGGTGACGGTCACGCCTTCAATGCCTGCTTCCTTCACTTTCTTACGAAGGAGTGAAGCACCCATGGCACTGGACCCCATTCCGGCATCGCAGGCGAAGATGATTTTGTTTACATTCTCAGGAAGCTGTCCGTTTGATTGCTGGTTGAAGTGACCGGCAACGGAGCTTTTCTTCCCTTTCATATCTTCCATTTTCTTTGTTGCGTCTTCAATGTTTCCATCGTCTTTTTTGCTTGATTTCAAGATGATGGCAGACACGAGGAAGGATACGACTGCGGCCACGATGATCGCCGCGAAGTTCGCGATGTATGCTCCAACGTCTCCAGTCGGTGTCACCAATCCGATGGCGATGACACTACCTGGTGAAGCAGGTGATGCAAGACCTCCGCCAAGAAGGACAAGGGTCAGCACTCCACTCATACCACCAAGGATGACTGAAAGGAGCAGTGCCGGTTTCATCAGCACATACGGGAAGTAGATCTCGTGGATCCCCCCGAAGAAATGGATGATGGCGGCACCCGGTGCGGATTGCTTCGCTGTTCCTCTTGAGAAGAACATATACGCAAGCAGGACACCAAGACCCGGTCCAGGGTTTGCTTCCAATAGGAAGAGGACCGATTTTCCTGTTTGTTGAACCTGCTCGAGACCGATCGGGGAAAGGATCCCGTGATTGATCGCGTTATTCAGGAACAAGATTTTGGCCGGTTCGATCAAGATGCTTGTCAGCGGCAAAAGATGCGCTGCGATGAGCCAGTCGACACCGTGGACAAGGACTTGGGTGAATGCGTTCACCGCAGGACCGATTCCGAGGAACGCAAGGATGGCGAGGATTCCTCCCAGGATCCCTGCTGAGAAGTTGTTGACGAGCATTTCAAATCCTGAACGGATCTTCCCGTCAACCAATTGGTCAAATTTCTTGATGACATACGCACCAAGGGGACCCATGATCATGGCGCCGAGGAACATCGGCGTACCAGGCGCACCGACGATGACACCCATCGTCGCGATGGCACCGACGACTCCTCCCCGCTGATCGTGAATCAATTTACCACCTGTATACCCGATCAAGAGTGGTAACAGATACGTCACCATCGGGCTCACTAATTTGTTAAGGCTTTCATTTGGGATGAGGCCGTCTGGAATGAAAAGCGCAGTAATTAATCCCCACGCGATAAAAGCACCGATATTCGGCAGTACCATGGAACTCAGGAAGTTACCGAACTTCTGAATCTTTACTTTAACAGTAGACTGTGCCATGTAATTTCTCCCCTTCTATAGTAGGATTTATGACATAACATCACATCTATATAATATGTCACCTTAGAAACGTCATACAACCTTCTTGAAAACTGACTTTGTCGCGACACCCGTGACAAATGTAATGTATCTGTCTTGACAGTTCAAAATAAAGGAAAATCATCGGATCTGGTCGAATGCATAAGTTGAGGTGAACGATCATGGAAGAATTGAAAGTGGTGATAGGCGCGGGACCCTACCATAATAACCCCGGCTGGATCCATACCGATGAGCTGGAGCTCGACCTTCTTATAGAAGAAACATGGAAAAGGACATATAAAGAAAGCAGCATTTCGGCCATTCTCGCCGAGCACGTGTGGGAGCATCTCACTGCAGAAGAAGGGCTTGAAGCCGCCAAACGCTGTTACCGCTATTTGAGAAAAGAAGGCTACGTCCGCTGCGCCGTACCCGATGGGTTTTTCCCGGATGAGGAGTATCAGCACATCGTTCAGGTAGGCGGACCTGGACCGGCGGATCATGCTGCAGCCAGCCATAAAATCGTCCATACATACAAAAGCCTGACTGAGATGTTTTCACAGGCAGGCTTTGAAGTCAAATTGTTGGAGTATTGCGATGAAAACGGACAGTTTCACGCTTCCGAGTGGGATGAAGCAAAAGGCGTGATTTTCCGTTCCAAGAAGGTGGATCCCCGGAATCGGGAGGTCTTGACGTTCCCTTCTTTGATGGTGGATGCGGTGAAGATTTAACCCAGTGAACGGTGTAGGAGACGCAGGGACTCTGCCAGGCAGGCATCGGTCCCTTGCGATTCTCTCCGGTCAGGAACACCTGCCGCCCCTATGACAAACAAACATCGTTCTTTCCCAAACTCCCCGATCACACCCATGTCGATCGCCATATCCGGCAGTCCTCCCGTCATGTGGTTGAGTTCATGAGGCGGTATGCCTTCCACGACTTCCTGCTGGCGGACAAGTCCATTCATGATCGGCATCCACACATCGGGACGACAGTCATATCCTTCCACCACTTCAATCAGCATCTGCATCAACTCCTGAAGCATCCCTTTATTTTCAGGTGAGCGGGGATCAGAAGTGACGCACATATGATCAAAACGCCTTTGAATCATTCTATTCACATGGTCCCATCCCCCTGCCAAAGTCATCACCTGTTCAGCAACGACACTGTCATGGCATGCAATCATGACTTCCACGGCCTCCCCAAGCATGAGTGACTGCCTGTTTTGAAAATGTGGATACAATTCACGACTATCTTCATCAGGGTTAAAGCATATAGGTTGGATGACCTCATCCCATTTCATTTCTCCACTCTCCACCATACCTGCGACTGCAAATCCAATCGCTACTTTTCCTGCCGAAGCAAGCGGCATAACCAACTCCTCATTATAGGATGCTGTGATCCTCCGTCCTTAGAGGAATAGGATAAAAACCCAGTGCTCCCATGCACCCCTTTCAATAAATCAATCACTTCTTTCATCGTTTACCCCTCTCTCTTTTTTATAATCAACAAACACCTTCAGGGGCCGGATGGATTCCATCTCTTCAAAGCAAGCGATGACTTGATGCCGTATGATCTCCCGTTCAAACAAATCCGTGAGATACGGCGTCTCTTCATATGTACTGAAAAACCACTCACCATGTTTGCGGTAGTCATAGCCATCACTTGAAGCGAGAATTCTCAATTCCTTTTCGAAAAATGCGGAAGGAAGCGTAAATTCATCACGATTCCCATCTGATAAAACGCAGATGGTCCCCTCCCTCTTCATGACGTTCATTAGCGTGAGGAAAGCAGCACTGTGGGCTGAGCACTCCAATCCAGCATCATAAGGATCTTCTATTTCGGCTTCACTGCGGTAGATCCTGGCGGCACCAAGTCGTAGCGGCAACGGATGCCTCGCTTCATCAGGTTCCACCACATCCACATGCCTCACCCCAAGATGATGTTTCAAAAAATGAACCGCCAAGACGCCCATCGTCCCTGCTCCTGTTACAAGGACACGGTTTTCTTTCGAAAGATTTAGCCTCAGGACGCCCTTGGCTGCATCACAGGAAAGCGTATTAAGAAGCGCATACTTCCACTCTACATCCGCAGGAATTCTGACCGCCTTCTTGGACGGGGTTACCCCGAATGTCTGCTGACCGTAAAATGCGATAACGCGATCCCCCACTTTGAAATCGGTCACGGACCTCCCAATCTCTATGACCCTCCCTGCGCTTTCGTACCCGACCTTTCGCGGATAGACGGGCTCCATATCGGTCGGGTCTGATCCAAGATATTGAGGCATTTCAGCCCCGATGCTTATTCCGCACGCATGGGTTTCAACCCGGATCTCGTCCTCTGATAGTACAGAGTCCCCTTCACTGATCCATTCCAACTTCCTTGGGGCATTCAGGACAAGACGTTTATTCATATCGATCACTCCTTTCTCTAAACTCTTTTGACAAGGGATGGTAAGTCGTCCTACACTTGCACTTAGCTATATTTTACCAAAGGAAGGGACGTTCGGATTTGTTTATATTGTTTTTAATGGCTGTAAGTACCCTGATTGGATTTGTTCTCTTAGGAATGGATCAGCTTCGCATGGTGATTGGATTCGGGATGATCCAGGGGTGTTTGATCAGGGGGGTTTATTTATTGGAAGAGATTATAGCCAGATTGGAAGAATGATCGGAGTCCCCACACGAAACGTGTTGGGGCTTTTTTCAACTCTTTATTTCGGCAAGATGCCCCGTATCATTCAAAAAGTGAACCAACCTCTCCTCCCCGTCTTTCTCCAACAGATGCATTCCTGTGTCACCGGTGATGAACCAGACATTCTGATCAACAGGATTCCCCATAAAGATATTCAGAAGCATGGATAAAACACCGCCATGAGCGACGATGATGATCCTGTCTGCATGCGTTGTATGAATGATCCGGGAGAAGACGTGCTCCATCCTCATCCTGAACTCAATGAATGTTTCTCCTCCCTCTACAGCTTCGTGAAGATACTGAGGGAGGGGGATCTTCTCAGCTTCCACAAGTGGCATGCCGGCTAAGATTCCATTATGTTGTTCCATCAGCTCGTCTACATAGCGGACGTCCTTGCACTCCACTTTTTTTGTCAGGATATCCGTGGTTTCGGCTGCTCTTTTTAACGTACTGGACCAGATGATGTCTGGTTTGAAAAAGCTTTCTACTTTTGCCCCCATGGCTTTTCCTTGCGTACGACCAAGCTCTGTCAACGGATAGTCGGCCCTTCCTTCATGTACGTTCAGGACATCTGCCTCGGACTGTCCGTGGCGAATCAATAATAGTTTCAAAGAATTTCCTCCTCATCACTAGACAAAACTAATACCATTAGTTATATTGTTATTATCATTAGTTTTAAAATTCATTTTCTTAAAGGAGAACGCCATCATGCGTCTAACCCGTATAAATCAGATTCATCAGTTATCTTTTCTGCCTCGGTTGTTTCCTGTGAATTGCTATCTTGTTGAAGAACAGGATGACCTGACCCTTATCGATGCCGCACTCCCTTATAGTGCAGAAGCAATCCTGGCATCTGCCGAGAAAATCGGCAAACCCATCACCCGGATCGTCTTGACCCATGCCCATGACGATCATATCGGTGCGTTGGATAAACTGAAGGAATCACTGCCTCATGCTGAAGTCTTTATTTCAAAACGGGATGAACGACTTCTTCGCGGGGATGTTTCCCTGGATGATCACGAGCCCCAGACGCCCATCCGCGGGGGCGTGCCAAAGAACATCCAGACCCGTGCGAATGTCCTTCTTGAAGAAAATGATGTGGTCGGTTCCCTACGAGCCATTTCAGCACCGGGGCACACACCGGGGGCAATGGCTTTCTTCGACCAGAGGGGCGGCAGCCTGATTGTTGGAGATGCTTTTCAAACGCGCGGAGGGACGGCCGTTTCCGGGCAGCTCAATCCGCTCTTCCCGTTCCCGGCCCTTGCGACTTGGAATAAAGAGGTGGCCGTGAAAAGCGCTCAAAAGCTGGTTGATCTGAAGCCCACTCTCCTCGCAGCAGGTCACGGAGTGATGATCCCGTCACCTGAATCGATCATGAACGAAGCCATCTTAAAGGCAAAAAAGAAAGGTTGAATCAGTATGTCACCACGAATCGGAATGGATCTTGATATCATCGTGAAAGCAGCAATCGAGCTTGCTGACCGTGAAGGGATGAGCGAGGTCACCCTTGCCACTTTGGCAAAATCATTAGATGTCCGCCCCCCTTCCCTCTATAATCATGTAAAAGGCGGACTCACTGCCCTGAAGATTGAAATGGCCAAACGCGGCTATTCCCAGTTGAACCAACGATTGATGGACGCTTCAGTCGGCCGATCAATGGATGCCGCTGTCCTCGCCTTCGGTATGGCCTATGTACAATTCGTCCGGGACCATCCGGGACTGTATGAAGCTATGCTCATGGTGGCGATCGGAGCCGATGACGAGCTGCAGGAGATCCAAGATCAGAGCATCAGGATCATCACCCAAGTCATGGAGGGCTATGGTTTGGGCGAACACGGTACCCTTCATGCCGTTCGGGGACTGCGGAGCATTCTCCATGGCTTTGCTTCATTGGAGCAGCACGGAGAATTCGGGCTTCCCCTTGAAAAGGATGAGAGCCTGACCAAAAGCATCAACGCTTTTCTTGCAGGTATCCCCTGGTTAAAGGACTCCAATGATTAGATTGCTTAGACAGTTGAATGTTGCTCTTCGCTTCACGCTGGAGATGATGGGTTTGACAGCCATCGGGTATTGGGGGTTACATATGGGAAATGGTTGGATGGGGTGGCTGAGCGCGATCACCCTCCCCGTTGTATTCGCAACTGTCTGGGGAATGTTCGGTTCTCCCCGTGCCCCATTCCCACTCCACAAAAAAGGTAGGCTTATGCTGGAAGCCTTGATATTTGGCCTTCCAGGCGCTCTTCTATTGGGGTTGATGCCTGTGACGGCCATTATTTATCTAGTAGGTGTGGTCCTCAACCGTGTGCTCATTGTATATTGGAAACAAGAAAACCTGATTCACACTTGAAAGGAGATGCTTCTACCATGACATCCAAACGAGTCTGCGAACAAGGACATGTTTATTACAAGAGCAGTGATTGCCCCACATGCCCAACCTGTGAGAAAGGAAAAAAGCCTTCTGAAGGCTTTCAGACCAAGCTTTCGGCTCCTGCACGCAGGGCTTTGGCCAGTGAGGGAATTGTAAGTGCAGAAGATTTGTGCAAGTACACGGAAAATGAAATTCTCTCTTTGCACGGGATCGGTCCTTCCTCGCTTCCTGTGTTGAGGGACGAACTGGAACGGAATGGGCTTGCTTTCAGGGGGTAAATTGCCCTTCTTATTTATTTCAAGTGCTCAGTGTACGATACCCCCAAAGGATGAATAAACATGCCAGATAAAGAACCCTTCAACGATGTAACCAATCACATGAGTAAAATCGAAGGATCACCTATAAGTACAGACCCAGGGAATGGAAGCCTCCCGAAACCGATACGATGGATTGGTATCTTCATCATCGGGGCGTTTGTCCTCGGGGCTTTATTCATTTTGATCGGCAGCCTCATGAATTGACGACTGAATGTCCTAAAGGAGATTCAGTTTTTTTGTTACAGGAAATGCCGACCAATTTATAGAAGTAGTACGGGGAAGGATGTGTTGAGATGAAACCTGTAGATATTTTGACGATGAATAAGACAAGCTGGGAGCAATCGGCCGAGCGCTTTTTCGGACGTACGGCCTTGCCGGAGTTCGGGCCGAATGCCCCGAGTGAAGATGATCTTCACCTGTTTGGAGATGTAAACGAAAAAACCGTGCTCGATATCGGATGCGGGAGCGGTCATTCCCTTGCCTACATGGGAAACCAGGGGGCTGGTGAACTGTGGGGACTCGACTTGACCACGAAGCAGATCGAAGCAGCGACAGGTGTGCTTGCGGAACAGAATGCCACAGTGAAGTTGTTCGAATCCCCTATGGAGGAGAATCCCGGGCTTCCTATGAACCATTTCGACGTGGTGTACTCCATATACGCCCTGGGGTGGACGTATGATCTGAAGAAAACATTGAGCCATGTCCACTCGTACCTAAAACCGGGCGGGACGTTCATCTTCAGCTGGGAAAATCCCATGCACGACCGTCTCCAGTACCGGGACGGCGAGTTCGTCATGACCAAATCGTATGTAAAGGAAGGTCCTGAGTACAATGAGGGGTGGAATAAAAGCGTCGTGATCCACCACCGAAAGCTGACCACCTACATCAATGCGCTCATACAGTGTGGATTTACGATTGAACATGTCATAGATGACGTGGTGATTGCCGACATTCCGTCTGACAATCCGGAACGTTGGTACGCCAGTCAAAAGGCGGAATGGGTGCCTTCGACGTTTATTGTGAAGGCGAGGAAAAGGTGAAAACATTCCATATGAAGCTAATCCGGATAAGGCCGAGCCAATTATTCATCAGCTTTATGGATCAAACGGTGTGAGGAGTGTTCAAGAAGCTCATCACATTGACTATCGAACCTTTGGCAGGCTTACAGCGAAATCTGTAAGTCTGTTTTGTTTCTACGGTCCCCCCAAGTCTCGTGCTGAACGCTTTTCAATTATCTTCCCCCTTGCACGGCCACACCTCTTTGCACACCACTTTTTTCAGATGAAGCACATCCCTTGCATTCAAAAAAAGGCTGTATTATAGTAGTCCTAGTCATCAATTGACACCTCAACTAATTGCGCACAATCAATTGGAAACTCGAGAAATAGTTCCCATGATTATTTTTGTCCCAAACGGGAAAAGCAATAGAGTAGCCAAATCAAAGGAGTGTTCATGTTGGAAAACTACCAAGATCTTTTATCAAAACAACGTACGTATTTCCGTACGGGAGAAACCAAAAGTGTTGCTTTCCGTATTAACACATTAAATACATTGAAATCACTTGTTCAGAAGCACGAGCAGGATATCCTCGATGCTGTGAAGCAGGATCTGAATAAATCCGAGCTTGAAGCAAAACGTGCCGAGGTCGGCCTCGTGATCGGTGAGATCGACTTCATGGTGGAGAATCTTGAAGAGTGGGCAGCGACAAAAGAAGTGCCGACACCTGCTTCCCACGAAGGAGCAAAAAGCTTTATCCAGCCTGAGCCGTATGGTTCCGCACTCGTCATCGCGCCTTGGAACTATCCATTCCAGCTTGCTGTGACACCGCTTGTTGGCGCCATTGCCGGTGGGAATACGGCCGTATTGAAGCCTTCCGAGCTTACACCGAAAACATCTGCCCTTCTCTCTACATTGATCAACGACAACTTCCCTGAAGAGTATCTTCATGTAGTGGAAGGCGAAGTTGAAACCAGCACGGCCCTATTGAAAGAAGACTTTGATTACATCTTCTTCACTGGTAGCACAGGCGTCGGTAAAATCGTGGCCGAAGCGGCAGCGAAGCACTTGACTCCGACAACGCTTGAACTTGGCGGTAAAAGTCCGACAATCGTTCACGAAGATGCCAACCTTGATGAGGCAGCTCAACGCATCGCACGCGGTAAATTCGCCAATGCCGGCCAAACTTGTGTGGCACCGGATTATCTTCTTGTCCACAGCAGCGTAAAAGATGAACTCATGAGCAAATTCAAAGAAGTGATCACAGCTTCTTACGGTGAAAACATCGTCGAGAACCCGAACTTCGGGCATGTGGTGAGCGAGCGCCACTTCGACCGCCTTGTCGGCTTCCTCGATAACGGAAGCATCGTGACCGGCGGAAAACATGACCGCGACAACCTGATCATCGAGCCGACCATCCTTGATAACATTTCATGGGATGACTCCGTGATGCAGGATGAGATCTTTGGACCGATCCTGCCTGTCATGACGTATGACAGCCTGGACGAGATCATCGAACCGATCGTGAAACGTCCGAAACCACTGGCTCTTTACCTGTTCTCTGATGACGAAGCCGTACAGGATCAGATCCTGAGCACGATTTCATTCGGTGGCGGATCCATCAATGATACGATCAACCACATGACGTCCCACTACCTTCCATTCGGAGGCGTAGGCGATAGCGGAATGGGCGCCTATCACGGGAAAGCAAGCTTCGATACGTTCACTCACTTCAAGAGCGTGTTGAAACGTTCAACGAAATAAATGATGAGAGCCCCCTGCTATTGCAGGGGGCTTTTATGTGTGTCACCCGCAGGGCCTCCCTATCTCCGCTTCGTCTTCTTCCAACGCATAAGCTACGGCTGCTTCAGCGTGTATGGCCGTCGTATCGAATAATGGTACAGCCACATCCTCCTGTTTAATCAACAGGGAAATTTCCGTACAGCCAAGGATCACACCCTGGCATCCCTTATCGATCAACTTCTCGATGATCTGCTGATAGACCCTTTTGGATGCCGTTACTATTTTCCCGAGGCAAAGTTCCCGATAAATAATATCGTGTACAAGCTGGCGACCTTCTTGGTCTGGAACAACGACTTCAAGACCATGGCGGGATGAAAGGCGACCTTTGTAGAATTCTTCTTCCATTGTAAACGCCGTTCCGAGAAGGCCGATTTTCGTCAACCCTGCCTCCTTGATGGTTTTGGCAGTGGCATCGGCGATATGTATGAGCGGAATGTCTATGGCTTTCTGTACGTCATCCGCCATTTTGTGCATCGTATTCGTGCAGATCAGGAGGAAATCAGCGCCACCGCGTTCAACCTGCTGGGCCCACTTGATCATCAGCTCTGTAGCCTTGTCCCACTCCCCTATATGTTGATAGTGCTTGACCTCTTCAAAATCCACCGAAACCATGATGCTTTTCGCCGAGTGGTGGCCACCTAGCTTTCGATTGACGCCCTGGTTGATGAGGCGGTAATATTCACTGGAGGACTCCCAGCTCATACCTCCAAGCAAGCCGATTGTTTTCATTTGTCTGCCCTCCCTTTCACTCCTTGCCTTACAATCTCCAGAAGCCGTTCCGCATCCTCACCCGGTACATTCTCCGACAACCTCGCTCCTGCGATCACCGGTCCCCACTGAAGAACCTCCTCCCGCTCCAGCCCGCTCTTCTCGCAGTATAGAGAAAGGTACTGAGCGGCAATTTCTTGATCGAAACCCGCATAGAAGAGATAGGTCCGAACCACATCGGCGCGGAAATCCCCTGAACTGGCGTCGACCCATTCAATGACACGGATCCCATCCTCGGTTTTTACCAGATTGAAAAGATGAAAGTCACCGTGACAGAGTTTGTCTCCCGACACTTGACTCACCTGTTTTAACAGACCCTCTTTCACTTTTGAAGATATTGATTGGACGTCATGCAGTTGCCTGGCCAGTTTATCTCCCATCATTTCAAGTCCCGGCGCTACTTTCTCATGGATCATCATCTGGATCTCGATTGATGCGGTCAAGTAGCCCTGAAGAAGGGTTCGGTCCTTCATGGCGAGATCCCCGAGGGTGTCCCCCTCTATGTATTCCATGACCAGGGCCTGTCTTCCATTGAAAGTCGTGAGTTCAAGGACTTCCGGCACAGGGATGCCAAGGGAATGGATGTAACACTGCTTTTCCGCCTCCTTTAGGGCTTCCTCTGCTGGAAGTACACCTTGACCGCATATCCCGCATCATTCAGATAGATCTCCGCCGTGTTACCCGTGGCGATGGGGCCATTCATATCAACCCTTCTTCCTTCAAGAGCTCCCATAGATCCTGCTTCTTCCGCTGAAGATGCAGAGCCTTCATGCCAATCCGCTCGGCCCCCTGGATGTTCTCGATAAGATCGTCGACGAAGACGGCCTCTTCCGGGCGGACGTTCATCTCTTCTAGTGCGTAGCGATAGATCGCTTCACTCGGCTTCACCTTATTGACGGTGGAAGAGAGGATGATCCGCTCGAAGTATTTCCGCAATCCGAGCTGGTCGAATACCCAGTCCATGCTCGGTACCGCGTTGGAGATGACTGCGAGTCGATAATGCTTCGCTTTCAGCTTCTCGAGCACTGCCTTCACTTCCATGAACATCTCACAGTGGCGGGCATAGTGGCAGAAGTAAAAGAGTTCCGGCGCGAGCTCCCCCGCTCCCATTTCGTGTGCAATGATCTCGTAATAGCGTTTGAAATAGCGCTCCTCTTCTTCCCAGTTGGTTATGAACGGAAGCTCCAGCATCTTCGCCTTCCCGATCGCCGCCTGGACATCCTGACGCTCAAATCCCCGTTCTGCTAGAATATGATGGACCCGGTCCTCCCCTTTTTTGACTGTATCGAATAAAACGCCACCTGCATCCAGGAATATGACGCGCTCCATACTTGTTCCTCCTTCATAAAAACAGGCCCTCAGCACATGTCTGAAAACCTGTCGTCTTCTCTATTGTTTATGATCCATGACGGCAAAATAATTGTCTTCATCATCAGCGAAATTGAACACACGCTTCGGACCCATCTGGACGATTTCCCCGACGGTCACGCCCTCTGAGGAAAGCTTCTCATACAATTCATCAAACCTGTCGCTTAAAAACATGATCGACGGCGTTCCGAGGTTGAGCTCCGGCGACATCTTGGCAATGAGTTCCTTATTGTGCAGAATCATTGTCGTCTCCGCCTCGGCTGTCGGAGCAATCTCCACCCACCGCATATGACCGTTATCTTCTTCCGACTTGATGTGGAAGCCTGCTTTCTCACTCCAAAATGCCTTTGCCTGATCCTGATTGTTCACATACAGCATGATTTGACCGATTTGTTTGATCATGTGTGATCCTCCTGGTAAATGGAGTATGTTTCTTCATTCGCCATGGATACCTGTTTTCCTGCCATGATCTTCATGTTTCCACCTATATTTACGCTGAATGGACAAGAAGGTTTCAAAAAGTTTGATACAATAAGGAAAATTGTCTGAGGAGGAAAATGATGAAGTTTTTTATTGTGGATGCCTTTACGGATGTTCCGTTTGGCGGGAATCCTGCCGGGGTCGTCCTGGTGGACGCCATGGACGATTCTTCCATGCAGCTATTTGCCCGTGAACTCGGATATTCGGAGACCGCTTTTGTAGAAAGGAAGAGTGATTCTTCATTCCACGTGCGGTTCTTCACGCCTAATACTGAAGTGGACCTATGCGGGCACGCCACCATCGCTGTGTTTACCGTCCTTTTGGACAAGGAATTGGTGGCTGACGGTCGCTCGTACATCATGAAAACCGGAGCAGGCGACATCCCCGTCCATTTATCGAATGGTCGCATCATGATGGAACAGGCACCACCAAGTCTCGGGGATCTCTGTGAAGATGTGGTGGAACTGGCTGGGCTCCTTGGAATCGAAGCGTCCTACATAGGAGGATCCCTGCCGCCTCGTGCCGTGAGCACCGGCCTGATGGATCTCATGGTCCCTGTCATGAGCAAGCTTGCACTCGACGCCATCAATCCGGATATGAAGGCCTTGGCAGCCTATCAGGAAAAGCACGGGCTGGACGGGATTCACGCGTTCACCCTTGATACGACCGATGCCCTTGCCTGCAGTCGGAATTTCAGCCCCCTTTACGGGATTGACGAAGAATCCGCCACCGGGACGGCGAGCGGCGCGATGACGTACTACCTGTATCATTATGGAATGTTGACGGAGTTTGACAAGGTGTTCCGGTGTTTACAGGGTGAAAGCCTCCAACGTCCATCGGTCATTACGACGGTGCTGACTGATCCTGCGAAGCCCCGGGTGCTTGTTGGAGGAACTGGGATTGTCATTTCGGAGGGAAGCATACGAATTTAAAAAGAGGACGCCATCCAGTGTCCTCTTTTCCCTTATTTACCCAACATCATATAGACGCCGCCACAGTGTGAAATCTGATGATACTCATACATCACTTGGAGCGAGTCCATCAGTTCATCCCTCACAAAATAAAACTCGTCCTCATCCCAACGCCCCCGATTGTCCTTCCGACACGCCTCAAGGTCTTCCCTCGTTTGAAACGAAATGTCTCCAATCAGTAGTTTGCCACCAGACTTCAACAGACCCAGCAACTCCTTGATCAGCGCTACTTTCTTTTTATCCGTAAGGTGGTGGAGCGTGTAGGTGCTGATGATGACGTCATAGGATGACTTCTTGATGATAAAAGGAAGCCCTTCCTGCAAGTCCGCTTGTATCAATTCCGCAGCCGGCATCTTCTCATGTGCTTTCGCCATCATTTCCCTGGAAAAGTCGATTCCGGTGATCGTGTGACCGTGATTGTAAAGCCTGCTTGTGAGAACCGCCGTCCCAAAGCCGATGTCGAGGATTTCAGCATTTTCCTTCCCCATCGCTTCCCCGTAAATGATGTTCAGGATGTCCCTGTACCCCGCAAACGGGTACTGGTTGCTTTCCTCACTCTTTTTTACCGTTTCATCGTATTGGTCCGCCCATAGATCAAACCCAGTACTATTTAACATATATGCCCTCCGTAAGTGTTGTTTCATCACGGGCATGGTGGTGGTTTTTTACCCGTGACGTGCCTCTATCAGGTTGGTTGCAAGTTTTTGGAATTTCATGTGAATCACGCCTTTCAATTTGATATACTAATTTTAACATATTTTTCTAAAAATAGTGATGGAAGTGGGAGGATGAAGAAATGAAGTGGTCTGGAAATGGTTTGTTGGTGATCTGCATGTTTCTAACCACGGCCTGCTCAAACGGAGCGTACAACTCCGATGAAGCAATCGAACGTGGTGATGTCGTGGTACAGAACGGGGTAGAAAATCCGGGACCCTTCATAGAGTTTGTGAAGAATGTGGAGGATAAGAATGAAGCTACATTGAGGATAACTGGGTATACCAAGGAAGGAGATCCGATTTTTCATGATGTGGAGTATGACGGAAGTAAATTCGGATTTTCCTATGATGACTCCCATGATAAATTTGGCGGTGAAGATATAGGTGTTACAACGGACACCTGTACTGAAATGGAGCAAAGGGAAACACCGAATGATGATATAGGGTTTTATTTGAAGGGGTGCTCGAAGGAAAAGGAGCACCCGCTTCTTGAACTATCAAAGGAACAGTGGAAAGACCGCTAAGAACCTGGTTCCAATCCATGAAAAAACCGGATGCCCTCAAGCATCCGGTTCTTCACCTATTCGGTTTATTTAAAATCAAATTGGTCCGGATCTGGCCCGATGCGTTTGTGCTCATCGAGGGCGTCCAAGGTTTTGACTTGTTCTTCAGTCAGTTCGAAGTCGTAGATGTCGATGTTTTCTTTGATACGTGATTCGGTCATAGATTTCGGGATGGTCACGACGCCGTGTTGAAGATCCCAGCGAAGGATGACCTGTGCCGCTGATTTGCCAAGGGACTCGGCAATTTCGTTCACCGTTTCATGGTTCAATAGCTCGGCGTTCATGAGTGGGGACCATGCTTCCACTTGGATATCATGTTTTTCACAGAACGCGCGCACGTCTTCCTGTACAAGCTTCGGATGGAATTCGATCTGGTTGATGACCGGCTTCACTTCGGCTGTTTCAAGAAGATGCTCAAGATGGGACACTTGGAAGTTACTCACACCGATTGATTTGATGCGGCCTTCTTTATAAAGGGCTTCTAGGGCTTTCCAAGGCTCCATGTATTTGTTTTGGCCAGGCCAGTGGATGAGGTACAGGTCAAGGTACTCAAGACCGAGTCTCTCCAATGTATCGTTGTAAGCTTGGATCGTTTCATCGTATGAAAGACCGTCATTCCACACTTTTGATGTGATGAACAGCTCTTCCCTTGTCACGATACCAGCGTCGATGGCGTTTTGAACGCCTTTCCCTACGCTCTTCTCGTTTTGATAGATCGCTGCCGTATCAATGCTGCGGTATCCGATGCGGATCGCTGTTTCCACCGCTTTCTCCAAGTCTTTTCCTTCTTCAACGCGGAATACTCCGTAGCCGATTTCTGGCATTTGTAAGCCGTTGTTTAGTGTAATGGATTTTGCACCCATGATTGTATTCCTCCTCTAAAAATCACTTCTATCACAGTATGCACCAACTTCTTAAAAGATAGAAGTAGGCACTTTCATGTGCGATAGGCACTAGCAGGTAACCTTTACCCGTCGAAAGTCTACCAAAAACATATCCAAAATGTTCCACTATGGTAGAATAGTTGATACGAAAGGAGCCTTCTCATGACTATACGTGACTATCTACTAGAACACTTTCCCGGGCTCTCCCTCGAGCCACCTCTCTATTATTCATGGCCTACGGGCTTGCGGTTTGAAATTGCCAAACCCGGAAGTGAGCACCTTGACACAGACAACCTTGAGCAGATGGACGAAAGGACGACTAGCTTATTCAACGCGGTTTTTGAGCAGGACGATGAAGTGGTCCTTGTCACAAATGTGTTCGGTCTAAACGATTCTCCACCACCGAAGACCAACGTATTTCTCAAATATATCAAGGATAAAGACGTGCGCATGAAACTGCAATATGAAAGGGTAGATGGCTTGATTGATGATGAGGATGAGACTGTCACCCATCGCTTCTCCCTGCAATGCAAAGCAGGCGACATCCGCTATCGGCCGCTCCTGATGGCGATCTGTCATGAAGATTTCAATCATTCCACACGGATCCTGAAGAACCGCTGGGACATAGGACTCGACATCTACTTCGTGAACATCACCAAACATCTTATCTATCATCTCTATGACGACCGCGGCTGCGATATTATTTCAGCTGAAAAAGATACTCTCCTTCCACTTTATCATTCTGCTTCCCCTTGGATCCTTGAGTATGAACGGGAACAGATCGATGGAGTTTTCATGAAAGGGGGCACAACATGAAGCAGGCATTCCCCACCATTGAAACTAAACGGCTAACCTTAGTAAACACGACCGCTGACGATGCCAGATTTATTCTCGAGCTCTACGAGGATCCCCTCGTCTGCCGGTACCTCTATGATGAAGAGCCCTTCACCTCGATTGATCAGGCAAAGGAATGGATCGACTGGCATGAGTATCCGGAAGAATACGGTCGGAACCGCTGGATCATACGGAAGAAAAAAACCTCCACTCCAATCGGCACGTGCGGCTTCGACCAGTGGGATATCGTGAATCATGTAGCTGAAATCGGCTTTGATCTCTGGCACGGGGAATGGGGAAAAAGATATATGAGCGAAGCCTTGACCGCCGCCATCGACAGCGGCTTCAACAACATGGGGCTTAACCGGATCCAGGCATTCGTCGCCCTTGAAAACACGGCATCTTGCCGATTACTCGAGCGGTTGGGGTTTGAAAGGGAGGGAATCTTCAGGGAGAAGCATTTCTTCCAAGGGGATTACTACGATCACTACATCTACTCCCTTTTAAAGAAGGAATGGAAAAAGGACGGCTTGTGACCGCCCTTCGGGGATGTTCATTTGACTACGCTGATCACGAGGCCGTCATAGCCTTTGGTACCGACAGTCTGGATTGCAGTGGAATCGATGCGGGGATCGCGCTGGGCAAGATCCACGTACTCCCGGATCCCCTTGACGCGACCGTCCGTTGATGCGGCATCCACGACCTCTCCATTCCGTACGACATTATCAGCAATGATCACGGATCCTGATGTGGTGAGGGCAAGGGCCCATTCCAGATAGCGCGGATTGTTCTCTTTATCGGCGTCGATGAAGACAAGATCAAAGACGTGCCCCGCTTCCTTCAGCTTCGGCAGCGTATCAAGGGCACTCCCGACAAGGACTTCCACCTGCTCATGGAATCCTGCACGGCGGATGTTTCCTTCTGCTATTAAGGCATGGGCCTGATCGACTTCAAGGGTTGTCACCCTGCCGTCGACACCGATTCCCTTTGCCAAGCAGATGGTACTATAGCCGCCGAGGGTACCAATCTCAAGCACCCGCTTCGCCCCCTTCATCTGGGCCATCAGGGTGAGGAACTTCCCTTGCAGGGGAGACACATCGATCTCGGGAAGGCCGGCTTCACGATTCGCCCCAAGCACCCGTTCCAATTCATCGTCCAATAACAGCTTTCGTGCAAAATACTGATCCACTTCATTCCACAACTCAGAACCCATCTGCATCGTCTCCTAGTCTAGTATTATGACTCTTTCATTATATGCTAAAATGTTCCATACAGGAAATCGTAGACCCAATGAAGCGTTCCTATGCAACCACTCAACTGAAAGGACGAAGCCCCCATGCCAACCATCCCAAAACGAATCCATATTATCGGCTCCGTCGGCAGTGGGAAAACCACTTTGGCCCGCACCCTCGCTACCGCTACCAGTATCCCCTATCACGAACTCGACAATGTGGTGTGGGAACGGAGGCTGGGCGGAGATCGAAGACGCACCGATGAGGAGCGTGATGCGGTTCTCGCCGACCTTGTGAAAGGGGAGAGCTGGATCATTGAAGGCGCCCACAGCACGACCTGGGTCGAGGAAAGTTTTCGGAGAGCTGACGTGATCCTCTTCCTCGACACCCCCTACTATAAGAGGATGAAGCAGATCACCTTCCGCTTCATCCGTCAGAAAATGGGCCGTGAATCCGCCCACTACTCGCCGGATTTCACGATTTTCAGGAAGATGTTCAGATGGAATGCCCTATTCGAAAGGGAAACGAAACCGTATATCCTCAAGCTATTCAAAGACAGGGGTTACCCGCATATCGTGCTTCACGATAATCAACAGCCCATCGATTGGGCCGAGGGAAAGGAGAAACGCCATGTATAAGTACACGCTATGCTTCATCCAGCGAAACGATGAAATCCTCATGCTCAACCGCGACAAGCCCCCAGTGCTCGGCCTCTGGAACGGAGTAGGCGGCAAAATGAATGGCGGGGAAACCCCGGCGGCATGCATCCTTCGGGAAATAGCTGAAGAAACAGGCCTTCATCTTACTCCGGAACATATTCAAGATAAAGGTACCGTTTCCTGGAATACGGATGATGGCACAACGGGCGGAATGCATCTCTTCACAGCTGTAATTGCAAGTGACGTTCCCTACTCCACCCCAGTCAGGACCCTTGAAGGGCTGCTCGACTGGAAAACGATTGATTGGGTTCTCATGGACCGGAATCACGGTGTCGGCAGCATGATTCCTCATTATTTTTCAAGGATGTTGAAAGAGAAGAGCGGATTCTACCACCGGTTCACCATGGAAAATGGGTCAGTTCGCACCTACTCTTATGAAGAGATTCCTGCTTCAGGAGTCATCCCACTTGTCCAAGCATAGAAAAGACCCTGCAGCAATGGGCGCAAGGTCTTCTCTCTAAGCCGTTTCTTCGTTAATAAAGCGAAGCACTTTCTCCTTGAAGGCATCGGGCTCCTCATAATGAGGCGTATGGCCACTATGCTCAAAGATGGTGACTTCACCGTTCGGGGCGTCGTGTTGGAACGCCTTGATCTGCTTCTCGCAAGTGGTTGCATCATATTTTCCCAGCGCAAGGAGCATGGGATTCGGCACGGTACTCAGCAGGGGCAGGAGGGATCGGAACACTTCCCCTTCTTCGCGGAGAAGATCGAAGTGGAAATCAGAGCGGTCATAGAATTCATCCCATTCTTCCTCAGAATGATAGGATTCATAATCTGTGGG
Source organism: Rossellomorea sp. RS05 (assembly GCF_039822645.1). NCBI lineage: Bacteria > Bacillati > Bacillota > Bacilli > Caryophanales > Bacillaceae > Rossellomorea > Rossellomorea sp. RS05. The sequence goes on along the minus strand of NZ_JBDKWY010000002.1, from coordinate 117,436 downwards.
GTTGTCGTGATTATGGCGGTAGATTTCCATGCGGCGCTCCCCGAGGTGATCACTGAGCTCCATATACCCTTCCGTCAGTTCCCTGATGGATACATCAGCTTCAGCAAGCTCCCTCCCCTGTTCGGCGAGATCGCTTTGTCCGTACTTTTCAAGCAGGCAGGACGTTTTCCTGATCAGGCTCCGGGACGTGAGCTCAAAGTCGAACGTCGGTCCCTCGAAGATGATCTTTTCAATGGACCCGGGATAGGCTGACGCATACAGGAGCGCAAGGAACCCCCCGAAGGAATGGCCGATCACCGACCACCGTTCGATGCCGAAGTAATCCCGCAGTGCCTCACAATCCTCCACAAGGTCACGGAGTCCAAACGCTTCCCCTTCTTCGATCCCTTCCGACCGGCACACTCCCCTCTGATCGATGATGATGAGGCGAACATGTTCACCAAGTCGCTTCGCCTGGTGATAATAAAAGTCATGACTACCTTCTCCAGGTCCTCCATGAAGGTACAAGACAGCCGGTAGCTCTTTCTCTCCAAATGTTTCCACATAGATCTTCTTCCCTCTGATTTCAATCAGTTCTCCTATCATAGCATCCTCCCAGAATTTCTTTTCTTTTATTCTAGCACACCACATAATAAATGATGTAAATTAAGGGTTATTATGGTAAATTAGTTGCATTAGAAATTTTGCTTTTCGTACTGAACCCATAAGGAGGAAACGAACATGAAGCAAGCTGCAATGGAGAACGATTACGTACATCCGGCAGAAGAAACTTTAGACCGTTACATCGACGCGACGAACACCCATCGCTTCAGCGAGGTCGAGAACCTTCTCCACCCTAGGGCCGTATATTATTTCTCTGACCGGACCTGCTCTTCTATGGAAGAAATACAGACTTACTTTGAACACGCTTGGTCGGTCGTGAAGGATGAAGTGTACGGGGCGAATGATGTGAACTGGCTACAACTAGGAGAGCAGGAGGCACTTTGCGTCTATCGGTTCACGTATGAAGGATTTGTGGATGGGGCATTTGTGAAAGGTCACGGGAGAGCGACGAATGCGTTTGTCAAAGAAGAGGGGCGTTGGCTTCTTATCCATGAACATTTGAGTGGTGAACCTGAATAGCCAGACCGCTTCTTCAACCTGTTTATGGATATCAAAGAACTCTATGGTAAAATAATAGTAATTTCCAAACATTTAGGAGAATACAGATGTCAAAAGGATTACTAGATCTACTAATAGCCGATGTACTTAGCTGGTACATTGTCGGGGTCTTCACAAAACATTATGATAGTAAACTATTATTCGCGATTATCGCGTGGGGACTCATCGGGTTCCAGACAGGGAATAAGAATCGTCAACAAAGAGCGAATTAACTGGAGGAGATCTGTGTGATACAGGTCTTCTTTTTTATCTTTACAGGAAGGATTTGTGGTAAAGTATATTTATCATATTTTTCCAAAAGGAGTGGTTGAATGAAATTCCTTCTCCTTTTATCCGTTATGCTGGTGGCGGGGGGATGCAGCATGTCCCCTTCAGAGGTACAAACGAAAGTGGAATGGGCCGATATTGTCCGTTGGAACGGACACAAATACACCCTTGATCAAGACTTTGGCAAAGCTGAGGCCGATGAGAAACTTGGTGAAGTCTCATTTTCCTTGGTCGGTAGTGAGGAAGAAGATAACCCAACGTATCAATTAAAGGACGGAGAAGCCACTTTCGCTTCCCCGGGGAGTGCGATTCAATCAGTGGCGGGAATCCCCGTAGAGGAGGCCATTTTGGTTGAGGACAATGTGTATACCACAAGGGAGGAATGACCGGAAACAATGGGAAAAAGACTTATTACCGTTTTATCTTTGACACTTGGCATCCTTCATTTGATGCTGATCTATCTCTTTCTTCATGACTGGCAATCGTTTACGACTGCATTTGGTTTCATCAGTGGGGTGGGTTCGATCCTGTTCGGTATGATCATGTTGCAGTTTCATCGGACATCGAGTACGGTGATGGGAAACTTTCTTTCGATCAGGCTGGTCAGGAGTTCGACCTTGATGGTGACGGCGATCGGTGTGACAGCATACCTGATTGGAGGAATTACCTACTTGATTGCGTAGTTGAGACGCCCATCAAGGAGAAAAAAAGAACCCCACGGATCTATCCAAGGGGTTCCGGCTCTACTTGCCGCGATGACGCGCTTTGGCTTTTTGTTTCTTTTTCTCGTATTTCAGCTGTTGAAGCCTATCCCGTTCGATACGATTCTCAATTCTCGCTTGCACTTTTTTATGTTCAAGCGCTTCTTTCATGGCTTCCTGGGCTTTGGTCGAGATTCCTTTTTTCATTTCTTTGGCGGCGAGGCGCTGCAGGCGTTTCGGGTTGATAGGTCCACGCTTTTTAGCTGCCACTCCAACTCCCGGCTGTGATGATTCGTCCAGTAGCCTGGATAATCTTCCATGAATGAATAACAGGATGTCTTCCTCTTTCGGTTCGGTGCCGAATACATGGCGGAAGGCCTTAAGCTTACCTTTCTCCACTACTTCGACGATGCCGACCCAGTACTGACCATCATGGTAAATCGTTAAGGTCATAACGATTCCCTCCTCTTTGTTTACTGAAATGATGGACATCCCGAGGAGGGGAAGGTCACTGACACACCAAGCGTGCATCCGGACTACCAACCGGATCGTGTTTTTACATTTCATTTCCATTATACTAATTTTGTATAATGGATGTCATCCTGAAAGGAGAGGTTCTTATAGCTATGATTCTAGCATGTCTGTCATTTATCAAGGTTTTGTTGCTCTTCAGAGGGTTTGCATGGGTGGAAGCAAGACCGTGGCATGAGGTTTGGAAGCATCTTGTTCTGCTCTTATTTGGCCTCCCCTGCCTTTTCCTAATCCCGTTTTTCTCCTATGAAGTGTGGCTCGCAACCGGTCTTCCACCTGACTTCGGAGCTGTTTATGTAATGGGTGGGAGTTCTGCTGTCGTAACACTTTTTGGGATCATGTCCTATTTCAGCGGAAGACGATCCTATTTGAGACAGAAAGCAAGATCTTTGAACATCCGTGGGTAACATATCACCGCTCATTCCCTTCCTTTCATTTACTTTGCCAATAGCGTTATCTCAACTACTTCAGGGCGATTGAAGATCCGTAGTGGAATGATGCTGTTGCCTAGTCCGCGATTGACAAACAAATGCGTGTCTCCGTCCTTATAGAGGCCCTCTGTATACTTAGGAAACATCCCTTGATCAGGAGCCACCAGTCCCCCGATGAACGGCAGGCGGACTTGGCCGCCGTGGGCATGGCCGCTCAGTACAAGATCCATGCCCGATTCGGCGTAAACACTAAAGAGCTCCGGTCTATGGGAAAGAAGGATGTTGAACCCTTTTTTCTTTTCAACTGACTGAAGGGCAGCTGGCACGTCTCCACCAGCAGGATCATCCACCCCAAGGAGGCTTATTTCCTCTCCATTTCTCGTGAGTGCGACTCGATCATCTTTCAGAAGAACGGCGCCTGTTTTCACCACCTCTTCCCTCAGTTCCTCCCATCGTCCTGACCACCATTCGTGATTTCCCGAAATGATGTATACCGGTGCAAGGGTGGAGAGTTCCTTTAGGAGGGTGAGGCCGGGATCTGGATCATATCGCTTTGCATCGACAAGATCCCCTGTGAAGACGATCACATCAGGCTTAGATTTCTTCACTCGTTGAATCAACCTGGCCTGATTGGGTCCGAAAGACTTTCCATGAAGATCGGAAAGCTGGACGATCTGGTAACCATTGAATGATTTCGGGATCTTTGAAGACTTTATTTCAAGCTTCGCGGTGACAAGGGCATTATTTTGAAAGTAGCAAAACAAGCCCAAAACAAGGACGATTCCACTCAACACCACCCACTTTCTCATGGCCTGATCACCCGTTGGAACGCCTCCTTGAGACTCTTGTACTGCTCTTCATTTGTATCAGCAAACGCTTCGGCTCTAGAAGAGGGACGATCCTCGTAGTCGGGGATCCTCTCAAACTGGGAAACCGTGAAATCTTGACGGGTGCCGTCTAGTATATTGTAAAAATGCCAGCTTCCTTCGATCCGGGTTTTGACAATTTCACCACGAAGATGATCATGGATGACGAGAGCCGTCACTCCGCACTGCCCGCTGGCCGGATTTTCCGCTGTCCACTTCGAGCTGCTCTTGATGGACCATGCCTCGCGCAAACCATTTTCTATGGTTTTTTTCTCCATTTCTCCCCGCCCCCTTGTCTTTTCTATTAAAATAATAGCAGAAGTATTTTCCAAATTCAGTTTTTTGTTACAAAGGAGGAACCAACAATGATAGAACTTCAATCGATTGGCTCGGTCTGCCGGGTGGATAAAAATGGAGTGTTCGTGAATGAGTCGAGTCTGGAACGGGTGCATCCCACTTTCAGGGCCGTGGTGGAAGAACTGACGGAACGAATCGCTGACGGGTTTGGGGATAGGATTCACAGCGTGTATCTGAGGGGATCACTGCCGAGGGGGCTCGGCGTGGAAGGGATGTCGGACATCGACCTGCTGGTGGTCACCCATCAACCGTTGACGGACGAAACCAAATCCCGTCTGCAAGACTTGGACACCGATTCACACCCGCTGATCAACGGGGTCGAATTCGCCGTATGCACGCTGAATGAACTCTTGGAGGCCAAGCGCTTCCACCTGATTTCGTTCATGATCAAGGTGTATGGCGTGCATCTTTATGGCGAGAACCTCCAGCCTGTACTCCCTGACTTCCGTCCAGATGCGGAGCTTGCCCGTGACCATATCGCATCCATTTCCGACCAGATTGTCCTTGCGGTAAATGACCTGAAGGGAAATGAAGACCCGGACGATGTGATGGACTGCTGCACGTGGATCATGAAGCTGATCATCCGGTGCGGAATGGCCTTTGTGATTGAGGAAGAAAGAACCTACACCCGGGATTTGTATCCTGCGTATCAGCTATTCTCATCGCACTACCCTGAGAAGGAAATGGAAATGAGGCAAGCCGTGGAATATGCCATCAATCCGGTACGTGATCCAGAGGAGGTCATCCGATTCCTGAACGGATTTGGGGATTGGATCGTGACAGAAGCCGAACGCTGGCTTGTTGTACATAGAGAGGAGCAAGATCAATGAACTGGACGATCACAGAATTGAACAGGAAAGCAGCGGAGAAAATCCTCGCGTGGAAATATGAACCACCCTATGACTTTTATGAAAATGAAAGATCAGAAGAAGCCGTGGCGGAGCTGTCAGGCGGTGAATATCGCCTGGTCCTGGATGAGTCGGGGCAAATATACGGATTCTTCTGTACCGGTTCTTCCGCCCAGGTCCCCATCGGCCATGAGTTTGGCGTCTATCCGGACGATCATGTCGATTTCGGACTCGGCATGAATCCGGCATTCACCGGGAAAGGAACGGGGGCCGCTTTCACTGCCTTTATACTAAAAGAGATCCGGAGGGATACGTCCTTGCCGATCAGGCTTTCCGTGGCGACGTTCAATAAACGCGCCATTGCGGTGTATGAAAAGCTTGGGTTCCGGAAGGTGGATAACTTCCGCACCCGCAGCGCCGAGTTCATGACAATGGTTGAAAATCGGGGGTAACATGACCATTCAGCGGGATAATCCATCATTCCTCTCCAATACGAATGACAATTTTTCCTTTACTTCCCCTGTTCTCCATGAGCACGTGCGCTTCGCGGATCTCGTCCAAACTGAACTCATGACCCACATCCACGGTCAATCGGCCTGATGTGAGCATGGAGATCACGGCTTTAGCGGTTTCTTGTAGAGTTTCAGGTCTTTTTTTCCGTGTGGTACCGAGGCTGAATCCCAGTATGGACCGGCAGCTTGAGTGAAGATCGACCGACCGGATCATGCCGGGAGGTCCTCCAGCGTTGCCAAAATGAACAAGCCTTCCGTAGGGGGCGAGACAGGTGAGGCTTCGCTCCGTGACCTCACCTGATATGGAATCCAGGACGATATCGACTCCGTTTCCATTCGTGAGCTCGTTCACCCGGTGTGCAAAGTCCTCTTTCTTGTAAAGGATGACCTCGTCCACTCCTGCTTCACGGGCAATCCCTGCTTTTTCTTCGCTCCCCACCGTCCCGATCACGAGCCCCGCACCGAGCTGCTTCGCCAAGCGTGCCGCAGTGGTGCCGACTCCACCTGCCGCGGCATGGATCAGGACGGATTCCCCCTCCCCCATACGGGCCACATCCGTCAGCAGGCGATGGCTCAGAAAGGAGACGACGGGGCTTGCGGCTGCAACGGTCATGTTCAACTCATCAGGTATTGGAAACACCAAAACCTCTCGGACGATGACATATTCCGCATAGGATCCGTTATCCGGAAAACAGATGACCCGCTGACCGACGGATACGCTCCTGCAGCCTTCCCCGATTTCTTCCACGATGCCCGCAGCATCAAGCCCCGGAATGAAGGGAAGCTTGTTCCCCTTTCCTCCGCGGCGCGCTTTGATATCGGCAAAATTGACACTCGTCTTCACCACCCGTACGAGCACTTCTCCCGCTCCAGGCACCGGCCTGTCCACCTCTTCAACATACATTCCCGTCACATCTCCATATTCCTTCACCACAACTGCTCTCATACTTTCCACTCCTCCGCCTATGATTCTAGTTTAAGAATAGAAGATTTTTCCTGATAAGCAAAGATGATTTTTTGGATGAATGGTCATAAGGAGGACTTATCGATATCGGTACCATTCATAGCAATTTAAAAAGAAAAGGGATTCCAACTACCTGGAATCCCTTTTTCCCTTTACTGTTTCTTATCTAAAAATGCACGCAAAATCTCATTATATACTTTAGGACAGTCCATATTGGCAATATGGCTGCCACCCGGGATGAGCCCCGCCTCGATGGCCGGGTTGGCCTTCTTCATGAATGCGACGGCATCGACTTCGTGGGGGTCGATGCTTCCGTTCAGGATAAGGGCCGGGACCGACAGAGCGGCAAGGTCGGCGGCGCTCACGGAAGGATAGTCGTAGGTCATCCGGTCGAGGACGACCCTCCGGATCTTCTTCCACTTTTCGCCGTGCAGGTTGTTGAAATGTGCGGCCACTTCCGGCTCGTGATCTTCAATGCTGAGGAAATGGCGGTGCTGCTCTTCCATGATGCCTTTCAGCTCATCAGGGATGAATGGTGAATAGCCGGTGAGAACGATCCCCTTCATCAGATCCGGTTTACGGAGGGCGAGATGGATGGCCAGGGTTGCCCCGAGTGACAAACCGACCACATAGCCTTTTCCATGCTGTTCAATCTGGTTTTCAACAAAGCGGATGGCGCCTTCTATGTAATCTCCTTGAAGCTCTACGGTTGAATTCCCGTGCCCGGGAAGATCCAGTGCAATGACGTCATAGTCGTCTTTGAACGCTTCGATCTGGTGGGAGAAATGAGCTTGCCCCGTTCCCATGAAGCCGTGAATCAGATAGAGATTTTCCATGATTGTTCTCCTTTTTTATCAGACTGTGCGTAATGGCAGGTCGATGAGCGGTTCGTATTGCTTTTTCTCTGTATTCAATTCATACACCCGGATGGAGGTGACATCAAAACCAGGGTACGGGACGAGCTCCCTTCTGGCCTGTTTTTCCATGACGCCAAGATCCGTTTTTCCCACTTCTTCTTGGATGGATAAGGGATACAACTCTTTTCCCAGGGTCAGATGTGGCACGAATGCCTCCAGTTCAAAGTACTGCCGGATCTCTTCCGATGAAGGGGATACAGACTGGACGATCTCGCGATGAAGATCAAAGAGATCCCGGGAATGGACAGTAAGATACAGGATGGTCCCCCCGAAATAAGCCGGTTCCCCGAGGCTAAAGGAAAACGGGCGGAAGCGTGAAGCCACACCCTTCACCCCATCCAGCCACTTCCGGCCAGGCGATAGTCCCCCTTGAGCTTTCAAGGTGATGTGAGGCTCCACCCCTACGTTTCCCATCCACCTGTTCTGGAATTGTTGAACCCTTTCTAGGTACTCTTCAGGAGGCACGATGCCAATAAAGTATTCCTTCTTCACTGGCTTTCCCTCCTTTTCCAAGCGTTATGTCGTGAGAAGACGATACACATCGCCGATCAGCCCCTTCATCTGATGGATGCCCGTATTGCCGTTCGTCATGATGACCCATGCTTTTCCCTCCAAGGGCTCGGCGACCATCATGGATTGAAACCCTTCTCCCCAACCGAGGGAAGAGATCTCCGTGGAGCTTCCTTCTCCATTCAGGAACACGCCAAGTCCCGCCCAAGATGCGGCGCCTTGCGGAGAAATCATGTCCATCACATACTCTTTGGAAAATAAGATCCCCTCTCCGTTTAAAGAACGGAAGAGCTCCTTCACGAGTTTCATCAAGTCGGAAGGCGTGCTCCATAGACCCGCTGACGCGGCATACGGATAATGTGGGATCCGGTCCTTCATGACGGAGCCACCGGGCTCGTGTCCAGAGGTCATGGGAAAAGTCGGCTCGTACATGCTTCGCTTCATTCCCAGTGGACGGAAGAGATGCTCTTCGATTGCCGTTTCAAACGGGATATCCAGTACGTCTTCCACCACCTGTTGGACGATGCAATAGCCGACATCTGAATAGATGAACTCCTGATTTGGCGGCTTGACTGCCTCGATGCGTGCGGGGCATGCAGGCGTTTCTCCATTAAGGATCTTTGCCATATCAGGGCGGCCTGGAAGAATGCCGAAGCTCCCCTCCTGATCCTCGATGCCGCCTTGATGACTGAGGAGGTGGCGAAGGGTGACGTGGCCATCACCACTCTTGAACGACCAGGACCTCAGGTAGTCTTGAACGGGATGATCCAGTGAGAGCCGCCCATTTTGACAAAGCTTTACTGTGAACATGGCTGTGACGAATTTCGAGATGGAGCAAGCATGGAAAAGGGTGTCTTGCACGACATCCTCATCTCTTTTTGCTAGACCGAGAGAAAAAGTTGAGGCTTTATCATTATCGACATAGGCAATACCTATTCCAGGAACGTGGTAGGTTTTCATGAGTTTAGTGAGTATTGTTTTCATCGTTTATTTTATTCCTCCAATCAAGGAATACGAATTCATCCTCTTACTTTAGGAAAGATGACTACCCTTTAAAGCAATTGCGTCAAACTGGAATAAAGCCCATTTCACCCGCCTTTACAATACCGGAGGGCACACAATCTTCATTGGAATTTTGCTAACCAGTACTCTTTATTTTTCTGATTCCCAAGAATCATGAAGTGAATTTGAACACTACTAGTTGCGTAAATTTGCCGCTGATGAATGCAATGACAATATAACCAATAAGTGCTACTAGGAAGTCCACATAGGATGTATTGAATTGAGCGTAGGAATACGTAAAAAATGTTCCGAATAGAATTAACACTGCTATAACAGGTACGGATGATTTTTTGAAAATCATTGTGAGGCCAACACTAATCACTACGACCCCGATAGGGAAATAAACTAATAGGAGATTAATAAAACCCATTCCACCAAAGTAGTCCATAAACGCGTTCACTATTCATTCCCCCCTCTACTCATGAGTCTTCTCTCCTGGTTGAACTGTTCAACCGTATGCAGTGCCTTCATCACTTCATCCCCAAACCCCCGGATATCCGCCAGGTAGTCATATCCCTCATACAAACTATTAAACAACCGCACCGCAACGGCCCGGTACTCTGGGATAACAAGGCATGCGCAGCCAGAGGCACCGAAGATCTGGAAGGAGCCGTCCTGTAGCGTTGCACCCAGTTCATCTTGAGGATGACGGCTCTGTCCTTCTTTCAGCCACCAAAAATAGCCGAAGGACGGTTGCCCGGACCGATGGACGGGGGTGGTTACCTGCCGGATCACCTTTTCGGGAAGGATCCGTTTTCCGTCCTTCATACCAGCATTCACATGGAGGTTCCCCCAGTCGGCGAGTTCCCTCGCATTCACAAACAGATTGCGGTCTGTCCCGTCGTCGGCACCCAACCGGATCGTTGGATATCCAAGGGGAGACACGTCACAGACGAGATTCTCTGCCGCCGCTCCCATCCAGCCTGTATGGGTCCACCCCATGGGATTGATGAGCCGTTCATGAAGGATCTCCCGAACCGTTTGACCCGTGGCTTTCTGTATGACAGCGGCCACAAGATCAGGCCGCTTCCCTTCCAGTACGGTGCCCGGTGGAGCCACCACTTCTGCCATTCCGTCCGTCCACTTCAATCCCGTGCTCCTGGTAAGTAGATGTTGAACGGTTGCCTCGCCCTGGACTCCAGGAAAATAATCATTCAGGGGATCTTGGAGACGGATCGAGCCTTCCTCGATGCAGATAGCCTCAGCCAGGGCGATATAGGTCACGCGGACCGAATAGACGTTGAAACGCGAAGAAGCATCGATGCTCCTTGCCCCTGTTCGGTCATGATGGAAACCGTCGTACCATTCCTCCACGACCCGGTTATCCTTCATGACCACAAGGGCTGCACCTGATGCTTTCATTCTTTCCTTCATGGTTTTCATATGGGATCTCAGCCCATGAAATGGATCACTCATCCCGCTTCCTCCTCAGCTCACTTCCGGTCTCAGTCCTGCATAGAGATCCACAGGGTAAAGGTCGTCATTCTTCATGTGGTCGATGATGTTCCGCAAGGTAGCGGGTTCTCTGAGATCTGCGTCGTCCATCGCTTCGAGCTCGGCAAGGGGCATCCATTTCCCGTCTTGGATCTCTCCTTCTGCCGGGCGGAAGGTTCCCCCGTTCACCACGCCGGTGAAATGGAACAGGACGATACGGCTGTCTGTATCACTGATGAATGGATAGACGCCTGTCGTCGAAGTGAGCCGGACGGAGTAACCCGTCTCTTCCTTCACTTCCCTCCAGGCAGCGTCGGCAATGTCTTCCCCTGCTTCGATCCGGCCTCCGGGGAAATTCCACTTGCCCCTGATCCCTGGCTTATTTTCTTGGATCAGAAACACCTGATCCCCCTGAGTGAGAGTGACGCTGACGACTGCGATCGTATTCGGTACGATATTCATGATGTCTCCATCCTAGTAGGCCCTGACCGGTGAAATAAGCTGAAGATGGGTGGCATTACCTTCAGGGCGTATGACCACGGGCTTCATGATGCCCCCGAATTGCAGGGTCACGGTCTCTTCCTTCACCGATCTCAGCGCTTCCATCAAATACTTCCCGTCGAGGGTCATCTTCATTTCTTCCGTGCCTTCGATCTCCATGATCCTTTGGGATTCCTCGATATTCCCAAGCTGTGTGGCGGCAGAGGAAAGCTTCATCCTTCCGTCGTGAATGGTGATGTATACATTATGATTCTTCCATTCCCCGGCAAAGAGGCACGCACGGTCGACACCTTTCAACAGCTGCTTCGTCTCCATCTTCACGAGCGTCTCACTGCCTTCCGGAATGAGGCCCGATACGTTGGGATACTTCCCATCAATCAGGCGGGAATAGAGACTGGTTTCACCGAGGCGGCAGTGGATATGATGCTCGTTCATGGCCACCTCTACAACCTCTGTCTTGCCGTCCCACAGCTTGATGAGTTCCCCGATCGCCTGATACGGGACGATGCAGGCCCGGTCGATATGTTGATCAATCTTAGTTTCACGGTAGGCGAGGCGGTGTGAATCGGTGGCAACCGATATGAGCCTCCCCTCCCCCATGGAAATATGTACACCGGTCAGGACCGGTTTTGCTTCACTTTTTGAAACGGCAAATACGGTCTGCTTCAGCATTTCCATCCACCGGGAGGCCTCAAGCTGAAGGGTTTCACTTTCTTCCATGACGGGAAGCTTCGGATAGTCATCGGAAGGGAAGCCCTTCAGCTTGGTCTTGATCTCCCCGCACCTAATGTCGGCCGTCGTGTCGTCGATCAGCTGGAGGTGGATCGGACCCGAGAGCTTCTTGACGATCTCAGCCAAATACCTGGCAGGAAGGACAATCGCTCCCGGCTGCTCAACATCAAGCTTCCCCGCTTCAGCAGGCAGCTCCCTCGTGATAATCAGGTCGGAGTCACTGCCGACAAGCGTGAGCCCTTCCTCCGTCGCTACAAGATGCACACCCGTCAGCACCGGCATCGGCGTTCTCGTCGACACCGCCCTTACCACATCTCCCAACGCCTGGTGGAACACCTCACTCATAATCGTGATCTTCACCACATTTCCCCCTCGGAACTTTTCTATTATTCTTACAATTACGCGCAAATATTTCCCTACCCGAACTAGTTTACCAGAAAACGAAGGAGGATATGGATAAATATTACTAGAATTCGCATTTATTTTTTATACAGTGTCCTGTTTCATGAGTGTTTCAATCTTATCTTTCATGCCACCATTGCTTGTCTGAAGCAAATAGGTTTGGTTTATGCTTTGCCTCATGAGCAAACTTTACACCGCTCATAGGAGTGATGAAATCATCATCACCCTCTCCTCTGACACCGATGAATACAATACCTATCAGTTCACCTAAAGAAAGGGACCTCAAGGCGGAGGTCCCTTTCTTCATTCTTCTGACCAGTATTCGTCCACTTCCTGTTGCATGACCGCAAGCTTCGACACAACGGTGGGTTTTGGAATCTGATAGTGCTTATCGTATTTGCACATCCTGCATGAGCAGTGCAGTTTTCCCTTTGCCAGTTTCCCCGGATGCACGATGAACGGATGCGGAATATGTACTTCCCCATCCCTCCCCCACACATTGCGGACGACGTACAATTTTTGTTGGATGACGCGACGACGTTGGTGCCGTGTATTGGCACGTTTTCGATTCTTCATAGATGAAGACCTCCCTTGAATGGAACCCGCCTGCACGGGGCCTCAAGGTCTGTCCCCTACAGGCAGGTAAGAAGGAAAGGCTTCTTTGCTTTCATACCTGACATTTTTTCACTTCCTTAATCTTTATCAGTCTATCATGTTTCGATTCGCGGGCTCAAATCCTATGTAAGTTCCATCTAAGAGTAAATGGCGCACCGGAACCGTCCTCATCCGTTAAAAATAACCCAAAAGACTCACGGTCTATGGTACTATATGAATAGAAAAATACGGAAACAAAGGATGGTCAAACCATGAAATGGATCCTTCAGTACGCGCGGAACGCCCGCGGTGTCACCCTTGTTGAAATTCTTGCGTCACTGGTCATCTTAAGCGTCATCTTGGCGGTATTCGTGCCCCTGTTCGGCCACTCCATGACCTCGACAAAAGTGTCGGAGGACATGCTGGATGCCACCTACGTCGCCCAGACGACGATGGAAGAGCTCCACCAGCAGATGACGACGCTTAATGAAACCTCGATCGGCTCATTGAAAAACGCCACCTACCTAAGAAAAGACACAGAGCGCTACTACTATAAAAAAGAAACGTCAGATGCCTATATCGAAATCTCCATCAAAGCACCCGTGGACGGGCTATCCAGTGTCCTGGTCAAGGTGTACCCGAATTCCGGGAAGAGCAAGCTCCTCGCTCAGATGGAGACGATCAACCGCTGGGGGAAAACACCATGAAGAAGCTGATCCATAATGAACGCGGTGTCACCCTGATCGAACTGCTGGGGGCCATGGTCGTCCTTGCCATCGTCATGGTGCTGATTGCCAATGTCCAGATCTTTGGACAAAAGCAGTTCGTCAATCAAACGGAGCAAGTATCCCACGAAGCAGATGTCAGGCTTGCCATGAATCTCCTGACGAAAGAAATCCGTTCCGCCTCTTCGATCTCTGTGACAAACAACACCATCCAGACCGATACAGGGAAAATCGAGCTTAAAGGCAGCACCCTGCAGAAAGGGTCCAAAGTCATCGGTGAGAATATCGCCTCCTTCTCAGCCAGCCAAAAAGACGGGAACGTTACCCTCACCCTTAAGAGCAAGGCAAACGAAAACAAAAAAGCATCCTCATTATCAACGACACTGTACATAAGGAAGTGACCAGTCATGTTAAAAAAATACCTCACAAATGAACGGGGCATGTCCCTCCTGATGGTCCTCCTTCTCATGACCGTCCTGACGGTGCTCGGGATGGGTGTGATGAGCATCGTCATCAATAACACGAAGACCACTTCATCTGAACGGGACAATCAATCCGCCTATTACATCGCCGAAGCCGGCATCACCAAGCAGATGAAGGCAGCAGAAGACGCGGCACGCAAGCTCTACCCACTTCAATCGACCGCACCGGGCTTTTTCACCAATCTGGAATCCCAAATTGTGAAAACGACGACCCTCACTGATTTCGCTTCTTCATTCGGAGAGAAGCCTTCAGCCAAAGTGACCATAGCCAAGGTATCGGGTGAAAACCCGCGCCAATATAAGATTACCTCCGTTGGTACCATTGGAAAACGATCCAAGCAGCTGGAGAAGACGTTTACGATCAGCTGGGAGATAAAGGGTGGACTTCCCCTCAACAAAGACCTGGCCGTGTACACGGATACAACCATTTCCCTTTCCGGTGGAGCCCACATCAAAGGAAATATGGGGACGAATTCCAAGGCGGCAAGCACGATTCAATTCGACGGCGGTGCCGGGATCGACGGGAACATCTATGTACCAAAGGGATCGGAGAATATAGCCATCTACAAACCTGATTATATGAAGGTTCCGCAACCTCAACCATTCAAGGAACAGGCACAGTTTCAGCTACCTCCTTTTCCTTCCTATCCCAGCTACCCGCTACACCCCAATGTGACAGTGGGAAATGAATACAATAAATACAACGTGATCAACAATGGGGTCCTGCAGGTGGATAACTATCTTGCAGCCGATTATGAACTCAAACTCAACAGCAATACCGCCTTTAAGGAAATCAAAATGGGCTCCAATTATACCCTTTATATCAATGTCGGAAGTACGGACAAAGCCATCGTGGTGGATCACCTCAATGTTCAAAACGGACACATCATCCTGAAAGGGACAGGCAAACTCACAATCTACGTCAAGAATGAGATCAGCATGGGGTCCGGAAGCACGGTGAATAATGAGGGCGACATCAAGCGACTGAACATCTACCTGGCTAAATCCACCGCATCATCCAGCGTCAAACTGGGAGGCAATCAGAAGATCTTCGGTTCCCTCTATGCAGAAAGTGCAGATATTGAAATGAACGGCAGTGGTGGGTTTCAAGGTCACATTTTCACTGGAGGAAAGAATGTGACCATCACCGGTGGTGCACGTGCGTATTCCACCCTCATCTACGCCCCGAATTCGACATTTCAAGTACTCGGGGGCGGTACGGTGAAGGGCATGATTGTATCAAAATCGTTTGAAGGATCTGGAGGAGCAGATGTCATCTATCAATCCATCAATCTAAATGACGTCCCGTTTGCCCCAGGCGGAAGCACCGAAATCCCTGATGGGCTCATCACCTCCGACCCGGTCAGGGAAAAATAAACCCCCCAATCCTACTAATAATTGGTATAATAGGCGAGAATCTATTCGGAGGTACCTACCATGAAACGCATCATCAAATCCATTATCATCCTAAGCTTCATCGTGTACATCGCCGTTTGCGTGAATCTGCTTTTCCTTGACCAAAGGACATTCGGGGCAAGTGAGATCACGTATGCCCAGTACATCCGCTTCAGCTCGAACTTCATACCGTTCCGTACGATCTTGACCTATTTGCAGGCTCTCATCACGGGATCTCTTCCCATCAACATCCCGATCACGAACCTGGGAGGGAATCTCATTGCTTTCCTTCCCATGGGCCTTTACCTGCCACTCCTTTTCAGAAGGATGCGCAGTGTCAAAGCGTTGATCCTCACCATGACCATCATGATCCTGGGTGTAGAATCGACCCAGCTCATCACCAAAACGGGAAGCTTCGATGTGGATGACATCATCCTGAACGTCAGCGGCAGCCTGATCGGCTACTGGATTTTTACGTGGGATTGGGTGCAGAAACTGCTATTCGTATCCAAGACGAGTCATACGCGCAGAAAAGCGGCATAAGAAAAGGAACGGGAGTCACACTTCCCGTTCCTTTTTCTTATAGCTGCTCTTTCCATTTTGCATGAAGTGACCCTTGAGGCTCCTTCATGGCACCGGTTTGATTCATGACCTCTTCATATATAGAAAGGACAAAGTCCCTTGACGGATGGTCAATCAGTGGCAGTACGGACTCCCTGCCAGTAATCGCTTCTTTCTTTGCTTCTTCTGTTTCCCCTTTACGAAGAAGGATCAGGGCACTGTAGGCATACGATTCTGCTTTGGTGGCCACGTCATAAGGGTGTCGGGCCATGGGATTCTGCACGTGGACTTGAGATAGATACCCCAATGCCTTGCCATGCTCACCGAGATGGAAATAAGCTATTCCCAGATACAGATTCATATAACTGTCCATCACAAGCTTCATTGCCTTGTCTTTAACAGGTTGCTCCTCATAGAGGGCATGAAGGCCAATAATTTCTTCTGGATTTCCTTCTATTAGATAGGCGTTTAACATCTTTAAAAAGTAATAGGCGAACCGGACTTCTTCTGCATCCGTCAGTTGAATGAGCAGCGCCAAACGATTATGGTAGTAGCGGTACCTCTCCATGTCCCCTTGAATCAAGGCAAGATATCCACCGTTTGAAAGGATTTCATGGTCCCGTGTCATATCCCTCGTCCGGGCACTCTCCTGTGCTGCTTCGTATAGAAAGTCCTTTCCTGCCTCGCGATTACCGAGTGCCAGGTGAATCCCGCCGATATTGTAAAACACTTTGATCTTAAGCGCGGGGGTCTCTGTCATCTCCGGCTCTGTTTCCATCAACCGTTTGAGTTCCAGGATGGTCTCCAGTGCTTCTTCATACTGGCCGTTCAGGAAATGGAACATGGAAAGATCCCGACGGGTTTCGGTCGCTTTTTGCCTGTGCCCCAGGTGGAGAAAGACACCTTCGGCTTTTTCAATATATTGAGTGGCTCCTGCCTGATCCCCCTTCAGGGCCAATAGATAGGCATACATCTTAAAGACCTCCGCACCGTGGTACGTGTGGGCAATTTCATCGAGATGAGGATGGATCAGACCGTACACCCGGTCAGGATCGGTAAAGCCCTGTTCCGATAAACACTCCTCGACCTGTCTCCAAAGCTCCGTCGTTTCCCCTTCACTTTCCCCGATCAATTCACTGACGCCCACTTCAAGCATCCGGGCAATATGCCGGAGGTTGTCCATGGTGGGGTTGGACTTCCCGTTTTCAATCAGACTCAACATGCTCACCGAAAGCTTATCGCCGGCCACATCAGCCAGTGTTTTTCCATTTCGCTTCCGGATCTGCCGAATCCGCTTTCCGATCTGCCCCATCTCGCGACACCTCCAACTTTAATGATACTCATTATATCACACTCAGAATCTCCCTTACTCATAAATATTTTAATTAAATTCAAATTTACAGTTCCATTACCCAGAAAATAGTGGTACGATTTTATCAATCTTAAAAAAACCATAATCTGGAGGTATTTCCATTGAAGGCATCCCCTACCAAACGAAACATCGTTCTCATGCTGATCAGCGACGTCACATCCACCTATGGTAGCACGGTGTTCAATCTTGCCATGATGTGGTTCATTTATTCGGAAACGGGCTCTGCCTTCGGGGCGTCAGTCATTGCGGCTTTGAGTATGATTGCCATGGTGGTGGCAAGCCCCCTCGCAGGCGTCCTCGTCGATCGTTTTGATCCTGTGAAACTATTGCGGCTTGCCCTTCTTTCCGCGAGCGCCCTCCTGGGGATTCTGTTCGTCTCCTCCCTATATGTAGAGGGACTCACCCTTGTCTTCATCATCTATGCCGTCGTCTTCCTGCTTTACCTTGCCTACAGTATCACGAATCCAGCAGAGAACAAGGTCGTCCCCAATATCGTGAGCAAAGATAAGGTGGCGTCCTTGTATGGGATGAAATCCTCCACCAGTCAGCTGTCTTCCCTGGCCGGAAATGCGTCCTCAGGGTTCCTGATCACCTTGTTCTCACTGGCCGGAAGTATCCTCATCAACTCGGTCGCCTTCTTGTTCTCTGCCTTGGCATTGACATTCATCCGGGTGCTGAAGCCATTCGATACGGAAGCTGTGCAAGAAGAGCGACCGTCCATGCGCACCCAGATGCGCCAGGGAGTGGAGGCGATCAAAGACCACCCGGTCCTGAAGAAAATTGCCCTCCTTTGTATCGTCATCAACATCGCTTCATTCGGTCCCCTCCTCGTCGTGCTCACGAGCAGTCAGTACGGGGGAGATGCGAAGGACTTCGGCTTCCTGAATTCGGCAGGACTTGTCGGTGGCGTCATTGCCGGGATCATCATCGGGTACATCCAGAAGAAGGTCCGACCATCTCTCCTCATGGCGGCAGGCTTTATCTTCTCCGGGGCCCTCCTTGCTGCCATGGCCCTGATCCACACTATGTCCATCGCCTTCATCCTCTATGGATTCGCCATGTTCTTCGTCACCACGGCCAATATCATGCTGCAGACGATCATGGCGGTTATCGTCCCGGAACATCTTCGCGGACGGGTGAACGGGATCCTGACCAGCGCCTCCGTCCTCTTGGTTCCGGTATCCTCCCTCTTGATGGGCTGGCTCACTGATCTTGTGGGCGTATCATGGGTCTTCCTATTCTGCGGGCTATGGATCACGGCCATCGGATGCGTGACGATGCTCATGAAGGATACGCGGGAAATTGATCTTGAAGAATCCTTGGAGAACGCATCTGTCTCTTAACTGAAAGGGGTGCTATGAATGAGCTTGTCTATATGTGAATATGGAGAAACAAGTGCTCCTTTACTGATCTTCCTTCACGGCGGGGGAGTATCCGGTTGGATGTGGAACGAACAAATAGAGGCATTCTCCGATTACCATTACCATTGTGTGGTTCCAGATCTGCCAGGACATGGGGGAAGCCGGCATCTGGACTTTACGATGAAGGAAACGGCACGACTCCTCCTCACGATGATCGAAGAGAAATCCTACGGGAAGCCTGTTCACCTTATCGGATTTTCCCTCGGGGCCCAACTCATCGTGCAGATGCTAAGCATGAACCCTCACTGTGCCGAGACGGCCATCATCAACAGCGCACTGACCCGTCCGATGCCGTCCCTCATCCCAGTCATCCGCCCCCTGGTGAGACTCACCCATCCGTTAACGAGACTTCGTTGGTTCGCAAAACTTCAGGCACGCAGCCTTCATCTACCCAACGTTTTAGTTGAGAACTACTGGGAAGAAAGCAGGGAGCTTCAAGCCTCAACATTGGAACAAATCTTGGTGGAAAATATGTCATTCAAGATCCCTCCTTCCTTTCAAGAAACAACCGCCCGTGTGCTTGTGACCGCAGGAGGGAAAGAAAGGACGATCATGAAAAAATCTGCCGAGGATATTCAGATAAAAGCCAAAGGATCACTATTCATGTTTCCAGGTGTCGGGCATGGAGCCCCCCTTGCCAATCCGGATTCTTTCAATCACTTGGTGAGGACATGGATCGAGGACCATACAAAAAGAAGCCATTTCTTGTAACGGCTCCTTTTTGTATTTTATTGGGTCAGGATAGCTCCGTCCTTATGGCGGAAATGGGCAATTCCACAGGGACTCTTACTAATCGACTCTTCTCCTGATTATCACGGGCAACAATCCGTCAGTTTGGAACCGGGCACGCTTAGTGGGAGTCTACTAAAGTCCATGCGCAGGCAGGTGCCATCACCACCGACGCTTTTCAATAGATGCATAGAATCGGGCACTGGTGGAGGGGAGGTATATGCTATCGAACCTTCCCACAAGCTCTTTTTTCACCCTGGACGCAAGCTCGCTGCCCTTTTGGTTGAAGACTTCCTCCATCTCGATTCCGCCGGATCGGAGTTTATCACGATCCCAATCGATCCATTCTCCGTATGATTTCCCCCATTCAGCGAGCTCTTTTGATAAAAGATCGGAGAGGGCCAACTCTTCCAACTCGAGGTTGCTTCCGCACGAATGGCACCAGATGGGGTCGGCACCGACGTCGCCCTCGATCCGGATTTTTGCGGGTGTACCGGTTACACATTCACAGTGCATCATCGTTCATTCCTTTCATCAAAAAAATGCCGACTTTAAAAAGTCAGCATCGCTCCGCGCTCATCGAACGTCGAAGAAGGATTCCACGCCACTTCCCACAGATTCTTCTCCGGGTCGGCAAAATAGGAGGTACGCCCTCCCCAGAAGGCGTCGCTCGGTTCGTGGAGGATGGTGCCCCCCTTTGACCGGATGGCGTCGATGATGCGATCGACTTCTTCCTTCTCTTCCACGTTGATGGCGAGGGTGACGGGCTTGTAGCCTTCCGTCGGTTTGGCGAGGGGGACGCCGGCATCCTTCTCCAGCTCCTCATGAGGGAACAGGGTAAGCATGACCCCGGCCGTTTTGAAGACGCCATATGTATCCGAACTGAAGTCTGCTTCCTCCCATTCCAGTGACTGATAGAAGGCACGGAGCTTCGGCAGATCCTCCGCCCCCAATGTAACGAGTGATATTCGTTGTGGTATCATATTCATTTCCCCTTTCCTCTCCATCGTACAGGTTTCTCTTCAGGAATGATTGTAAAAATCGGACAGTTTGAGCTGGGACGGGGTCTTCCCCGTCTTCTTCAGGATGTCATGGTAAAGATGGGACTGATCATAAAAGGAGGCGGACGCTTCCCCGACGTTTGCCCCGCCGCTCCCCACGTAATCAGACACAAGGGATTGGAACCGGATGACGGCACTGAACTTCTTCGGCGTGAGCCCGACGTAGTCTGAGAAAAGCCGGGTGAGGGTCCGGGTTGAAAGGAACTGTTCGCCTGCGATCTCGTTCACGGACAGGCTCCCTCTGCCTTCCAGGATCAATCTTACGGCTGCCTCCGTCTGGATGGACCTGGGGGACATTGTTTGGACCTCGCATCTTTTCAGAAAAAAGGCATCAAGGGATGCTACACTCAAGCAGGATTCCGCGAGCACTGTCAATTCCCTCACAAGGGCAGGTGATAGATCATCGAGAAGCACCGATGTACCGGAAAGGGTCGATGCCTTCTCACGGATGATGCGGTGATACGCCCCCGGATAGAAGCGGATGCCCCATGTGATTGACCCGTCCCCTCCCGGATTGGTGGCATGGAAATATTCATCGAACATGCCGCAGTAGGACCATTCGTACCGGCCAGTGAGGGCATCCCTATCATAAATGATGTCGGTGCACCCATCGGGGACAATGACGCTTGATAGCCGCGCACCCTTCCCCTTCATCGGCACCGACTGCCAGTAGCAGACGATGAACGATGTGAGGGCGGGGTGTGGCCGATATTCCCGGTAATCCGTATTGGGACTTGTCATGACGATGGGGCGGAATGGCACCATGTTAATTCTCCTTTGAAGGCAGGGTGATGATGAAGCGCGTTCCTTTACCCAATTCGCTTTCGATGGCCACTTCTCCTCCATGAAGGGAGATGATCTGCCGGATGATGGAAAGGCCGAGACCCGTCCCCTCTTTTGTCCGCGAATCATCGACGCGGTAAAATTTATCGAACACCTGTGACACTTCGTCTCCTGAGATGCCGATTCCCGTGTCGCTGATGATGACCCGAGTCTCCCCGTCCTGCTCGAGGGTGATCCCGATCGTCCCGTCTTCGCGGTTGTATTTGATGGCGTTGGTGAGGAGATTTTCCCATACGTTCTCCAGGAGCTCTTCGTCCGCCCTGATCGCAACGGCCGGAAGCTTGTAGGAGAGCTCGATCCCTTCCTCATCCATCCGCCAGCGGTACTTCCGGATGACGGCCTTCAGCTGCTCATCCAGACTGTAATCCGTGACCTTGAGGGGATAGGCTTCCTGATCCAGGGAGGTGAGGAGCAGGAGCTGCTTGGTCAGATTCGACAGCCGCTTCGTCTCCCTCTCGATCACCTCTGCGTATTCAATCCGTTCTTCCTCCCCTTCTGCGGTCTTCAAGAGATCTGCATAGCCCTGTATGTTCATGAGGGGCGACTGGAAGTCATGGGAGACGGAGCTGATGAACGACTTCCTGGCCCGGTCATTATGGAGAAGCTGATTTTGCATGCGGTGGAAGCTCTCGGATAGCTCCCCGATCTCGTCCTTCCGGTGGATATCAATCGGATAGCTGAAGTTCTCCTGCGACACCTGCCTCGTCGCTTCCGTCAGCTTGGAGATCGGACGGGTAAGCTGCTTGGCGAGCATCATCATGCCGACGATGTTGAGTATCGCGATAACGGCGATGAACCCGGCGAGGACCGTATGAAAGTCCGATGCCAGAAGCTTCGTATCGGACCGGATGAACAGGCCGTAGGTGTCCCCGTCGTACTCAAACGGCACGCCCACCGTGTTCTGTAGCTCATTGGAGAAATGACCGAACATGAAGTTCAGAGTCGAGAAGTTGCTGATGCCGTGATAAACATCCCCTTCTGTCAGGACCCGTTCTGCTTCTTCGGGAAACTCTTCATTCTTAAACGGAAGGCCATAGAAACGCTCGTCCCCTTGTCCGTTCGTCACATAAATCTGATAGCCGAGCTTCGAAACGGAATCTAGATACCGGTCGAATGTTTCCCCCGAATGATGCATGGCATCAAGCACCTTCACGATCTCCTTGGCCCGGTCCTCCTGTTGCTGATCGGTCTTCTTCTTCGTGTAATTCATATAGAAAAAGTTCGCGAGGAAAAAGCCCAGCACCGTACTGACGACAAGAATTAGGAGGGTAGCGGCGATGAACTGCTTGTAGAGTGTCTTCATCATGACCCCTCCAATCGGTACCCGACCCCACGGACCGTATGGATTTCTACGCTTGATCCGTGCTTTTTAAGGCGGTCCCGAATCCGGTTCATATGGGTGTTGAGGCGAAGCTCGGTCCCTTCTTCTTCAAGACCCCAGATCTCCTCGATCAAGAGCCCCCGGGACGTCACCTTATTCGCACGGCCCATCAGGGTATAAAGGATTTCGAATTCCTTTAGGGGCAGGATCAGCGTTTCCTGATTGATGACCACCTCGAAGGTTTTCCGGTTGATGGACGTGTTCCCCATCACGATCTCATCCCGCATACTGCGCTCATAGCGCCTCAGGATCACCTGGACGCGGAACAAAAGCTCCTTTGGTTCGAAGGGCTTGACGATGTAATCTTCCGTCCCGGATAGAAATCCTTTTTCCTTATCCTCAAGCTGTCCCTTTGCCGTCAGGAGGATCACAGGGATGGACAGGTCCTCCGTCAGGATCTTCGTCAGGTCGAACCCGTTCATCCCCGGCATCATCACGTCAACGATGGCAAGATCCACCCTTTCTTCTTCCAAAAGGTGCAGGGCCGTATCGGCATCCGATGCCTTTAGCACGTGGTAGCCTTCTTTGGTGAGGTGGATGGACACGAGACGCTGGATGTCGAGATCATCATCTACGACGAGGATCTTCATTGCGCATCCCTCCTTTCTTCTATGATTTCACGCAATTGGTGTAAGCCGATTTCCATCTCATCCAGGGATGCATAGGCAAACGACAAGCGGATGTGATGAGCATCCCCAGGGTCATAGATATAGCCTGGATTCAAGAGAACCTTCCTCTGCAGTGCCTTCAGAAACAAGGCTTTATTCACAATGGGTGCATGGAATCGGATCCAGATATAGAAACCTCCAGATGGACGATTCCACGTAGCAATATCCTGATACTGCCGCAATAAGATCCTTTCCATTCGTTCCGCCCTCTCCTGCAGCCGCGTACGAAGCCTCTCCACATGCCGATCATACCTTCCGGACGTCATCCAGTGAGCGACGATTTCTTGTGAAAACGCACTTGAGCCATAATCGGTCTGCATCTTGATATCAGCGAGTCTCTTGATGACAGGCGTCGGGGCCACGATCCACCCGATTCGAAGACCGGGGCTTAAGGTCTTGGACACACTGCCCAGGTAGAGGACATGGCCTGCTTCATCCATGGACTTCAACGATAGGCTGCCTTCCCCGAACTGAAGTTCATGGTACACATCGTCTTCAATGATTGGAATCTGGGCGTCACGACAGAGAGTGTAGAATGATTTTTTCTCCTCTACTGTCCAACTGTAACCTGTAGGATTATTCAGGGTCGGGACGCAATAGAAAAGGGATTGCCCCTTTAGGCTACGGATCGTGGAAGATAGCGTTCCGTCTCTGTTGACGGCTTGCATCCGCATGCCCGCTGATTGGAACGGATGAACAGAGTTGAGATAGGAGGGACCCTCCTGGAAGACCGTCGCCCCTTCCTCCAACAAACCGACGGCGATGAGTTGGAGGGCCTGCAAGGCTCCTGAAACGATCAAGATATTATCAGAGGATACCGTGATGCCCCGTTTATCAAGTCGGGCAGATAGGGCTGCCCGGAGCTTTATGCTGCCTTGTGGCGATGAATATCCGATGGCCCGTGCATCAAGGGTAATGGAACGGAGGGATTCTTCCAGTTCTTTCGCAGGAAGGAGGTCCGGTGACAGCTCTCCTGTGCCGAGTCTGATGATATCGTCTTTTTGCTCATAGTCATTGATCAATTGAATGGTGTGGTAATTGGGCTTGTGGACGCCGGTTTCAATGTGACGCTGCCAATTCGGACGCGCTTGGTCCATCAGAAAGTTCCATGCATTCCCGGTAACATAGATGCCGGACCCGACCCTCCCTTCAAGATATCCGTCTGCTTTCAACTCATCCAAGGCTGTCTGGATGGTACTTCGGTTCACACCGAATTCCTCTGCAAGCTTCCTTTGAGGGGGAATTCGCATATCGGTGCTCCAATCCCCTCTTTCTATCAAGGCTTTAATCCGGTCGGTGATCTGCCGATGAATGCTGATCACGGTGTGACGTTTGGGTTTCCAGTCCATCTTGTTCTCCTTTAAAAATTGGATGGGTGAAAAACCATCCAATTGGTTGTTTTCTTTTAGTTGTAACACAGTAAGATGAAAGAAGAAAGGAGATGGTGCAATGGACGCCCTTCTTCATGGTATCCTACTGGCATTCGGTCTTATCCTTCCTTTAGGTGTGCAAAATGTGTTTGTCTTTTCCCAGGGGGCAGCACAACCCTCCATTCCGAAAGCACTACCAGCAGCAGTCACTGCTTCCCTGTGCGATACCCTACTCATTCTGTTATCAGTCACCGGCTTATCCGTCATCGTCTTTACGTTTGATTGGCTTCGGACAGGATTGATCATCGGCGGAGTCCTGTTCCTGGTCTATATGGGTTGGTCCCTCTGGCAGACCGAAGGAGCAAATACATCGACTCACAGTGCCATGCCGATCAAACAGCAGATGGTCTTTGCCCTTTCCGTCTCTCTCCTCAACCCCCACGCCATCCTTGACACGGTCGGGGTCATCGGGACGAGCGCATTGGCGTATACCGAAATGGATCTACTCCTATTCACCTGTGCCTGTATCGGTGTTTCATGGCTATGGTTCCTCGCACTTATCTTCGCAGGATCTACCATGAAGCATGTTGATCCGGCTGGAAGAGTGATGACGGTATTCAACAAATGCTCTGCCCTTTTCATCTGGGCCATGGCCCTTTATCTTCTCTTCGGTTTGGTTTAAAAGAAACCACAGGCTTATGAGCCTGTGGTTCTTCACGTTATTCCGTTGCTTCCTTCTTATCCTTCTCAAAGAAGAGGATGAGGGCCGGAAGCAGCATCCCGCGGACCAGGAAGGTGTCGATCAGGATCCCGATCGATACCATGAATCCGAAGATGAACAGGTCGGCAATCGGCATCGTCATGAGGGCTGCGAATGTGGCCGCAAGGATGACCCCGGCTGACGAGATGACGCCTCCTGTATTGCGTATGGCAATCTCGAGTCCTTTCTTCACCCCGTGCACCCTGCGTTCTTCCATGAAACGCGAGACGAGGATGATGTTGTAATCGATCCCGAGGGCGACGAGGAAGATGAAGGCATAGACCGGCACCCTCGTACTGATGGCATCATACCCGAAGAACACATCGATGAGGAAGAGTCCCGCACCCAGTGCCGATGCGTATGAGATCAGGATCGTCGCCATCATGTACAGTGGCATCTTCCATGAACGGGTCAGGAAGAAGAGAAGCGCAAGAATCAAGACGCTCTCCAGGACAACGATGGTCAGAATATCCCGGTTGTTCACGTCGCGTTCGTCGACGAGCTTCGCCGTCACACCCGCCACATGGGAATCACCTGAAATCGATGCATCCTTCAGAAGCCGATCGCCGTTGTCGCGGATGTCTTTCATGAAATCCATGGCTTCCACGGAGTATGGGTCGGTGTTCAACGCGATGCTGTACGATGCTGCGTCACGATCTTCCGTCACACCGGACAGTCTGACGGAAGCCACTTCTTTATAAGAATCCAGTTTTTCCTGTAGTGCCTTTACAGATTCATCAGAGAGCTCTTTTTTGCTCTCCACCAAGAACGTAGCAGGAGCGAGTTCCCCTTTATCAAACTGTTCTTCGACGATTTCATATCCAACGCGTGATGGCAGGTCATCCGGGAAGGATTTGACCATATTGAATTCAAAATCAAGATTCAGGACGTTGGCGGCGGTGATGATCATGAACACCGCGACTGCCCCTCCGGCAACAAGCGGTTTTTTCACCACGAATTTGGCTACCGGTCCCCAGAATTTGTGCTTCACTTCTTTTTCCTGGCCATATTTCGGTACTTTCGGCCAAAAGGCTTTACGCCCGAAGAGGGTGAATAAGGCCGGGACCAGGGTGATGGACGCGAGCATGATCACAAGCATGGCCATTCCGAACACCGGCGCGAAGTTCGAGTAATCACGGAAATTCGCGAAGAAGAGGATGAGCATGGCGGCAAGCACGGTACCCCCGGCGAAGAAGACCGGTTCTCCGGTTGCCCTCATGGCCTGCTTCATGGATTCGTACTTGCTTTCATGGCGGTTAAGCTCTTCACGATAGCGTGAGAACACGAACAGAGAGTAGTCGATGACGGCAGCAAAGAGTAAGATGCTCATGATCGACGTCGTCGAGTTGTTGATCTCAAGACCAGCAGACCCCATGAGGGCAATGGCCTGGTTGGCAACCTGATACACGATGGCGGTCGCAAGAAGCGGGATGATCGCCAAGAGCGGCGAACGGTAAATCGCGATCAGAAGCACGAGGATGATGAGCACGGTCGCAATCAACAGGACGAAGTCGGCGCTCTCGAAGAGCTTCACCGTGTCCCCGGCGATCCCAGCAGGACCTGTGATATAGAAGTCTGTGCCATCTTGGCCTTTCGCCACGTCGTTCCCGATCTCGGAGACTTTATCGATGATCGTCGAGTATTCGTCATTCCCGAGGCCTTTCTCGAGATTCATCGGGACGATCATCGTGGAACCGTCTTCCGACGTGAACCATTTCAGGGCAGGTGGCGGCAGCTTGCTGATGTCCACGATGGAATCGATGCCTTCGATCTTTTCAGCACGGATCGCCTCCAGGATCTCATTGGCATCCCCTGTGTTCACATTTCCATCTTCATTATGAAAGACGAGGATCCCAGGGGTTCCCTGGTCGTTCGGGAAGTACTCTTTTATTTTTTCGTCTGCGACGATGGACTTGGCATCATCGGGCAGGGACTGGAAATCCGACACCTTGTAGTCCGAGAGCTTCGGTCCGGCACTCAGGGCAATCATGACCACGAGCCAGGTGATGATCGTGATCCACATCCCCCGCTTGGTCGATACCCAGTCGGTGATGGGCGATAATACTTTCTTCATGTATGACAACTCCTATGAACAGAATGATTAAGCTTACGGGATCATTCTATCAAGGGAATATAAACTGAATATCAATTCCTTGTGTCAAACTCCTTCAATGATTGAAGGAAGTGTGAAGAAAGTAGAAGTCCGTTCCATTCCGCTACGGACGCCCGCTTTCCACGGGGAGGGAGTCGAGCCTCCTCAGCTGCGCTTCCGGGGTCTCGATCTTCCCTCTTTTCCCGTTGGAGTCGGGCGCCCTCCGCTTCATTGCACTTTTTTGTCATCGTGCTTCTGATCGTTCACGATTGGATGCTTGGCAGTTCATGCCACAACCTTTTCTTCTTATTCAACAGGAACGAGCATTTCACACCGATGTTGCCTGATCATTTCATCCGTGTACCGTTCGACGATGGGCTGATTCCTTATGGCCAATCCCCTCCGTTCGATGTGTGGGATCATGTGCTTCCACCATTCCGTTATAGCTTCTTCGGTGTGGTCCAGTGTGAAGACGGCGTATGTCCCTCCTGGAAATGTGCCCTCCATGGCCTCTCCTCTCACCTCGAAATCCAAGGCGATTACCACGGCTGTGTCGTAGCGGCAGGCTTCCGGTGGCGTGAGATCCGGGTGGTCCTGTGGGATTCCGAGTATCACCGAACTCTCTAAGAGGTCATTCTTTCTTGCCCACGATTTCACCTTTTCCATGAGTTCCTTATTCGCTTCTCCTCCATACGGGCCTATGTTCCTGAAATAAGCGATTCTCAGCTCTGGAATCTCTTCTATCATCATGTCAATCTCCTCCTCCACTTGAAGGTAATATGGTATAAAATGTTTTTCAAGGGGATTTTTAAAAGTTGTTATGTGTGATACGGTGAAATCAGTACGTTGATTGGAGGCATTTCTTTGTTAAAGATCCTGCGTTTCCTGTTTGCCATCATTACCTCCTCATTCGGTCTTTATGGAATGCTGTCGGATGATTTCCGTTATGCACCTCTAATGCTCTTGTTCATGGGCGGTACGATGCTTGTCATGGGGCTTGAAGAGTACAAGAATAATAAAAAGGTGTCAGCCAGTTGTCTGGTCGGGGCTTGCCTATTTGTCTTTTACACCTCGTTTGATATCATGCTGGGCTGATAGGCCGTAAAAAAATGCACCGTCATCTGACGGTGCATTTCTTCATAACCCAAACTGTTCTTTCACTGTAAGCTTCCCTCGCTCAAACACAAGCCTAACCATCTTCTCCTCATCTTCCCATCTGTAGACTGAATGGTTTTCCCCGTTGTCTTCCTCCCCTTCCGGTACACCCGGTTGACCCACGACGTCCACGACTTCTGGATAAGTCATGCCTTTTTCCAGATCGTTGTACAGGTCGAGGGTGAATCCCTGCTCTTCTTCTTCCATCTTGCTAGTCGAGCTGGACCATTCGACGCGGCATCCGGAGAGGACGATCAGGGCGGCCATGAGAAGCGGGATCGTTTTGAACCTGTTCATGGATTCCCTCCCTTTTTCTACCTTTACGAAAAAGGGCCGTGCAAGGTTTCACGAATCTCTGAAATTCACTTTCCACTCTCCTGATTCTCCAATTCTCTTCTCTTCATCTTTCCCCCGGTACGTGAAATGATGGAAGTCGGCATGGGAACCGGATTGGGTATCCATGTCGTGGACGGCGATGCCGATATAGGTTCCGGTGAAGCCGCCTGATAAAAAGTGAACCGGGATGGCATCGGCTACGGGCAGCCATTCTGAGTTACTGCGATAGTAGAACCGTGCCTCACTCCCGAGACCTTCCACCTTGAGATCAACGGCGCCATCCCCGAGATCGATCATGACCGGATGAAGCGTCGATTCCCCTCCATCACAGGAAAGCAGTCGCAGCACCCGTCCTGATTCATCCCGGGTGAGATAGCAGTAGAGATAATTCTCATCATCGAGATAAAGCATGAGACCTGCGAGCTGATTGAACGTCTCCGGCTTGTACTCGATCCTCGTCTCGGCCTCGTAAAAGAAATCTTTCTGGCGCACGGCGACGATGTGATGGTCGAACAGGGAGTGCGGCGAGCCACCGGCCCATAGGCGGAGGGTTCCCTCACGGCTTGTCAGGTCGCACCATGAGGGGTCCTGCGGAATGCGCAGGGTGTTCCATTCCCTGTGAAGATTTCCTTGGAAATCATCGTGGAAATCGGTGGGCTTGACCTGACGGACAGGTTCTTTCGTCTCAATGGCCGTCTGCAGACTCGGACCATTTCCCCCGTCTGCAAGCCTTAGCCACCCGTCTTCGCTCCATGTCACCTCCTGGATCGCCGTCTCGCGACCGAGGATTGCCCCTCTACCACCGAGGGGTCGGGTGCATAGATAGGCCATATACCATTTGCCCTCGGGTGACTGGATGATGCTGCCGTGGCCGGCGCATTGAAGGGGCGATTCCGGCTTATCCCGGGCCGTGAGCATCGGGTATTCCGGATCCACTTCATATGGACCCGTGATGGCGCGGGACCGGCAGACGGTGATGGCGTGGCCGGAACCCGTCCCTCCTTCTGCCGTGATCAGATAATAATAGCCGTTGTGACGATACAGATGGGGAGCTTCCGTTTTCGCAAGCTCGGTGCCGTCGAAGATCTTATGGACCGGACCTGTGAGCTCTTGCCTCGTACGATCGTATTCTTGTAAAACGATTCCTGCCGACTTATTCCCTGTTGTCATCCGGTAATCCCAGATTTCATTGAGGAGCCAGGTTTTGCCGTCGTCATCGTGGAAGAGAGATGGGTCGAAGCCACTGCTGTTGAGGTAGACGGGCTCCGACCACGGGCCGCTGAGATCAGGTGCGGTGATGACATAATTATGGCTATCCTTGAATGGTCGCCTCGTGCTTTTCACATCGGTATAGACGAGATAATAGAGTCCGTCTGAGTAGCTGATCTGCGGGGCCCATATGCTGCCGTTCTTAGGGTTTCCCCTGAGGTCCACCTGATCGGTGAGAGGATCGGATTTGTGTTGCCAGTTAACGAGATCGCGTGATTCATAGATACGGACGCCTGGTAGCCACTCAAATGTGGAGACGGCGATGTAATAGGTGTCCTTCACCCGGAGAAGACTCGGATCCGGATGAAATCCAGGCAATACGGGATTGGTGATGATTGTTTTAGGCATGTATGACTCCTTTCTTGTTCGGTTGTTTTCGGAAGAAACAGAGGGCGGCAGCGAGGAAGAAGAGGCACGCCAAAGGGAAAGCAACGAGCTGGGTGCCGATCAGTGTGGCTCCTCCCGCTACTATCAAGATGGTCCCGGCCCTTCCCGGATTCCGGTTTCCTTTCAGGAAGAAAGAGGCAAGGGCAATCAGGCAGAGGACCACGAGAAGGGTGATGGCAAACCATGTTGACAGCGTTTTGACCGCCTCGAAATTCCGACCGAGCTCATCCCCCGGAAGGTTCCCCTGCAAAAGGGGGAATACCTTGTCGGCATAGGTCGCTTCATCCATGGGCAGGATCGTGAGGGCAAACCCTCCGAGGAAAAAGAGGCAGAGGAAGCCCCCGGACAGGGTGATGAGGAGCTCCCGCTTCCTTGTCACCCCTCTTCCTCCTCGATGAAGGTGATCCAATCCGGGATGATGAACGCACCGTCTCCTTCGTAATGGTTGCGGTCTTCTACGTAGGTGGCGGTGAGGCGGTTCGATGCTTTATCCCAATCATCCCATCGTTCCGGGTGAAGATGCGCCCCCATCCAGCAGCGGGAGAAGACGGTCTTTCCATACGCCCGCCACGGCCGTCCGAGGTAGACGTTCTCCGTTCCTTCTTCTGCCGTGATGTAGCATTCCTCGAAGATCAATCCGCGTTCCTGCCCTTCTGGTGTCGACGCTGCGGAAATAAAGCCGACCCCGTTTTCATGTCGCTTGAGTGATTTGATTTCGCACTGATGGAACAGCCCTTCCCCTCCCCCAAAAATGAAATCAATCGTCCCCTCGATCATGCAGGAGTGGAATTCGGCCCTGCTTTTCTCGAAGCGGACCTTCAGCTGGGGGGTACAAAAGGGAAGACCGGTCTTCTGGACTTCGGGAAGGGGTCCGAGGCAGACCGTATCCTGATAGCCTTTGAAGCGGCAATTCTTGAATGTCACACGATCCCCTTCTGAATACATGGCGACGGCCTGCCCGACCACTTCTCCCGGTCCCGCGTCATTGGTGATCGTGATGTTTTCAACCAGCACGTTCTCGGCATTGATGAATACGGTGGCGGTCCTGAATGTGCCGATTTCTCCGCCGTTTCCATCAGGCTCCCTCGCATAGCGGCCGTCGACGATTTCCACGTCGCCGATCCCGCTCAGGATCAGGTTGTTTTGATAAATGGCCAGGCGCTCCCTGTAGACCCCGCTCAGGATCGTGATGCGGACCGGCCCCTCGATCCCCTTGCAGCGCTCCAGTGCTTCCCCAATCGTCGATACGGTGCCAACACCGGCTTTCCCGACGACCATGCGCGTTTCTTTTACAGATGTTTTCTCAGAAAGGTTTTCCATGTTTCCCTCATCTCCTTCGTCTCTTGGTGGCCCCCGGTCAGGATCCTGCCCTCCCAATGATCGGGGCAGCCCTTACCGGCGTAAACCTTGGTCAGTTCTCTATCAAGATATCGCGCCCCTTCCACCGGGCACATCCGGTCGCTTCCCCCCGTCAGGCTGAGGCGGGGACGCGGCGCGATCATTTCCTGGATTTC
The DNA here is from genome assembly GCF_039822645.1 of Rossellomorea sp. RS05. NCBI lineage: Bacteria > Bacillati > Bacillota > Bacilli > Caryophanales > Bacillaceae > Rossellomorea > Rossellomorea sp. RS05. The sequence goes on along the minus strand of NZ_JBDKWY010000002.1, from coordinate 85,125 downwards.
ATAGGTGGAACATGCCTTCAGCAGACCCGGGACGTAATAGTAGAAGCCGTGATGATCAAGCCCCCTTTTCTCGAGCAGGGTTTCCGTATCCACCTGGGCTGCGATATCGATCGTCACCTTCACCCGCTCATCGAGGGCCGCAAGCCACCAGCTCAGTAGTCCGCCCATGCTCATCCCGATGGTGGCGATACGTGTGGCATCAAGGTCTTGCCTCGTTGCGATGTAATCCAGGAGCCTCATGCTATCGAAGAGGCGCATGCCCCAAAGGGTGCGGCCGTATAACAGCATCTCTTTAACCAATTCGCTTTCGAGCTTTCCTTTCCTCTCTTCGAACCCCCAATGATCGATGGCCAGGACGGCATATCCCATGGCGGTGAGCTCCCTTGCAAAAGAAGGGTCCTGCAGGTAGCTGGCACTCTCCGTCAGCTCGTGTTTGCCCGTGTCGAAGTCGCCCCCGTGTGAATGCTGGTAGACGACGACAGGGTGCGGCCCCGAGCGGTTCAACGGTTTGAGGAGGATGGCAGGGACGCTCTCCATCCCGTTCAGGTCGATCATGAGATGCTCCGTTTCATATGCATCTCCCTTCTCCTTTGAAAGCGTGGTCCCTTGAAGCGTGGATTCCGGAGGCGGATCTCCGAGGAGCACGAGGAGTTTTTCCCGCAGAGAGGCTGTCATGAGAGCGTCACTTCCACCGCTTCACTGCCGCTTGCAGTCTTCGACAGGCAGTCCCTGACAGTGATCGTACCGCTGTTTTCCACGTGGAACGGCGAGCCCTCATGGTTCTCGATCGTGACGCGGTCGAAATGGAGGTCGCTTGAGCAGCCGATGAAAAAGCCCCGTTTTGCCATATCCTCGATACCGGTCATCATGGCCGGCTTACCCGGGATGGCATCGTCTGCCATGGAGATATCGATGTGCTGGAAGCTGACGTCCGATACGTGCTGCTCCGCCAGTCCGTAGATGAATCCCGCTGCCGCATGGACCCGTCTCGCCGTGATATGGGAGAAGTGGATGCGCCGGAACATTGGCGTTTCGTCTGTGACTGGATACGGATTTTTGTCCCATACGTATTGGTCCTTCCCGCGCGGACCGCAGAAGTAATAAAGATTCAGGATGAACGGACAGATCACATTGTCCATGACGATATTCGTCACGCGGATGTCTTCGACGATGCCGCCCCTTCCCCTTCTCGACTTCAGGCGGATGCCGCGGTCGGTGTCCTGGAAGACGCAGTTTGAAATGGTAACGTTGCGGATATCACCGCTCATCTCACTCCCAAGGACGACGGCACCGTGACCGTGGACCATCGTGCAGTTCGTGATCGTGATGTTTTCACACGGAGTGCGGTCCGGGGAATCCTCTGTCCCGGATTTGATGGCGATGCAGTCGTCCCCGACATCGATGTGACAGTTGCTGATCCGCACGTTCTTGCACGACTCGGGATCGATGCCGTCGGTGTTCGGGGAGTCGGCAGGGTTCAGGATCGTCACATTGTCGATGGTGATATTCTCAGAACGGATCGGATTGACGGTCCAGCTCGGGGAGTCCTTCAGATGCACATCACGAAGGGTGATTCCCTTGCAGCGGTCAAAGCTGATGAGCTTCGGTCGCGGGTAGAGGAGGCGGTCCGGTTCGTTCCGGAACACACGCCACCATTCTTCCCCGTTCCCGTCGATCGTCCCGTATCCCGTGACCGCGATCTGTTCGGCATCTTCCGCGTACAGGCAGGAGGCATAAACATCGCGGTTCACGCCTTCCCAGCGTGATGCCACGACGGGATAATCCTCCTGGCGATCGGAGAACAGCAGGGTCGCCCCCATCATCAGGTGGAGCTCGATGTGACTCTTCAGGAAAAGGGCGCCCGTCAGGAATTCACCTGCAGGGACGACCACCCTCCCACCGCCGTGGCGCTCCGCTTCATCGATGGCGCGCTGGATCGCTTCGGTACAGATCCCGCCTTTACTTACAGCTCCAAACTCGGTGATGTCGTAGACAGACATGACGCGTCTCCCCCTTCTAGTACCGCTTCGCATTCGCATAGGGCCTGGAGGAATGCCCCGAGTCCTTTTTGATCGTTGCAGACGATCGGCTCGCTGATGTAATACGCGTATGAACCGTCCCTCTGATCGGCGCCACCGAGCCCTGCGACCTGACAGGTTTTGTTCAGGTTCACCAATCCTTCATTTGTCAGGAGGACGAATTCTGACATCAGGCCTTTCCGGGATGCGGCGACATCTGCTTCCCACTCCTCGCGATCCAGCACCCCGAGACGGATCCCTTTGGCCATGGCATAGACGAACATACTGCTGCAGGAAGCTTCCAGGTAATTCCCTTTCCGTCCGCCCTGATCGAGAACCTGATACCAGACGCCGGTTTCGTCCCGCAGTGATTTCACCTTTGTGAGGATGGATTCAAGCATCGTCGCGAGATCGTCCCTTCCCGGCGTGTCCTCCGGCAGGATCTCCAGCGTATCGGCAAGGGCCATGACGTACCAGCCGACGGATCTTCCCCAGATGTTGGCTGACAAACCGGTTCCTTCATGGGCCCATGGCTGCTGCTTTTTCTCATCCCACGCGTGATGCAGAAGGCCGGTCTCCCGGTTCAACAATCGCTCGTAGCTTACACGGAACTGACGGATAATGTCCTCGATCCCTTCCCCGCCATTCCACGTCATGAGGTACTGTGCATAGAACGGCGTTCCCATATACAGTCCGTCGAGCCAGATCTGATGAGGATAAATCTGTTTATGCCAGAACACCCCTTCCGACGTCCGCGGATGCCGTGACAGCTGTTCCCTTAAAAGGTCCGCCGCTTTCCTGTATTTCTCGTCGCCCGTTTCCTTGTGGAGCAGGAAGAGGAGCTTGCCGTTATTGATGTGATCGATATTGAATTCTTCCTGGCGGTAGCCAAGGATGCTTCCATCTTCTTTGATGAAGTGATCCATATTCTCTCGGATGAACGCCAAATACCGTTCGTCCCCCGTCCGTTTCCAGAGGGACTCGAATCCTCTCAGGATGACGCCGTAATCATAGGACCACTTTTCGTTATAGCCCCTTTCTGCGTAAAGCTGCGGCGTCCGTTCCATGATGGAGTCCGCTGTTTTCGTTGCCCATGTTTCGTTGCTCATGCCTTCACACTCTCCTTTAGCAAAGTAGGAAAGGAGGGAGGTCTCGTGCCCCACCCTCCTCGATGATCATTGACTCGCCTTGTAAGCTTCTTTGTACTCTTCCTTGATGGTTTTACCGCCTTGGTCTTCCCATGATTGGACGGCTTTCTTGAATCCTTTCATGTCGATCTCGCCAAGGATGTACTGATAGGTGGCATCGGTGATGATCTTCTGAAGCTCGGTTCCTTGGCTTGAGTAGGTTCCAGACTCTAGTGGGACGGCCGGGTTCAGGACGGCATAGTCAGCATTTTCGGCAATCATTTCATTGGATTTCTGCTTGATCGGGTTTGGATCTTTTGATTCATATCCCGTTTCCCGCGGCCTTGAAGCTGCAAGTGGCTGTACTTCCTGCTGCCATAGATTCTGGTCGATGATTTTGTACAGTCCGTCGGCATCTTCTTCATAATGCGTTCCTTCGATTCCATAGGTCATCAGGCTATACAGCTCTTCATCATGGAGATCATTGACGAACTGAAGGATCTTCTTCAATTCGGCTTCGTCCTTTACTTCAGAGCGAGGGAAGGCAAGAACGCCGCCGACACCGTTCCCTTCGGACCAGATCACGCGCTTGTTGTAGTCTGTGGACGTCATGTCGTTGATGAGATCAAGCTCCATATCATCCTGGATGCCTTTGGCCATGTTCTGGAAGTTCTGCCCGTCGAATAATCCACCGAAATAGATCCCGGCTTTCCCTTGGGCGAACGTTTGCTGCTGGTCGGTCTTCGCCATGACGGCAAAGTCCTTGTTCACCCAGCCGTTGTCATACATCTTCTTCAGGTAGTCCATGGCTTGGACATATCCTTCTGTTTCGAATTCAGGTGTGAAGTTGCCTTGTTCGTCAACATCCCATTTATTCGGGGCTCCGAAGTAGGTGGCAAGCGTCTTGAACGAGCTATACACCAGGTCGCTCCGGTCGAGCAATCCTACCGTATCGTCCTTACCGTTCCCGTCCGGATCATCCTCGGTGAACGCCCGGGCCACCTTCATGAGATCCTCTGTTGTTTTCGGCATGTCGAGTCCGAGATTGTCGAGCCAGTCTTTGCGGATGACGATCCCGATCCGCGACAAATCTTTCTGGAACGGCACCCCGTACAGCTTCCCTTCAATGGAAGCAGACTTCCTTACATCCTCCGAAATGTCCTTCAGATTCGGGTAATCATCAAGATAGTCCTCTACATTCCAGAACATGCCGGACTTCATGGCGTTTCGCACCGAGGAATTATCCATCATGGTGATTGTCACGATATCGGCCAGGGAATCAGACGCGATGGCGGTGTTGATCCGCTCTTCCTTGGACGCATCGGGCACCCAAGAGAATTCGAGTTTCGTATCGGTCTTCTTCTCGATTTCATCCACGATGGTGTCTGTAGGCGGCGAGGCGGTGTGCAGGATGTTCATCCATGTGATCTTCCCGTCCCCTCCTTCCGATGAAGAGCTGGATCCTTTTTCCCCACTGCAGCCGGCAAGAAGCAGCATCCCGGCAAGGCCGACGCTACCCAATCTTGAGATCATGCGTTTGTTCATTGTGTTTCCCCCTTTTTGATTGTTTGGTTCCATTATGATGAAGCGCTTCCATTCTTGTGAACACCTGATTGCCCATCCATGCAAGCAGGAAGAGTGGAAGGCTTGCTCCCAAGAATACGAGAATACCAGGAAAGATCGACCAGAATAAACCATAAAACACGGCTATGAGCAGGGTCGTCACGAGTGAATACTGCAGGAATGACAGGGCGATCCAGAAGGCCGTTTTAATTTTGAAGAACATCCCTTTCACATCGTAGTTCGCCATGACCGGGAAGATGAAAAGCAGGGACAATCCATATGCGAACAGCAGAAGGAAGAGGAGTCCCTTCACGTACCACTGCGTCACGAAAAGAAGATCAACGATCAGGACCGTGCCTGCGAACATGTACAGCAGGCTCATAGCCGTCGCTTCCCTGAACCCTTCCTTTACGTAGTGCCAGAACGTCGGAGCAACAGGAACGTCCTTCCCCCTGACCCACTGACGGCAGACGCTCACCGCTGCATATGTCGCAGGACCGACGCCGAAGATCACACCACCGCACAGGGTGCACAGGAGCCAAAGGGCATTCACATACACAAGCTTCAGTAACAGGATACAGATGGCATTGAGCTTCTCAACGGACTTCATCTCGTCTGCCTCCCCATGTTAATACACTCCGTCTTCGCCGAATTTCTTGGCAAGCTTGTTGGCCAGGATCACGAGAACGAGTCCCACCAATCCCTTGAACAGGCCGACGGCTGTACTGAAGCTGAGCTGACCGTTCCGGAGACCGGCCGTATAGATATACGTATCGAAGATTTCCGCCACCTGACGATTCAGGGAGTTTAATAGAAGATACACGTGTTCGAACCCGAGGTCGAGGGTGGAACCGATCTTCAAGATTAATAGAACGATGATGACCGGACGGATGGCCGGAAGCGTCACATGCCACGTCTTGCGCAATCTGCCTGCCCCGTCCATCTCGGCCGCTTCATAGAGTTGGGTATCGACGGCGGTGATGGCAGCGAGATAAATGATCGTCGACCAGCCGAGCTCCTTCCAGATCACCTGTCCGATATAGATCGTACGCGTCCAGTCGGGTGAAGTCAGGAAGCTGATCTTGTTGAACCCGAGGGATGCCAGGAGTTCATTGATGATGCCTCCGTCCACATTCAGGAACACATAGGAGATCGATACGATGATGACCCAGGACATGAAGTGCGGAATGTAGATGAGCGTCTGGATCCCCGCCTTGAAGTACCTGTTCCTCACCTCATTGAGCATGAGTGAGAGGATGATCGGCAGCGGGAAGAAGATGAAGATATTGAGTCCGAACAGGATGAGCGTGTTCTTCAATAGCATGTAGAAGGTCGGCTCGGTGAACAGCCGGACGAAGTGCTTCATCCCGACCCATGGACTCTCCAAGACTCCGAGATACGGCTGATAATCCTGGAATGCAATGACCAAGCCCGCCATGGGCAGATATTTGAATATGACGAAATAAAGAATTCCCGGGAGGATCATCAGGTACAGAATCTTATTTGTCTTGATGCCTGCCCAGATTTGCTTCCTCCTGATGATCCGCTCCTGTTTCGCCGACAGGACCGGAAGCGAGGAATCCTCCGTCTTCACTACAGTTTCCATTCGTCTCCCCCTTTGACCACTTTCTTGTTCCAAGCATACTGATTTCAGGAGGATTACGTATATAATCATTTGATGATGGCGCTTACAAACGTTGGTGTATCAACCTTTCACGTGTCATGACTATCCAAGGTGATTATCCGGGGCACATTCCTTATCAGGGGCGCCACCCCCTACTGGGAAAGTGATTATATACGGAATGAAACCGCCGATGCTACAGTGAACGTACGCTACGTATCTAAAGGAGGATCTGTTATGAAAGAGCCTAAATGGAAGCGGCGTTCAAAAAGCGGGGTTGCTTTCTCCATCGTGAACAACACCTTTCTTGTTCTCGTCGCACTTGCTTGCTTCATTCCGTTCGTGAACGTCATCGCCAGTTCATTCGCATCGACACAGGAAGTGATCGAAAGGAAATTCATCTTATTCCCGAAAACCTTTTCACTCGATGCCTACCATTACATACTGTCCACCCCCACCCTCTTCAAATCGCTGGTCGTATCGATCGGGGTGACGGGGATCGGGACCCTGGTCAGCATGGTCCTCACAGCCCTCATGGCATATGGGCTGTCAAGACGCTACTTGTTCGGCAGGGGTTTCATCAACTTCCTCGTCGTATTCTCCATGCTGTTCAGCGGCGGGATGATCCCGACGTTCCTGGTGGTGAAAAGCTTCGGACTCATTGATTCCTATTGGTCTCTCATTCTGCCTGTCGCCATCAATGCCTTCAACCTCATCATCATGAGGAACTTCTTCCAAGCGCTTCCCGACAGTCTGGAGGAGTCGGCGAAGATGGATGGATGCACGGATTTCGGTGTGTTCATGCGGATCATGCTGCCGCTTGCCATGCCGTCGATCGCGACGATTTCACTCTTTTATGCCGTCACATACTGGAATACGTATATGACTGCCATCCTCTATATCAATGATTCATCGAAATGGCCGATCCAGGTGCTTCTGCGCCAGATCGTCATCGTCTCAAGCGGGATGCAGGCAGAAGGCTCGTCCGTTGACGTCGTGCCCCCTGCCCAGACGATCAAGATGGCCGTCATCGTGATCGCCACGGTGCCGATGCTGGTTGCCTATCCATTCGTCCAGAAGTACTTTGTCAAAGGGGCCCTCGTCGGTTCCGTGAAGGGATAAAGGGGAAAAAGAAGAAATCCGAACGTCATCCGCTCAAGCGGCTGGGTTCGGATTTTTTTGTATCAATGCCGATGTTTCTTCCGGTAATCGCCCGGGGTCATATCGAGGCGCTTCTTGAAGAAGCGGATGAAGTTCTGGGAATTGCGGTACTGAAGTTTCTCGGCGATCTCCTTCACCGTCCACTCCGTTTCCACGAGCCATCTCTGGGCCTTCTGGAGACGGTAGTTCATGAGGTAATCACCAAAGCTCTCGCCGTACTCCTTCTTGAACACATTGCTGAGGTAATTCGGGTTGTAATGGAGCCGGTCCGCGATCTGATCGAGGGAGAGATCCTGATCGAACTCCGTTTCCACGATGTAGACGATCTTCTGAGAAAGGGACTTAATCGACTGCTCCTTCTTATCATGGGTCGAGCGGATCACAGGCTTCAGGAGATCCTCCGTCAACCGCTTCCTGATCCGTTCCGGACTGTAGGCATTCATGGCCTCTTCGTAAAGGGGCTTGATCCTGTCGAAGATGGCGAAGTCCGCCCCGAGGAGCTGCCCGAGCTGGACGAGGTCATTGATGATCCGCGTCAGGGTCACACCGATGCTGACGGGATTTTTATTCGTTTTGAAGATGTCCGCGATCAAGCTGTCCATATGGGACACGGCTTCGTCTTCCTCTCCCGATCGCACCGCCCCGAGAAGCTGGTTGTGGAGATCAAGGGGAAACTTCGAAAGCGTGGCATCATTGACCAGCTGGGAGATATCCGAGAAGAAGATGATGGATTCAGCCCCGACGTTCACGCGATAATACAGGGATTCTTTGGCAAGATCCACGGCCTCCTTGCTCTTGACGATAGCGTCATAAGGGGCGCTGATCCCGGCGCTCAAGGTGACATGGAGGTTTTCCTTCACCGCCTGCTGGATGCTTTCGTAATACTGGGCGATCTTCCGCTCCGGTTCTTCTTCCGTCTCCGGGAACGCGAGGATCGTCGCCTGCATCTCATCATTCAGGACGATGGGGATGAAGCGCTCCGATTCCGGGATGCACTCTGCCACCACCTGATTGATGGCCAGGCGGAAGAGATCCCGTTCCACTCCCTGCTCTTCGAAATCCGTGTCCATCTGGATGACCGCTGTGTAGAAGACCTTCTGATTCACATCATAGCCGAATTGCTCCAGGCGGTTCTGCACTTCTTTCTCCGACAGGCGATTCCGGAACAGGCTGAGGACGAACAAGGTCTCGAGCTGCGGCTGCTGCCTGGTGAGATCTTCAGTGAGAAGCTCATTTTGATCCACCACCTGCTCAATGGAGGCGGCCAGGAGGGAAAGCTCGTTTTCCTTCGATGGAACCCGGGGAAGGGCGAGTTTCTCCTGGATTTTCCGGATCGGCTTTGAGTAAGACTCGGCCAGGCGGTACGAGATGAAGCCGACAAGGAGGATGAGGAGGAGTGAAGTGATCACAAGCCCGATCGCCGTATTGCGGATGATCGTACCGATTTCCCCCTGATTCACTTCCACCATGTAGAGCCACTGGTTGTAGTCGGACAGGGCATACACATAGGTGCGCCCGTCCTTTGCTCGCATCATGGTCATGCCGTTGGCGGCTTTTTCTTTGAGACGGTTGAACTCTCCGTTCGTGAGGCTGCTATCCTTTTCCTGATTGGAATAGAGGAGCTCATCCTGCTTATTGTAGATTTCCACGTATTGCTCTTTATCACCGACAATCTGATCGATGCTCCGCTTCGGGATGCTCGCCGTCCCCATGGCGAACTTCTCACTCCGGTAGATGGGAAGCGTCATGATCATCTCGATCTGTTCCCCGTCGGGACGCCAGAAAAGGCTTTGGGTCTTCCCTTCTACATACTTCTCCTTGAAGCCATCGAGCTCTTGTTCGGTAAGCGTTTTCAACGATCCGTTGATGATGCCCCACTTCTGATCGAGGCTGATGAGATTGTACGCACTCCCCTCGATGCCGAGCATTTCGATGTAGCTCATTTCCTTCCGGATGTCCTGATAGCGATCGAATTCCGATTCATAAAAGGGCGTTTTGAACGTTTCCTCAAAACTCGACGTCGAGCTGTAGGCGGTGAATCCGTATTCGATGGTCCTCACCTTTTGCTCCACATTATGCAGGACCTGCAGCGTATAATCACGCTTGTCCTTCAGGAATGATTCCTCCACCGAATTGTAGGTGGTTGTATAAATGAAAATACAGAAGCCCAAGACAAGCCCCACTCCTAAAAGGAAGAACGGGACGAATAGGCGATAAAAGACTCTCGATTTCTTGAACATGCTCCCTCTCCCCCATCAAGATCCATGGCGGCATCACATTGCGTGATCCTTTTTCTCTATAAAGTATTCTGAATAATAGCACATTTATATCGTATCACAATGATTTCCACTCGGGTATACGCCTGGGGGAATTTCCTTTTTTTAAAAAAGAAAAGAAGGGCTACTGCCCCCCTTCCCTCCGTACCACCTGTTCGGCATTCCGCTTCGGCTCATAGCCGAGCTCGCTCCTGGCATTGTCGATGGACCAGGGTTTCCCAGGGTTATCCGACACGCCGTAGTAGGTGCCCCCGGCCCGTGATGATTCCATCGCCTTCTCGAAAAGCCCGATCAGATCCTCGTGTGAAAGAAGCGTCTTCATGAGACGTGGATCCTCCTGGACATCCTTCTCCTCGTCAGCATGGACGCTTCCGATGCGGATATTGAACACGGCCGGTCCTCCGGGTTCTTCCCGGGAAATGATCTCACTGATCTGCTCGGACGCGTACTTCAGCACCCCATAAAGCCCCTTGGATCGCGGCTTATCTTCAATGGTGATTTCACGGCCAAGGAGGGAGTCCCCACCTTCCTCGTACGCATCCGTCGTATGATTGCTGCTCGCAAAAATCACCTTCGGAATCCCGAGCTCCACGGCGGCCCGCATCAGGTAAAAGCTTGAGATGAAGTGGACGCGGGTCATCTTCATGAACTCATCCGTGTCATGGAGGTCCTTCTCTCCACTCACAGTGAGAAGATTGATGAGGATATCCGTGTCTTCCGGAATGCTCTTCTTCAGCTCCGCTTCGTCCGTGGCGTCGACCTTCACACCGCTTCCGACCCACTCGGGAACCTCCTGATCCAGGATGACCATTTCATACCGATTACTCAATCCATCGTGGAGGACCTTTCCGACCGTACCGGCTCCTCCCACCATCACGACTTTTCTCATGTTTCTTTTCCTCCTTTCCGGAATGGGTAAAGCTGTTCGTTGATGAGTCGGGTGTTAGGATACACTTGTTTGTAAATGGTATACACCTTTTCATAAGTGGCTGCGGCTTCTGAGCCGGGACTATACCGTTTTCCATATCTTATGAAGGTTTCTGCCGCCTCTTTTATAGAAGAGAACCATCCAGAACCTGTTGCCGCGAGGATCCCTGCCCCGAGACCCGGTCCCTGCTCGGTGACAAGGCTCACCACTTCGGCGCCGAAGATATCTGCCTGGAGCTGGAGCCAGGCGTCGCTTTTCGCTCCTCCGCCGATGCTCACGATCGTGTCGATGGTCTTCCCTTTCCATCGCATAATCTCGACGGATTCTTTCAAGGAAAATGTGATCCCCTCCATCACCGCCTTCACGAAGTCCCCTCTCATTTGAGAAGCATCCATTCCGATGAAGCTGCCCCTGATAAGGGCATCGGCATGGGGCGTTCGTTCGCCTGATAGGTACGGGGTGAACAGCAGCCCGTTGGATCCGGGAGGTACAGTTGCCGCCTCCTGTAGAAGGTGGTCGAATGATTCACCGGCAGCGAATGTATCACGGAACCAGCTCAGGCTGTGCCCTGCAGATAAGGTGACGCCCATGGCATAATAGCCCCCCGGGACGGCATGGTGAAAATGATGGAGCGTCCCTTCGTAGTCGACGTCGGCATCCTCCTCGTAGCTCACGATGACACCCGAGGTCCCGATGCTGCACATCGTATCTCCCGGTGTAAGGATGCCGGCCCCGATCGCTCCGCATGCATTGTCGGCGCCGCCAGTGAAGACCGGTGTTCCTTCGATCAAACCTGTCTCCGCAGCCGTTTCCGCATTCAAGATCCCTGCCTTTCCGTCAGACGGAAATATCGGCGGGCACAGTGCTGCAGAGATACCGAACAGATCGAGAAGATTCTTGCTCCACTCGCCCGTTCTGCTTTCCAGAAGAAGCGTTCCCGCTGCATCGGACGGATCCGTGGCGATCTCCCCGGTCAGGCGGTAGCGGACGTAGTCCTTCGGCAGCATGAAAACAGACGCATGCTCAAAGAGTTGCGGTTCATTCTCCTTTACCCACAGAAGCTTGGGAAGGGTGAATCCCTCAAGGGGACGGTTTTTCACAACACGCAGAAGCTCAGGGAGACCGGCCGTCTCTTCAATGAAACGGCACTGATCGGTCGTCCGTGTATCATTCCACAGGATCGCGGGTCTGGCCACGTTCCCCTTTCCATCAAGAAGGACGAGGCCGTGCATCTGTCCGGAGAATGAAATGCCCTTCACGTCTCCTTCTACTGCGGTGAGCTCCTTCAGTGCATGAAGAGTCCCCCTGACCCAGTCATCAGGATCTTGCTCGCTGTGGCCGGGCGCCCCGCGCATGATGGAAAATGACCGCTCGGCTTCCTTCACCACGTTTCCGGCACGGTCGAGGAGGAGGCATTTCACTGCACTCGTTCCGAGATCCACTCCGATCACATATTCCATGGGATCAACGCACCCCCAAAATGGCCTGATTGACGATGGCCTTCAGACGCTCCTGCCTGCCTGAACGATTCCTGATCTCCTTCAGGCCGAGGGCATATGCCTCCAGCTTCTTGAAATCAGTCCGCCCTTCATGGATCTCAAGGCCGATGCCGGAGGTGAAACTCTCGTAGCGCTCCCCGATGTTTTTCTCCAGCACACCGTCATCCATGAGCTTCGCCGCCGCTTTCAGTCCGACAGCAAAGGCGTCCATCCCGGCGATATGGGCATGGATGAGATCCTCCGACTCGAACGAGGCACGCCTCACCTTCGCATCGAAGTTCAACCCGCCCCTTCCCAGTCCGCCGTTCTGAAGGATTTCATACATGGCAAGAGTGGTGGCATACAGGTCGGTGGGGAATTCGTCCGTGTCCCAGCCGATGAGGGGATCGCCCTGGTTGGCATCGACGGAGCCGAGCATCCCCCGGATCCTTGCAATCCTGAGCTCATGTTCGAATGTATGACCGGCAAGGGTCGCATGATTCGCTTCGATATTAAATTTAAAATGGTCTGCCAGACCGTATTGCTGCAAGAATGATAGACTTGTAGCCACGTCGTAATCATACTGATGCTTCGTCGGCTCCATTGGCTTCGGCTCGATGAGGAACTGGGCATCGAATCCGATCTCCCCTGCATAGTCCACCGCCATCTGCAGGAACGCGGCCAAATGATCCTGCTCCAGTTTCAGATCGGTATTGAGGAGCGTTTCATAGCCTTCCCGGCCACCCCAGAACACATAATTCTCCGCTCCAAGCTCCTTCCCGACCTCAAGACCCTTCTTCACGCTCGCAGCCGCATACGCGAATACATCGGCAGAACAACTTGTGGCAGCCCCGTGCACATAGCGCGGATGTGTAAAGGCATTGACCGTATTCCACAGAAGCTTCACGCCGCTCGACTCCATGTACTCCTTGATCATGGCGACGATCACATCCAGATTCCGATTCGTTTCCGAAAGACTTGCTCCTTCCGGGGCGATGTCCACATCATGGAAAGCGAAATACGGAAGGCCAAGACGATCATAAAAATCAAACGCAGACTCCACCCGCGCTTTGGCACGATCCAATCCGCCAAGGGCATCCCATGTGCGCCTCATCGTCCCCGCACCGAACGGATCCGATCCATCTGCGTTGAACGTATGCCAGTAGGCAGCGGAGAAACGCAAATGATCCTTCATGGACTTTCCTGCGATGATTTCATCAGGATTATACTGCTTGAATGCAAACGGGCTATCGGAATCAGCCCCTTCATAACGGATGACAGGAATCTCTTTAAACTCGGGCATATCATTTTTCCTCCTTATGGTTGTTTATTGTATACGCTTTCTTTACTCATTATAAATCAACCTACTTCGTTTATTCAATAAACAAACTAAGTTTTCTGAAAAAATGATATAATGAGATCACGAAACGGATAACAGGAGGACATCAATGAAGCAATCGTGGAATCAAAGCAGTATGAAACATGAAAACAAACGACTCGTTCTGCAGCAGATCATCTCAGACGAACCGATCTCGCGTGCGGATCTCGCCAAGCGGTGCGGTCTCAATAAAGCCACCGTCTCTTCCCTTGTGGCGGAGCTCATGGACGACTCACTTGTAAAGGAAGCCGGCATCGGCGAATCCAGCGGAGGTCGCCGTCCCGTCCTGCTCTATTTCTCCCGTGAAGCTGGGTATGCCCTTGGACTGAATGTGGGAGGAGGAACCGTGGAGGCTGTCCTGACCGATTTAAAGGGGACAATCATGGCGCACGAACACTTCCAGACCAGAGAACCCGCTTATCAATCAGCCATCACGGTCATGGAAAAAGCGGTGGAATGGGCTCACGGGGTGGTGCCTCCTTCTCCCCATGGCATCATCGGCGTCGGCGTCGCAGTTCCCGGCATGATTGATCACTCGGGCACCGTGTTGAACGCCCCTAACCTGCAGTGGCGTGACCGCCCATTGAAGCACGATTTGGAAGATAGGCTGAAGCTGCCCGTGTTGATCGAAAATGAAGCCAATGCAGGCGCCTACCGGGAATATCAGACACGGTCAGACGCCGATGAAAGCCTCCTTTATATCAGCATCGGAACCGGGATCGGCGCTGGGATCGTGCTCAACGGATCGCTCTACAGGGGACAAAGCGGCTATGCGGGTGAAATCGGGCATATGACCCTCGACTTTCAGGGACCACGCTGCACGTGTGGCAACAGTGGCTGCCTTGAACTGTACGCATCAGAACTAGCACTCGTGGAAAAGGCCATGGAGGCCGGCCTGAAGGATTGTAAGGATTTCGACTCCTTGGTGAACAGTGCAGGGGAAGGCGATGAACTCGCACTCTCCCTCTTCACGGAAGCCGGCCGCGCACTCGGGAGCGGGGTCGTCAGCGCGATTCACGCATACGATACGAAGCATATCATCATCGCCAGCCGTGGTGGTGAATGGATGAAGAACGCCGTACGAGATACCGTGAGAAAAAAAGCCCTCCCCCATTACCGGGATGATCTTGATCTCGTCTTCCTCGACACGCGGCTCCCGGCCGCTTCTCTCGGGGTATCGGGGTTGGTGGTGGATGAATTCCTGAAGGGACGGAAGGGTTTTGAAAAGGCTAAGGAATAAGAAGGGGAAAACGGAAACATTTTCTTGAGTCTTTCGAAGCAAATCATTAGAAAATACACACTAGTTTGCATTACAATAAATTATGTAATTAGTATAACAACTATTTTCTGAAGGAGATGTCCATCATGGAATTCAAAGACAAGGTTGTATTGATCACAGGTGCTGCAGGAGGAATCGGGTTGGCTGCTGCAAAGAAATACGCGGAGCAAGGAGCCAAGCTTTCCCTGGTTGATTTGTCTCAGGAAGCCCTTGAAAAAGCGGCTGGTGAAATCGATGCGGAGAAATTACTGCTGGGGGCCGACGTAACGAAGGAAGAAGAAGTGGAAAACTACGTACGTCAGACAAAAGAACGATTCGGTCGGATTGACGTGTTTATCAATAATGCCGGCATCAATGGCGACTTCAAGAACATCGTGGATCAAACCGTCGAGAATTTGGATAAGGTCTTTTCTGTCAATGTTGTAGGCGCTTTCCTCGGATTGAAGCATGTGCTGAAAGTCATGATTGACCAAAAAAGCGGTTCAGTTGTGAACACAGCATCCAATGGAGGACTGTTAGGCGCTCCAGGCATGAGTTTGTATGTTGCCTCCAAACACGCTCTCCTTGGAATCAATAAGTCTGCTGCTCTGGAAGTCGCCGATTATGGAATCCGGGTCAACGCTGTGGCACCATCAGGCGTAGATACAGCCATGATGCGCTCCATTGAAACGAATGCAGCGAAAGGCCACGAAGAAGAAGCACGTAAAGGATTCGAAGCAAGCGTTCCGATGAACCGCTATGCAACAGCGGAGGAAATTGCCGATCTTATGCTCTTCCTCTCCTCCGACCGCGCCTCCTTCATCACAGGTTCCTACTACCGCATTGACGGTGGGCAGGGTGCGACATCTGTATAAGAAAAATTCAGGAAGGCTCTTGTTTGTACAAGGGACCCTCTGCCTGGTGGAGCCTACACACCCTTTCACCATCGACAGCAATTTGCTGGCCGGTTGATCGCTTCACGAGATGATACACAACAAAAAAATCGACAGCAGGATGATGATCCAGCTGTCGGTTTCTTCTATTCTTCTTATTCCAATTCCTGATCAGTGATCTCTACGTCCCACTCATCTGCAAGCTTCTTCAGATCTTTATCGAACTTGACCGCTTTCTCTTCAATTTTCATCTGAGTCTCATCTGCTTTCGTCATCAGTTCCTCGTACTCTGTCTCGAAGGCTTCTTGTTGGACGTCGAGGTTTTCCCTGCTCATTTTCACGACTTCACGCAGTTGCTTTGCTTTCGCTTCTACCTCATCTGTCTTGAACTCCCATGAATCGATTTCCTTCAGCATCTTGTCATATTCCGGCTTGGCATCTTCGATTCCGGCAATGAGTGCTTCGATATCATAACTGCTCACTGCCTCTAAGATCGGCTCATTTGATTTTTCTTCCATTTTAATGATCGTATTCAGCTGTTCATTATTGAACTCGACCAGTTCATCTGCCTTGCTGTCCCCAAATACACCAAGGCTGCAACCTGATAAAAGAATAAGTAGTGCTTACGCCTACATAAGTTTTTTCATTCTAACTCCCCTTTGTAACGTTCTGTTTTATGGTTGTGTATACGAGTACCCCTACTTCGCCGCGAGCTCATTCAGATCGTCATGGAACGCTGCCGCCGACTTCTCGAATTCGTCCCCTTTGGCATTCATCTCTGCTTCCTTCGAAGGGTCATCAAAGGTTTCCCTGTAGAGGACGAGGGATTCTTTATACAGGTTCACTCCCTCTAGTGCTCCTTCTTTCGCTTTCTGTAGTTCTTCCGAGTCCACCTTGATGGCTTCGACCCTCTCGATCACTTCATCATAATCGATGATGGCCTGATCCAGGACCTCGATCAGTTCCTCTCCAGGCTGTTCGCTTGCTTGCAGGATGCGATCCTGGATGTCCATTTCCAGTTCACCGACTTCTGCCATATCTACATCCACAAAGTGCTCGAACTGTTCCTCAGGAGTACCTGGAGAAGTGGCACCATCGCTATCCTCTTTGAGGGCATCCCCCAGTGAACCGTCCATTTCTTCTTTCAGTCTCTCAAGTTCTTTCTTGGATTCTTCTAATTTTGCTTCTGCTTCAGCGGTTTTATCCTCTGCCTCCGAATCGGCTGTCAGGACCTTTGCCGCCCGCTGCAACCCGCATCCGCTCAATATCAGTGCAAGTAGCATGATGATCAGTATCTTTTTCATTTCCTTTCGCACACCCATTCCCTTCCAATTTCTAAACCTTTCACATAATACCATTTCTCTGGGTTTCCATAATGATTCCATTGATTCATTTTGTTTCAGCCGTCCAGTCAGGACTGCTCTCTATTGTGTCTTTTTTCCCATAACCTTTTAGAGAAAGGACTTCATTAGCAGAGATCAAGAAGGGGGAGCTAACTCATAGTCAATTCCGTATTCCTTACTGATGTCATCCACCAGCGCGCGGTATCGCTCGACTGACTCTCCGTATTCCAGCGTCTTTTCTTCCACCTTTGTGCTCAAGGATGGGTCATCAATGGTCTTCCGGATGAGATCAAGTGTATCCCTGTACAGCTTGATCCCGTTGACGAGCTCCTCCTTCACGGGCTTCAGTTCATCGGATTCTGCAGGAAGGCTTTCTGCCTGTTCGATCAGGGATCCGTATTCCGAGATGCCCTCATCCAGAGCCTTTCGGGCGGCTTCCTTGTCCCCGTTCATTTCATAGAAATCGACCCCGCCCTGCACCTTCTCGCGGATCGCCATTTCCTGTTGACCGATGGCAGGTACGCTCACGGCGATGAACTGCATGAACTGTGCCTTTCCTTCCGTTTCCTCTCCCTTTTCACCCTTATTCATGCTGTCTTTGCCCTCAGCGGAGGCAGCAGGGGCTTCTCCGACGTCTTCTTGCTCTTTTGGCGCAGGCTCTTTATCCGACGCACCGCCATCCGGTTCCTTTGGCTGAGACTCCGCCTTCTCAGCCTCCATGGCCCCGCATCCACTCAATAGGAGGAGGAGGAACAGGACGGGCAACAGGAATTTCTTCATTGCTTGATTGACCATACTCCACACCTCGACAGGTTCTTCCATCATGTTGGAAATTGTTCACTTTGATTTACCCATATTTTGAGAGTTAAACCCTATTTTTGTAACTTTTCGCCAATGACTTTTGGTCTGCATACCTAGTAATAAAATAAGAATGGCGGTCGTGTCGACATGTGGGAACCTGAAGGTTTGAGATCGTCACGATCGCCCAACCGCGCTGCTTTTCAACTAAACTTCATTGTTCAAACGAATACCCATACTCATCGGCAAGATCCTCAAGATGAGACTGATAAGTCCCTTTTGCCCGTTGATACTCAAGGTTCTTCGCAATCATCTCCTCATCTTTTGAAGGGTCATCGATCAATTCCCTGTTGAGAATGAGATACTCCTGATAGATACTGAATCCCTCAATCGCCTCTTGCTTCAGCTTGACCAGCTCATCCGATTCCACTTCGATGGCCTCCATCTTCATCGAGAGCTGTTCATATCCAGCGATGGCCCTTTCCAGCGCATCCTTCATCGCCTGATCCTTATCCTCGGCAGGTTCCCTTTGTGCTTGGGATAGATTGACTTGTACGTTATATTCCATAACTGAAATGTCGCTCATATCCTCCTCGATGAATCGGGTGAACTCGTCTGCCGGGGCCATGCTTGCTTTCTTTGGTGAATCATCCTTGGCTTCCTCATTGCCTTCCGTCTTCTGATCCTGGTCGATCCCTTTATCTTCAGTTGATTCTTCATCGGTTGAGGCGGCTTCTGCATCCTCCACCTCTTCGTTGGATGAATTCATCGTTCCCACCTTCATCAGGCTGCATCCGCTCAGCAAAAAGGCAAGCAGCACGAAAACTAGTACACTCTTCATTTCAGTGACCCACCTCCTGTTTCGTCTTTTGGATTGTTCTTACAGCAAGAGGAAGACTTGCACCCTATTACTCCCCTTATTCAGGCTGTCCTACCTGATAGTTGATGCCATACTTCTCGCTGAGCTCTGTGACCATGCTATGGTACTTTTTCACGGATGCATCATATTCCGCGCCCATGATGTTCGCTCCGGTCCACTCGGAAGGATCATCGATGGCATCCCTGATCATCCTGAGGTATTCCTGGAAGAGCATCACGCCATGGATCAATTCTTCTTTGAGCAGTTCCTGTTCATCCATGTATGTCCGGACATTTTTCGCATCCTCAAGGATGGATTCGTATTCCTTCATGGCCCAATCCACCGTCTCATACGCAGCCTCTTTGTCCCCATCCGTTTCGAAAGCGGACAGTGCCTCATACAATCTTTCCTCTACAGCCGCTTCCCGCTGGCCGATCGGAAACACTTCCTGTTCAATGAAAAGCAGCAGTTCGCCTTCCCCTTTGACTGGTTCATCTCCCCGTTCGATCTCATCCAGCTTCTTATTAGCTTCTTCCACAAGTGCATTGGCTTTGTCTAAATTCGATGGTTTCTCAGACTTTTCTTGGGCAGTCTCGGTTGCTTCCTCCCCGCCGGTTTCCTCTGCCGGGGAACTGGAGGGAGACACCTTTCCAAGTTTCGTCAGCGAGCATCCGCTCAGCAAGATTGCCACGAACACTATCATCAGTATCCTCTTCATTCCATCCATCACCTTTCTTTTTCCACCTATGTGTCCGATCACAGCACTCATATTTTCCCATAATGATTCCAATTGCTCATTTTGATTTACCCATTTCCCACGCAGTGAATCCTTTTTATGACATTTAAAGAAAAAAAATCATGAGGGCGATCCCTCATGATATTTCTGTATTTCTTACTAAACGTTTCGATATAATACTCACAAAGGTATATCACTTATACCTCTACGAAAGGGGTGCGATCCATGAAGTTCACCATCCATGAAGACTCCGTCACCACCGATACCACCTTCGGGAATCTTCCCGTATCGACCAATGAGGAAGAAGGATATCGCCCGTTTCAATTATTCATCGCTTCCCTTGCAGGATGCAGCGGGACACTGCTTCGCACCATCTTTACGAAAAAGCGGATGGATATTACTCACATGGAACTCGAAGCAGACTACGTGAGAAATCATGATAAAGCGAACCGAATCGAGGAAATCCATTTCACTGCACTTGTTCAAACTGATCATACCCTGACGGAAAAGCAGGCAGAGCGTATTTCACAGCTCGTTTTGACTAACTGCAGCATGATTCAATCGGTCATTTCTTCTATGGAGATTACGTTCAATATCCACCTCATTGATGAGAAACATTCTTCACAGGAAAAATAGCCCGTACGAAAAAAAGATTGCCTGATGTGACGGCAATCTTTTTTCATGATTATTTCTCACACGAGAAAAGCAACACGACGGGGATCCTCAAACGTCGCTCATATTCCACATCGCTCGAGAAATGCTCCCGCTGTGGATGACCTTCCCGAAGCGCCTTCACGCGGAAGCCTGCTTCGGTCAGCGCTGTGAAATACTGCTCGGTCGTGCGGTGATATTTCACCACGGTCTGATCGATCCAAGGTTCCTTCCGTTCCCCTGTACGGAAATAATCATCCACGATCCAGCTTCCGCGACGTTCTCCGTTCTCCTTGCTGGCGAAAGAGGACGTGGTGAGGGGATGCTGAAGGCTGAAAATGAAGCGCCCGCCGGGTGTCAGCGTCGAGTGGATGCTCCTGAAGATGCTCTCGATGTCTTCTATGTAGTGAAGGACAAAACGGGAAGTGACCAGGTCAAAACTTGCTTCAGGGAATGCATAGGTCTCCAGGGTTTCATGAAGGATTGTCGCCTGGGGGTGACCGGCAAGAGATGCCCTTGCCGCCTCCACCATCTGGCTCGATCCGTCCACCCCGGTATAGGAGCCTGCTCCCCCTTCAAGGAGTGCCGTTCCGAACGCCCCGTCACCGGAGCCGAGGTCCAGGATCCGGGCATCCTCATACTCCCCCAGCAGCTCCACCATCACCGGTCCTTCGATGGCATTATTTGGACTGTCTCTCCTGCCCCTTCGCTTTGTGTACTGATCAAAAAACGCTTCATTATCATAAACGGTCGAACCTCTGTATTTGGTCATATGTCCTCTCCTTTGTTTGAAGTGGTGCGTGCATTGCTCTCCACTAGATTCGACATGGAGGTAGTTTCTTCCTGTGTAGACGTGGGCGTACTTCTAATTGATACGCTGATGGGCAGACTGTTCGGCAAACTTGCTTCCGTTTTTCTACGTTTGTGAAAATCCAGTGAAGGTCCACACAACAAAAGGTTTACATTAACATTAATGGATGTTGGATAAAAGATGCCGATTATGTGTGAATGATCGGCTTGTTTGAAAGGGGAGATAGTAGAATGACTAGAGACAAAATGTCCTCTCTTATCCTTCTAACTTTTAGTGTTTCGCTGATTTTAATGGTAACGTATGACAGTATGCCATCTTGGGGACAGTGTATTTTCATACCCATCGGGTTGGTTTCAATCCTGGCCACGTTGGTCCTGTTCAATTTCTGTTTGGAAGCCAGGAATCCTTAATGACTGATACATGCGCACATGACGATTGCCATCCGGTACTTCCCTCAGTGGAAACCGGATTTTTTTAGTTTTAATGGAAAACTCTTATTGACTATTCAGTTGAACTGTATTATCTTTTTAATAAGTTGAACTATATAGTCGAACTGAATAAAGGATGAGACGATGAAGCATAAATTATTACCCCTGTCAGAAACGATGCACTATATCCTGCTCGCACTGCGCGAGCCCCTGCATGGCTATGCTGTCATGCAGAAGATCGAAGAAATGAGTGATGGCGCGGTCGTACTCGCAGCGGGTACCCTGTACGGCGCCGTTGAAAATCTGAATAAGCACGGCTGGATCGAACCGGTCGGGGAAGAAGGCCGGAGGAAGGTCTATCAGATCACGTATGACGGAAATGCCGTTTTAAATGTAGAAAAAAAACGATTGCAGCATATTTTATCCTTATATGAAGGAAGTGGATCGGGTGAAAAAGGTTAAGATCTTTTTTGATATCGAGAGAGAAGAAAAGTGGCTGAATGAGCAGCTGGCGAAAGGATTCCGCTGCACAAAGATCAGTTCGTTGGGTGTCTATACGTTCGAGGAAACGGACAAAAAGCATGTGATTCGATTGGATTACCGTGACCGGATGAAAAAGGAAAAACACCTCGAGTATACGGACATGTATGAAGATTTCGGCTGGAGTAACATCGATGGTTCTAAGTTAGTCGGAATCCGGTATTGGCAGAAAGAAGCGGACGGTCACGATGAGCTTTTCTCCGACCGCGAGTCCCTGGCTAAATACTATCAGCGGTTGATGGGCTATTCCTTTTGGTTAGGGATCACCATGTTTTGCATCGTGGCCATGTATTTTTTCAATCAGGACTACAGCCTTTACCACGACGGTCTATGGCGCATGGAAGGCTCACTATTCTGGAAAGCGTTCATTTTTGAAACACCGTTCGCCCTGTTGAAAGCATTGCCTGGGATCATGGTGATTTTGTTCATCGGCAGTTATTACAGAGCGTATAAAAAGTATGAGTTGTTCAAGGAAGCTTGATGCGCGGTGAGTCCCCGCATCTTTTTTCTTTCCTTCCCCATGTGACAACAATGTCACACCATCCCCCATTTTGTTCGCCGAATGAAACGATTCCCGCCTGACTCCTCCCTATAATGGGAAGTACCAAAAACGAGTCAGGAGGAATCATCGTGAACATGTACTCTCTTATCGGAAAGAATCTCAAGAAGAATCTCAAAAACTACTATCTTTATATTTTTGCCCTGACCTTCGGGGTGTCGCTGTTCTTTGCCTTTGTCACCCTGCAGTATGATCCGTCCATGGATGCGACGAACGGGTCGATCAAGGGAGGGGCCGCCATCCAGGTGGCGTCCTTCATGCTGATCGCCATCATCGGCGTCTTCCTCATCTATGCGAATGCGATCTTCATTAAACGACGCAGCAAGGAAATCGGGTTACTTCAGTTGATCGGGATGTCGAAAAAGCGAATCGTGTTCCTAATGAGCGCGGAGAACTTCCTGCTTTATGCCGTGGCCACCGTCCTCGGAATCGGCGTGGGATTTGCCTTTTCAAAGCTGATTACGTCGATCCTCTTCAAGGCAGTGGGGATCACGGCTGTCGCAAAGCTTCATTTCTCCATGGCCGCCATGGAGCGGACGCTCATCGTTTTCTCTGTGATCTTCCTGATGATCCTGCTTATCAATGCCGCCTTCATCAAGAAACAGAGCATTTTGAGCCTGTTCAAAGTAAAATCTGCTTCTGAAATGAATGTGAAGAAGCAATCTGTATGGGAGATCCTGATGGGGATCCTAGGCCTTGGCCTGGTATCGTCGGGGTACTTTGTGTCAACGAAGCTGTTCGGCGGGTATTTCACCTCGACGGTCGAACTGATGGGTGCCATGATGTTCATCTTGGGCTCGGTCATCATCGGGACGTATTTCTTCTATAAAGGGTCTGTGAGCTTTGTGTTCAACGTGATCCGCAAGCAACGAAAAGGATATCTGAACGTGAGGGAAGTCTTGTCCCTGTCCTCCATCATGTTCCGCATGAAGACGAATTCCATGCTCCTGACGATCATCACGACCGTCTCAGCACTGGCCATCGGGCTCCTGTCCCTCACGTACATTTCGTACTATTCAACCGAGGCGTCTGCCAAGAAGCAGCTGCCGGATGATTTTACCTTCCTGAAGGAGGACGGGTTGAATCAATTCGAGAAAGCCCTTGGGGACAATCACATCGATTACAGCGAAAACCGCATCGACGTGCTTCAGGTGGCGGTCGATCTGGAAGGCATTGTGTCCGGTAAAGTGGACGGGATCGCCATGGATCTAAGCAAAGCGCAAATGGCCGTCATCTCTGCAGATGATGCCGGGTTGAAGCTTAACGAGGATGAAGCGATCCTGACGGGGTACAGTGATATGCTGAAGAACTTCATGCCGATGAAGGAGAAAGGGGAAATCGTCCTCCAGAACAAAGAAACGAAGCAGCCGCTTGATCTGATCAAAACGAAGGATGATCACTATATTTCCTGGAAATTCACAGGTGGCGGATTCCCGGTGGTGATCGTGAACGATACCGTCTTTCAAACGATGAAGGAACATCTGGATCCCGGGCTTCAGGGTACATCCAATGCCAATCTGGGTGTCAACATCAAGGATGACCGTCAACTGGAGAAAGCGAACGATCTGTACGTGAGCCTGTTCGGAAAAGAAGAAAACCTGTCTGATTCCCGTCCGATCTATATCGAGTACCAAAAAGCCAATATGGGGATCTCCGTGTTCATCGTCGGATTCCTCGGACTCACCTTCCTCATCACATCAGGCTGCATCCTTTACTTCAAACAGATGGATGAAAGCGAAGAGGAACGTCCGAACTACACGATCCTCCGCAAGCTCGGCTATTCACGACATGACCTGCAGAAAGGCATCCGCTTCAAGCAGCTGTTCAACTTCGGGATCCCGCTCGCCGTCGGCCTCCTGCACAGCTACTTCGCCGTCAAATCCGGCTGGTTCTGGTTCGGTAGCGAACTCTGGACGCCACTCCTGATCGTCATGGGACTCTACACCGTCCTCTACTCGGCATTCGGCGTCCTCTCCACCCTCTACTCCCGCCGCATCATCCGGGAATCCCTTTGATGACGAATGGGGACGGTTTTTGAAGCAACGGGTGACGCGTAGGGACGGTTCTTATACAACAAATTAATCAAAGCGATGATAATGGACGATTCCCTTTTTTACGGGAATCGTCCTTTTTTGCCCAGTTGACATTCCCACATTCTGGTGGTAAACTACATTTATCTCGAATTCGAGATAAATGAATATAAGATAAAAAGGAGGACGAACACATGATCAGCAGCTTGCAGCGAATCAATGAACTGGCCCGTAAAGCACGTGAGGGAGGGTTGACTCCAGGAGAAGTCGAAGAAAGAGCGGCATTGAGGGCAGATTACCTGCAGGAAATCCGCGGTCAGGTCGCCTCCACCATGAGCAGTTTGACCATCGTGAATGAAGACGGCGAGGACGTCACCCCTACAGCCCTTGTCATCGAAAAAGCCATTCAGTATCGGAATTCACTTCCGTTTTAATCATAGAAGAAAGAAGGAATCGACATGGAAATCGGATTGTATTCAATCGGGGAACATTTGAGGAATCCCATGAACGGGGATTATATTTCTGCCCAGCAACGGATCCGGGAATTAATTGAAACGGCTGCCTACGCAGATGAAGCCGGGCTGGACGTTTTTGCCGTCGGGGAAAGCCATCAGCGCCTGTTCACGACCCAAGCCCATACGGTCATCCTCGGTGCGATCGCCCAAGCCACGAAAAACATCAAGATCGCAAGCTCCGCAACGGTTCTCAGTACATCCGATCCGGTTCGCGTGTACGAGGACTTCGCCACCATCGACCTGATCTCGAACGGCCGCGCGGAGATTGTTGCCGGCCGGGGATCGCGTGCGGGTGCGTATGAGCTCTTCGGGTATGATATAGAGGATTATGAAGACTTATTTGAAGAGAAAATCGAGCTCCTCATGCAGCTCAACAGAGAGGAGAATGTGACGTGGGAAGGCAGATTCCGGGCACCACTCCGCAAGGCCACGATCCTTCCGCAGCCGCTCCGTGGCTCCATGCCGATCTGGCGGGCAGTCGGGGGACCGCCGGAGAGTGCCATTAAGGCAGGAAAAGCAGGGGGCCCCATGATGCTCACTACACTCGGTGGACCTTCCACCGGCTTCCTTCCAGCTGTGGAAGGGTTCCGGAACGCAGCCAGAGAGGCTGGTCACGATCCCGCTTCCCTTCCCCTTGCCACGGCGGGCTTCCTTTATACAGCCAAGGACAGTCAGACGGCACTGAGGGAATTCTATCCTCACCTTAACAGCGCCATGATCCAACTGAAGGGTGGCGGTTACCCGCAGGATCAGTTCGCCGCAGCCACGGATCACCGCGATGCCCTGATGATCGGCTCCCCCCAGCAAATCATCGAGAAGATCCTCTATCAGTATGAACTTTACGGCCATCAGCGCTTCCTCGGAGAAATCGATCTCGGGGGAATACCGCTTGACCAAATCAAGAAGAATATTGAGCTCATCGCTACCGACATCATGCCGGCGGTTAAGAAATATACGGCAGGTTAAGGCGATAAAATAGGGACGGTTCCCACCCATCGATTGTTCGGTGCATCGGAACCGTCCCTATTCGTCATTTCAATTCTACTTCCCAGTCCTCCGCCAGTTCCTCGATGTGTTTGTTTAGCGTATTGACCTTTTTATTATAGTCTGCCAGCAGGTCATCGGATTCTTCCATCAAGGCATCATCGGTGGCCTCCAATGCGTCCTTTCGTTTATGAAGGAATTCAAGATAGACTTCCTCTACCTCCCGTGTCTCTTTCACCAACTTCTTCATTTCAGATTTTTTATAGCTCCAGCCTTCTATGGCATCAAGAATATCCTCATACCCCGGTATGGCATCATTTCCGATGGCAGCTATCACTTGACCAAGATCCTTGTTCGGACCCTTGGATGCTTCGATCTTCGATTTTTTGGCGTCCGCCTCCATGGACCCCAGCTCAACCAGATCTTCATTGATGAAGGCAATCAATTCTTTTTGGCTTTTATACGTAAAGAACGTATAATCCACGCTGCATCCGGCTAGAACCATCGTGGCCAAGCAGGCTAAAAATAGTTTCTTCATAGGCGGTTCCACCCTACAATTGACAAAATTTACCACTATAACATGGATTCCTTTACCCATAAAAGGATCTTTTTATCCATTTCAGCTAAAGAAATGTGAGAATGAACGACCCTATCATCTGAAAGAAAGGGAAGGTTCCGTTCAGGCATCAGCCGATCGGAACCTTCCCTTTCTTACTCACGCTGGTCTTAGCGTTTTTACGTCTGACCGTTTTGACGCACCGGAACCGTCCCCGTGCTTCACTCATACACTTCCTCCCGGGTGTGGAAGTGGTCGGCGATGATGGTGGTGTCGAGGTTGGCTTTGTTTACGGCGGTGGGCTGGAGGAGGACGGATGGGACTTCGATTTTGCCGTTGTTGATTTTTTTGTCGGTGTCGATGTATTCGCCGCGGGCGATGGAGATGGCGAGGGCTGCCGCTTCTTCTGCTAGGATGTTGATCGGCTTGTAGACGGTCATGGCCTGGGTGCCCTGGACGATGCGGCGGACGGCATTGAGCTCGGCGTCCTGGCCGGCGACGGGGATCTTTCCGGCGAGTCCCGCTTCCTCCAGCGCCTTCTCTGCCATGCCGGCGGTGGCATCGTTGGCCGCGATGACGGCATCGATGTCACCATCACTCGCTTTGAGGGCCTCTTTCATATTGTCATAGGCGTTCTCGGGCAGCCAGTTGTCGGTCCACTCATCGTACACCACCTGGATCTCTCCGCGGTCGATGGGCTCCTTCAGTACGTCAAAGACGCCTTTCTTCAAGAGGTGGGCGTTGTAGTCCGTTTCCGCCCCGCCGATATAAACGTATTTGCCCTTCGGCACAAGTTCGGTGATGGCACCGGCCTGAAGCTCCCCGACACGTTCGTTATCGAAAGATACGTACAGATCGATGTCGGCATTCCGGACGAGGCGGTCATAGGAGACGACCTGGATGCCAGCTTTATGGGCTTTTTGGACGATGGCCGCGGCGGCTTCTGCGTTATACGGGACGATCACGAGGACATCGACTCCTTCTGCGATGAGCGTTTCCGCCTGCAGCACCTGGAGGGCATCATCCCCACGGGCCTCCGTGATCAACACTTCCGCTCCCTGGTCCTCCACGGCCTGCTTGAAGAGGTCCCGGTCCCGCACCCATCGCTCCTCCTCAAGCGTATCCATGGAGAATCCGATCTTCACGGAGCCTGGTGCTTCTTTTTTTTCTTTATGGACCGGAACAACCGGTGCTTTCTCTTCGCATCCGGCGAGGATCATCCCGAAGAGGAGGAGCCACGCCAGGTGACGCATCGCTTTCCCCATGCCCCATCACCCTTTACACATGTTGTCCGAGCAGGCTCCTCCGGTACTCTTTCGGGGAGTGCTTCGTCATTTTCTTGAATACCTTACTGAAATAATTCGGATCGTGATACCCGACTTCGTAGCTGATTTCCTTGATGCTTTTCTCGGGATCCTTCATGAGCCCCTTCGCCTTGTCCATGCGGCATTCCGTGAGAAAATCGATGTAGTTTATTCCCTGCTTCTCCTTGAACATCTTACTGATGTAAATCGGGCTGAGATGGACGGTCTGGGCCAGGGTGTCGAGTGACATGTCCTCGTGGGAGTGATCCTGGATGTACTGCTTGATCTGTTGGAACGTATCAGCCTCCGTATGGCTGAAATGAGTCCGGTAGCCTTCCTTCATATCATCCAGTAGGCGCTCCGCTTCCTTCCGCAGCGTGCGGTAGTCCGTCGGCTGCACGGAAAAGAGAGGCTCCTGCGTGTCGATTCCGCTCTCACTGAGAACACGGGACGTCATCCACAGCACCTGGAGGATCCGCTGCTGGGAATAGATGATTGGCGTCCCTTCTTTCTCCAGGGTAGTGATGGCGTTGGTCACCTGAGTCTGGACCCGGTCCCACTGGCCTAAGCGAATGTTTTCCATGAGCTCCTTCTGGTCGGTCAGCCTGCTCCCGGGTTTCGGGCTTCAGGGGGATTTCCTCGAAGAAGCGGTACCGTTTCCGTCCCTGTGTATCGACGGTGGCGAGCATCGCCTCCTGATAGGAACGCCTCACGTCATCCAGGGAGGAGCAGACGGTCCCAATCCCGATGAACCAGTCCTGCTCCGAACCGAGGGAAAGGAGCTCCCGTGCAAGAGCCGTCGCCTGTGAACGGTACGTGGTCCCGGGCTCCCTGAAGACGATGAGGGGAAGCTGCCGGCCGTATAAGGCACCGGTCCAGCCGCGCTGGCGGATCGCCTGACGAATCTCGGAGTAATGGGCATCCCCATTTTCCGGAAGGAGGAGGACCAGGACGAACAGATCCCCTTCTGCCGGAACGTCCAACATCTCCATGAGCAGATCCACATGCACATCGTGGACGTGGTCAAAGAGGAGCTGGGTCACGACGTCGGTTTCAACGAGCATCCGTGCCCTCTCCCATTTCTCCTGCTGATCGAGGCTCGCCACATGCTTACTACGCTCCGACTCGATTTCACCGAGGACCTTTCCGATCGTCGCCACGATCTCCGCCGCCTTGCTCGGCTTCAGGATGTAATCCTTCGCCCCGAGCTTGATGGCTGCTTTCATATAAGAAAAGGTATCATAGGCCGTCACCATGATGAACTTGATATGAGGTTGTTCCGCCGTGATGGCCTCGATGGCTTCAAGGCCGTTCATCCCCGGCATCTTGATGTCCATGAGGATGAGATCAGGGGTGAATGTGGCCGCCATCTCAACGGCCACCCTTCCGTTTTTCGCCTGTTGGATGACGATGTCGGGGAAATGCTTCTCCAGGATGAGCTGCATCCCTTCCCTTTCCATCGGTTCATCATCCACGATGAGCAATTTGATCATGATTCTCCGCTCCTTCCCGTTTGATTCGCAGTGTGATGGTCGTTCCCTTTCCCTCTTCGCTTTCGATCGCAATCACATCCTCGACTCCGTAAAAGAGGTGCAGGCGCTTCACGACGTTGCTGAATCCTATGCCCGTCGAATGCCCTTCCGGCAGTGCTTCTTCCTCGACGATCTGACGGATTTTTTCCCGGGGCATGCCCGCTCCGTCATCACTGATTTCAACCGCGATCCCGTCTCCCTCCTCATACACCCGGAAGCGGATGTTGCCTCCATCTTCCTGCGGTTCGACGGCATGGATGACGGCATTCTCCACGATGGGCTGCAGGGTGAGGGCCGGGATCTTCGCGTCCAGGCAGGAAGGATCGATGTCGGTGGTGAACTGAAGGCGGTCGGCAAACCGGGCCTTTTGGATATCCATATACTGAAGGAGCACAGCAATCTCATCCCCGAGGGTGACGGAGCGGTTCTGGCGCTTCAGGTTGTAGCGCAGGATGCCCGCCACGCTCACCAGCAGGTCACTCGTCTCCTCGGACCCTTCCATATAGGCTTTCTTCGACAATGTATTCAGCGTATTGAAGAGAAAGTGAGGATTGATCTGACTCTGAAGGCTCCTGAACTGACTTTCCTGGAGGAGAAGCTTGCTTTCCTGAAGCTCCCTCTCTAAGGCAGCCTTCTGTTTCATCTCCGAGATGAGGTTGTTGATGTTGATCCGCATCCGGTCGAAGGTTTTTGCGAGGAAGGCGATCTCGTCATTCCCCTCCACCTTCACCTCCTGGCTGAAGTTCCCCCTGGACAGCTCATTGGCGGCTTTCGTCAATTTGAAGACTGGCCGCGTGATGCCTAAGGAGAACCAGTACGAGGCAATCAGCAAGAGACAGGTGATGAGGAGGAGCACCCAGATCCCGAGCTTGATCACTTCGGCGGACTGCTCCATGATCCCCCGGTAGCGCACATTGTACGTCGTGAGCTCCTTATCGATCAGAGTGAGGGTCGTTTCGGAAATATACCCCGAGATCCGGTTCGCCTCGGCAAACTCCCTCGCCGACGCTTCCGCATCGTTCTCTTCCTGGAAAAGGAGGAAGCGATCCGTCGTCTCAACGAGACTGTCGATGAGATTCAGATAGTTTGATAGGGTGAAATCATTGTCCCGGTTCCGCAGGCCGTCCACGACGGTCTTCCCGTCCTTCATCTTTTCTTTGCTTGCCTGCAGTTTCGCTAGATTCCCATCGGTGCTCTCGACCATATAGTTATTGAGATCCGTGACCACCTGCTGGCTGTTCCGTGATACCTCATTCATGCCGAGGTAGCGCTGGAGGATATCATTATATTGTTCGTGTGTGCGGTAATTGTAGTAGGTCAGGGCAAGCCAGATCGCCGACATGATGATCATGACGACCGTGATGAGGGTGAGGATCTTTTTCTGTATGTAGGTCATCGGTCGTCACCTTTCACAATCTTCACGTCGGTAATGTAGCCCGCGGGGTCAAGGGGTACCGTCTCCCCGTTCAGCCATTCCTCCATGAGCTGAACGCTCCACTCCCCCATGCGTTCGGGTTCCTGTTCGACGACGGCGTTGATCTTGCCCTTGGCAAGGAGCGTCATGGATTCGGGACCGTCATCGAAGGAGTAGATGAGGTACCCTTCTTCTTGAGAGCGCTTACTTATTTCCTCGATCATGGCCCCGAGATTCCCCGCATTCACCGAGATGAACGCATCGACATCGGGCTCACGGTTCATGACCTCCCGGGTCGCCGTGATGATCTGGTCGCGGGCGCTTCCTGTTTCCCCCTCCACGATGGTGATGGACGGATGACTATCAAGGACGGAGCGGATGCCTCGTATTCTCTCATTCTGATTGTATTCGCGCTCGGCATCCACCATGAGGACGACCTTGCCTGCATTCCCCATTTCCTTCACCAGGGCTTCAGCCATGAGCTTGCCAGCTTCGAATGGATCGGAGCCGATGTAGGTGCGGCGGAGGCTCTCACTCATGGGGACGTCGTTGGCAACCGTGATGACGGGGATCCCGTTGAAGGAGGCTTTCACCTTCGTCAGCTCCTTGAACTCCGGCGTATCCATCCCCTGGATGAGGATGCCGTCTACTTTCGATTGAATCGCGATCTCGATATTCTTCAAAAATTCTTCTTCATTCTTGCCGTACGTCCCCCACACCTCGAGACTCACGCCTTCCTTCTTCGCCTGCTCCTTCGCCCCTGTCGCCACCTGATCCCAGAACGGCGTCTGCGTATCCTGGGTGATCAGGACGAGTCGGCGCTGCTCCTTGGCAGCAGGCATCGATTCCCGCAAAGGGCCTTCATCGGCCAGAAATACTTTTTTCGCTGACAGGAACGTCAGATGACACAGCATCAGCACCCCCACACACAGCACCACCAACCCGATCTTCCTCACGTCCCATCACCTCCCGTACATGCCAAATCTCCTACGCCTATCATAGCATGGCAACGCCCTCTGCGCTTCCTATTTTTTGCAGGTGCGCGAGGACGATACTTGTGTGTCATGTCACGCCCCTTCACTCAGCAAACGCCCAAAAGGACGACCCTTTTGGGGCCGTCCTGGTGCGTCAGCGTTTTTTACGGGTAAGGACGTCGAAGATGACGGCGCCTGCAAGTACGCCTCCGCGGATCATGTATTGGTAGGAGATCCCTACTCCGAGGAGGTTCATGCCGCTTGTGAGGGAGGCCATGACGATGGCACCAATGATGGCACCTGTCACTTTCCCTACTCCACCGGCACTGGATACACCGCCGACATAGGCCGCGGCGATGGCATCAAGCTCGAACAGGGTCCCGGCCGTCGTGGTGGCCGATTGGAGCCTGGAGGTGAAGAGGATTCCCGATAGGGCGGCTAGCATCCCCATGGAGCCAAACACGATATACGTGATTTTCTTGACGTTGATCCCGCTCAGGTGAGCCGCTTCCGGATTACTTCCGACGGCGTAGATGTGACGTCCGAGGACGGTTTTCGTCGATAGGAAGTGATACACCACCACGACGAAGAGGATGATGACCATCGTCCAGGAGAAACCGTTGTATCCGGCAAGGATCCATGTTACGTAGCCGATGATGGCTGAGACGAACACGAGCTTCAGGGCAAAGATCGGCGCTGAAATGACTTCGAACTCGTACTTGATCTTGTTGCGGCGTGTGGAAAATTCGCTGTAGATGTACAGGAGAATCCCCACGACTCCGACCAGTAAGGAGAGGAGGTGAAGACCGTTCACCTGTGTGAGGGACGGGATGAACCCGTTCCCGATGGCATTGAATTTGTCATCCTGGATGATGATCGTCCCGGTCTTCTCCGTCACCTGAAGGAGGGCTCCACGGAAGATCAGCATGCCGGCAAGGGTCGCCACGAAGGACGGGATGCCGATTTGTGCCACAAGAAGTCCGTTGAAGAGTCCCACAACCGCCCCGAGTACGAGGATGATGGGAATGGTCAACCATGGGGACAAGCCCGCCTGTGTCAATAGGATCGCTGCAATGGCCCCAAGGAACCCGGCAGCGTACCCGACGGAAAGATCGATGTGGCGGATGACGATGACGAGGGTCATCCCCACGGCAAGGACCGCGATGTATCCGGCGGAATCCAATAGATTACTAATGTTCCTCGACGTCATGAACAGCCCGTCGGTCATGAATGTGAATGTTAGAATGATAACGGCTAATGCAATGTACATCCCGTAGTCACGGATATTATCCCGGATCAGCATCCTTGTTTCTTGAAAAATATTCATCTCTATCTACCCCCTTATTGCGTTGCTAGCTCCATGATTTTTTCCTGATTGGCGTCTTCAACTTGAAGTTCGCCCTTGATCTGGCCCTGGGCCATGACGTATACCCGGTCGCTCATGCCGAGGACCTCCCCGAGTTCGGATGAGATCATGACGATGCTGAGGCCCTGTTCAATGAGCTCATTCATCACCGTGTAGATCTCGAACTTCGCCCCGACGTCGATTCCCCGCGTCGGCTCATCGAGGATGAGCAGCTTCGGTCCGACGAACAGCCATTTCCCGATGGACACCTTCTGCTGGTTCCCCCCGCTCAGGTTCCCGACGAGTTGCTCAAGGGATGACGCCTTGATGTGAAGGGATTTATGATATTTCTCCCCTACCCGTATCTCTTCGTTTTCATTGATCACGCCGGCCTTGGAGGAAATGCCCCCGAGGTTCGCAGCGGAAATATTGCTCTTGATATCCTGGAGAAGGAAGAGTCCATCATCCTTCCGATCCTCCGTCACGTAGGCGATGCCCGCCTTGATGGCATCACGCGTATGCTTCAGGACGGTGAGGGTGTCGTTCCAGATCAGATCCCCTTCTAGCTTGTAGTGCTTGGCGTTGCCAAAAATACTCATGGCAAGCTCGGTACGCCCGGACCCCATGAGCCCCGCAATCCCGACAATTTCGCCTTTTTTCACCGACAGATTGACGTTCTTGATCACCTGTCGGCCGAGCTGCGGGTCATAGGCCGACCAGTTGTGGAGCTCGAGGATGTTCTCGCCGTGCTTCTTATTCGGACGCTTCGGATAGATATCCTGGATGTCGCGCCCGACCATGTTCTTGATGATGACGGGTTCTGTGATCTGGCCCGTCGCGGCATCGAGGGTACAGATCGTCTGCCCGTCCCGGATAACCGTCGCCTTGTCGGCGATATGGATGACCTCTTTCAGCTTGTGGCTGATCATGATGCACGTGATGCCCTGTGCCTTCAGGTCCTTCAAGAGCTCCAGCAGGTTTTCACTGTCGTCTTCATTCAGTGCCGCCGTCGGCTCATCGAGGATGAGGAGCTTGACGTCCTTACTGAGTGCCTTCGCGATTTCCACGAGCTGACGCTTCCCGACGCTGAGGTCGCGGATGAGCGTATCGGGATTCACGTCGAGCTTCACTTTCTTCAGAAGCTTCTGGGCTTCCACGATCGTACGGTTCCAGTCGATGAACCCGCCGACCTTCACTTCATTCCCAGCAAAGATATTTTCATAGACCGTGAGATCCGGGAAGAGAGCGAGTTCCTGATAAATGATGGCGATGCCTGCCTGCACACTGTCACTGATTTTGTTAAATTGCTGAACGTCCCCTTCGAACACAATGTCACCCGTGTAGGTCCCATATGGATAGACGCCGCTCAGCACCTTCATGAGCGTGGACTTCCCAGCCCCGTTTTCCCCGATCAGACAGTGGATTTCGCCTTCCTCGACCTTGAAATTCACATCGCTCAGTGCTTTGACCCCTGTAAACTCCTTGGAGATATCATTCATCTCCAGCAAATACTTCTTCAATTCGTTAACCCCCTTTAACAAAAGCAATGACAGGTGGAAAAGTGGCGGGATCGCCCCGCCACCACATCCTTCTTACTCCAAACCTGTGAATTCGCTAGCTTCATAGTATTTGGAATCAATCAGCTTTTCTTTCACATTTTCTTTATCCACTACGATGACTTCCGTTTGCTTCGCTTCTACTTCTTTCTTGCCATTATCGTAAGAACCGGTTGTTTCAGGTTTCTTATCATCAAGCACGTCGACTGCGATACCCATGGCATCCGTTACAAGTGTGCGGACATCCTTGAAGACCGTCATGGACTGCTTGCCGTCGATTACATATTGGATCGAAGCTTTCTCTGCATCCTGACCTGTGACCACAAAACTCTTCACTTCTGAATCGGATCCGAATACATCCGCGATGCTTCGTGCCGTACCATCATTCGGTGCAAGGACGGCTACGTCACCCTTCATGTCCGCTCCGACTGCTGTCAAATGCGTTTGAGCCTTGTTCTTGGCTTCGTTTGGATCCCAGTTCGTTGTGACCTGTCCGAGGATCTTACTCATCTGGTCACGGCTGAGTTCTGCCGTATCCTTCAGGCCTTCTGCTTCACTTGAGTTGGCAATCTTGAAAGTGCCATCGGCGATTTTCGGTTGAAGGGCTTTCCAAGCTCCTTCGAAGAATAGGAACGCGTTGTTATCTGACGCTGCCCCAGCATACAGGTAAAGTGGTACATCCTTGCCTTTTGCGTGGTCGATTAAGTATTGACCTTGAGCTTCCCCAACCGCGACGCTATCGAATGTCACGTAGTAATCAACGGCATCCGTATTCGTGATCAAACGGTCGTACGAGATGACCGTTACGCCTTCTTTCTTCGCAGACTCGACAGCCGCTGCTGCAGCGTCCCCGTCCTGAGGCGTGATGATCAGGACATCGATGCCTTTATTCAGCAATGTTTCCACATTTTCTTTTTCCTTGGCAGATGAACCCTGACTGAACAGGATTTCAACATTGTAATCCGAATCCTTCAGCGCATCTTTAAAGCGTTTTTCATCCTGAACCCATCTCGGCTCATCCTTCGTCGGAAGAACGATCCCGATATCGACGCCGGATTTGCTCTTTCCTCCACCTGAACTACTGCTGCTGCCACAAGCGGCCAGCATCCCCATGAATAAAGCCAGAACCATAAAAAATGAAGCCATTCTCAACATTTTCTTCACACTTGAATCCCCCTTTAACGTGTTGGTACATCTTGATTATATGGGTCCTTCATCATAATTGTAATCGCTTTCAATAGCACTCTTTTGGTATCACCTGTATTTTTTTGGTGTTGGGGGTTTGGGAGGAATAGGATGGGGGGAGCGGGCGTATGGTTTTGGGTTGCGCTGTGGTGAGTTGAAGATGGGTTGATGGCTGCGCGTTTTTGTTGGGAGTGTCGGAGCTTGAATGGTGGATGGTCGTTCAGGGGGGATGGCGGTGGTGGCTCGGGGTTGGAATGATGGATGCGATCTGTTGGTTGGTGCCCGTTAGTGGTTGTTGGCGTTCGCACATAACGAAGTAGATTCATATGGAACAGCATTCAATCGCTGATTTGACTGGAATGTCGCAAGTAGAAAAACGGTGAGGCTGGGAGTTCGCAAATAACCAAGCAGATTCATATGGAACAGCATTCAATCGCTGATTTGACTGGAATGTCGCAAAATAGAAAAATCGTAGACCCGGGAGTTCGCAAATAGATTTTCGTTTTTCGCAAATAAATTTTTAAAAGTCGCAAGTATTTTTTTGATTTTCGCAAGTAAATCGATCTTTAACAGTTCCGAATCTTCCCGTTCGACAAGGTTCGACCAAATTCACAGCGTGTTTGAATGATTCAAGACCTTTTTGAACAGATCCGTTGAAATTACGACTGGTAAACGCATGGTAAATCAGGGCAATTCTCGTATAAATTTAGATTGTTAACGATATCGGGAAAAAGTCGCAAATAAGCTGCATGCGGCCCATTCAGAAATGACCACCATCCATCCCCCCACCTAAAAAAGACCCCCTATACCTTACGCCTTCAGGGGGTCCCTCCATTATTTCATCAATCTCGGTACAACCTTGATATACACCAGCTCCCCCACGAGCTCGACGATCGTCTGGGTGACGATGACGGCGGCAGCGATCCTTGCCCAGTCCCCTGGCAGAGCGAGGGCGAGGGGCAGCACAACCAGTGAATTCCGCGTACCGGCGCTGAAGATAAGGGCGCGTCCCTCCCCTGTGTTGAGCTTGAACAGGGCCGCAATGGAACGGGAGATGAGCGGGCTCACGACCAGGAACAGCACATAGATCGGAATGACACGAACAATCACATCGAGGTCGCTGTACACCTTACCGATCTGCGAGGCGACAACGACGATGAGGACAATGGCCATGAACGGGACGGGAAGCCATGCCGTCCAATTGAGGAACCGGGCTCCGGTTATCTTCCTGCCTGCCCACACTTGAGTGAGTATCGCCAAGATAAGCGGCGCCACGATCAGGAAGAGAAAGGCTTCGAGGAAGGGACCAACGCGCACGATTCCGGTTATCTCTCCCCCTATGAACAGCCAAAGATACACCGGTAAGAGCAGCATCTGCATAACGAACAGTACTGGTGTGGAAGCGAGCATGAGCTTTTCATTGCCTTTCCCGAGCTGGGTGAACACGATCACGTAATCGATGCAAGGCGTGAGAAGCACGAGGCACAGCCCCAGCAGGAAGGGCGGCGTCAAAGGAAACAGTGTAATCAGAACCCAAACAATGACGGGTACCGCAATAAAATTTGCAATCAATAAAGCCGTCATGAACCTCAGGTTCGACCAGGCTTCACCAAGGTTCAAAAATGGGATTTGCGTGAACATCCCGTACATTAGGATCGCGATTAACGGTGAAATCCCCGCGTCGAGGCTGCCCCCTGCCTCCGGACTGAGAAGCCCCACTGTCCCACCGATGAGGAGGGCAATGGCATAAATCCAAATTTGCTGGTTTTCCAGCTGTTCTCTTGTCATTTTCATTTCTTACTCCTTCTCTCATCCGATAGTAGTAAGTGTAAAGGAAGTGATGGGGTATCTCAATAGCGGTTCATGGGGACGATTCTTATGCGCCAAAAAAATGGCGCACCGGAACCGTCCCCATGCTTCACCTCCCCACAAAAAAAGAAGAAACACACATGTGCTTCTTCTTTTTTGTCTTTCAGTTGTCGGTGTATAAGGTCTTCTCAGCTAGTTGGGCGAGTTCTTGAGCTTTGGCGCTGATTTCCTGGATGGTAGCTGAGAATTCCTGGATGGATCCTGATTGGGTGTCAGTCAACGTGTAGACTTCCTGGAATGATTGGTTAAGGGATAGAAGGAGTCCCTGGATGTTCTTTGTGATATCGTTGATCTGGGTCACGTTCTCTTTTGAGTTCGTGGCAAGCTTGCGGATTTCGTTGGCGACGACAGAGAAGCCTTTTCCGACTTCACCGGCGCGGGCCGCTTCAATGGCCGCATTCAGTCCAAGAAGGTTACTTTGATCCGAAATGCCTTTGACGACCCCGGAGATTTCTCCAATCTCTTCTGCACTTGAGCTGACGTCCTTCATCTGCTCAGTCATATCCGTGACACGACCAGACAATTGAGTGACGGATGCGCTGATATCCTCAATTGAAGCCGCCGTCTGTTCGACGATAACCGAGAAACTTTCGGCCATTTCAAACAGGGCACTTGCCTTCTCAAGGCTAGTTCCAATTCCGACACCGCCGATGACATTCCCTTCGTCATCATGGAGTGGGATTGCGCGGGCAATCAGCGGAAATCCGAACAGCTCTTTTGGGACGACTGCCGTCAGCTCTTCGTTTCCACGTATGGCCTTCGTGACAATGTCCTCATCCATGAGTGGATCTCCAGGTTTCACGTTCAGGGAGAACGTTTTGCCAGGAATGTTCAGGATGAGTTTTTCGGTATCATAGATCCCGACTGTTACATCATCCTGAAGCAGTCCGTTAAGGAAGGGTGCAACTTGGACGAAGGATTCGATTATTCTTTCGTTTGCCATCATCATTCACATTCTTTCTATTAATATGGTAGTTGACGCTGTCCGTAGTTGACAGAAATCCATTTAAGGGTTGTGAATTCATCCAAGCTCCATTCGCCGTTCATGCGTCCGATACCGGATTGTTTCTCTCCACCGAAGGCCACGATCGGCTCATCGTTGATCGTAATGTCATTCACATGAATCATGCCGGTATGGACCTTCTTCGCAAATTCCACTCCGCGCTCCAGATTCGAAGTATGCACGGCGCCGCTTAGTCCGAAGCGGGTCTCATTGGCGATGGCAATCGCTTCTTCTTCCGTGTCGAACGGAATGACGCACACGACTGGACCAAAGAGTTCTTCTTGGGCAACCGTCATATCTGTCGTCACATCCGCAAGCACGGTCGGTTCGAAGAGGCGGCCGCTGTTGGATCCTCTGAGCACAGGGTTTGCTCCTTCTTCGATTCCTTTTTCGATGAGGGCGGATAGGTTTTTCGCCTGGCGGTCATTGATCACAGGCCCTATGATGGTGTCCGGATCTTTCGGGTCACCGGTTTTCAATGTTGAAACCTTTGCCGTAAATTTCGTCACGAACTCATCGTATACTGAGCGCTGTACGAGCACGCGGTTTGCACACATGCAGATCTGCCCCTGATGGGTGAATCGGCTGAAGGCCGCTGCATTGACGGCGTACTCAAGATCAGCGTCTTCGAGTACGATGAAGGCACTGTTCCCACCAAGCTCAAGAAGAGGCTTTTTGAAGTTCTTCACGGCTACTTGACCGATGTAGCTTCCGACGCCGGTTGAACCGGTGAACGAGATGATGCGCGGAATCGGATGCTCCACAAACGCATCCCCGATTTCCTTGATGTCTGCAACGACAACATTCAGAAGACCTTTCGGCACCCCTGCTTCTTCAAAGATCTTCCCGATGAGTGTTCCGCCTGTGATCGGGGAATCTTCATGTGGCTTCAGGACGACGCCATTTCCGGCTCCGAGTGCAGGTGCCACGGATTTAACGGATAGGAAGAACGGGAAGTTGAACGGACTGATGACGCCCACGACCCCAGCCGGGATGCGGTACAGTCTGTTTTCCACGTCATCGATCGTAGACGGCAGGATCTTGCCTTCCATGCGGATCGGGAAGGTGGCTGCTTCTTTGATCATGTTTTTCACTAGACCGATCTCGAATACGGCCTTCAATCTTGTTCCACCGAGCTCATCGATGATGATCGAGATGATCTCTTCTTCATTCTCTTCAATGTATTTAACGGCATTTTCAAGGATGTCGCGCTTCTTGAACGGGTTTACTTTATCCCACTGAAGCTTAGCCTCTGCGGCTGCTTTGTAGGCTGCATCTATGTCTTCTGTATCTGCAAGCTTATAGGTAACGATGGATTCACCGTTGTACGGGTTGATGTCAACCATTTCACCGGTGCTGTTCCCGTCTCTCCACTCGCCTCCGATGAATTGTTTTCCCAATGACTCTCTATTCATGCTAAAACCTCCAGATAGTATAAATCTCCAACATTCTTTTTATCGGCTACTTAAGGAAAATCTTTACTGGGAAATGGATATTTCATCCCATACCGTTTTCACTATTCACTCTGAGCCGTATAACCAAGACGTACTTGAAAATAAAAACCGATCCCAAAACGGGATCGGTCATGTGTTAGCAATTTGGAGGCCATTCCGGAAAGTCACAGCTGGAATTGGCATCCTGATCGACGAATTCAGGGTTTCCACGAGGGAAGCAGAATTCAGCGAGAACCTCCAGGGTGACGTTGGCATGGACCTCGATCTGCAGGCAGGCCAAGAGGTTGATCTCGAAGAACTGATCGGTGAGGACTCCGCCATCTGCCATGCATTTTACTTCAAGGAGCGAGCAGTCGATGTTCCCGGCGTTGAGGCCATCAGGAATGCAAACGGCAAGGGAACGGTCGAGGTAAGCCCGGTAGTCGATGGTGCACGAGCCCCCGTCCTCCGTTTCAAGGGTCAGGCTGACCGGGATCTCAATCCTGACATTCACGACACCCGGACTTCCATTCTCGTACCCGATCACGCGGCAGGTTGTGGCTCCGGTGCTACAGGAGATTGTCACGTCTTCGCCGAGGGCGAGGGCGTCTTCTACGATTCCCCTGCAGTCAGGCGGGATCATGACCTTTTGACTTTCCCGGAATGGAGCAAACACCCAGTCATAGACTTTGCTTACGTTGATGCATTCCGCATTCAGTTCGATCACAGGCGGTGTAGTTGGAGGGGGAGTTGGTGGAATCTCTCCCAGTTGAATATCAAGATCAAGTACCTGCCCCTCTGTCAGAGTGACCTCAATCCGCCTCTCTTCATATCCTTCTGCCCTGACCCGTACCACAAATCGGCCAGCCGGCAACCCGATTAGAAGATAGACCCCATCTTGAAGGGACAGTGTGGATTTGAAAGGAACTTCTGAACCAACGGGAAGGATTTGCACAAGAGCCCCCGGAACCGGTCCACCTGTCCCGATATCCGTGATGAAACCTGTTAAGCTTGCAGGATTCGCTACTAAGGCGAAATCCTCTTGAGCGGTTTGACCAGCCCTGATGGCAACATCCCTTCTCTCAGATTGAAAACCTGTGGCCCTTACAACCAAGACCACCGGTCCCTGAGGAAGACCACTCAGCAAATATGCCCCATTGACATCTGTCAAGGTACTTCCAAGCGGCTGCCCGGCGACCGTGAAGGCAAGAACGAGTGCGTTCACAATCGGAGTATCGTCGCTTGCCCGTCTCACTGATCCCGCAATAGTACCAGAACCCAGTCCCAATGCCTGATTGACCACGACCCGCTCATTCAGCCCGAGGACAATCGGGACCGTTCCCGTGACATATCCTGGGGCTTGGAAACGGAGAGTATACTCACCTGGTGACAACCCATCCAATGCATAATTCCCGTTCGGGTCGGTGAATCCTGTTGCCGCAATGATGCCGGAGCCGCTGTATAGGAGCGTCACCGATGCATTGGCAATCGGAAGTCCACTGGCGGCCTCTGTGACGGTGCCCTCAATCCTTGATGGAAGTCGATCCAAAGCCACATCATTCGTCTTTACTTCTCCCGGATTGAAAAAAAGGAGGTTCGTCTGGGATTGATAATTTGTGGCACTATAGACGACCCGATATTCTTGGGGTAAGAGACCATCAATGGTGTAGCCCCCTTGTTGGTTCGTCAGGACGGATGCAACAGGGATTGTGGTCCCTACCACGAATATCTGTACGAGTGCCGATGGAAGTGGAAGTCCGTTCGCAGCATCCCGAACGGTGCCTTGGATGGAGGCAGTATCCTGCACAAGGGATACATCCACGGTAACACTCGTTCCGGCAGGTAAGGGAATCGTCCTGAGAGTCGTTCCAAATCCGGTCGCGCTGTAGATCACGGAATAGGTTCCTTCCCTGATACCCGGTAGTTCATAAAAGCCATTTGCATCCGTCAACGTACTCGTCACAAAGGCACCATTCTGAGTAAAGACCCTCACAAGAGCCCCTTGAATCCCTGCCCCCGATCCCTGAGCCGTCACCCTGCCAGAAATAGTAGAAGGATTAGCGTCCAGGAATGCATTGATGGTTGCAACTTCATTTTCTTCAAGCGTGATGGATTGTACGTCACTAGCAAAGGCATTAGCTGAGAAAGTCAGGGTATAC
This sequence comes from Rossellomorea sp. RS05, assembly GCF_039822645.1. NCBI lineage: Bacteria > Bacillati > Bacillota > Bacilli > Caryophanales > Bacillaceae > Rossellomorea > Rossellomorea sp. RS05. The sequence goes on along the minus strand of NZ_JBDKWY010000002.1, from coordinate 42,840 downwards.
TGTCCTTCAGGTATATTGCTCAACGTGTAGGTCCCATCGGTGCTGGTTAAGACGCTTCCTACTTCTATATCGGTATTCGGAATGACTAGACGGACAAGCGCCCCGGCGATTGGGGATAATGTGATGGCATCGGCCACAGTTCCAATGATCGTTGCTGGGAACGGACTTAATGGGATATTGAGACTCTCCACTTCACCAGGGCTAAGGAACACCGTATTGGTACTGATTTTATAATTTTGAAGCTGTGCTCCGACATCGAACGTCCCTTCCGGTAGACCGGAAACAATATACCTTCCGTTCCCATCCGATATTACTCTTCGGACGAGGACATTGGTTCCGCTTACCCTGATTTCAATCACCACCCCAGATAAAGGAGAACCATCTACCGCATCAAAGACTAACCCGTTCAACGTAGCAGGGTTCCCTTGTAAGAGCAAGTTCACCGTGTTGGTCACGTTCGGTTGCACCAAGGTTTCACTCAGGCCGGCCTGGTAAACGGGGTTCACCGCTCCCACCGTATAATCACCTGGAGGCAACCCTCCTGCATAATAGAAGCCATTCGCATCCGTATTCACTGAAGCAATAATGGTTCCTTGGTTGTTGATGACCCGCACGAGTGTCCCTCCTAGCGGCTGCAGGGTCTCAGCATCCAGGATGGTTCCTTGGATGGCACCCGGATTCGGCGTGAGGAATACCTCAACCGTCGTCACCTGACTGCTGACGACATCGGCTGACACGGCGGCTGACCCATATCCATCGATACCGGATACGACCACGTAGGACCTTGGTGATAATTGAGTGGATCGGAAGAACCCATTCGCATCCGTGAGAGTCGTTGTTATGATCGGCCCATCTCCAGAGAACTGCCGGATTGTCACGGTGGCATTCGGGATCGGCAGATTGGTTCCCGCATCACGCACCGTTCCTTGAATCACCCCCGGATTAGGCTGGAGGGCAAAGCTGACATTGCTTACGATATTGGGCGCAACCGTTACACCTGACAACTCAGGTCCGAAATTCGCGGCATTGGCTATAACGGTGTAAGTGCCCGGAGTCACTCCTGTAAAGGAGTATTGGCCAGAATCATTTGTCAATGCAGTGGATACATTGACCCCCGCTACATTCCTGAGTGTCACGGAAGCATTCGGTACTGGGGCTCCTGTAGTCAAATCGGTCACAAGTCCCACAACCTGACCTGGGTCATCCCTCAGGAGCAGTTCAACCGTCAGGATATCTCCTGGACCTGCAAAGACAGTCTTGGAATCGGTTCCGAAATCCACAGCATCCGCTGTAAAGAATAAGGTGCCCGCGGGAAGTCCTTGAAACGTTACCTGACCTGAAGAATCGGTCGTTCCTGCCGCAATGACGATGTTATTTGCCGATTTGACCTGCACTTGAGATCCTGCAATCGGCGTAGACGAACCTACGATAAGGACGGTCGCTGTCACGGCAACAGGATTTGGAGTGAGGACATTCGAGACGGGGGTTACCTGATCGCTTGCTACAATCGCTGAAACCGTAGAGGAAGCAAAACCTGGGGCGCTGGCCGTGATAAAATATGTCCCCTGCAGAAGCTGAGGAATCTGATACGTTCCATCCGAATTGGCCAGGACCGTTGCAATGATGACATTGTCTTCGTTCACAACGGTGATCTGAATGTTTGTACCCGTTACAGGGTTTCCATTCGTATCCACCACGGTACCTGCAATGGTCCCTGGATCCGGGGTGAGGAATAAGTGGACGATGCCGTTCTGATCGCTGACAACGATCGCTCCCACTTGTCGGGAGGCATAGCCGGTCAGGGAAGCTGTCACAATATAGGTTCCAGGAGCGAGACCACTCACAAGGAAGTTCCCGAACAAAGAGGTGGTGGTGGTGATAACGGGAAGCTGTGTTGTGGCATCCGATATGACAACCGTGGCTCCTGACAAGAGGGTACCCGTAAACGCATCCGTTACCTGACCAGTCAAGCCCCCTGTATCCGCCAGGAGCGTGAAGTTCACATCCGGCAGGATTTGCCCTGCTGTCAGCGTTACGCCTTGTGACGCCTGACCAAAATTGACCGCATTGCCCACTACCGTATAAGAGCCCGCCGGAAGATTCCCCACCGTATAGACTCCGTTGGCGTCAGAAAAACCTGAAGCCACCAAGATGCCTATCGGATTCAACACTTGAACGAATGAGGTCGGAAGCGGCACCCCGCCGGTTGTCGTGATGGTGCCCGTTATGGTGGCGGGATTCGGTAAGATGGTCAGTGCGATGACATCTGTCTCCCCACTAACCACCACTGCACCTGCTTGTGCGGATGAATAGTTCGGTGCACTCGCCGTGACTGTGTACACACCTGGTGCCAGATTATTGAAAGAGAAGGTTCCATCAGGGTTCGCTGCAAACGAATCGATGAAGACGTTATTGATATCCCTTAGCTGTAAAAGCGTGTTCTGTACTGTAGGGGTGACCGTCCCGGTAATGCTCCCAGGATCAGGGATCAGTTGAACGGCTACCGGCGTAGTGACGCCCGAAACGACGATCGCGCCCACACTGCGATTTTGAAAATCGGGAGAAAGGACCGATAGGGTATATTGATCCGGCGCAAGTCCGGTTACGGTGAAGTTCCCGGCAATGTCCGTCAGTACGGACGTGACCAATTGACCGCTACTATTCAGGACCGATACTACCGCCCCTCCAATCGGCGTTGAGCCGATACTGCTTGTGACCGTGCCGAAAATACTTCCCGGATTTGGCAAAAGGGCCACATTCCCGACCGTCGTCAGATTCGGGAACACTTGTACCGTAGCGCTATTGGTCTGGAAGTCCACCGCAGAGGCGACAACGGTATACACCCCCGGTGCAAGATTCCCCAAAACGTATTGACCGTCCGGGGCAGATTGAACCGTGGCGACAAGAGAGCCCCCTGCATCCAAAACCCGTATCTGTACATTCGCTCCTGCAATCGGACTCCCAGTCTGGGCGTCGAGAATCACCCCGGAGATGGTCCCAGGATCACTGGCAAGAGATAGGTTCAATACGGTCGTTCCGGCAGCTGCGATACTGGCGCCAGCCGAAACTTGTTGGAAATTGAGACTGCTTGCCACCACGATGTAGTTTCCGGGAGCAAGACCCGTGACCGTATACGTCCCGTCATTTCCTGTCACCGTCGTTGCGACGATGATTCCCGTACCCGAGCTTGCTGCCACCGTCACCGAGACGCCCGATAGGGGATTGGCACCCTGATCGGTTATGGTTCCAGTCAACGTACCTGGATTTGGAGTCAGGAGTGCGTCAAGCGTTGTAGTCTGTCCACCTGATATGGATGTCCCTAGAGAGGCCGACGTGAACGTATTGGCCCCGATCACGACGGTATAGGAACCTGGAGAAAGCCCCGGAACGGTGTAATTCCCTGCCAGATCCGTCAACACGCTCGCGATCTGGACGTTATTAGCGTACACCGTTACGACCGCACCAGGGATTGGCAGGCTGCCCGGGCCAGTCACGGTACCCGATAACGTTCCTGCTATCCGTGTCAATGGAGCATCCACAACCGTGATGGCATTGGACGTCACCACGGCTCCATTGGTTACACTTCCATATCCAGGTGCCGAAAATATAAGAGAATACGAACCTGGACGCAAGGAGGCAAAGGTATACACTCCCGTCACATCGGTCGACAGTGTCCCCGATACGACCCCCTGTCCGTCGATCACTTGAACCGTGGCCCCCTGTATCGGCAGCAGAGTCGCCGCATCCCTTACCTGCCCCGTCACCGTTCCCGGGTTTTGCAAAAGGAGAAGATTCCCTGTCGCCGTCAACCCCGAGACAACCAATGCCGATACGATACCCGTGGAATATCCTGAAACCGACGCCCTTACCTGATAAAGCCCGGGAGCTAGTGCATCGAATGTATAGACGCCCCCTGCATCCGTCGTCGTCGAGTTGAGGAGGATCCCCGTAGATGTAAGCAATTCCACCGTGGTACCGGGAAGTGGTGCACTGGTCACGCTATCCTGTACCGTACCGGAAAGGGCACCGGGGTTCGGCACTAAGGTAACATTCACGACCGATGCCTGATTGGCCACCGTCGTGACGCCAATCGTCTGAGATTGAAACGCCGGGGCGGAAACCGCTAGATTGTATGGCCCCGGTATGAGTCCCACAAAAGAGTAATTTCCTAAAGCATCCGTGATCGTGGTACCCACGATGACACCTGAAGAATTCGTGAGGACGATCGTCGCCCCGAGGATCGGACCACCGCTTGAAACATTCCCCGAAATGCTACTTGTTTGAGGCTGTAGCGGGATATTCACCGTATTAGAAGCACCAGGGGCTACAGATGTGTTAACACTGGCGGTATTATACGTCGCCCTGGCTGCTTCGATTGTATAGTTCCCCGGTACCAGATTGGTGAAGGAATAAAAGCCGATGGCATTCGTAATCGTCGAGGCCACAACCGTGACCCCCTGTAGGAGATTGACCGTAGTATTTGGCAGGAAAAGCCCCGTAGCCTGATCGGTGACAACGCCATTGATCGTAGCAGAAGCTGTTACATTTACGTTCACAACGGTCGTATTGGAAGTCACCACCCCTCCCGAGAAACTATCCAGTCCCGTAGCCACTACGCGATCAAGGAGCCTTTGTCCGCTCAGTGTGTAGGAACCTGTAAGAGTGAACGTCAAAGTAGCTTGGATGTTGGCAGGAAGATTTCCTACATTCCACGTCAACTGCTTCGTCAGTGCATTATAACTGATCAACCCTTGGGAGACACTGTCCACCACAAACGAACTGACCACATCTGTCCCGATGAGATCAACCAGAGACACGGCATTGGCCGCTGACTGCCCATTGTTCCTCACGGTGATGGTCCCGGTCCACGTGGCTTGCTGCCCGAGCAGCAGGCTGGTCGGGCCACCGGTGAGCTGCTTATTTGTTTCAAGACGGGCACGGATATCAGCATCCTGAGCAGATATGGGATTACTAAAAGCATTGACAAACGAAAACCCTTCACTTGTACGCAAGGAGTCCTTGTTATAATTATTCGCATTCGCCGATGAAAAATATATGGTGCGCAACAGTGAAGCCTCTGTGATCCCCAGGGTGGAGAAAAACACACTGGCCGGTAAATACCAGTCCAAAAAGAAATCCGGAGTACCTCCGATCGACGAATCAGCGGGAACCACCCTTGCAAAGTCGAAATTGGTTATGGTCCTTGACACATTGGGAGCCCCATTGCCATTGGTCCCTTCCGCCTGATCTGTCCAAGAATTGAATTGAACGATCGTGTTCTGGATCAAGCTGACCCGATTGTTCAGTCCATCCACATTGAATAGCCAGTTGTATGTTCCTGCAACGCCTGTCGTGTTGATCAGTACGCCCCAAGAAAAGTTCCTGAAACCAGTCAGCTGCGTGTTACGCGGATCTGCCTCCAGTCGTAGCCTGAAATAAACGTTGGTCCCATCATAGGCAAAAAAGCCGGTCGGGAACGTCGAATTCCCGACAAGGTCCGTCGAAGCGGGGGATTCATCCCCCAAAACGTCAAAGAGCGGGACGCCACCAACCTCTATCGCAGTATATTGATTGTTACTAGGAAACGCCAAACCTAAACCCCTCCTTATCCTGTCATCCATACATCTTATTGAGAAGAGGACAAAACGGATCTAGGGGTTCCGTCTAATTCATGCCATTTTTTCTTTACAGGCTTCGCTGTTAAATGAAAACTGGCATTTCACCTCACCACCTCGACGCCCAAGCCACAATGGAATAAAGTAGACAGTCACATCAATCGGGAGATGTTCAACATGTTTTACCATGGACAAAACAATTACGTTGAGCAGCCATGTCAATTTGGAGGGGTACCAAAGCTTTCTAAAGCAACACCCAATGGCTATGAAACACCGAAGATGCTGAGTTATTAATTTCACAATGGTTCTTTGCCCAATCCAATGTATTAGTCACCTGCACACAGAAAGGTCATCACCTCTAAGGATGATGACCTTTCTGTGTATATAAAATTAAAAATATTTTTAAAATTAATTTCATCCAAAAGGTTTATGTTTAAAATGGAAGGGTAAAACTACAATTGGACAGATATTGATACTTCGATTAATAATTCGATACCCACCTCGAGCAATTCCCCAAGACAAGGATATAATCAAAAGAATTAGGGCTATTGCACCTAGTTCTTATTTTTTGGAAGTGGGTGTTCTTCTTGGAGATTACACAATATATAGGACGAAGGCTCAGATACCATCGAAGGACACAGGACATTACCATTCAAGAACTGAGCAAGGCAACCGGACTCTCAATCAACTTTATCTCGTCATTAGAAAGAGGTAAAACAAATGCCTCTATTAACAAGGTCGACATTATCGTCAAAGCCCTAAATATTTACTGGGTGGATATCTTGCCACCCAGAGAGACATAATTTCCAATTTACAATTGGAAATTATTCAATTAAAAAGTCTTATTTTCACTACTTTTAACCGTAATATAAATGGGAAATTATGAATATTGCTCGTGTGGGATACACTGAAGTAGAATGGGAACTAATGTTTCCAAGTCAAAATTCAGGATGTGTTTCATACGTGATATTCCACATCGAACGTACTGGTTGCAGAAACCAAGAAAAACCTTTGGATCGTGCTTACGAAATCAAAGGGAAATGGTATGTTGAACTTGATGACCTATCTGAACTGGTCGGAATTATTGAGCAGTTTAGCGAAGCCGTGATCATCAAGCAACATTACCTCCATTCAAACAGCGAAGGTATCTCCTCCATCCTCATACAGGATAAGGAATGCGATTGCTGCTCGTAAGTTTAGCAGGGAGAGCCCATCTCCCTGCTTCTTTATTAGACACAACTACTATTACCCTACTTTATAGATCCTCAAACCCTACTCACCCAATTTCAGTATGTTTTCTACTCTTTTGGATCAGCGTTCCACCGAAATACTTCACCATGAACTAGGATGATGCCAAAACATCGTTGGAAGAGCTCCAGCACCTATACCAAGAACCCCCCCACTGGACACGGAGAATACATGGAAGGTGACGATCTCAAGAAATCATTGGATTATCTCGTCGCTCACTTTAATGAAATCGCCCTTCCGTGACCAAAAAAAACGCCATTCCAGGAATGGCGTTTTCTTCTTTACATCACGATGATCAGGGCAATCAGCGCCAGTATAGCTGGCATCCCCTGTTTCACAATGATCCCCTTATTGGAAGTGAACCCGCCAAACAACGCAGCGATCACCACGCAAATCACAAAGAACAGTTGGACCATATAGCCTGTCGATGTGCTTCCAAGAATTAATCCCCAGATAAGCCCTGCAGCAAGAAATCCATTGTACAGGCCCTGATTGGCGAACATCGTTGCCACATTGGGATCCCCTTGGAGATGCTCCGGCAGATTGAAAGCCCGTTTGGCCATCTTTGATCGGATAAAGAACATTTCGAGGATCATGATGAACAGATGCTCGATCGCCACGATCCCTACTAATATAATTGCTATGATTTCCACAATAATCTCTCCTCTACTCGTACATCCCTTAATAGTATGTTCAACAGTTGTTCTTGACAAGCGGGGAGACACGGAAAAGTTGCAGACCAGAATGTGATTTTCAACTTTTCTACATTCATTGAGTAGGTAATCCGGAAGAATAAAATGACAAAGGTTGGATGCAGAAAATAATATGTTCTACTATTACTGAATCAAACTGATAGATGTTATCCTACCTTTTTTGCTCCTCTTTTAAAAATCGCTGTGTTGACCTTATAAGGGAGTGACTTGTAGCCGTATAAAGGCTCGCGCTCAGTGCTTTATATTTAGTTCGTTAACATTCATCTAGAAAATTGATCACTCGCTTGATGACAAGCTTCGTCGCGTCGTCATCGTAAGACGGTAAACAACTCTCTGTGAAGAGATGTTCATTTCCTTCATATAAAAATAGTTCAGCATTATTGGTTGATTCAACAAGCTCACGGGCCGCATCAATGTCACCATCTTCAACAAAAAAAGGATCTTCAGTCATTGCGTGAATTTGAACCGGTACGTTTTTGGGCCACTCGGAATCGAATACCGAGGGCGGAAGGCAGGCATGGAAAAACAGTGCACCTCTTGCGCCTTCACGGGTTTGAGCGAGCTGCTGTGCAGCCGGGACACCTAATGAAAAACCTGCATAAACAATATCATTTGGAAGTTCGTTAGCCACCTGAACGCCGCGCGCCGACACTTCTCCAAATCCAATCCCCTTCACGAATTCCAAGCCCTCTTCCAGCGTAGAAAAAATGCGGCCATCAAATAAATCTGGCACATGAACAATATGTCCTGCATCTCTCAATCGATCCGCTATTGCTTCAATTCCCTTTGTTCGGCCTAAAACATGATGGAACATTAAAACCTCTGCCATCTTCTTTTCCTCCTGCCAATTAAGTTTCATATCTATAAAATTCAACGATAAGACTCTTATACCTTCATACATTATAAGATACATGTGATCATTCTGCTTTAGTATCATTCATTGAAACACCATTTAATGGCCTATACACTCACTTTGTATAGTTTATTTTGACCACAGGATAGGGCATCTCTTGATTCACTCATAATCTAGGATCGACCGGATCGGCATTGCTTGCGAGTGTACCGAGGGCGCACTCGTGTATGCGTTCGAGGCTCTCCCCGTCAACGAAGCGCCTGATGCCTTCAAGGCCGAGGGCGAACTGCCGGAGGGCAAGCTTTTGTTTCTTGGACACATTCCGTTTTCTTAGGCGGTCCAGGTTTTCGGGCTCCGTATAATCCATGCCGTAGATGATATGGAGATACTTCTGTCCTCTCACCTTGATGGCAGGCTGGACGAGCTTACCTTTCGACCGCGCTATGAAGGTTTCCGGCTTGATGACGATGCCTTCATGTCCGTCCGCTGTCATCTTGAGCCACCAATCGATCACGTCCTGCTCCGATGCTTCATCGTCGATCACCTTGAACTCCGTCTCCACGAAGAGGGGACTGAGGCGTGCGAACTCCCGGTTCTTCTCCATATGCCATGTATGAGGCTGATCGAAGAACGTTTCCCCGCTGTGGGCGAGCACGTGGAACGGGGCGATCTGGATATCGTCGAGGGTTTCTACGTCCCAGCAGTAGGTTTCATACACATTCTTGAACACGCCGGCATGATGGAGCTTTTCTTCATACTCCGTGAGCCAGGCGTTGATCCCTTCATGCTCACCTAATGCGGCTGCGAGCTTCTTCGTCAGCCTCCCCCGGTCCATGAGCGCCTGCTCCGACACGTGGGCGTATTGTCGATGGATCAGTTCCTTCGCCTTCAGGTTCCACGGCATGATCTCGGCATCGAGGAGCACATAGTCGGTCTCGTACCGCGAGAAATATCCACCCTTCTCGAGATCTTCATGAAGGGCATGAAGGACACGATCCTCCACCTCTTCCTGGAAGAAACGCCTACCCGTCCGCGTGTACATGACGCCTAAGGTTCGTCTTCCTATGACACGCTCCCCGACTTCCTCGTCCTTGAATAAGAGCACGATCCCCCTGCTGCCCATATGCTTCTTCTCGGCCACCATCCGGTTGATGCCGAGACTCCGGTAGTAGTCGATGGCGTCCTGCGGGTGTTCGAGGAACCCGTCGACCGTCGATGCTTTCGGAGTCGGGCTCATGGTCGGCGGGATGTAGATGAGTTCCTCGACCGGGACCGTGAAATGGGAGACAGCGTCAATCGTCGGTATAATCTGCGCCTTCGGGATGGCCACTTCCCCGTATGTTTCCGTCTCCACGCTGTAGCCGTTCAAGAATCGGGCAATATTCGGCGGCTGAAGTAGCTTTTTCGCAAGCTCTTCCAGCGGATTCGAATCACTGCCTGAATAGTCCGTTTTCCCCTTCACTGACAGCAGTGTCCGCTCCGGATACCGGTAGGCCGTGAGCTCTCCTCCGAACACCACGCCTTGATCGATATTCAGGGTGTTGTTCATCATGAGGGGCTTAGGCTTCGGATCATGCCCCCATAGGATTAGAAGGCTGTTGTGATGATGAACCGTCCAATCCTTCCTCACCGGGCGCCCGTCTTCATGGAAGCCATCGGTATCACCGTACCGGCAGAAATCACTGATCGCATGGGACTGCTTCCCGATGAATTCATCCTTGATGCCGGCATGGGCACAGACTGCGACCGGTACCGCGTTTTGCTTCAACACAAGATGGGACGGGGCCCTTAATAGGAAGCTACGCCATGTTTCTTTCAGCTCATTGACCGCCTCTTCCCCGTGCTCCTCTTCGTATCGCTCAAGCGTTTCCGCGATCCACTCATCTCCGTGGCTCAATGTGACGTTTCTGCCGCCAAGATATCGCGCAATCTTCCATCCGTGATTGCTGTCGATCATATGGGCAAGCCCTCGCTCCACATGCCTGTGGAAAAAGGTCATGGTCTGAAAAGACTTCGGGCCACGGCTCATGATGTCGCCGAGGGAAAGGAATGTTCGCCCGTCTGGATGGATGTAGAATCCGTCTTCATTTTCTTCATAGCCGAGTTTCACGAGGAGCTCGATCAGTTCATCAAAGCATCCGTGGACGTCCCCGATGATGTCGACTCCATTTCCTACATCAAGTTCCAGCGGATTGCCTCCCCGGATCCACTCGACGGAATCAGAAGGACGGACCGTATAGACAGCGCGGTAGCCTTCTTTCTTCACGAAGCGCTTTTCCCTTTTGAAAATCTGGTACTGTTGCTTGATGCGGCGTTTCCCCCGGGGGGTGTCCCTGTGGACATCACGCTCAAGTAGTTGATCCTGATCGGCATCAAGGATGAGGGCCACGACGGGAATATGGTTCTCCTTCGCCATGGCGATGTAGCGCTTCCGGTCATCAGGATGCAGATGGGTGGCATCGACGAACGTCAGCTTGTTCATGCGGCAGCGTGCCCCGATCACGGCATCCATCATCCCGAACGCTTCCTTGGAGATCTGCTGGTACGTTTCATACAGCGTATCGGCTTCTTCCTTCGGCCTGTCCTTCCAGTCGATGAATTCCACGTCCCCGACGAGCTTCCTGAACTCATCGGAGCTCACGATTTCGGAGGGTAATAGAATGTCCTGCTCGACCAGTCCGCGAAGGAGCGTCGATTTGCCACTATTGGATGGCCCTATGAGAAGGACGATGCCGGCATGTGGGATCATGATCTTCATCATGATTCCTCCTTTCGTGTAAAAATGGCAAACTGTGTCGGCTGCCCGTGGGTGTCATGGTCATTACCGATTCCCTGATGGGTGATGTCATACGCCTGATCCCCGTTCATCTCCGAGCACCAGGTCTGGAACTCTTCCCGGGTCCATTCGAAGCGGTGATCGGGGTGGCGGTATCCTTCCCCCATGTCGTACACCCGGTTGTACTCGGCGTTTGGCGTCGTGATCAGGAGGGTGCGCGGTCTGTAGGCACCAAGGATCGTCTCCATGATCTTCGGCAGGCGGTGTTCATCGATATGCTCGATCACTTCGCACAGGATGATCACATCCTTATTTCGGAGGCGCTCATCATAATAGAATAGCGACCCCATCACGTTTGTCGGTTTCAAGAAACCCGGCTGACTTTCCGCTTTCTCGAAGCGCTTCAACGCCTTCAGAGTGGCCTGCTCCGAAGGCTCGACTGCGAGCACTTCCTCTATTCCGGGAACAAACCCGAGGCGTGTGGCCAGCTTTCCTTCCCCTGAGCCTATGTCGACCACGCTCGATTTCGTTTGTAGTCCTTTGACCACGTGGATGATCGACTCATACCGGGTCTCATTGAGTCTCGGTTTGGCCGGTTCCGACTTCCCTTTCCCTTCCTCGGGAAGAACATGGCGGTACACATCCTTGAAGCGAAGGGCCCGCTGCAGGATGAAGGAGCGTTTCGGGTGATCATCGAGCCACCCTTCCCCATATCTCTCAATCTTGTCGATTTCCTTTTCATCGATATAGTAGTGCTTGTACTGATCAAGGACCGGGATGAGGACGAACAGCTGCCTCAGTCCTAGTTGGAGGGTCGTTCTCCCTTTCAGTGTGATGAACCTGGCAGCTGGTTCCCCTTCGCTCCGGTCGATCCCCACGGCAAATCCAAGGGGCTCGAACAGCTCGGTGATCGCCCCGTCTGACAGGGAGGATGCGAGGGGGCCGAATTCGAATGTGAACGGAAAGGCATGATCCACCCACTCCGTGTAGGCTTCCTTCGGTTTGCCGTTCAGGGCCGTGCCGAGGGCTGAGCGCAGGAACGTACAGAAGATGCTGCTTACGGAAAATTCGCGGTCATTGATGTAGGAAGTGATGTCATACTTCTCCGAACCGTCCCTCGACAGTTCGATCGGGTCGGGCGTCACGAAGAAGGTCACTTCCACCTCATCCTCACTGAACGTGCTGAAGAACATCCTGACGAGATGCCCGTTCTGACTACGCTCGTAGAGGTTCGCCGGGTTCTTCGCAAGTAGATGGGAGATGACTCTCGCATCCTTATCTGCCGTATGGATCGTCAATTGCATGGGGATCCTTCCTTTCTACTGGGTTATTAATTCACTAGTATACCAGTTCAGGATGGAATAAGTTTCAATAATTGTTAAATATTCTTGCCAATTTTCATAGAAGGAGGTACAATCCAAATATACCTCGTAAAACGATGTGCATAGTAACACGATATATAAGGAGGAATGACGGTTGGACAAAGAAATTATGAAAGGCAGCATCGACATCCTGCTCCTATCCCTGATCAGCTCGGAGGATATGTACGGCTATCAGATCGTGAAGGCGCTGAAGGAAAACAGTGACGAGCTCTACAGCATGAGCGAAGGCACCCTCTATCCCGCCCTGAAGCGGTTGGAGAAAAAGGGATGGATCCGCTCCTACTGGCAGGAGCCTGATACGGGAGCGCGCCGGAAATACTACGCCGTCACCGAAGACGGGAAGGCAGAACTGAGCCGGAAGCTAAAAGAGTGGAACAACCTCAACACCTTAATCAACAGATGTTCGGAGGGAATCGCATGGATCAAACCATTGAAGACTACATCGACCGCATTGTAAACAAACTCGACATGGACGAGATCGACCGACTCGAGCTGAAAGAAGAAATGATGGGGCACATCGACCTGTTGAAAAGCGATTTCATTGCACAGGGACTTGATCCTGAAGAAGCGACCAAGGCGGCACTGCAAAGCTTCGGTCATGAAGAAACCTTGAAGGACGGGCTGAAGGAGTCGTATTCCCCTTTCAATAATGGCGTTCTTCTGTTCCTGAAGCTGGCCGGAGGTGCCTATGCCCTTGTGCTGGTTTGGGTACTGCTGCTTCAACGCATAGTGAATAACATGGTGGCCTACTTCTCCTCAACTCCTTTCTACTTCAATCGATACTTCTGGAGCCCAGAGAGGGCAGGATACTTCAATATGGACGCATGGATTCTTAATGCAAACATCATCCCGTTTCACAGCCTGTATGAATACACATCGAGATGGGGCCATTACAATGTCGATATCATTCTATCCAACACATTCGGCAACATCCTTCTCTATATCCCACTCGGATTCTTCCTGCCACTCCTTATCAAGAAGGGTGCGGGAATGTTGAAGGTGGTCAAGCAGTCAGCCATCCTTATCTTCCTTGTGAATCTGGCACAGTATGTGCTCCACTTAGGACGCTTTGATGTGGATGATGTGATCCTCGGTACGGTTGGTGCGGCGTTCGGGTATCTGATCTATCGCCCGTTCATGCAATGGTCGAAGGGGATGGCAAGTCGGCGGGTTGTGAAGGCGTAGATTTTACTTAAAGGACCCTAGTAGAGCACAAGTAGTCAATGGCATCATTCATTTCTACGGATTCTTATGTTTGAACACGCTATATAGATAGAAAAGGAGACCCATCCTGAACGAATTGGGTCTCCTTTTTCTATTATTGAATGTAATAATGGTCGGCCTTTTACTTCTGTTCCGATTGCACCAAAATCTTTACCTGATTCTTCTCCTTGATCAAGCTCTGGAAGCCTTCTTCGATGACGTCATCGAGAGGGATCCGTTTGGTGACGAGTTTGTCGGCAGAGAAGTAGCCTTTTTGCATGAGGGAAAGGACGGCCGGATACACGTCGCGGTAGCCGATGATGCCTTTGACGGTCCGTTCCTTGATGACGATGTCATTCGGCAGGATTTCCGCTCCCTGTTCCCAGATGGAGACGATGATCGTTTCGCCGCCGATCCCTGTTGACTGGATTGCCTGGCGAAGGACGACCGGTACCCCTGTCACTTCGAAGGATACATCGACACCCCCGCCGGTAAGGCGGCTGATTTCCGCCACGGTATCGTCCACTTCGGCCGGGTTGACGACAATCGCACCGAGTTCTTCTGCCTTGGCTTGTCTCTCAGGAGAAAGCTCGACGGCATAGATATCGGTCGCACCAGCGGCTTTCAATGCTTCGATCACAAGAAGCCCGATCGGCCCGCATCCGAACACCGCGACTTTATCCCCTGCCTTTACTTTACTTGAACGTACCGCGTATAGAGCCACAGCAGACGGTTCCACAAGTGCGCCCTGTTCGTAGGAAAGGTCATCAGGAAGCTTGAAGAGGAGCTCTTCATCGACAGCCACGTATTCACTCAAGCCGCCACCGCCGCCTGCAAGTCCGAGGAAGCCCATTTGCTCATCGAGGTTATAAGCCCCTTGGTGACCATGTGTGGCAAAGATCGGTTCCACGACGACGCGGTCGCCTACCTTATAATTGCTCACGCCTTCTCCGACTTCCACGACTTCACCGGAGAACTCATGCCCGAGGGTGACAGGCGCTTTTTCGCCCGTAAGAGGATGGGGCTCATCGACCGGTATGAAGATCGGTCCGCCCAAGTATTCATGAAGATCACTACCGCAGATTCCACACCATTTCACTTTCATTTTCACCTGACCGGCACCTGTCACCGGTTCTTCGATTTCTTCCAAACGAATGTCTTTCTGGTCATGCCATCTTAGTGCTTTCATCATGTGCCATCTCCTTCTATCTTGTCTACACCCTCAGTATACAACGAACGACACTTATGTTAAATTTAGTTAATATTAACGTTTGTTAAGCAGAACGTAACTAAAAAGAGGTTTATTATGACGATCGAACAGTTGAAGTACATTGTCGAAATCGGAAAAACCGGCTCCCTGAAGGCAGCGGCAGAACAACTCCATATCACCCTCCCTGCCCTCAGTCAGTCGATCAAACAGCTGGAAAAAGAACTCAACATCCCAATTTTCCATCGCTCAAGAAGGGGCTCGATCCCCACCGAGGAAGGACGCCGGCTCATCGAAAAGGCCCAGGTTGTCCTCTTGAAGCTCCAGGATTTCATGGATGAAGTCGAAACCTACACGGAAACCATGAACGGCGAGATCAAGGTCGCCACCTATCCCGGCCCCATGGAGATTCTCGTGCGCGTCATCACGGATCTGAAGCGGGAATACCCGAACGTCAAGGCGTCCGTTTATGAAAACAGTACCGAGTTCATCATCGACCGCGTCCTCGAAGGCGAAGTCGACGTAGGCTTCATCACCTATACGGAAAAAGAAGAAAAGCGATACCGCAATCTCGTTTTCAAAAAGCTCGTCGACGGTCATATGGTGGCAGCCGTCAACAAGCACTCCCCCCTTGCCAAGGAAACGCTCATCACCCAGGACATGCTCATCGGCCAACCCATCGTCCTGTACAATGACAAGTACATACAGGAATTCATGAAGGGCTTCAGCTCCCTCCCCTTCGATATCCTGTTCACCACCAACAACGTCGACACGATCCGACTCGCCCTCGAGACGAACACGGCCATCAACATCGGATTCGACTACGCCTTCCGCACCGACGCAGGATTATCCCGAAGCGACGAATACGTCCTCGTGAACTTCGCCCCGCCTTATTATAAGACGTATTCCTTCGGGTATTTTTATAACGCCAATAATGGATTGTCCCGGGTCATACGGGAGTTTTTGAAGCGGGTGCGGTCGGTGATCGTGGATTAGAAAGAGGTTAAGACAAAAATAGATACCATTGAATGACAAACACGATCAACTTGGTCCTTTATACCGCTAATGATTTCCGTGCAAGACTTCGCTTTCCGCGGGTAGCCCGTGAGCTTCCTCGGCAAGCCTGTGGGGTCTCACATCAGCTACCCTTCCCGCTGGAGCCTGCGTCTTGCACTCCAATCAACCGCTAGAAAGCATTTACATGATCAACAAACAAAATAATAAACCCGAACTATTTTTGCCTAATTTCATGCAAAGAAGTTCGGGTTTTATTATGACTAAAAACTTTTCTCCAGCCTCTTTTGATCCGCTCAGATGACCAACCCGAATCCACCTACCACTACAAGCATGAGGACGAAACGGATAAGTTGATGGCTGAACGTCACCTTTCCATTCATGAATTTCCCATTCAGGATGGCCCCGAGCTGAATCACAAGAAACCCTGCCGCCAGTAACGCCAGTGCCCCCAGGGTATTTGTGAAGAAGACGAGATAAACGGCCATGCATAAGCTTCCGGCCACGAACAGCACGGCGTTTTGAACCGGAATATCCCGCTTGAAGAGCTGGACCGATCCTGTTAAAAGGTGAAGAAGTGCGTAGAGAGATGCAATGACGATGAGTGTGATGAGCATAATGACCTCCATACTTTAAGTATTCGATCAATTCAACATCGTAACTATCATTCTATCTAAAACAAACCTTCCAAACCAACTATTTCCAAATAAAGAAATATATGATATATTTAGACTATCTGTAAATGAGACCAGCGGAGGATTCACTATGTGGATTATATTAGGACTTATCGCAATCGCAGCAACGGTATTAAATCTTTTCCTGTATTTCTCTGGAAAGGATCACAAACTCGCCATGGCGCTGGGGCTATCATTCACCGCATTGACGATGTGTGCAGAGTACAGTCTCGTCTCGCAGTGGGTAAAAGCGGGAGACTGGTCTGCCCTCGAGGATGTGGTACCCGGTATGGAAAAGGCCTTATGGGTTCTTGTCATTGTTTCCATCCTACTAAATACAGCACCTATGATTTTAGGCAGAGGTAAAAAATAAAATCGAATGTGGAAGAATTGCGCTACATTCGTCATAATAATTACGATAAATGGGTACTTGTGTTAATAAGGATAAACACAGAAGAGGAGGAATGCTATATGAGTTATTGGACGTGGCTCATCATCTGTATACCCATCATCGCCGGGGTCATCGCGGCAAATTCTTCAAGGAAGGGTAAACAATGAACGTCATTCGCCGACCATTGACTCTCATGCTATTGGCCATGCTTATCATCGGCGGGTGTTCGGAATCTGTCGATAAGCCAGAGGAAAAGGAAGAAAAAGAGGAAAAACAGACCGTCCTGCAATACGAAGGAAAGCCTTTGAGTATCGCCGTTGTCGGGGAAGACGGACCCGCAGAATTCCCCGGGGTCACCTATCACACCTACTCCATGCAGAACCTGGCAAACAAAGACCAACTGGAGTACAATGCCATCATTGTCATGAAAAGCGAATTTGAAGAAGCCGCAAAGAAAACCTTCACCCCTTTCTTCAACTCCGTCGACATTCCCGTCTTCTTCTCCGACGCAGATGACATCGGTCTGTGGGCCTTCACCCATGAAGAAATGACCCTTGATAGAGCCAAAAGAAACAGCGCCGGATTTATTCAGGGGTATTGGAACGGAACGGCTGAACGTGACTCAAAGGGTTGGAGCTATTACTTGCCAGATGATCCGACAGAAGCCGACCGGACAAAAGCTTGGGTTGGGGTGTTCGAGACGGTGGAATCGATCGTGGATTGATCCTGTAGGGGACAGACCATCAGTTCATAAAAGCAGGTGCAAGAATTCAACGATATTTAATAGAGGTGATCGGAATGTTTACTGAGGGTTTTTGGCTTGTCGTTATAGTGATACTGATTATTTTTAGTGTTTATGTGACGGTGAAATCGAATCGTTGAGAGGGTAAAAAAGGCTTGTATCCTTATCCAATTGTTTCTCAAATTTATTCATCATGAGCGAGTATCAGGTACAATCAAGACACTGGAAAGAAATCAAAGAATTAAATAGGCCCATCTCCATTTCACTACTATTCGTTCATGTCTTCCACCCAACATGCTGATACAATGATCTTACCTATATTTTCATTAGATAAGTTGGGGTGAGAAAATTGACGTTTTGGATCATAGTGGCGGTAATTCTAACGATTTATGGAACGTATGTGACAATTAAATCCAATAGACCTTAAACCATAAGGATTTACTTGACACAAATAAAAGGAGTCCCTTTTTTTATTTTAAAGGGGCTCCTTTTATACTTAAGAATTTTTCACTAATTGAGAAGCTAGCTCCCCAATTCCTTCCAACATCTCTTCCCATTCCTTATCATCTGCTAAATGAAAATACACAGTATCCGAATCGTCCTGATATTCTGTAAGCCAGATTCCTTCGGTTGATGGTAAGAAGAACAGTATGTTTTCAAGATAGACTTCATCTTCTACGGTCACAATATTAAAATTTGAAATATTGAACAGCGACCATTGGAAACGTTCTAAATCTTCTACAAACAAATGAAAGCTTTCTTCATCCTCTTTTGTAAACGTCGAACTTTTTAACACTTTCTTCAGCTTATCAGGTTTGCTGAGGCGATCAAAATTCTTCTCGGTTAAAGTAAACGAGTGCGATATAGTTGTATCGAGATTTTTGATTCTGTAATACTCCTTCATATAGGTATGTATCTGCTGTGCCTTGATGATTGAAAACTCATGGATGATATCTCGATCAATTAAATGGAGTAACCAGTCTTCACCCTCGAAATGGTGTATCATCAAAACTGACTTCATTGGTGCATTTGAACATCGGATCATACGCTTCGATTCTACATATTTTTGGAGAAATCCTAGCATATCCTCTGTTAAAGGATTTTCCCCTCGTGCTTCTCTCTCTTCATCAAATATTCTTTTCATGATCAGATGCTTGCTTGTAGCTTCCATTACGGCAACCCACTCTTGCTCGCTTTTCTCCCCAACAGCCGCTTCAGCAATTCCTTTTGCCACACTGTCATATCCAGCAACGCTAACCATTAATGCCAACTCTTCTGATGTACACGTTAATACATGATCCATAATTTACTCACACCCCTTACATTTTTTATAATGGAACCGGAACAAGAATTTCAAAAATTAAAGCAATAATTTGGAATAGGATGATTGATAAGATCCCTTGTACAATTAATATAAATAAGTACAGTATTTTTCTGACAAACCAATTGTATTTGCCTATTTTAGTGTAAACGTAGTACCCAGAACTGATGGTTACCCTTTGAAATGCATTGGTGATTTTTTGGATTATATTCTTGGGCGGTTCAAAAATTGAAATCTCATAAAAATCTAACATTGTCTTTTCAAAAAGTAAAATAGCACATCCGTATGAGAACTGTGCGGCTAATATTGCAATAATTAATATTTTCAAAAACTCTACTGCTGTGTAAAGTGCCAAGTTCATTCCCCTTTACGCAATGTATGAAACTATTTAAACCAGCTTACAACGGAGTCTTTTAATTTCCCTACCTTTTTTGCAGCCTTACTATTTTTAACTTTATCCCATGTTTTTTTAGCAACATCTCCTGTAAAATCTTTAATTTTGTCTCCATACTTACTGCTAACGATACCTCCGACTAGTCCGCCTACAGCACCACCCACTACAATGCCAACTGGCCCACCAACACTACCAATCGTAGCCCCAATCTTCACACCCGTACCTACAGCTACTGCATCGGTAAGTGTCCCACCAATAAAGCGACCTGTTTTCTCAGCCATTCCTTTATTCGCATTTTCTTCAGATGTAAATTCACTTAAATTTGAAGTAAATGATACGATGTTTCCTACGACCGGAACGGTTTTTGCTACTCTTGTAAACTTACTGGACTTAGCTGCCAGGTCCGCGAGATCTTTCGTTGAAGTTTCAACACGATTCTTAATACTTTTTAATAGATCAGATCCCTTAATTCTATTAGAGTTTTTAGGAAATCCAGCAACATTTTTATATAAATCTGAAGGACTATTATACGAATCAACAAATTTATGGGCCATTTTTAACAGGGGGTTAGACGGTGAAGGAGCACGCTTAAAATCCAGAATTTTTTTTGCGATTTTAGAACTATGCTTAGATTTACTTGTCCAAGAATCATCCATCTTTATACTAAATTCATAGTTGCCCTTAAGCTTGTTCCACAAAGACGGTTTACCTTTAAAATAATTGACCTTTATCTTCGATGCAAAGAGGCTAGTGGACATAATTGAAAGTGTATGATATCCAAGTAGTAAATTGTCTCCCCATCCCAAACCTTCGTTAATTGTATCAAGGGGAGAAAGAATTTTATTCACAACTTCCGATGCTTGTCTTTGTATTTGGTTCGTAGCCAATTCCTTATAGTCTTTCGACTTTAACAGATCTTTGTAATTGTAATTCCTTACTTCAAGGCTCCCATTATTAAATCTTTCATTTATATCATCAATAACCCTCTCCATCAACTGAATATCTTCCTCCACAGAATCAAAGCTCTTAGACTGTGTCGAATCATACTTATTCAGTTTTTCAACGGTATCCGTGATTTCTTTCTGAGCTTGTTGATGGTAGCTCAAAAAACGATCATCTTGGATAGTAGGAGCGTAGAGGATATCATTGACACTGCTTATGGAAGAATTGGCGTCGTTCACTAATCCAACGGTTAAATTCCGCCCATTGTCTAGACCATTAGTAAGGTCATTCGATAGGAAGGATTCACTAATATAACCGGATGGATCAGATTCCAATTCCTTTGTGGCCTCTTTAACATTTTTTAATACTTTCTCATAATTTTCAAGAGTCGAAGTATAGTAAGTTAAGAACTTTCCGTGAAAATCTTTATAGAAGGCACGGATAGAATCTCCTGCTTCTCCTTTGAACGCGTCATTTAAGTTGACGAGATTATCAATTTCACTTTTTAGCTTTTCAATGCTTTCTTGCTGTTCTTTAAACTTACTGCTCTGCTTTTCAATACCTTCATGAAGAGCACTCGCATCCAGTACCTTCACCCTCATCACTCCCAGCCCATTTGTTTAGCTATCAGTACTCTCACTTTTTTTCGTTGCGCTTCCGTTCAAGGTCCGCTTTTTCACGCGTGATGTCTGCTTCCAAAGAATTGATTTCGTATTGAAGCGACTGACATTTACTTTCCATTAGTTGTATCGATTCACTTAATTGATTTTGAGCCATATCCCTATAGCTCGTCATCATGTTCTCCCGAATGTCACTGAATTCGTTTGCAAGGTTCCCTTTCCACACTGCCGGTGATAATTTGGGATCATCCACTCTTTTCTGACTATGTATAAATTCACTTTGGGTATCATCCAATTCCCTGATGGTCGACTGGAGGCGCCTAAGCTGTTCGCGTTTTTGCGCAACTTGTTGCTGTAACAAAGATAAATAGGACAGAAGATTCATCCCCTTTCATAAATAGACAATTTCTCCCTATGTTAAATGGTACCAAATGGTATATTCTGAGGTAATAGGAAATTCAACTCAACTTAGGATGAGTTGACAGTACTTTTTTCCCATTATCATTCATGTTCATTACCCTATTTTATACCTAAATAAACATTTATTGGGTTTTACCAGTAATAAAAGACCGTCACGAGATCCACCCGGAATTGGCTTTTCATTGGCATATATTGAAACTTATAAAAATAAAAACCTCCTCCCAATCAACCGGAAGAAGGTTTTCTGTCGTTAATCCCTATATCGAAGCACATATTTCTTATACAAATCTTCACGATACTCAATCTCCTCACCATGCGATGAGCTGATCAATGCGGGCTTGAGGTCGTCAACGATGGCACCGCTGTCGATGTTTTCGTTCATATCAACACTGAATTTCCGGATTGGGGGATGCAGATCTTCCCTGCTGGTGATAAAGAGGTCCCCTGTCATGAGCACCTTGTCCTCTTCATGGTAGTAGACGACATGTCCAGGAGCATGACCCGGCGTCAAGTAGGCACTGACGGGAAGGGTGGCAAGGACTTCATCCGTCAGCGGCTCCACGATACCGGCGACTGCATTCTGTTCAGGCGCCTGCTTATTCGGGTAGGGCTTTTCCCCGTTGATGAAGGGCAGTTCCACCTCATGGGCATAGATGGGGATGTCGTACGCCTTCAGCCACTCACCGGTCCCTTTGATGTGATCGCTGTGCCCATGGGTCAGCAGGACCGCCTTAGGGGTGCCGAGTGATTCGGCCGCTTTGATTTGATCATCCACATGGGATTCGACGCCCGTATCGATGATGTACACATCCTCCCCATCTTTGACCAGCCACACATTGACCGGGATCTCCACGGAAACATTGATTGAAAACCCGCACTTATAGACATGCGGAGACAATTGAATAACATTCATGGTAAGCATCCTTTCTACAAAACATTCTCTTCTTATTCACTCTACCCCACCCATCAACGAATACTCAACCAATCCACCTGCATGAAAGAAGGACCTAACAACAACGCCTCTTTCAACGTCTTCTTATACTTCTTGGCGATCGGACCCATTTCATCCGGTGAGCTGCTTCTATTCAAGAACCCTACAAATAAAATGCCAACCATCTGAGATCCACTCAAATGGTTGGCATTTTTTATCTACTTCGAAGCAATCGTTTGATGCCTTCGGTACAAATGACGCTACTTGCTATCCCAACGTATACGCTTGATGACATCACTTTTCCCAAGTAATAAAAACCCGTCCCCGCCAAACAGTCCAGGAGAAGAAATCTCTTGATACTCGAACTGTGGATGGCGCAGAAGATCACTTGATGCTGAGCTTTCATCCCCATAATCACACACCTGTTTTTTCAAAGGATATGCCAGATGCGGATTGTCTTATTCACCCCATAAAAAAGAAGGACCCCGGTGAGCCCTTCTTCTACATCATTTCCCGTAAACGGAAAACTTGTCTTCAATCGGTGTCCTCTTCCTCGCTGGTGGCACCTCATCAAAGTACCCGAGATGCAAGAAACCGGCAATCCGTTCTCCTTTCTCGACACCAAGCAATTCATGGACCTTCGGATCATAAATATGAGGATTTGTTTTCCACACTACTCCGAGCTGCTGTTCCCAGGCGAGGAGCTGGAAGTTTTGGATCATGGCGCCGATGGCTCCGAAGTTCTCGTCCCACTGCTTCTGACGGGGGTCTTCGGTCATGACGACGACGAGGATCGCCGCAGGCTGGCTGAAGTAGTTGCGGCGGTTGTCCCTCATATCGGGCGGGAAGGTTTTCACGAGATCCTCTACGAATCCTTCCTTCTCATCCGCCGGTACGAAGATGAATCTCCACGGCTCACGGAGTCCGTGATTCGGCGCCCAGACGGCATCTTCCAACAGGTTCAGCACCGTTTCCTGTGTGACTTCTTTATCGATGTAGCCGGCTTTTATGGAGCGGCGTTCGCGTATCGTTTTAGCTATGTTTGTCATGATTGTATCTCCTTATCTGCTTATCTCTCATCTAAATGATAACAATTCTCACTCTCAATTGCAATCTTTCTATAGGAAAGGAGTCCCCTTAATAGGTAAAAAAGTGCTGCGTATCCTTTGGATCGTACCGAAAGTTTCTCTCTATGTTCGCGTATGTGTTCCTCACGCAATAAGCGGACACTGAGAACATAGATAGTGGGTTCTATCACATACTGCCTGCTCATGGTGACCATATCCGGAAGTATATCAGAAGATTTAACAGCAAATTATTATTGAAAAAGAAAAACTTTTTATTGTTTTGCAATAAATAATCCGATACAATCATGTCATAGAAATCATTTACCAAGATTCTACATGTACAAATTCAACGGAATGGACGTGAACATCATCGGATTCATGATTATTTTTCTATTATTTATTGGATTGATCGTATTTGGTTCCATCATGACAGCGCTCATGGTGAGGAAGACAAACACCAGGCCTCCTAGGAAATTATCCTATATTGTTTTGAGCCTCCTGATCCTTCACTGGATTTTCTGGCTTTCAAGCGGCTATGAATGGTTTTCCGACGAAGTGGCCGAGGCTATCTTCAATCCTATATGGGGTGTGTTATGCGCAGCAGGACTGGCTGCCAGCCTTTATGAACTAAGGCATAATAAGAGCTTCGCCTTCCCCGTCGGTGCATTGTCGGGTGTCACCCTGATGTTCGTCATCCTCATCAACGGTATTACCAGTATGTAAAAGGAGCGTTAACCTACATGAAACTTTTTGCCTGGGTGCTCGTGGCACTCCACCTGATCATTACGATCCTATGGATTGCCAACTCGCCTGCCCTGTTTTCAATCGCCGGGATGGTTGCCTGGCTCCTCTTGATCGCAGGGGGATTCGTCCTCTATTTCAAAACGAAACATATGGCGGTCATCGTCTCCAGTTCCTTCATGGTCTTCCTGGTCCTCTTGACCGGATTGATCGAATGGACGGTTTCATCCATGCCTTAACATAAAAAAGAGACTCCCTCGTTGGCGAGTCTCTCACAAAGGAGAATGCTTTATTTTGAAGAAAAACATCATGAATGTGTACAATGCGACCCTGAGCATGGGTGCTTTTTATCTCGGTGGTTCCATGATCTCAGGTAAAGGGATCTTTGCAACCTTCCCACCAGAGTGGGCAGGAGATCTGCCTTTTGACAGCTGGATGGCTATGGCGATCGTGGGCATGATCGTCTTCGGACTGGGAAATGCGGTAGTAGCAATCAGAGGGCTCATCCGGTATGACCGGCAGATTCTCTTCTCGACCCTGTTCATGGGCGCCCTTCTTTTCATTGCGACGATCGGTGCCACTCTCTCCGTGGGAGAATGGTACTTACCATCGGTACAGCTCTTGATCGCCAGTGTGGTTCAGCTTGCCCTTGTTCTTGGCGCTTTCATCCTTCATTTTCTTCGTCCGGAATCGGTAGGGGTCACAGAATGACCCCCTCCGCCCCTTACTCTCCTAAAAAGCCATCCTCGAATGTCTTCAAGAGATGCTCAAGTGTCACAGGGTCACTGTACGTCGATTCCTTGCTGTTGATCTCGATAACATGACCGTTTTTCACGGCCGGGATGTTCTTCCACGTATCCGTGTCCATGAACGAATTGTCCACATCGGGATTCTTGCTCAGGACGAGGTAATCTCCGGTGAAGTCTCCTACCGCTTCCGGCGAGATGACGTGAATCCCAGTTTCCAAGGCGTTATCCTTCACGGCATCCGGCATGTTGAGCTTCATGGCCTGATACAAGATCTCAGAACCACGGGCATAATTGTTCCCGAAGACATAGAGCTCCTTTTGACCGGTTTCAATGACGGATACCGTGGCGTCGTCGCCGATCTTCTTGCGGATCTCATCCCCGATCGTCGCGGCACGCTCCTGGAAGTCATCCGCCCATTCCTTCGCTTCTTTCTCCTTATTCAACAGCTTGCCGATCTCGATCTGCTGATCGATGTAATTCAGTTTCCCCCATGTGAAAGCGACGGTTGGCGCAATCTCCTTCATCTTATCGAGGTTCTTCGTCTGACTTCCGGCAATGATCAAGTCCGGGTCGAGCTCGATGATCTTCTCGAGCTGATCGTCACCCACCACTTCCACATCTTTCAGCTTGTCGGTGAAGAGTGGGTTCATCTCGGTCCACTCATCGATTCCGACGAGCTTCCCTTCGAGGGAAATCACATTCGGACCATTGGTGAGGGCGACGATCCGCTTCGGCTCTTTCGGCACCTCCACCGGTCCCTGCTCTGATTCATATGTAAATGTCGATGATTCCTCCTTGGACGAATCCGTTTTTGTTTCTCCGCTGCTGCATGCCGCCAAGAGCAGACAGACCAGCAATATGGTAAAGAACGATGCTTTTTTCATGTGGTTCCCCTTTCATTTCTTGATAATGAGAATCATTTTCAATTATTACTTTACGGGGGAGGAGGCTGATTGTCAATGGAATGTTCCACAATTTTCTTAGATTGGAAGAGTTCCGCTCCATTTCGCTGCGATGGCTCGCTTTCCGCGGGGCGTGCGGTGAGCCACATCGGCTGCGCCTGCTGGGTCTCACCTGCCCGCCTTTCCGCAGGAGTCGAGCCATCTCCGCTTCATTGCACTCATCGGATTAGTTGGAGGGCCATCCTTCATTTTATAAAAAATAAATAATTAGTTAAAAAGAAGTGTTTTCCGATTATCCTCATCAAAATAAAAGGCTTTCATTTTCTTTCTTTTGAATCCATAGACCTATTTTCACCCCATTTCCACTTCTTCCAGCCTGTCTCATTTCTGTCAGAGGGTGTTGACGCAGGAAAAAGTCCGGCGTAGAATAGGGCTCACGTTAAACAAATACAACTTCTTATCACGAGAGGTGGAGGGATTTGGCCCTTTGATACCTCGGCAGCGGGCTCACTTGAGCACTGTGCCAACTCCAACAGGCGGACGCCTGAGAGATGAGAAGAGTACGGATCTTTCTTTCCTTATGGATCTCCGGCCTCTTCCTGTCTCAGGAAGGGGCCTTTTGTTTACCCTAATTGAATAATTTCTTATCCAGAGAAGCTGAGGGACTGGCCCGATGACGCTTCGGCAGCAGACTTTCCACAAAGTACTGTGCCAATTCCAGCAGGCAACGCGCCTGGGAGATGAGAAGGGACCCATTGATTCCGTGTGAATCCATGCCCTCTTCTCGAGACCTCGGGAAGAGGGTTTTTATTTTTAACCACCAGGAGGCATGACGAACATGATTGAATTCAAAAGCGCCACGAAAGTATATAACAGCGGCGGAAAGGAAGTCCGGGCCCTCGACGGCATCGACCTGCGGGTTGAGCAGGGGGAAATATGCGGGGTGATCGGATTCAGCGGCGCCGGGAAAAGTACGCTGATCCGCACCGTGAACCGATTGGAGCGATTGAGCTCGGGGAAGGTGATCGTAGACGGCCAGGATCTCATGGCCCTTTCACCGAAAGACGTGCGCGAGGTGAAGCGGAAGATCGGGATGGTGTTCCAGCACTTCAACCTCCTGAATTCCAAGACGGTCTTCGCCAATGTGGCGATGCCCCTCATCCTCGCGAAGCAATCCAAGGCTGAGATCCAAAAGCGGGTGACAGAGCTGCTGAGCTTCGTCGGTCTTGAAGATAAAGCGAACCAGTACCCAGATCAATTATCAGGCGGTCAGAAGCAACGCGTCGGCATCGCCCGTGCCCTTGCCACGCAGCCGTCGATCCTTCTGTGCGACGAGGCGACATCGGCCCTCGATCCGCAGACGACAGGCTCGATCCTGAAGCTGCTGAAAAAGATCAACCGTGAGTACAACATCACGATCCTCATGATCACCCATGAGATGTCGGTGATCCGGGAAGTGTGCGACCGGGTGGCGGTCATCGAAGGCGGGAAGATCATCGAGTCCGGATCCGTATTCGACGTCTTCTCCTCCCCTCAGACCGAGACGGCGGCGAACTTCGTGAGCTCCGTGCTGAACGACTCCATCCCGGAATCGGTCCTCGAGCTTGTGCAGAAGGAAAACGCACCGGGACGGATCTACAAGATCCGCTTCGTCGGCGCCTCATCGGGTCAGCCGCTCCTTTCACAAGTGGCGAAGCGCTTCGACCTCGATGTAAACGTGCTGTTCGGAAATATTACAGAGCTGCAGGGCACACCATTCGGTCATCTCATCGTCGAGCTCATCGGCTCCGAGAGCGAGATCAACCGTGCACTGCTTGTCATGAATGGAGAAAACGTCACCGTGAAGGAGGTCGCACCACATGCTAGTTGATTCACAGCAGATCATCGATGCACTCATTGAAACTTTGGTCATGACCGGCTTCTCCCTCCTCTTCTCCACCGTGATCGGGCTGCCCCTCGGGGTACTTCTCGTCATCACGAGGAAGGGTCATCTATGGGAGAATGCCTTTATTTTCACCATCCTGAACGGGGTCGTGAACATCTTCCGTTCCGTCCCATTCATCATCCTGATGGTAGCGATCGTCCCCCTCACGCGTTTGATTGTGGGAACATCGATCGGAACGGCCGCAGCCGTCGTGCCACTGGTCTTCTATGCAGGACCGTATATTGCACGATTGATTGAGAACTCCCTCCTTGAAGTCGACAAAGGCGTCATCGAGGCGGCGGAATCCATGGGGGCGACATCCACCCAGATCATCTTCCGCTTCCTCGTCCCGGAAGCGCTCAGCTCCCTCGTCCTCAGCCTCACCATCGCCACCGTCGGACTCGTCGGGGCATCGGCCATGGCAGGCGCCATCGGCGGAGGCGGACTCGGGGATCTCGCCATTACCTACGGCTACCAGCGCTTTGACACCTGGGTCATGGTCATCACCGTCGCCATACTCATCGTCCTTGTACAGGGACTGCAATCATCGGGTAATTTCGTATCGAAAAAAATCAGAAGAAGATAGCGAGGAGATACAACATGAAGAAATGGATCATTCTATCACTCATTCTACTAATCGGCGGGTTCGCTGCAGGCTGTAGCTCAAGCGCCAGCAAAGACGAAACGAAGGTCAAGATCGGAGTCAGCGGTTCCGATAACCGCATCTGGGACTTCGTCGCGAAGAAAGCAAAGAAAGAAGGCATCGACATCGAGATCGTCCGCTTCTCCGATTATGTCCAGCCGAACCTGGCCCTTGAAGAAGGCGAGCTTGATGCCAACGCATTCCAAACAATCTCTTATTTCAACGAATTCAAGAAAGAGCATGACCTCGATCTCACACCGGTGGGTACCACGGTCATCGCTCCGCTCGGCCTTTACTCTGAGAAATATAAATCAGTAGATGACATCCCGGATGGCGCCAAGATTGCTGTCCCGAACGAAGCGACCAACATGGGAAGAGCCTTCCTCCTCCTTCAAGAAGCAGGCCTCATCGAGCTGCCTGAAGACTTCGACGGAAACGGCTCACTGGATAAAATCAAAAAGAATCCGAAGAACATCGAGATCGTTCCGGTCGTAGCCGGCCAAACACCGCGCGTCCTGCCTGATGTCGCTGCATCCATCATCAACAATGGTATCGCCGTCGACGCCGGATTCAACCCCGTGAAGGATTCCATCTTCCACGAAGATGACACGGCTACACCTTACATCAACATCATCGCCGCACGTACAGAAGACAAGGACAACAAAACACTCAAGAAAATCGTCGAGCTCTACCAGGAAGAAGACACAGCCGACTTCATTGAAAAAGAATACAACGGAAGCACGATCCCGACCTTCGTCCCACTGAGCAAGATCGGAGAATAAACAACCCAGAGGAGGAATGGAAATGAGTACCGTCGTTGACACATTGAGAGATCAGATCATCGCGAACCTTGAGGAAAATAAGGAAAAGTACATCGAAATCAGTCATTCGATCCACGACCGTCCTGAGATCGGCAACGAGGAATTCTTTGCCTCGAAGACCCACGCCGAGCTTCTGGAGTCGGAAGGATTCACGGTGGAACGCGGGGTGGCGGGACATGAGACCGCCCTCCTTGCCCGCCGGAAATCGGATAAACCCGGCCCGGCAATCGCGTTCCTCGCCGAATACGATGCCCTTCCCGGCCTCGGTCACGCCTGCGGACACAACATCATCGGCACGACGAGCGTATCGGCGGCCATCACCCTCAGCAAGGTAATCGACGAAACCGGCGGAGAAGTCGTCGTTTTCGGGACACCCGCCGAGGAAGGCGGCCCCAATGGAAGCGCCAAGGGAAGCTTCGTCAAGCACGGACTCCTTGAGGGGATCGACGCCGCCCTCATGGTGCATCCGGCTAACTCAACCCGGATCACATCGAACTCCCTCGCCGTCGATCCCCTGGACTTTGAATACATTGGGAAACCGGCCCATGCGGCGGGGTCTCCCCATCACGGCATCAACGCACTCGATGCGGTCATCGGCCTGTTCAACGGGATCAACGCCCTTCGCCAGCACGTAACCGACGACGTCCGCATCCACGGCATCATCACCCACGGAGGCGACGCGCCGAACATCGTACCGGAATACGCCAAGGCCCGCTTCTTCATCCGCGCGGCGACCCGCAAGACCTGCAGCGAAGTGACCGCACGCGTGAAGGCGATCGCAGAAGGCTCCGCCCTGGCAACGGGGGCGAAGCTGAACGTCATTGCCTTCCAGAATGAAGTGGATAATCTTGTGTTGAACCGGGCGTATGATACGGTCTTTAAAGAAGAGCTTGAACGACTGGGCGAGTATGTTTCAACCGAAGAGCGAAACGGACTCGGCTCCACCGATGCCGGCAACATCAGCCAGGTCGTCCCGACGATCCACCCATATATCCAGATCGGACCGGAAAGCCTCGTCGCCCATACGGATGAGTTCCGCGAAGCAGCCAAATCACCCAAGGGGGATGAAGCACTGATCCTCGGAGCGAAAGGCCTGGCACTCACGGCCTTGCGACTGGTCACAGACAGCGACGTGCTCGCTGAAATCAAAGAAGAGTTTACTAGAAGAAAAGCATTAGAGAGCTGAAGTTCTGTGGGAGTCCCCTTGGTTGGTCATGGGGGCTCTTTTTTTGTTGGGTTGGGGGTGATGGGCTAGTGGATTGGAGGGGATCGGGGCATTTTTGTATGTGAGATCACTTTTAGTTTGGGGTAGATGTGGCTTTATAGGTTTGAAATGGAGGGTTTTGAGCTTAAATCACACCCTTTATTTTCCACCAAACAGCTACCTCCCCGTTTTTCTACCGACTTTTGAATTTTTACTATCAACTTTTCAACTTTTACTTCCAACTTTCGAGATTTAATTACCAACTTTTTTTGGAGGAGAATTTTTATCGACAACTCAGCCTGTTTATTTTCAACTCTATTCTTTTATTACCGACTTTCACGCTTTATCACCAACTTCCCATGCCCCATTTTCTGGTAGAATAAGAGGGAAGTGAAAGGAGCCTGAACGATGATCATCCTTCCCACCGGCGTCACAGGATTTTTCGATTCGCAGTCTGGAGAACCTCCCCTGACGGATCTCTCCCTATTTCAAAAGCTTTGCTACGGCATCGCGGCTGAATCGGGTGGGCAGGTACTGACATTCGAATCAGCCGATGTTTCAACGAATTTCGCCTATTGCCGGATCAAATGGAATGGAGATGAGCTCTTTGTGCTGCTCAATGACCATTACCCCTATCTTGCAATGGCCGATGCTATCGGGTTCGGGGGATCTCCTTCGTCGACAGAATGTTGTTAAGAGAAGCGTTTTCCCCGTACTACAGCGTGTTGGAGGCTGATGAACTGAACACACCCATCGAACCGCCGATGATTCAACACCTCAACCGGGCAGAACGGGCGCAGATTTCCTATTGGAAACCAAAGAACGTTGGGGAGGTCGTGTTTCATTATTGGGATTAATAGTAAAAGGAGTGATGGAAATTGATTACCATCCAAAAAGCCGAAAGGTCCGATGCTGAGAAGCTGACCGATATCATGAAAAAAACCTTTGATGAAGAAGCACGGAGATGGCTGTCTGATGACTCTACCGTCGATTACAATATTCAGCCCCCTGGATATTCTTCGGTCGAGATGACGAACTATATGATCGAAGAATTGGTCTATTTCAAGATTATTGCTCATGATGTAGTAGTGGGCGGGATAATTCTTACTCTGACGGGGAGCTCCTTCGGCAGGATCGACCGCATATTTGTCGATCCCGACGTGCAGGGACAAAACATCGGGTCAACGGTCATCCGTCTCATCGAAGAGGCATTCCCTGACGTGAGGACGTGGGATCTCGAGACGTCCAGCAGGCAAGTGAACAACCATCATTTTTACGAAAAGATGGGATATCAAGCTGTGTTTCAGACAGAAGACGAGTATAGCTATATTAAGAGAATTAAGCGCCAATCCCCCGCCGGGAACGTCGTGGAACAGCAAGATCTATCCCTTACCCAATATGAGGACTGTAGGATGGAACACACGGACCACTATCAAGTCACACTACAGGGAAGTTCCTTCTGCAACAGCAATTTAATGAATACGCACTTCAGCAATTGCAACCTCCGTGATTCTACCTTCAAGAATATCAATCTCACCCATGCCTCTTACGCCGACCTGAATCTTTCCTACAGTAGCATGAGGCTGGTCACGATGGGGGGCGTCCGTTTTATGGATACCAGTCTCGGAGAAAAGCAGGACCCTCTTTCGTTCGAACGCTGTGAACTACAAGGTACGACCATCAAGAACAGCAATCTAAAAAACGTACAAATTACAGGCAGTGATATATCAGGAATGACCATAGACGGAATCTCGGTAGAAGAACTGCTCGACGTGTATAAGCGCCATTCTCTACTATAAAAAAGACAGCCAATCCCCGTAAAAGGTTCCGTTCCCTATCGCCAAACTTGAAATTGCAGTTGAGTAAAATGAATATCAAAAAAAGAATAGCTTCATTCATATGAATGGAGCTATTCTTTGAATATTTCCTATCAAGGTGCAGTTCTAAGAAAATCATCGATGAATTCCATCATTAGACCGTAAACAAGAATACCGAGCGGCGATCCATTTATCACTAAAACAATCATTCTTTTTGCTAAATGTTCTTTACTGAACATGGAGACGATACTCAGTGGTATGCCGAACACCGAAAGAAGAAAAGTAAGTAGTAATAACGGGCGTATAATTGGAACGACATGGTCGCCGGAAATGGTTGAAATGAGGAACAGTGGCAGAACAATCATCATAGGTAGTGCAATATAGGATGAGATGTGAGTGAACATCTTCAGATCATTCCTTTTCATTTAACACACTCCCTAGGCTAACCGATGCCTCAGTGTTACATCTCCGGCTGTCTCCTCCCTATTCAAACGAATGCGTCGTCGCCATGATTTCACCGGACGGATCCACACTGTACTGGGCCACGGCGTTGGTGGCGACATTCTTGTTGGTGAGACCATCTTTGTAGTTGAACGACACTTCCCATGCTTTTGAGGTGCTGCTGAAGACCGTGTCGTTCGAGAGGAGCTCGAGGTCGTTGATGTTGATCGGTTCACTGGCGGTTTCATTGTAGATGTGCAGGTCCTGCTCAAGTTGGACGATAGCAATAAATTCGGCATCCGTACTGTCGATGGCTTCGGCTCCTTTGTTTCCGCACCCCATTAGAATCAGGATGACGCCGACGATCAGGAATGATATTTTTTTCATACAACACTTCCCCCTTTATCCAATTTTTCGATCAACCCGTTCAAAATCTTCTTTTCCGTCCAAGCGGCTATCTTCTGTAGCGGGAGCTTCTTTCCTTTTCACCCCTACTCCCCCATGCGTCTCCTGATATCCTTCCACCATGAGCTTGAGGGCGATGATGGCGAGCGTGAGAAAAAGGATGGGAATGAAGGGGATCCATGTATAGGTCGTAAATAGGTACTTAAAATCCTTTCCGATGAGGCCCGACCATTCGTTTGAGAGGGAAGCCATGGCAGGATTCCCGAATAGGTCTTCCATCAGTGCCCCTCCTCCAAAGAAGATGCCGAGGATACCGAGGTGGGAAAGGAGGATCAGCACTTGGATTGCTTCCCTCAAAAAGAGGACGACGAACCGCGGCTTCAGGAACGGAAGAAGATGCTTCCGCAGGATGTGTCGCCTATTCCCACCGAGAACCTGGACGCTTTCCATGAACTCCTGCTTCATGATGTCCTTCACTTCATTGGACACGATGAGGGTGGAAATCGGGACGGCTGCCAGGGTGAGGACGGCGAGTTCGATCAGCACCCGTGCACTGAAGGAGTAGCTGAATTCTCCCCCCATGAGTCCGTCCTCAAACAGCACCCAATACAGCATCATGAAGGCCAGGAGGGTGATCGGATAATAATAGAAGGTTTGCAGGAACGGACGGATCCACGCGGTGAACTTCGGAACGTACAGGGTCATCACGGTCCCGATGAAGGCAGACAGGACAAAGCGCAGAAACGCCACCAGGAAGGCGATCCCCAGGGTGAATTTCGCCCCGACCAACATCACGAGGAACATGCTTTGCCCCAGGGCGTTGGTACCGAACGGGAGGTGGTCCATCGGTCCATAGGGTGGTTTCATCGCCCCTTCCGCTCCGGACTTCAACGGAACGACAGGGATGGCATCACCGTACACCCACCCGTAAACGAGGCTCCCTCCCAGTATGAGGGCAATGAACGAAAAGCCGATCACAAACGAGAGGTTTTTGAATGCCTTCACTGCCCTTCACCTCCGACGATGCTTGATTTCAGCTTATTCATGCCCTGCTCAAAGAGAAGGATAGGAATGGCAAGGAGCAGGATGCTGACGGTGGCGATTTCCGGGGTTGGATGATAATAGACGAACCAGGTGATTCCCCTCGTATTGAAGATGATCTCCAGCATGATGAGGTTTGAGAGCATGAACGTCAGGATCATCTTGGAATGATGGAGAAGACCCATCAGCCCATTCCGGAACACATGGACGAATAGCACCCGAAAACCCGTCAGCCCCTTCCCCCTCGCAAGCTCCACATAGGGCTTCCGCAGCTCTTCATCGAATAGGAGCGTCAGCGTCCGGTACAGGAAGATGGTCGGAAGGATCGTATAGGTGATGAGCGGCAGGATGAACGGACGTTCATAGGCGCCGACAACATCAAAGAACAGAATCCCCGTCTGCTTGAACAGGAAAATGATGAACAGCTGGGCCATGGCGATGACGAACAGGTCGGGCACCGCCTCCAGAATGGTGGACAGCTTCATAAGCGCCGTGCGTTTTTTCACCGATAATTGAAACGTGATCATGATGAGGGAAACCGCGATGATAAGGGCCAGGATGAAGCCCAAGAAAAGGACGGAGATCGAATAGCCGTAGAACTCAAAGAAGTATGGAAACAACGGGTACTGGCTGCCCGTATTGTAGTCACCCGTGGAATACATGATGGAACCTGGTTGAACCAGTGAAGCGACCAACCCTTTGAGGCTGCTCCAATAGGTGGATAGACTGAGATCGATGCCTCCCTGGAAGAGCGTGATGAAGGCGCCGAGAAGGATGATGGAGATGAGAATGATGGCTGTTTTGGTGAGGAATCGGATGAAGACACCCCCTTTTTCTTCTTATTTTAACATAAAATCCCATAAATGATTGTACTAAAAAAAGAAAACAAGCAAAATAAGAATGATAAACCCCACTATAAGCAGCCCATATAGGAACGAGAGCGTTTTAAATAGGGTGACAAAGTATGGAGCAGGAGCGATCTTTTTTGAGATGAACAATAGAAAATCCATGATCCAATGAACAGGCAAGATTTCCAATGTGGGGTGATGAATTTCATCATCCTCTTGATACGTCTTGAAGACGATATAAAATGCGTTCCCGGCTAAATAAAGTAATAGGACTATGACAACCGCCACAAGTATCTTTTCCAATTATTTCTCCCCACAATCGTAATGAACTTAATGCGAAAACTAGCTGGTCCACACTGTCCTTTTCCTAACCAACCCATACACCATCCCGCCAGATACCACAAACGTCACATAAGGGAAGAAAACCGGAAAGCTGAATGCCGGAAGCCCCTCGCTCAGCTGCGTATGGTATCCGATCGATTCACGGTGGGCACCGGAATGATTGATGACCCGCACTGTCTCGGGATCACGACGCAATTCTTTTATGGACGGGATGCTCTCCCGCACTACGGCCCCTTCAGGATCAACGGTGAATACTTCCCATGACTCGGGTCCACGCTGCTCCACCATTATCGTTTCCCCCGTTCCACTGTCCGGGTCCGTCTTTCGGACCAGTCCCAGGTTTCCGTAGCGCATATCGACTGAATCCTCCAGGTGGATCCTTTTGGGAAACGAGCTGACGAACTCCCCATTCACCGTCAAAATCACCTGATCAGAGTCGAATTCTTCCTTGAGAGACAATGTATTCCCCTCCACTGCGTAGGTCCGTTCGTATCCCGTCGCACCTCCATCGTTCATGGCCGACACATAATCGGAGTAGGTAGCCGTGCGGATGTCATCTCCTTCCCCTGTAGAGAAGACATGGGTAACGGTCACGCCGGGAATTTCGCGATACGGTGGCGAGTCCACCACCTCGTACAATCGTTCAATCGATGTATTTCCTTCCCTCTCATCAAACGTCAACGGTTCGATCTTGTATCGGTCCTTACTTCTTTCATCAGTTATGTATTCCCTTACGATCAAGCCGATTGTGACGGATGAAGCCAAAAAGACCAGTCCCCCGATCAGCCCTATGATGATCCGTTTCATCCTTTCCCTCCAATCCCTGTCTAGTTTCAAGTATACTATTTCTCCCCCACCTAGTATTCTCATTTTTGGATGATAAAGGATCTAAATATGAACCAGGAATACCTCATGAAGTAGAACGTGATCGGCACGGAAATGCGAGCTAAGCCAGTCATTTCATCATCTTTCCCTAATGAATGAATACTAATTTACAGCAAGGAGTAATTTACTTTTTATGGTATTATATAAAAAAGACTTACTCAGCAAACGGGTAGATAACACAAAAGGTAATTGTAACTATGGTGACATTACAATCTTCAGACTACATAAGGGGGTGTATCATTTATGAATTTAACGATCAAGGTTTTCTTATTATACTTTTTATCATTTGTTGGATTTTACTTGGGATTTATTCAGTTGAGCTCCTTTGCAGATACGTATAACCTCTCTTACTTATACGTTGTAAATATTAAAGAAGACGGGGTAGAAATTTTCCCAAGTATAATCCCTTTATTAATCATGTTCATCTATATCTTAGGTTCTCATAAATTGATTTCCAGAATAAAAAAAGGACTCTAAAAGGACTCTAATCTTCACGAAAATACGATCGCAGATGGTCCAACTAGTAACTAAAAGAGCTACCCACTCAACATGATGGGTAGCTCTTCTTTCATATACCGGTTTTGATTCCGAATCCGACGAGGAGGATCCCCGCCACTCGTTGGAACATTTGTTGATGTTTTTTATCATTCAACCATTTCTTCGCATAGTCCACTACATACACCAGGATCAGGAACCAGGCGGCTGCCAGTCCCGTCAGGATCGAGGCCAGGATGATCAACTGCTGGTTGACATGACCGTTCAAGTTGATGAACTGCGGCATGATGGTGATATACACGATGACGGTCTTTGGATTCAGCACATTGCTGAGCATGGCCTGCATGAAGGACTTTTTATGATAGCGGCGGTCGACGGGTACGTCCGCCGAGGGTTCCATTTGATCCACAGCAAGGGTCTGTTTCGAAATCAGGCTTTTAATTCCAAGGTAGATCAAGTAAGCAGCACCGAGGTATTTGATCGTGGTAAACAACACCACAGATTTGGCAATCACGACGGATAATCCGAGTATGGCAATGCCCGTCCAGAACGAAAGGCCCGAGAGCATGCCGAGAACCGTAAAGCGTCCCGCTTTCGGTCCGTAACTCAAAGTGTTCTTCATGAGAAGCATGGTGTCTGCGCCGGGAATGACGACCATAAGCGTAGCGACAGGTATGTAAGCAAGCAAGTTGTCCATGTGTCCTCTCCTCACATGATAATAGTGGTTACTACAGTAACTACTAAAAAGAATACCAGAATCGATTAGAAATAATCAATCTATTTTGATACACTAACAGAAATAAACCCACGCATACGGAGGATCTATGAGCGATACCCTTTTAAACACACTGACCAAGCTGCATTTCACCGAATACGAAGCCAAAGCCTATCTGGCACTCCTGGAAGAATCCCCTCTTACGGGCTATGCCGTAGCGAAAAAATCCGGGGTCCCACGGTCGAGAATCTACGAAACCTTGGATCACCTTGCGGGAAGAGGAGATATTCTCGTCAGTCCGGGCACCACCCCTCAGTACACCCCGATCCCGGCGAAAGAACTCATCAAAAATCGGCGCAGGGAAGCGAATGATCACTTCAAGCTGGCCGAGAAGTCACTCGCGGAGTTTGAACAATCCTCCCATGATCGGGAAAACATTTGGAACATCACAGGCCGGAATGAAATCATCGACAAAGTGAAAAACTGCATTGCCACCGCAAAAACGAGGATTCTTCTTGAAGTCATGGAAGAGGAATATGAGGAGGTGGAAGAGGAGCTGAAACAAGCGGCCCTCCGCGGGGTCAACGTCACCATCATCGCCTATGGGGATATTTCCTCCGACTTTGCCCACGTTCATCTCCACTACATGGGCTCTGCCATCAAGGAGGAATACGGCGGCAACTGGATCGTCATCAGCGCCGACGATGTGGAAGTGGTGGCGGGCATCGTCTCCCTCGGGACCGACAGCCGCGCTGCCTGGACAAGGCACGTCGGACTGGTCATGCCCATCACGGAGGTCATGATCCACGACCTCTATCTCATGGAGATCATGAAGGAACACCGGGATGAGCTGGAGAAAACGTTTGGAAAGAACCTCGTGAATCTGAGGCGGAAATTTTCGATTCATCCTGATTTTAAGAAGCATTATTTAAAGTGAGATCATTCCATAAACGAATAGAGGGAAAGAGATGATCCTAATAGAAAGAGCGGCCCTTCAACACGTGGAGGGGATTTCCGATGTATGTTCCCGCGGCTACCGTTCGACCTACGGGGAAAGATATCCTAAATCGTATATCGAGCGTATCATCGAAGAATTTTATCATCCCGACCGGATTAGCAGTGAAATCACCGATGGAGGTGGCGGCTGGGACGGGTGGTATGTGGCCCTCAAGGATGGTACCGTCCTCGGCGCAATCGGCGGCGGTATGACCGGCGCATATCAGGGCGAAGTGTTCGTCCTTTATCTTGACCCGGACCGGCGGGGAGAAGGAATCGGCACGCTCCTCCTTGAAGCCCTTACCCGGGTCCAGCGCGAAAAAGGCGCCACTGAACAATGGGTATCGGTGTCGAGAGGGAATCAAAAAGGGATCCCTTTCTATGAAGCGAGGGGCTTCGTTTTTCAGCATGAGCAGGAGAGCTACTCGAATGGGGAGGATGAACCGTTTGTGTCGAACCTGTACTGTCGTGGGATCTGAGCAAGCTTGACTCAAATTAAATAATCAAAAAAGGCGATGCCTCCCACACGGAAGCATCGCCTTACTCTTTCTAGCCTTCAACCGGCAGCGCCACCCACACAGTCAGCTCACCTTCCCCACTCTCTGCCCAGATCTCCCCGTCATGAAGCTCAACAATGCGCTTGGCAATCGCAAGGCCAAGTCCGGAACCAGCGATCTTGGTGGAGCGGGCTTCGTCGAGTCGGTAGAACTGGTCGAAGAGCCGGTGCAGTTCTTCAGGATCCACAGGGTCGGATGGATTCGAGAGACTGGTGAGCACCCGGTCCCCTTCCACTCTCATCCTGAGATTGATCGTCCCTTCCAGGCTGTACTTCTCTACGTTGGAAAGGAGGTTATCGAACACGCGGATCATCTTCTCGATATCCACGGTGACGAGGACGGGTTCTTCCGGCACCTCCATCTCAACACGAAGACCCTTCCCTTCGAGGATCGGGGTGTACTCACCAACGAGCTGGTGGAGCAAGGCGGCAAAGTCGACCCAATCGGTCTGGAGCTCGACCTGATGATGGGTGAGCTTCGTATACTCGAACAGCTCGTCCATGAGCCCCTTCAGCTTGAGTGACAGGCGGTAGGTGGTGTCCACATACCCCTTATCTCCCGGTGACTTCTGGTCTTTTGCCAGCTGCAGATAGCCGATGATCGACGTAAGCGGCGTCCGGAGATCATGGGACAGATTCGTGATAAGCTCACTTTTCGACTGCTCGAGCTCCCTTTCCCTCTCGAACCGGAGCCGGAGCTGATCCGTCATCCAGTTGATGTTCGCCGCTAAGGAGGACAGCTCATCACGCCCTTTCACCGGAATCTCATACGTCCAGTCATGATCCACGATCCGTCCGATGCCCGATTCGATCTGCTCGATGTAGCGTGTCACCGGTCTCATGAAGAGGACGAACAGGATCAGGAAGACGACGACGGCCAGGGCAAAGGCAAGGATGAGCTGGATGAGTTGTTGATTGTAGGTCGTCGGATTGACCACC
This sequence comes from Rossellomorea sp. RS05, assembly GCF_039822645.1. Taxonomy (NCBI): domain Bacteria; kingdom Bacillati; phylum Bacillota; class Bacilli; order Caryophanales; family Bacillaceae; genus Rossellomorea; species Rossellomorea sp. RS05. The sequence goes on along the minus strand of NZ_JBDKWY010000002.1, from coordinate 2,863 downwards.
TTGACCAACAGCGGTGCTTCAATGACCACATACCCCAACCCCTCGGGGAAAGAGACCATGGTAATGAACGGGGCCTGCATCACATCGGTTTCATGGGTCGCGCCGTTACTCAATTTCTCTTCAAGGAGCTTCGACAGGTCGTCGCTGTAAAGATTCCCTGCCCGGTACGCCACATTCCCCTCGGCATCGGTCACAAGGAATCCCCACTCCTTTTCATGCTGACCCTTCACCGTACCGAGGGCATCTTCTATTCCGTCCCGATCAGCAAGGCTCACATTCCCGGCTTCCATTGATTCCTTCCAATCGTCCAGTCTTTCTTTCACCTGATCATTGAGCTTTTCTTGTTTCCTGTAGTCTTCAAACGGGGTGAAATAGAACACCGTGAAGAAAAACGTGATCGTCGCCGCGGCCAGGCAGGCGATGAAGATCAGGATGAGCCGCACATTCAGGTTCAGTTTACGGGGCAGGAACCTCATGCCTTATACCCCACGCCCCACACCGTCTTCACGTAGAAAGGCTTCTTCGGATTCTCCTCGATCTTGTCGCGGATATTGGTGATATGCACCATCACCGTGCTGTCGGATTTAAAGAACGGTTCCTTCCACACCGCTTCATAGATCTGCTCGATGCTGAAGACCTGTGCCTGATTACGCAGCAACAAGGAAAGGATATGGAATTCCTTCGGTGTGAGACGTACCTCACGCCCTCCGACGGTCACTTCATTCGTCCGCTCATTGACGGTGAGATCCCCTTTTTCAAGAAGATGGGAAGGTTCGCTGTTCCCGGAAGTCATCTTGTAGCGGCGGAGCTGGGATTTCACGCGGGCCATGAGCTCGAGGGGATTGAACGGCTTGGTCACATAATCCTCCGCACCGCTCGCGAGGCCATGGATCTTATCGAGGTCCTCGCTCTTCGCCGACAGGAAGATAATCGGCATATCATACGACTGCCGGATCGTCATGCACGCCTCCACCCCGCTCATCCCCGGCATCATGACATCCAGGATGATAAGGTCGACAGGGCTCTCCTCGAGCACGCCGAATGCTTCGTGGGCATCAGCCGCTTCCAGCACCCCGTACCCTTCATTTTTCAAATAAATCGAGATCATGTTCCGGATATCGGCTTCATCATCAACGATCAGGATGTTTGTTCCGATCATATGGTCCACTCTTTTCTCTTCATCATTTCATCGGTCTCGCGGCAAGCACATAGGCAGGCGGTACATTCCACCACACCCGCTGCCATTATATCCCTGCAAAATATTGCTGGAATAGGCCCTTTTTCATCATGGAGTACTGGAACGTGACGAACACGCCTCCAGGCGCGAGCACCTGATTGGTTACTCTTAAAATAGCGTGTGACACGTCATTTGGCAAGCTTGCGAAGGGAAGCCCCGACACAATCGCATCCAATTGTCCGATCCCATACGCCTGCATATGCCCTCGTACATCCTCGGCCGACCCGTGAATCACCACCACATCGTCCCGCTCACCGTACCGGTCATGGAGGAGATCACAGAACTCACGATTTTCCTCAATCAGCATCAGCACGGTCCCGTCCCGCTTCCTCCGCAGGATCTCTTCCGTGAACACACCCGTACCCGGCCCGAACTCCGCGATGTTCTCCACTTTATCAAACGCAATCGCCTCCACCATCTGACGGGCAAGCACCTTCGAACTCGGCATCACCGCCCCCACCGTCCTCGGCCGTTTCACATACTCCTTAACAAACTGCAGCGCACTCATCATCTATTCCTCGCCCTTCTCTACTCGTTTCCATCAGACTACCGGACGGACCTTAAGAAAAAGGATGGGGAAATCTTAAGGAAAGTTAAGATTTCCACTACCTGGATATGCTACACTCAAATCATCAACCGTTGGAGGCCATCCATGTTACCAAGAAAAATCATGTCCGCATGCATTTCAGGACCGATCTTTGCCATCATCCTGGCTCTTGTGAATCCGAATCCGTTTGAAGAGCCCATCACATCCTTCTGGGACTATGCCTCATCCATTACGCTTGCGACGCCAGCTTATCTTCTCTACAGCTTTCCCGTCATCTTGATTTACGGTGTCATCACCTCGGTGATCAGCGATAAGCTGGCATCCATGGTCCGCTCAGCAACCAATCGGTATGAGACAGTCCTATCATGCGTGCTCCATCTTCTATTCGGACTCGTACTCCTCCCTTATTCACTGGGAGCCTCCTTGTTATTCTTCCTCATCGATCGCAGGCTTCAAGGACAAAACCGGGCATTTAAACCGATTCACGCTTTAAAAAGCCTGATCCTCCCACCGGTACTGTACACCTTCTGTTGGGATTGGTGTACATTCAGGGGCTTTGGGCATAATTGACCCTTTCAAGACATGTTGCAGGTGACATCTCCGAACTTGACATCGAATCACTTAAAAGAAACATCGTATACCAAAAAAGGATGGGACAAAAGTAAAACCCGAATTCATTTACCTGCGATAGGACAAATGAGTTCGGGTTTTTAAATTTATTGTTTCTAGCGGTTGATTGGAGTGCAAGACGAAGACTCCCTCGGAAAAAGTTATTATGACGGGTGTTCCCCACACTTTTCTTAGGTGAAAAATTTTTTTGAATATCCTTTCGGATTTTCTTCATTCCTTCATTTATCATTTATTCAAAATAAAGGGGATCGAGCCTACGCGTTGCGTCAGGAGATTGGATAAATCCCCCCTTTTTAATTTTTATGGGCACCTTTGATCTCTGCTTGTTAAGGGGACTCACCCTCCCATATCTCCTGGCATCTATGTGCTCACATTCCTTCGTTGGGTCTCGCCTTAACGCAGAGGCCAGCTTATGCTCCTGCATGGACTGATCTAAGATGATCGTCGAA